>CAZGUX010000291.1:0-20626 GCA_964529305.1 uncultured Solibacteraceae bacterium | reverse complement strand
CACCACAACCTCACCATTGGCTTGTTTGGCAATAATGCCCGAAAGGAACTGTCCTTCTGGGATGGTGCGCGACTGGCTTGTGTCCGCGCCCCACAAGGCTCTCGCCAGCACAACTCGTTGCTTCTGGGGTGTAATCCTCAGATGTAGAAGACGCGTTCCACGGGTGATCGTGACGTTGTGTGCCCCTTGTTCCCGCCAAATGTCGTAGCAAGCGTAGTCAGCCAAAGGAAGGCGCAAACCGTCGACCGCTGCGAGCACGTCGCCTTCACGGATACCCGCAGCTTCCGCTGGCGAGCCGGGCAACACCGCTGCGACTACCGACTTGCGTTCACGTTGCTCCACAAGAAACCCAGGAATCTTTGGGTCTAGTGTGTTCATGCGGGACGACGGCAAGGCGCAAATTGAGTCGCATGCCGACTCACCACAAGATCCTGACAAATCGGTACCAAGCGTGTAACAATTACTACCGCCGGCAGACAAAGAGTCAACGCGCCGCCTAGCAGCGTCGCGGCCAATAACCGACGACAACGGGTATTCAAGCGGTACCTCCTCAAAGTGTCTTGGTTGGTTGAGATTTCGAGCTTGTGATGAACAGCAAGCACCACAGACTCCCAAAGGGCAAATGGCGATGGTCAGTTCGTGCCACTGCTATTTCGTGCGTCACAAAAGCCGTCGCCCCCGGTGTTCCAAAGCCAGCCAATGGCCTCGCTAGCGCAAGCCATCACCTGCCCAGCCAGGTAATGGTCCGCATGTCAGCGGTCACAGCCACGCTTGTGCCCTGGCAGCCAAGGACCCAAGCCGGCCTGCCCGATTGGGGGTGGAAGTCCCATTGGTCGCCGCCACGGACGAGCCTGTAGATGCCCCAGTTCTTCACGCCGCTCGTGGCGCGACCCTCATGCTGTCCAACATAGAGCTCCCCATCCTCGCACAGAGCAATGCCGCTGAAGCTGGCTCTCTGAGCCAGTAGATCGGCTCTCACCCGAGCCGTCGGAGTCCCGTCTGCCGTGAACTCGAAATAGGTCTTCGCCCGCTGTGAATACCATCCCACCCGATCCCTGGCGGCTACCAGGAACGAACCGTCGGCGGGATGCAACCCGTCCGGTAACTCCGCCCGCGGAACGAACGATGCTGTCATCTTTCCTGTTCGGTCAAAGCGCCTGACAACGTGATGACTGGGCGGGCCCTCCTTGCCGTCCACGACTTCCTGTCCGGCCATCCAGATGGAGCCATCTCCCGCCACAGTCAGCGCCAGGGGTGCGAACGGGTTCAACCGTATCAGGCTCCGGTCCCGCCCGTCGGGAGAAAGCAGGGCCAAGAAAAGACCGCCTCGGGAATCATCTGAGTACGCGGACCCGGCGACAGCCAACCATCCGTCGAGGCCGCGGGCGAATCTTCCGGCATAGACATTGATCAGACGAGCGCCCGGTATGGTCAGCTTGATTTCGGACAATTGGCGCCCGTTCTCATCGAAAACCCGAAATATCGGAGCTTCCGATCGGGCATGGTCGACGGAGATGAAAGCCCCGCCACTCCACACGGAAACAGGATTTCCGACAATTGGATTGTACGCCATTTCTACCGAGCCACGGATCGCCAAGCCGGCACTCGATTGCTTTACCTCAGCGGCGCCGCCGGCGGAGAGGCAACCAACCAAGGCCGCGCACAGTAGAGCGAAAGTTTTCACAGGCATTTCAGCCTCCTTGATCCCATTCGGGAACGTCTTCAAAAGTAGCAGTATTCGGGTGTGCCGCAACTCTGGCATGGCTTTACAGAGCAACCGCACACATCGTCAAGACCACAATGCCCTCCGTTCCGGCAGGAACCACTGCACTGATTTCCGTTCTGAGGGTCGTATCGTGCGAATCTGTAGCTGCCGAAACAGTAGATTCCGGTGTCGCAAAAAGCATAGTCATCGACCCAGTACGAGCCACTGCAGGTCTCGGAAAGACACTGGGTTTGTGCCTGCACGATTGTTTCTTCGAAGAAACGCCAGAAGCTCTTCGACTGCTTCCCGGGTGCGGCCAACGCCGCATCCGGGGTTTTGCAGGTTCACCTTTTGAACATGCTCAACAGAATAGAGCGGGCTGACTTTTGAACCGTCGAACAGTGATCCAAGAAGTTCGCCCGACGGCGTTCTGGTGGCGAAAGGAACGCTTACGGCCAAGCGCCGGGGCCACGAATCCCGAAGCCACTGCGACGAGGCGATAAACAAAAGTACTAGGACGGCAAAGCACGCGACGACGCGTCCCCCGCTGACTAACATTGGCAACCTCCTTAGGCGACGTTGACTTCAAGATCGATCAGATCTCCGATTCTGGGCTAACCTCGACCTTTTCCCATTGAAAGGGCGAGTATTTTCTTTCGGGTGGTGTTCGAATCGGACAAAGCCGTCGAACGACGACCCCGGCTCTCCGGCACAGATCAATTGAATAACTCACCTCGTCATCGCAAACCCTCCGCCTCCAGAGATTGCTCTGCCGCAACTACGTCCAGGAGGAATTGCAGTAGCTAGCTTCCGATCCCTCCGGTGCAGCGGCGCAGACAGCCGGGACCCTGACCAGCAAACCGAGCAGAGTGAAGACGGACCTTTGTACCACACGTACCTTCGCGATCCAGATGAGTCAGACATCGAATATCGATGCCCCGCTGTCGTTCATCCCAAATAGTCAGCTGCCGTTTTACCAACTCTGGGCAGCGTAGCTTAGGTGTCCAGAAGCAAACGGATATATTCTTCTAACATGATCGTATCCCCCCCGCAATCCCTAAATGTAGTTAGTTAGATGTTTAGAGTTACGGCATATGCCACCAGTCCCGCTGCAGAGCGAATGCCCAGCTTCTGACCGATTGCCTTGCGATGCTGGGCTACAGTGTACTGGCTTATCTCTAGTGCTACCGCGATGTCCTTCGTTGTCATCCCCTGCCCGAGAAGCCGGAGGACCTGCCTTTCACGCTGGGTGAGAGTTTGCCGAGTACTGATCTCGGCGTGTCGGTCCAGCAGCGCCAACACGGTCTTGACGTCGGAGATAAACAACTCTTTCTCGATGTTGCTGGCAAACTCTGGCAGCAATTGTCTGTACGTCTCGAGATTTCTCCAGACTCGTACCACGGTAGCGGTTGGTGCAGACTGTTCTGTCAGGTACATGGCGATGTCGTCTTTCTTCTTAGACACAGGCAGTGAGAGCCATCGGCGAAACGCCGCTGCGTGGAAGACGCGCAGCTCACGATCAACCTGCTCAGTGGGAAATCTGGAGGACAACACTTGGTGGCTATAGCGGCCGGTGTTTGGGTCTCGTAAGGCTGAGACTGCTGCCAGGAGCGCAAAGTCCGAGAGAGATTCAAATAGCTTTGAGCTGTTGAGCCAGCTGGTGATGTCTTTGTTATCCACGTTCGAAGTGTTGACCTGCCTGAGCTGTCGTCTCGTTGACGTTGGCAGGCCTGATAGCGTGCAAATATTTCTCTCGCGCTTCGTGCCGGCACACCGGCGCCCGCTCGTTTGGCCGCCTTCCGCACTTCCGTCAGTTTCAATCGACATAGGGAAGACTTTGGAGGGGATCCGTTTTTGCCGTTTTCCAGGGAGAACCGGGGGAGATGGCGTCGAATCGAACGCTCGGGAGACCCGGCGATGTCCAACCTGCTTCTGTGGCTGCCCGCCCTCACGTCCGGATCCGTGTTTTTCGCACGTCGCGAAGACCGGACCCGCAAATCCAATGCTCGGCCGCCGCGCCGTTTGAGTGATCCGCATCAGTGCAGTGGCTCTCCGTCGCGAGACACCGGTGTGACCCCACCGGTGCGGCGCATCAAGACGCCCGGCGGGCGGTGACTCGCGTTCGCTTCTCCTACGCCGCTCTCTCTTAGTCCTCCAACCGCTCCAACTCCTCAATGAACTTCCGGTATGCCACCGGATCGTCCGACATCAGCTTGGTCATCTTCGCCCACTCCTGATATTCCGCCGTCCTGCTTCCATTCCGGCATCCGCGGCAGTGTCTCGTCCAACTTCCACCCCTGATCGATCAGGTGGCCGGAACGCTAAATACCTTTAACCGCGCTTCCGGCTTCTTCTGCTCCACTGCAACGAGCGCACCAAAGTGCGCCCAGGGACTGCGCGCCCCGGCCCCAATTGTTACAGTAAGGTCAACGCCACATGCCCGATCCCCCGCTCCACGCCTGGCGGCAACTGGCCGAGGCGGTTCTCATTGGACTGCTGATTGGAGCGCAACGAGAGGCGACTCCCACGGAACGCCGCGCCGGGCTGCGCGATTTTCTGCTGGTCGCGGTCGCCGGAGGCGTGTGCGGCATTCTCCATGTTCACGCGCTCACCGTGACTGTGCTGGCCGCGTTCGTCGCGATGGCGCTGATGTTGTTCCACCGGGCCACCGAGCGCGATGGCATCACGACAGAGTTCTCCATCGTCGTTGCTTTTTGCCTCGCCTATCTGACCACCATTCCCGCCGCGGCCCCTCTCGCCATCGGCCTGACCGTGGTAGTCGTCGCCTCCCTCGAGGCCAAGCGGACCCTCCACAAATTCTTCCGGGAAACGATCACGGGCATCGAGTTCAACGACACGCTGCGCTTCGTTGCCATTGTCCTGGTCGTTTTTCCGGTGCTGCCCGAGGGCCCGTATGGCCCCTACGGCTTCTTCAACCCGCGCCAGGTCTGGATGTTCGTAATCCTGGTTTCGTCGATCTCCTACATCGGATACTTTCTCCAAAAATTTCTAGGCGCGGACCTCGGGTTGAAGCTCACATCGGTCCTCGGCGGTCTCGCTTCCACCACGGCGGCGACGGCCGCTTTCGCCCGCAACTACCGCGAGGACCCCGGCAAGCTGAAGGAATACTGGCAGGCCTCGACGCTGGCGAACGCGATTCAGTTTCCCAGGCTTCTCGCCCTCCTGGCGGTATTGAACCCGCCTCTGGCCCTTGGGGCGTGGCCAGTGTTTGCCGCCATGACCGCCGCCGGCTTGGCCATGACCTTGGTTCTCAGCCGTTTTGTCGCCACGCGGCCTGCCCGCGCTTTCGAAGTGGGTGGGAACCCCTTTCGCCTCGGTCCGGCGCTCAAGTTCGGCTTTCTGTTTGCCCTCATTCTCTTCGTGGTTCGGTGGGCGAACGCGGAGTCGGGCGGGACCGCCGTATTTTGGGCCTCGGCCATCGGCGGTTCGGTCGATGTCGATTCCGTCTCGGTCTCGTTGGCCGCTCTCTACCAGGAAGGCAAACTGGCTTTGAGCAGCGCCGAAGGTGGGGTACTGCTGGCATTGGCCTCGAATGCCGTGCTCAAGACCGGATTGGCCTTCACGGGCGGCGGCGCTCCCTTCGGATGGCGCGTTGCCTTCTCCTTTGTCGTCATGCTCCTCGCGGGCGTCGTCACCTTCCTGCTTCAGCCTCGCTGATTCACACGGTCGCCAACTGCCGGACCACTCCCAGGAACGACTCCAGTACGGGCGATCGGCTCCCCTGCTTCCAGGCGACCACCATCTCCACGGGGTCAAAGGAGCCGTGCACCTTCCGGTACGCCACGCCCTTCCGCTGGATGTTCTGGATCGACGCCGGCATCAACGAGACTCCCATGCCCGCGGCGAGCAGGCCGAGCGTGGTCTGCATGCTGTCGACGTGTTCGCGCCGCCCCATGTCGCAGCCCGACTGCTTCCCGACTCCGATCAGGAGATCGTAGAAACCCGGGGACATCTCGCGTGGAAACACAAAGAACGTCTCGCCATCCAGAGCGCTCAGCGGAACCCCCTGTTTCAGGGCGAACGGATGCTTCTCGGGCAAGGCCACCACGAGCGGTTCCCGCAGAAAGCATTCGACCGTCAACCCGGTCAGATCCGCGGGCAGCCTCAGGAAGCCAAGACGGATGCTTCCATCCCGGAGCGCGTCCGACTGCTCCTGCGAATAGAGGTTGTGCAGTTCGACGCCCACCTCCGGATACCGGCGGCGGAACTCGCGGACGATCTCCGGGAACTGCGTGCAGTCGGCAGTCGGCACGTACCCGATGCTGAGATTCCCCACTTCGCCTCGGGCCGCGCGTTCGACGACGGTGAGCGCCCGTTCCACCTGTTCCAATGCCCGCCGCGCCGGATCGAGAAACGCCTTCCCCGGTTCGGTAAGCCTGACTTCGCGTTTCGTTCTCTCGAACAGTTTGACCCCGAGTTGTTCTTCGAGTGAACGAATCTGCAGGCTCAGCGCCGGCTGGGACAAGTGCAAACGGACCGCCGCCCGGCTGAAGTTCAGCTCTTCGGCCACCGCGACGAAGTAGCGAAGGTTGTGCAAACCCACGTTTCCAGTCATAGGCTTACCTTATTACTGTAGTTCAGTCCATATATTGGACAAATAAGTCCGCACGGTTTATTGTGTAGCCATGGACGCGAAAAAACAAGTGGCGGCGCTGCCGGGACTCCACCATGTCACGGCGATCGCGGGCGATCCTCAACGCAACGTAGACTTCTACGGAGGACTGCTGGGACTGCGCCTGATAAAAGTCACGGTGAACTTCGACGACCCGGGAACCTATCACCTCTATTACGGCGACGGGATCGGTTCGCCTGGCAGCATCATGACGTTCTTTCCATGGCCTCATGCGCCGCGGGCCCGGACAGGGTCTGGCGCGGTTGCGGTGACTGCGTTTTCCATTCCGCGCGAAGCGATGGACTACTGGATGTCGCGATTGCGTGAAGCCAAGGTGAATGCCGACGAACCCTTCGAGCGCGATGGGGAGGCCGTGATCGCGCTGGTGGACCCGGACGGCTTGAAGGTGGAGCTGGTTGGGGCGCCCGACATGCGAGAAGTGTGGGCGGAAGGTCCCGTTCCGGCCGAGCTTGCGGTGCGGGGCCTGCACAACGTCACGCTTTGGGAGATCGATCCCGCGAAGACGGCGGACCTGCTGACCGGGACCCTGGGATTCCGGCGGCACTCCGAAACCGGCGACCGGGTGCGGTTCGCGGCGGACAGTGGCGCGCCGGGACAATTCGTGGATGTTCTGGCAACGCCCGGCGAACGCAGAGCAGGAATGGGCGCGGGCGTGGTGCACCATGTCGCGTGGCGCACGCCGGACGATCCGAGTCAACTGCGCTTCCAGCAGGAACTGATGCGGTTGAACTATCACGTCTCTCCCGTGATGGACCGGCAGTATTTTCACTCCATTTATTTTCGAGAGCCCGGCGGCGTGTTGTTCGAGATCGCGACGGATGCGCCCGGATTCGCCGTGGACGAAACGGCGGCGCAGTTAGGCACAATGCTGAGCTTGCCGCCGTGGATGGAATCGAAACGCGACCAGATCCGCGGTTCGCTGCCCGCGCTGAAAACCCCGCAAGGAGTGAACCTGCCGTGACCTTTCATCATCGCTATCTGGCCGGAGAGGGACCGGCCACACTGCTGCTGCTGCACGGCACGGGCGGCGACGAGAACGATCTGTTGCCGCTCGGGCGAATGCTGGCGCCGGGGTGGAACTATCTCAGCCCACGAGGCAAGGTGCTGGAGAACGGGATGCCGCGCTTCTTCCGGCGCCTGGCCGAGGGCATTTTTGATCTCGAGGATTTGCGATTGCGGACCGGGGAACTGGCCGCCTTTCTGGACGAGGCGGCAGCGCAGTACGGGTTCGACCGCTCGCGGGTCGTGGCCGCGGGCTATTCGAACGGAGCGAACATCGCGGCCAGTCTACTCTTAACGCGGCCGGGATCGCTGCGCGCGGCGATTCTGTTCCGGGCCATGCAGCCCTTCCAACCGGAGACTCCTCCGGACTTATCGGGGACACCGGTGTTTCTGGCGACCGGGAAACTGGACCGCATGATTCCCGCCGAGGCGTCGGCGGCGCTGGAGCGGACGCTGCGCGCGGCCGGCGCGGAGGTCACGACCTACCGGCATCCGGGGGGGCACGAATTGTCCCAAACGGATGTCGAAGACGCTACCCGCTGGCTGGCAGGCCTCTCTGTTTGAGAACGATCTTGTCGCGAAACACCAGCACGGTCTCGTTGTTCTGGTTGACCACGGTGGTTTCGAAGGTGACCACGCCGATCTCTTTGCCCTTGGTCAAGGTGTCGATCACTTTCTTTCGGACGCGTATCGTGTCCCCGATAAAGACGGGCTTGGTGAAGCGCAGTTTGTCGATGCCGTAGAACGCAACCACGGATTCGGCCATGAGATTGGTCTGGACGGAAAGACCGGTCGCGATCGAGAGGGTCAGGAGTCCATGGGCAATCCGGCGGCCGTAGCGGGTGCCTGCCGCGTGCTGCTCGTTGGTGTGAATCTCGTTGAAATCACCGGAAAGGCCGGCAAACAGCACAATGTCGGACTCGGTGACGGTGCGGCCGCGGGTCTCGTGTTCGTGTCCGACGGGGAAGTCCTCAAAATAATGGCTCAAAGCGACGATGCTCCTCAAACGGCGATGGCGTAAAAGGCATGATAGCGCGGGCCGCGCCGGGCGACAAAAAACGTCGCCCGCGCCACTGGGGCTACGAACGGCGGGGCGGACGCAGAAGGGCCGACAGCAATCCACCGGCTAGAGCCAGAATCGCGAGGGTCGTGTAGACTTCACGATACCCTCCGGCGAGATCACCGGCCGCTTTCGCCTTGTCCATGATGCGGGCGAAGTACCCGGGAACCAGGAATCCGCACAGTCCCCACGCGGTGAAGACCAGGCCATAATTCGCGCCGACGTTCTTGGGACCGTAGAAATCCGCGGTCATCGAGGGGATGAGGGCAAGGTACCCTCCATACGAAAAGGCGGCCAGGCAGAGACCGATCAACAAAGGAAGAAACGCCCCGGCTTCGCGCAGGAAACCCAGACAGGCCAACATCGAGACCACGCACATGGCGAGGATGGCGCCTTTGCGCCCGAACTTATCCGAGACCGTGCCCCAGGCCAGACGCCCAAATCCGTTGAACACGGCCATCACGCCCAACGCCGTACCGGCGGACATCAGGGCGCTCGATTTCGCCATCTCCTGCAACAACGGAGTCGCTTCGCCGATTGCGGTGAGGCCCACCGAAGTTCCCAGGAAGTAGACGGCCCAGAGCGCGTAGAACTGCCACGTCGCGAGCATTCCACCTGCTGGAATCTCGACGGCCGCGGCCTTGCCCACCGGGGGAGTCCATCCGGCTGGCCGCCACCCCGGCGGAGGCACCCGATACACCTGGGCCGCGCCGATCACGCCGACAAAGAACATCGCCGCCAGGATGAGGAACGTGCGGGGAATCGTTTCGCCGAGCCGCGACGGGTCCTTGCCAATCAGTACTTCCAGCAGGGGTCCAAACAGCAGAGGCCCGACTCCGAAACCCATCACGGCCAGACCGACAATCATGCCGCGTTTGTCCGGGAACCACTTGACGCACGTTGCGATGGGAGTGACGTAGGCGAATCCGACGCCAAAGCCCGCTACCAGGCCATAAGCGAGGATCAAGCCGTCGACCGTGTGGCCGATCCAGGCGGCGAGCAGGCATCCGGTCCCCAGAAGGAAACCTCCGACACTGGCCACCACGCGGGGTCCCTTGCGATCCTGCCAGAAGCCCGCGAGGATCATCCCGGCGGCAAACGACAACATCGAGTAGCGATAGGGAGCGATCGTCTCGGTCTTCGACCAACCGTGCAACTGCGCCAGGGGCCCGCGGAAAATGGACCAAGAGTAAATCACGCCAAGCAGCACCTGCATCACAACGGCGGCTGCTGCAAAGCGAGCGCGGTGGGGCAGCGGGGCCTCGTCCACGCCAATGGCAACGGTGGTCATAGGGGCCTATTCTACAGGATTTGCCGCGCTGGATGACCGCGGCCTCAGGGTGTTCTGAACGCTTCGTCGATCTCCACCTGATAGCCGCTGGCCAGGCGGTTGGTCTCGTTGGCCATGCCAACCACGGCCATCAGTTCGGCAAACATCTCCGGCGTCATTCCCGCTTTTCGCGCGGCGGCGGTGTGGGAGGCGATGCAATAGCCGCACTGGTTGGTCGCGCTGACCGCGAGGTAGACCATCTCTTTCGTCAGCGGATCCAACGCACCGGGGGCCATGATCTCCTTGATGCTCGTCCAGGTGCGCTTCAGGGTCGCGGGATCGTGGGCTAGCGCTTTCCAGAAATTGTTGATCCAGTCGATTCGACGGGTCGCCATGATGTCGTCGTAGACAGCGCGCACTTCGGGAGGCGCGTCCGCGTATTCGATGAATCCCAGGGTGGCCATTGTGTTCCCAGTGTAGTCGGCGGGCGCGGGGTGGTGACGAAGGGGAAGCCACGGCTGGGAAGTGTAAGGGAATCGGGCAAGCAACCGCTCCGTTGAAAAACCGCTCTTGGGCTGTGGGCTCGCGCGTGCTAGGGACCCCCTCGCTGACGCTCGGGGCTGCGGCACGTTTTCATTCGTTTTGGTGGGCCGCAGGCCCATGGGGACTCCCTGGCGGGTAGTGAAAAAATCGGGGACAGCCACCCCGTTTCCCGGTCAGCGTTTTTTGCAAGATCAACGAGTTGTGGTCGAGAAACGGCGTGACCGTCCCCAATTTTTTCAGCAGGGACCCGGGCTGCGCCGGGCGACAAAAAACGTCGCCCGGCGCCACTGAGTGGGACTACAGCTTGCCCGAGCCGAACTTCTTGCGGAACAGAGCCGCGGTCGGGTCGTCCGGCTTGCCAGGGAGATCCACCAGGCCTTCAAAGTCGTCGGGCACGTCACTGACCCGGACGATCTTGCCCCCGTCCAGGATCGACATCCAGCCCGCCATGAAGACCCGCGTCTTTTCGAGAATCACGTCGAAACTCTGCGGCATCTCTCCGTACATCGCCATCCTCTGATAGGCCCAGATGGTGGGAGCCCAGGATTCCGTCGTGTTGAAGGGAAACTCAGTGCCCGCCTGAATCGCGAATTGCCTGCCGCCGTATTCGTCCGGTGTGTGAATGTCCATGGTTCCCCAGGGGCCCTGGCTCTGGTGGAGCGTTCCGAGGAACGTGCGGCCGCCGCGGTCGAGATGCTCGAAGGTCATCACGCCCGGAGGCGTGTACCAGTTGGGAGCGCGAAACGACACCGAGACCACCGGATTGCCCGCTTCCGCGATCACCTTATGAATCATGTACAACCCGTGAACGCCATGGGTCGGATACTCATCAAAGGAGTTGGTGGCCGAATAACTCAGGACCTTTTTGTTGGCCACCCACGTTTTGGCCCGCACGATGGGATCGGTGTACTCGTACGCGGACGGGCACAGGATGGTCGCGCCGTGTTTCCGCGCGGTGTCGACCATCTTGCGCGCCTTCGCCATCGAATTGACGAACGGGCGATTGATCAGGTTGGGAAGTCCCGCTTCCAGGTACGGCTGGTGCAGGATATGGCTCCACGGATAGTGATAGTAGCCGCCCGAGATGATGCCGTCGACTTTCCCGAGCATGTCATCGAAATTCCTGACGGCCTCGCAACGGAACTGGCGGGCGAACTCTTCGGCCTTTTGCGGTTCGATCTCCCAGCAGTGCGTGATCCGCATGCCGGTGAGTTTGGTTTCCTTCTTGCCGGCCCGCGGGTTCATGAGGGGGGCCCACAGCGCCATCAGATGCGAGTAGGTATGGACGTTGAGGCATCCCACCCGGAAGGGCGCATCGGGATCGCGTGGAGACGGCGCGGCCTTCAAGGCGGCCGCAAGCGAGGCCGCGCCGAGAAAGGCACGGCGGCTGGTTCGATCGTTCATGAGTGCCTCTACCATTTCGAATGTTTGTACTTCTGGGCCCAGTCGACGCCGTGCCAGGTAGTCACCTTGATCGGGCGCACGAAGAGCAGCCAGCGCGGTTCGGTCAAGGTCGGCTCCAGATACTCGGGGCCGTGTTCGCCCAGGTAGCGTACGGACATGCGGCGAGCGATCTCCACCCACCGTCCACCGACGTTGGGTTCCTCGAGCACGGTCGCCTCTCCCTTGACCAGGACGCGGTGGTTGTACATCGTGGTGTCGTCGATGCACAAGAAGACGCGGCCATCGCGCTGGACATTGCGAGCCCACGCCGATTTCGCACGGGGAATGATGTAAAAGCCTCCGTCGCTGTATTCAAACCAGCAGGGCACGACATAGGGCCATCCGTCTTCGTCCAGCGTTCCGAACCGGCAGAAGGGGTTTCCGGAGAGAAACTCCTTCATCTCGTCCTCGGTCATCTTGCCGATTTTGCCGCGCCACTCTTCCGTTCGAGCATCCGACATCCCGCACCTCTGTGTTGGGTTGAAGAACTGTTATCATATCGCTTCACCTCCGCAAAGCACACCTTCGCATGCAGGCGCACACCGCTCTCTCGACCCCACTGACCCAGGGTGAGGCCGTGCGCCTGATGAACGCTTCGGGATGGGAGTTGGAGGAGTTGTTCGCGGCGGCGGGACAGGTGCGCGAACGGCGGACCGGAAGAACCATCACCTACTCCCGGAAGGTGTTTCTGCCGCTGACCAATCTGTGCCGGGACCGGTGCGCGTATTGCGTCTTTGCCCGTCAACCCAGCGATCCGGCGGCACACACAATGACCCCGGACGAGGTGCTCGGGGCGGCCAGGGCAGGGCAGCGGGCGGGCTGCAAAGAGGCGCTGTTCAGCCTGGGCGATAAACCGGAACGCCGCTATCCGGCTCATCGCGAGTGGCTGGAAAGAAACGGCTACGGATCCACCATCGAGTACCTGGCCGCGATGTGCCGCCTGGTTCATGAAGAGACGGGGTTGCTCCCTCATTCGAACCCCGGTGCGATGACGCGGGAGGAGATCCGCCTGCTTCGGCCGGTGAATGCCAGCCTGGGCATGATGCTCGAATCGGTGAGCGAGCGCCTGTTGGAGCCCGGGCAAGCGCACCACCAGTGTCCGGACAAAGTTCCCGCGGTGCGACTGGAAACGCTTCGCGAAGCCGGCAGGGCACAAGTGCCTTTCACGACCGGCCTCCTCATCGGAATTGGAGAGACGATCGAGGAGCGAGTCGAGACGCTCTTCGCGATCAAGGAACTCGATGACGAGTTCGGGCACATCCAGGAAGTGATCGTTCAGAATTTCCGCGCGAAACCGGGTACCTTGTTCGCGACGCGAGAGGAACCGGCCGAGGCCGACCTGGCCCGCACCGCGGCGGTCGCTCGACTGATCTTTGGCGACAGGATCAATCTTCAGATTCCGCCAAATCTGACCGGCGACGCCTACGCCGGCCTGCTCGGCTCCGGGATCAACGACTGGGGCGGCGTTTCGCCGGTGACGCGCGACTTCATCAATCCTGAGCGGCCCTGGCCGCAACTCGCGAACCTTCGAGCGGCAACCGAGCGCCAGGGCTTTGCGCTTCGCGAACGGCTGGCGGTTTATCCTGAGTTTGTGAGTACCTGGACCCCGGAGGGTTTGCGCGGCAAGGCGTTGGAACTGGTAGATAAGACCGGCCACGTCCGGAGTGAAAAGGAGCGCTGGTGACGATCGGGGCCACGCTCGACAAGGCCCTGCGCGGCGGAGAGTTGACCGTCGACGAAGGAGAGACCCTGCTGTCGGCGGACGGTGCGGCTCTCGAAGACCTGGTGAACGCCGCCGATACGGTGCGCAGGGAACACAAGGGCGACGTGGTCGCCTACGTCGTCAACCGGAACATCAACTTCACGAATGTGTGCGTGAAGCGCTGCGGGTTTTGTGCGTTCAGCCGTGGGCACCGGGCGGAAGAAGGATACTTCCTGCCGGCGGAAGAAGTGATCCGGCGGGCGCGCGAGGCGTTCGAACTCGGCGCGACGGAAGTCTGCCTGCAAGCGGGACTGCCGCCCCGCATGAAGGGATCCTACTACATCGACCTCTGCCGGGCCATCAAGACGGAACTGCCAGCCCTTCATCTCCACGCGTTCTCGCCGGAGGAGGTGCTCTACGGCGCCGCGCAGTCGGGCAAGAGCGTGGAGTGGTATCTGGCCGCGCTGAAGGACGCGGGCGTCGGCTCTTTGCCGGGAACCTCGGCGGAGATTCTGGATGACGAGATACGGGAGCGCATCTCGCCCGGCCGGATCTCGACGGCGGATTGGATTCGCGTGATTTCGAGCGCGCACCGCGCCGGCATTCCCACCTCGTCGACGATGATGTTCGGCTGCGTGGAAACGGCCCGCCATCAGGCCGCGCATCTCGCCCTGATTCGGCAAATCCAGAAAGAAACTGGCGGCTTCACCGAGTTCGTTCCGCTGAGCTTCGTTCACACGGAGGCGCCCATTTTTCTGAAGGCGCAGATACCGGGCATCCGTCCGGGACCGGCGCCGGACGATGTGCTGCGAACGTACGCCGTGTCGCGGTTGATGCTGGCGAGGTGGATCGACAACATTCAAGCCTCGTGGGTGAAGCAAGGACGGGCGGGCGCGGCGCGATGTCTTGGCGCGGGGGCCAACGACTTTGGGGGGACCCTGATGAACGAGAGCATCTCCACGGCGGCGGGCGCATCGCACGGGCATTTTCTGACGCCGCCGGAAATCCGCTCGCTGATTCGAAACGCGGGCCGCGTGCCGGCGGAGCGGACCACGACGTATGGCCTGCTGCGGCGGTTCGACGCCGAACCGGACCAGGCGCACCCGCTCGACGCGCCGAGGCAGTTCGGCACCTACCGTGAACTGGTCACGTCGGGGACGTTTCGCTTCAGGGATCGGCCACGGATCGGGGAGTGATGCGGGTTACTGTCCTGGCCGGCGGCACGGGCGCCGCCAAGTTTCTTCGCGGCCTCGTTCGCATCGTCCCGGCTGGCGATGTGAGCGTGGTGGTCAACACGGGCGACGATCTGGAGTGGTGGGGCCTACACGTCTCACCGGACCTCGACACGATCTGCTACGAGCTCGGCGGCCTGCTGGATGTCGCTCGAGGCTGGGGACGGAACCACGAGACGTTTCATTGCAAAGACGCGATGGCGGTGCTGGGCTACCCGGCATGGTTCAACGTGGGCGATCGCGACCTGGCCACGCACCTGTACCGCAGCCAACGGCTCCGTTCCGGGGCGACTCTATCTCGGATCACGGCCGAACTGTGTGCGCGTTTCGGGATCGCCTCGCGCGTTCTCCCCATGACCGACCAGCGTGTGAGGACCATCGTGACGATGGATGACGGCGAGGTCCCGTTTCAGGAGTTCTTCGTGCACCGGCGGCACGAGGGTAATGTGAATGCCGTGCGTTTTGAAGGAGCAGGAGCGTCGATGCCGGCGCCCGGTGTGCTGGAGAGTCTGGAGGCGGCGGACGTCGTCGTCATTGCGCCGAGCAATCCCGTGACCAGCGTCGGGCCGATCCTGGCCGTGCCCGGCATTGCGGACGCGCTCGGAAAAGCAAGGGTCGTCGCGATCTCGCCGATCATTGGCGGCGCGGCGTTCAGCGGCCCCGCGGCGAAACTGATGGCGGTGAGGGGCCTGCCCGCGTCGGCGGCGGGAGTGGCCCTGGCGTACCGGCCGATTCTGAGCGTGCTACTGGCCGACACAACGGATCGTGGCGAGGAACCTGGGATTCGCGCAACGGGCACGAGGCCGGTGTTTGCCGACATCCGGATTCGCGACACGGCCGATGCCGAGCGTCTGGCCCTGGAGGCGCTTCGTTGCCTGACACCTGGGCACTGATCCCCATCAAGAGCCTGGAGAACGGCAAGACCCGGCTGTCGCCGTTGCTCGATCCGGGCCAGCGCGCCGCCCTGATCCCGGCCATGGTGGAAGACGTTCTCGATGCCTTCGCGGAGTACGACCGGATGCCCGTGCTCGTGATCACCGGGGACTCGCGCGTTGAAGACCTGGCGCGGCGCCACGGCTTTCACTGCCTGATGGAAGAGAGTTGCGAGAGCGAAACCCGGGCGATTGAGGCGGCGACCGTGCACGTCCGCAGTCTGGGCGCCGGAGGAACTTTGGTGGTGCCGGCGGACGTCCCACTGGTTCAAGCGTCAGACATCGCGGAGGTTGTCGCCAACGCGCCCGGGCAGGGGTCGCTGCTGGTTCCGGCGTGGGATGGCCGAGGCACGAATGCCGTCGTCCGGCGGCCGGGCGGCCTGTTTCCGCTCCGCTTCGGCAACGACAGCTTTCTCCCTCATCGCTCGGCGGCGCAACAGACGTCGCTGCCGGTGGTGATTCAACACAACGAGCGTCTCGCGCTGGACATCGACGGGCCCACCGACCTGTTCCGGTTTCTGGACATCGCCGCCCCGATGACCCGGACGCGCCGGGTGGTGGATCAATTTCGCCTGGAGCGGCCCCCGGCATGATCGAACTTCTGCCCGTGCGGACGATTCCCGAGGTGGACGCCGGGGCGCCGTTGGGCGTCCTTATCGTGGAAGCGGTGGCGCGCTGCGCCGCGGCGGTCAAATCCGGGGACATTGTCGTGGTGGCGCAGAAGATTGTCTCCAAGGCGGAGGGACGGATTGTGCGCCTCGAGACCGTGACCCCGTCCGAGCGGGCCAAGAACGTTGCGGAGTCGCTCGGCAAGCACGATGCCCGCCTGGTGGAAGTGGTGCTTCGCGAGACGCGGCGCATTGTGCGGATCGGCCACGGGGTCCTGATCGTGGAGACGGCGCACGGTTTCGTGTGCGCCAATGCGGGCGTGGATCTATCGAACGTGGACGGAGGCGCCAGCGCCTGCCTGCTGCCGGAGGATCCCGACGCTTCGGCGCGGCGCATTTCTCGAGAGATCGAATCGCTCACCGGGGTCGCGGCGCCGGTGATCGTGTCCGATACGTTCGGCCGGCCCTGGCGCGAAGGCCTGGTGGATGTCGCGATCGGACTGCACGGGATGGCGGCGGCGACGGATTGCCGGGATCAGGTGGACCCGCACGGATATTCGCTACGCGTCTCGGTGCTGGCCGATGCGGACCAACTCGCTGGGGCGGCCGGTCTGTTGTTCCGGAAGACCGAGCGGGTTCCGGTGTGTCTGGTTCGCGGGTTTTCGTACTGCCGGGGTGATGGCTCGGCCCGCGATTTGGTGCGTCCCGCGCACCGGGATTTGTTCCGCTAGCCAGGGATTTCGCAGCCAGGAAGCGAACCGTGGCGCAAACACACGCGTTTGCTGCGTCGACCGACTCATCTCGACGCTCGCGCTCCTCGTCAACCTGACACAATGCCCGTTCGATCCGCTAGCCACGCCTTCTTGCGTTGCTGCATCCGGGCTCGCGCAACATCACCCGAAATCCCCTCACCCCGGTCAAGCTGATCGAGAGCCCCGGAAATCCTGTCGTTGATGTTCTCCTTGTTCGCCATGAGCCATTCGGCTTCGGCGTTCTGAGACGCAAGCGCGTCTTCGATGACCTCCTCGATGGTCTGAAAGGCGCCGGTTTCGAGGCGCTTGCGAATGAGGTCTTCGAGTTCCGGCTTGGTGATGTCGATGGTCATAGGTTTTGCAACAGCGCGGCCACCTGCCAACTAACTCATTATGACTCCCCTGCTGGGATCTGGCGGCGGCGTTCAGATGCCGACGATTCGGAATCGCGCGGACTTCGACTTGTACCGCCGGTTCAGGCTGATCGCCAGGACGCACATCGCTTCCAGGATGCGCGCATTTCGTAGGGGCCCCGCATCCAATGGGCGCAGGCCCCTGATGGCGGACGCCACCTCCATCACGCGCGCTTTGGCTTCCGCGTGATCGCCGCAGACCATCAAGTCACAGTCGAGAGGCTGCTCCACTTCCGCAAGAATGTGCGCCGGTATCGTTTTGAAGGCGGCTACCAGGGCGACTCCCGGCGGGAGTTTTGGCGCCAGGCTCTCGCTGGCGGAGCCCTCCTTCAAATCAAGCAGTGAGGGCTTGCCCGACTCGAATCGGAGGGGGACGGTAGAGTCGACCACTACGGCGCCGGTCTTCCACCACTCGCGGCACACTTCCAGCAGCGGCTCCGCGGAGTCGAAGGGCACCGAGAGGAACGTGATGTCGGCGTCCCGAACGACTTCGGAATTTTCGCCGCCGCTCAGGGAGGCGCCGGGAAGGTGGCTCGTCAGCAGGAGGGCTTTGTCCCGGGCCTTGGCCGCGTCCCGCGAGCCGATCGCGACCGGGAATCCCGCCGCCGCCAACCGCAGGGCCAGTCCAGGCCCTTCCTTACCCGTGCCACCCAGGATCGCTATGCGCATGAAGAGGGGATGGTACCAGACTCAGGGGTAGTCAACACTCGACCGTCTAGTGGGGCCATCCTACAGGAGGATGATAGCTCCGAACCACAGGCGGGAGCGCCGTGAAGAAGCCGACTTCCGAGCCGTGACCACGAGGGAGCGGCGGCTGTGGATCGCCGTTCGTTCCTCAGAGCCACAGCTCGCTGACGGGGCTGTGAAAAAAACCGGGGACAGCCACTCCGTTTCTCGGTCAGCGTTTCCTGCAAGATCAACGAGTTGTGTTCGAGAAACGGAGTGACCGCCCCCGATTTTTTCACGGCTTCTGACGCTCGCGGCTCGGAAGAAAACGCAACCCGCGGGTTGAGGCCATCGACCATATTGGGACTAGGGCTGGACGAAATCACGGCCGGCCTTGCGCGAGGTTTCCCATTTGCGGCTGGACGCGAATACCTTGACTTCGTAGGGCAGCAACCGCGTCGCGAATTCGCCGCGCGCGAGTTCGGCCTTTTCCTTTCCGTACAGCAGTTCCAACCGGCTGACCTCGCGAAGCCCGGACACGAGCACGCCCATATGCGGCCGGTTGTCCTCATTCACCAGGGCGACCAGCCACTCGCGTCCCGCGCGGCGGCAGAACATCGTGACGCCACGGGACGGGCTGTCGAACCCTTCCGAATCGATGACCTCGATCCGCGGTCCGGGTGTCTCCGCGGCCGTGAGGAACGGGTGGAGGGCCGCGAGTTCGCTCGTGATGGCATGAAGGGATTCGCGGAAGACCGGCTTGGGAGGCGCCGCGTCCATGCCCCAATAGAGGACCCCTTTCGCGCCGCGCGCAATCGCGGCCCAGGCCATGAACCTTGTCTCGGCGAAGGTGGGATACGTGACCGGCTCGTCGCGTCCCGCGAGTTCCCCCCAGGCGAATCCCTGCAAGACCATCCACACCGCGCGTCCCGCGGCCAGACGGCGGTAGCGCTCCGTGTAGGCCGAGACGTCCGCGGGCAGGCGGGTGGCCGCGTGAATCGGGTAGGTGTCGCAGCCGGTGACGTCGATCGAGTCGAGGTACTGGCGGATGAATTTCAGGTCGCTGCGGGCGGCTTCGTTGATCCACACCGGCCGGCGTTTGGTGTCCAGTTGCCGGATGAGACCGATCGCCGCGCGAATATTCGGCATCACCTTGGCCGCTTCCCGTTCGGAGTAGTCGACCGCCAGCGGCGTCTGTTTCCACCATTCATCGCGCGTGGGAAACGTGCCGTTGCGAAAGAGGCCGCTGTAGGCGGTAAAGTTCCAGACAATCTCATCGGGGCCTTCCCAGACGGCCAGCGCGGGATGATCCTTGACCGCTTCCACCTGGGCGCGGATCTTGCCGTCGGCCACGCCGATGTGGAAGGGAAGAGGGACCCAGCCCTGGGCGCCGACGGCCGCCACGCGGTCGAGGTCCGGTTTGCCGTGACAGCGGAAGAGGTTGACTCCAGCCTGGGCCATGGCGCGAAGTCCTTCCTCGGTTTTGGGCAGTTCATAGCTGCCGATGGGGTAGAGCGGCTGTCCGGCCTTGGTCAGAAAGCTGGCGGCCGGCAGAAGAGCAGGAATCGCGAGGGTGAGAAGAAACACGAAAGGCTTAGGCATGGAATGAGTCCCGCGGAGTCCCAGCCTAGCGCGGTTGCGAACGCAGAACCAGGGGAGGCGCTACAACTCGGGGTGAACGTGCCACGCCACGTCCGCCTGCGAATCGGCAAAGCGCCGCAAGCCGGCGTCGCGGATGGCGACGTCGGGCACCTTTACGAGCGGGGTGTAGCGAGGATGATGAGATTCGCGGTAGGGGTTGTTGCGGGCGGCGTTGTAGCAGCAGATCATCGACCAGCGGGGCCGGTCGGAGTGGTTCTGATCGGAGCGATGGAGCAGGTTGCAGTGAAAGAAGAGCGTGTCCCCGGGTTCCATTTCGACATATCGCAGGGGCAGCCGTTTCAGGATCTCCTCGACGCGTTCGGCGTCTGCGCCGGACTGGTCGCCGGTGCGCCCGTGATCGATACGGCCGAGGTGATGCGAACCCTCCACCATCTGCATGCAGCCGTTTTCGCGGGTCGCCGGGTCGACGGCGATGAACGCGCTCGTGAGTAACGGAAACAGAACGCCGTTGTGATACCAGTAGCCGTAGTCCTGATGCCAGGCCCAGGCTCCACCTACGCGGGCGTCTTTCATGATCATCTTGGAGTGATAGTGGTAGACCTCGCCGTCGAGCAGTCTCTGCGCGGAGCCCACGATGGAGTCACAGCGCGCGAACATGCCGTAGAGCGTGTCGCCCGGATGATTCCAGAGAGAGAGGCGGACCGTTCCGCCTTCGCCGTCGGCCCGGCGGTAGGAGTACAGATCGAGTTCGCGGTCTTCCCGGGCGGCGCGGGAGAGCAGCCCGATCTCGGTGGCGTCGAACATTCCCTTTGCGAGGACGAAGCCTCGCTCGTGGTACTCGCACACCTGGGGTTCTGTCAACGGCCCGCTTGCCATGGTCAGTCGCTCCTTCTTTCAAGAGGCCGGTCGGAGACCCATAAGCGCTAAAATAAGGATTGCCGGCCGACCACCTTCCGCGCTAGTCTCAGGGCATGAACGCACTTCTTGAAGACTGGCCGGTCTTGCTCAGTTTGTTTCCCCCTAACTGGGACGAACTCGGCCG
>CAZGUX010000290.1:0-51822 GCA_964529305.1 uncultured Solibacteraceae bacterium | reverse complement strand
CCCACCGATGCCTCTGTCTACGCTTCGACGGCCACCTCGCGGTGGCAACCGCAAGACTCGAGGTCAAGATGGATCGCTACTCCTTTCTTGTGGGGCTCTTTCATCCCCGACAACATGCCGGTTTATCCCGGCGCACGGACGGCCACCCCGTTTCCCGATCAACGTTTCGTGAAGAACCAACGATTTTGGTCGCGAAACGGGATGACCGCCCCCAATTTTTCACGGCTTCTAAAGCTAGACACACGCCTACTTCAAATACTTCTGAACGTCGGGATGCAGCAGCTTGTGGATTTCCGGCTGTTCCAGGCTGGCCTTCGTCACCAGCGTCGGCGACAGGTCGATGCGCTTCGGTGGCGGCGTTCCCTTCAGGTGCTCGACCAGCGTGTGCACGGCCTCAAAGCCCATCCGAAACGGGTCCTGCACCACCATCGCGTCGATCACGCCGGCCTTCAGTTCCTCGATCAAGCCATCGGTGGAGTCGAAGGTGACCAGTCTCACCTTACCGGCCAGGTCCCGCTGCTTGATCGCCAATGAAGCGCCGACCGAGTTCGGCTCGGCCGAAGCGAACATACCGGCCAGATCGGGGTGCGCGGCCAGCATGTTCTCCGCCGCCGCGCGCGCCTTGGCGCGGTCGGACATGCTGAACTGCTCCGCCACGATCGCGACGCCCGGAAACTCCTTGGCAATCACATCGCGAAAGCCGCGCTCGCGCTCCATGGTGGAATAGCTCCCCGGCGCGAGCATCACGATCGCTACCTTTCCCTTGCCTCCGATCAACTCGCCGAGCTTGCGGGCGGCCATCTGCCCGCCCAGGTAGTTGTTGGTCGCGAGGAAGGTCAGGTACTGATCGGAGTCGAGGCCGGAATCGAAGATCACGACCGGAATGCCCGCCTTCACCGCCCGCTCGACCGGAGCGATCAGGGCGGTCCGGTCGGTCGCGGCGATCGCCAGCGCATTCACGTGGCGGGCCACCAGCGAGTCGATGATCTGAATCTGGCGGCTGTAGTCGGTCTCGGCCGGAGGGCCGTTCCACTCGATGCTGGCGTGGAACTCCTGGCCGGCCGCCAGCGCCCCGGCTTGCACGGTCTGCCAGAAGATGTGCGCAGTGGCCTTGGGCACCACGCCGATCACCAGGCGGCGCGAACCGCCGCAGGCCGAAAGCGCGATTCCCGCGGAGGCGGCGAGGAGTTCGCGGCGGGAGGTCACTGCGCGCACCAGCCTCCATCGATCAGGATGTCCGTGCCGGTGATAAAGCCCGCCTCCTCCGAGCACAGAAACGCGGCGAGTTGTCCGATCTCTTCCAGCCGGCCCCAGCGGCCCAGCGGAATCTTCGACAGGAACTGCGCGTTGAGTTCCGGATTCTCGAGAATCGGCAGATTCATCTCCGTGGCGAACGGGCCGGGGCTGATCCCATTGACCGTGATGCCCTCCGAAGCCAGTTCCAGCGCCAGTGCTCGCGTCAGGCCAAGCAGCGCGGTCTTGCTCGACGAATACGCGGCGCGCCCCGGCAGGGAGATGTGGCTCATGATCGACGTCATGTTCAGGATTCGTCCGTAGCCCCGCCCTTTCATGTGCGGAACGAACGACCGGCACATCAGAAAAACGCTGGTCAGGTTCGTGTCGATCACGCTCATCCACTCGTCGAGCGTGAAGTCGGTGATGTTCTTCCGCAGGTTGACGCCGGCGTTGTTGATGAGAATATCGACCTTGGCCAACGCGGTGAGAATCTCGCTCTCCGCGCGGCGCACGTCGTCTTCCCTCGTGACGTCGGCGGTGAAGACGTGAGCCGAGGGGCCGCACTCCCGGGCCACCTCGGTGAGTTGTTCCCGGTTGCGGGAGACCAGGGCGAGCGAGGCGCCCTCGGCCGCCAGGGCGAGTGCCATGGCCTTTCCGAGACCCTTGCTGGCGCCGGTGATGACAGCTACTTTGCCTTGAAGTTTCATGATTTGGTTCCCGGCTGGCGGCCGGCGGCGTCCAGAATCTCATCGGCCACCTGGCGCGGGCGGTCGATACCCTCCATGACGATGCCGCCCGATTCGCCCGCCGTTTCGATGGTGATGGAGCCGAGGCCAACCATTCGCTGCCCGAGTGATTGGTCGACCCGAATGTCCTGGATCTTTCCCAAGGGCAGGGTCCGGGTGGACCTCGACAGCAGGCCAGACTCGTAGCGCAGTTTGTCGCCGTCGACGGTGGTCACCGTGGACAAGCGGCGGACGTGCTTTCCCGCGGGAATCAGGAACACCAACGCCGCCACCGCGACGGGCCACAGGCCGGCCTCGGGCGCGACCTGCGCCGACGCGGCGGCCACGCCAATCACCAACAAGGCAGCAATCGTGTAGCCCATCCACACAAACTTGAGGCTCGGGCGAACGACCAGAGCGGGCATGCTCGGAACGCCTCCTGGAACGCACCATTGTACTCTCCGGCGGCGTGCCTGGTAGTACGATGGTCAACATGAGGCGCTTTGTCCTTGCACTGACCGTTCTCTCGCTTCCCGTCGGGCTGCGGGCCGATTTCTCCTACACGGAGACCACGAAGATCACGGGCGGGGCGATGGCCGGCGCCATGAAGGTCGCCGGGATTTTCAGCAAGAAGCTGCGGGAACCCATTCAGTCGACCGTGGCCGTGAAAGGCAACCGCATGTTCCACGGGTCCAACGATTCGGCCCAGATGATCGACTTGGACGCCGAGACCATTACCCAGATCGACTACGCGCGAAAGCAGTATTCGGTGATGACCTTCGCCGAGATGGTGCAGGCGATGAAAGCGGCGACTGAAAAAATGAGCCAGGCCCGGCAGGAAGCCGCGTCTCAGCCGGCCGGCGACCCCGCGAATGCCCAGATGGAATACAAGATCTCGGTGAAGGAGACCGGCCAGACCAAGGAGATCAACGGCTTTTCCACGAAGCAGGTCGTGATGACCCTGGAGGCCGAGGTCAAGGACAAGAAGAGCGGCCAGACCGGGATGATGGACATGACGGCGGATATGTGGATCGCCCCGAAGGTCAAGGGCCACGAAGAGGTCGATGAATTCTATAAGCGCATGGCGCAGAAGATCGCGTTCACGCCGGCCGGCATGCAGCTTGCGGCCGCCGGCGCGGGCCAGATGCAGGGCGGCATGGTCAAAATTCAGGGCGAGGTGGCGAAGATGAACGGCGTCGCCATCGTGAATACGATCCGCATGGGCGCCGCGGGCGATGGGACCGCCACCGCCGGCGGCAGCGCGCAGCCATCGTCGAGCGCGAGTAGCCAACCAGCTCCGTCAATGAAAGAGGCTCTGGGCGGCGCGGTCCTGGGCGGGTTTGGCCGTTTCGGGCGCAGAAAACCGAAAGAGGAGCCGAAAAAGGAGGAGCCCAAGCCGGAGCAGAGTGCCCAGACGCAGCCGCAGGCAGGGTCGGCTTCGCTGATGGAAATGACGACGGAGATCAGCGGATTGACCCAGGCTCCGGTGGAGGCATCGCGGTTCGAGGTTCCTTCGGGCTTCAAAAAGGTGGAGTCGCCGATGAAGCGGATGAGCCAGTAGCCCGCGACCGTCGCGCCACGGATCGGGCCGGCAGTCCGTGGTTGGCTGGGGGGAAACCGGTAACGTGTGACCTGCGACCAGCGTCGGTATTTCCAGATGAAGCTGTTGGTGTTCCTGTTGATCGGCGTGGCCGCTGTTGGCTATGCGCAGCCGGGCCGGTTTCGCCAGTTTCCTGGCGGCGGAGGCCCGGGCCGAGGAGGAGGCGCGGGTGACGCCGGGCGCGTCGGCTCCCCGCAGGGCCAAGCTCAGGCCGAGGCTCAACCCGTACCGCCGGAAGACTTATGCACGGTCGAGGGCCGGGTCACCAACCTCGCGACCGGTGAGCCCCTCACCAAAACGACCCTCCTGATGGTGCGGGCTGGAGGTGGCGGCGGAGGCGGGCGCAGACAGCCATACTCGGCGTCGACGGACGCGGAGGGCCGGTTCAAACTGAAGGACATCGAGCCCGGTAGTTATCAATTCTCAGCTACGAGGAACGGCTTTGTCCGCCAGGAGTACGGGGCGAAACAGACAGGCCGCCGGGGAAAACCCCTGGTCTTGAACAAAGGCCAACAGGTGGCGGACATCCAGTTCAGCCTGGTGCGCCAGGCGGTGATCACGGGCCGCATTCAGGATGAGGACGGCGAACCGCTCTCGCGTGTTCAGGTCAATGCGCTACGATCCACCTGGTCGCAGGGCCGGCGTCAGTTGACACCCGCGGGCTTCGCGCAAACCGACGATCGCGGCATCTACCGGATCCACGACCTTCCACCCGGCAAATACCTGCTAAGCGCCACGCATCCGGGAATTTCGGGCATCGGGTTCACCCAGAACCGGTCGGCCATCGAGATTCCGGAGGAAACCTACTCGACCACGTACTACCCAGGGGGCACCGATCCATCCGCCGCGGCGAAGATCGAGGTGACGGCCGGAGGGGAGGCGCCGGGTGTCGACCTTCGGCTGGCGAAACGACCGGCCGTGTCCGTGCGCGGGAGGGTGGAGAACCAGACCAATGGGCGGATGGAGCAGATCTTCGTGATGATTGCGCCCCGCAGCCAAGCGTCGTTCCTGGGCGGCGACCGGCGACCGGCCCGTGTCGATTCCAAAGGCAATTTCGAAATCCGCGGGGTCGCTCCCGGATCCTACGTGATTTCGGCGAATCTGTTCCGCGGGCAGACGCGGGCCGGCGGACACCTGCCCATCGAAGTCGGCCACGCTCCTGTCGACGGAATTGTATTGACGGTTGCGCCGGGCCTGGAGGTGAAGGGGATCTCGAAGGTGGAGGGCGATGCCGCTCTCCCATCGGGCGTAAGTGTTTCGTTGACCCATCGGGAGATGCCTCTGGCCATGCCCCTCATGGGCAACCTCAACACCCGCCTCGGCGATGGTGGCGTGTTCTCGTTCGAATCGGTCTTGCCGGACGTCTACGACGTGCGTGTGCGGGGGTTGACCGGCGGCTTCTATCTGAAGACCGTGAAGTACGGGCCCGAGCAGGCGCTCGAGAGCGGGGTGAACCTCACGGCCGGGGCCTCGGGCTCTCTGGAGTTGCTCTTCAGCCCGAACGGCGCGGCGGTGGAAGGTACGGTGACTCGCGACGGCAAGGCGATGCCGGGAGCCACCGTGGCGCTCGCGCCGGAGGCGGTCAGGTCGAACCGCCCTGATCTCTACCGGACGGCCGTTTCGGGCGACGGTGGGCACTATTCCTTCGACAGCCTACCGCCCGGAAAATACAGGCTGTATGCGTTCGAAGATCTGGAAGAGGGCGCGGGGCAGGACCCGGAGTTCCTGAAAGAATTCGAGAACGCGGCGGAGAAGGTGGAGTTGGAGGAGAAGGCAGCTCTGACGAAGCCACTGACGTTGATCGCAGTCGAAGGGCGGGGTGGGGCGCAGTGAGGTGTTTCAGTTCAGTTGCCGTCCAGCCGGTCAGGTAGTAGCCCTATTCCGGACGGCTTCGATTCTGATACTCTCCTGCGTGATTCGTTGGCACAAGTGAATTCGGAATTTGAGCTTGACGGTCCTGCTCGGTTCCCGATAGTCGCCTGTCTGAGTAGTGTGGTCAGACCAAACCTCGCTGTGCGAATAGTTGTCAGCCAAAGGAACATGGCGCATGAAGAACGCATAGGTCGGGCCCTGTTCCTGAACAATGACCGGAGGAATATCCGACACTTCGAACGCGACGACGCCCAACCCGTTAAACTTGCCGTCCTCGGCAAACAACGCATCTTCAGGTTCGCTCAGGTTCCCCCGATTTACTGAAGTCCTCGGAAAGCGGATTGCGGCCGGTGCAAGCTGGCCTTCCACAAAGTCCTCGCGGCCGTACCTCAGGTACAGAGGCTCGTTCCTGTCAAAGTCGGGAAGCACCTGACGATGACGCTGGTACATTCTTTCTGGGCGGTTAGGAGGCGAGATGTACACGGATCTGAAAGATGGTCTTCTTCAATGTGGATTCGGTGGTGCTCAATTCCCAGGCCGCCGGCTCGCCGCGACCCGAATACGTCGCTGCGGCAATCTCGCCGGTGTTGTAGATCTCAATCTCTGCACGGCTGAAACCTTCGACGAAGGAGATGGCTATGCCTCCTTCCGCGGAAGGAACAAGGTGAGAGGGGGGCAGCAGATCCGCTTCAAGAGCGTCGAGGACCGTCCCTGCCAAAGCACGTGCCAGATCGTTGGGCGGTTCGGCACCGTAAGTATTCCAATCGCGTCCCAGAGTCACCGTACTGCTCAATCGCCGTCGCGCTTCGAAGAAGCGAGCTTTTGTCAGCCAGTACGCGCTCTTGTAAATCTCTTCGAACTTGGCGAGCAGGTCCTTTCCGTAAACCTTTGAGGTCACTGCCTCATCGTTCTGATCGAAGATGGGATTGAATCCAATCGGTGGCCTATAGTCAGCTACCTGCAGTTGCGGCAAGTCAGTACTCCTTCCTCTGTCCGAAAAGCTCCCGTGCCTTGTCGGTAAGACAACCCTCAAAGAATTCATTCTTTCGGTTGCGGAGGGTCTCGAGCAATCCCCAAACCTCGCTATCTGACACCAACTCGGCACTTTCTTTGAACACGTCAAGGTCAAGAATCACGGAGTTCATGTCCTCGCTTGGCGGCGGAATCGCCGTCTGCGTAAGAATCAACAATCCCCCAAAGTCAGCTTGGGGGAACTGAAGCTGCATGAAAAAGCCACTGAGCCCTTGAGGAAGGACAGGCGAGACCTCCGGTGTCGTTCGGAAGTAGTCTTTGTAGTCAATCACGCGAAGGGGGATATCGATCTGGTTGATATAGCGAACAGCAACACGCGTAATCCTTCGCGGACTCACCACCCTACTGTAGATCTCCCAAAGTCGCCGCCCTTCATCGCGCAACTCACCCCAGTTGCCATAGGGGCGCAGGCGACTGAATGTGAAACCATCAAGCCTCACCTGGAAGATCTCCCTGGCGTTTTCGGTCGTGAGTGCGAATCCCATCACAGTCTGTTTTGCAACGGCGCCAATCTCATCTCCCGCCAAAAACTGACCCTGCATGTAGACACGTTTCTTCTTCCCCGGATACCGGTCTTTTACTTCACGGTGGATGCCCTCTAGCGTTTCCAGTGTTACGCCCGAGGTCAGTTCGACGCGGATGTCGATTAACGCTTCGGTGATCGGCGCGTTCTCGTACTGAATCGCCACGTTTTCAAGGTCCTACCCATTCGGATGTAAGGACGCGTTGACGGCGTCCAAACAAAGTTTATCAGGAATGTTCGGCCGCACGTCAGCCTTGTCGCTCCAGGGCCTACATCGTCCGGGTGACCTTGGTCAGGGTCCTCGGTTTGTCGGGGTCGAGACCTTTCTGAGCCGCCAGGCACGCCGCGAATAACTGCGCCGGGATGATGTACGGGATGGGCGTGTACATCTCCTTCAGCCGTTGCGGGACGTTCAGAATCCGGGGCGCCAGTTCGGCCGCTTCGCGGTTGGACGCGTCGGTCACCAGAAGAGTCTCCGCCCCTAACAGAGTCAGCTTGTCGATGAAGATCTTCAGCGGCCCCCAGGTGACTCCTGTGGGCGCAAAGACGAACACGGGGAACGCTGATTCCACCATTGCGATGGGGCCGTGCAGAAAGTCGGCCGAGGAAAACCGCTCGGCCACGACGTAACAGGTCTCCATCAACTTCAACGCGAACTCGAACGCGTTCGCGTAGTTCAGGCCCCGGCCGACCACCACCGCGTGGTCCATGTACCGGTAGCGTTCGCTTAGTGCCGCGATCTTCGGTTCGAGCGTGAGCGAGGCGGCCGTCCATTCCGGCAGGCGGCGCAGGTCGTCAGGCTTGATTCTCGCGCCAAGCGCGTAGGCCAGCAGGTACATCAACAGGACTTGGCCGGTGTAGGTCTTGGTCGCCGCGACCGAGCGTTCTTTGCCCGCGCGCACAAAGAAGACATGCTCGGCCAATCCAGCCAGCGTGCTTCGGGATTCGTTGGTCACCCCGATGGTGATCGCACCTTGCGCCCGAGCGCGCTCGACCACCAGGTTGGTGTCGGTGGATTCGCCCGACTGCGAGATGCCAATCACTAGCGCATCCCGGTAGTCGAGCCTGGAGCCGTAGAGCGTGTGGATGGAGGGCGCGGCGAGGGAGACCGGGATCCCCGTGGCGATCTCCAGCAGGTAGCGGCCGAACTGCGCGGCGTTGTCGGAGGTGCCCCGCGCCGCCAGGACGATGAGTCTCGGCTGGCGCGTGGCCATCCGGCGGCGAAACTGTTCAATCCGGGGGAGTTGCGACTTTAGGGTGCGTTCGAGAGCATCCGGCTGATGCCGGATCTCATCCAACATTCGAGACATGTTTCTTGACTCATTATACGTAATTATTGCAATGAGTTACGCGCAACCCACCAGCGTGCTCTTTTGATTTCTTATATCGTAGTGATATCATATTGATGTCAGAAGGAGATTGTTTGATGAAAGAGCAAGTTCGTTCGGTGTTGCCCGGCCTGCTGATGGTGCTTTTCCTGTTGGCTGTGGCCAGCTTGTGTCTTTGGGGGATGGCCGGCTTGAAGGATCTCGCGCGCGAAGAGCGTGGACAGCGGGTTCTGTTGCTGATTCCCCTGTTGATCGTGGATCTCATCTGCTTTGCCGGTCTGTTCGTGGTGGCGCCGAATCAGGGGGCGGTGATGCAGTTGTTCGGCCGGTACGTCGGGACCGTGAAAGAGGCGGGCCTGCACTGGGCGAATCCGTTCTACACGAAGCGGAAGCTGTCGTTGCGCGTCCGGAACTTCGAGACGCAGCGGCTGAAAGTGAACGACCATGACGGCAACCCGATCGAAATCGGAGCGGTGGTGGTGTGGAAGGTGGTCGACACCGCGGAGGCATCTTTCCAGGTGGACAACTACGAGAACTACGTCCACGTTCAGAGCGAGGCGGCGCTGCGGAACCTGGCGACCGCGTATCCGTACGATTCGCACGAGGAGCACGTCACGTCTCTGCGAGGGCATACCGGTGCTGTGGCCGAAAGGCTGAAGCAGGAGATTCACGACCGGCTGCAGGTGGCGGGGGTGGAGGTGGTCGAGGCGCGAATCAGCCACCTGGCGTACGCGCCGGAGATCGCGGCGGCGATGCTGCAGCGGCAGCAGGCCGGGGCGATCATCGCGGCCCGGACCCGCATCGTGGAGGGCGCGGTGGGGATGGTGGAGATGGCGCTCGAGAGGCTGTCGACCAAACAGATCGTCGAGTTGGACGAGGAGAGGAAGGCGGCCATGGTGAGCAACCTGCTCGTCGTATTGTGCGGCGAGCGGGCAGCGCAACCGGTGGTGAACGCCGGCACCCTGTACCAGTAGAGCCATGGCGGATCGGAAGCCATTCCTGCTGCGACTGGACGAGCCGACGCTCGAAGCCCTCAAGAAATGGGCCGAGGACGATCTGCGAAGCCTGAACGGGCAGATCGAGTTCCTGCTCCGGAGTGCGCTGAAGCAAGCAGGGCGCTGGAAGCGCGGAGAAGAACCGGGTTCGTGAGTTGGGTGAAATGCCCCGAGGGCCGGCCGCCGGCGGGCGGCCGGTTCAGCCTTTTCCGTATCCTCCGAAAGGGGTAATCTCCTTCGGATTCAGACGTTTGGATTCCATCCCGAGAAGTGTCCGCCGCGGTCTCCAGGGGATGGCGATTGGTTTGCGGTCCAGGCGTGGGAGCGAGTCGCGTCATGGAGAAGCCCCGTGTCAAACGGAACCCGAAGATCCCCAGGCAAGTGTTGCCGCTGTTGGAGCCGCAAGAGAGAACCCGCGATCGAGAAGTCGCCTGCGGGTTCGACCTCGAGAAGGCCCGGCAGGAGGCCCTGCGGTGCCTGGACTGCCGGGATCCCAAGTGCATCGACGCGTGCCCGATTCACACCGACATCAAGGGCTTTATCGCGCGGATGGTAGACGGCGATTTCCTGGGCGCCTATCAGGTGCTTGAAAAGACCAACCCGTTTCCCGGCATCTGCGGGCGGGTGTGCCAGCACGAACTGTATTGTGAAAAAGACTGCCTGATGGGCAAGAAACTCGAGTCAGTGGCGATCGGCTCGCTCGAGCGGTTTGTAGCGGACTATCATCGCGAATTCCGCCACGGCGAGAAGATCGAATGGCCCGACTTGAACGGCCTGCGAGTGGCACTGGTGGGCAGCGGGCCCGCATCCCTGATCTGCGCGAACGACCTGGCGCGCAAGGGGTATGGCGTCACGGTGTTCGAGGCCCTGCATGAACTGGGGGGCGTGCTGGCGTACGGGATCCCGCCGTTCCGGCTACCTCGGGACATTATCCGCGAAGAGATCGACCGGCTGCGGGAGTTGGGGGTAGAGTTCCGGACCAACTACATCGTCGGACGGACCCAGACCCTCGAGGAGTTGTTCGAAGAAGGGTACGCGGCGATCTTCGTGGGGACGGGCGCCGGCCTGCCCTACTTGATGGGCATCCCCGGCGAGAACCTGATCGGGTGCTACACCGCGAACGAGTTTCTTACCCGCATCAACCTGATGCACGCCTACGAGAATGCCGCGGAGACGCCGGTCAGGGTAGGGACGCGCACGATCGTCATCGGCGGGGGCAATTCGGCGATGGACGCGGCGCGCTGGGCCAAACGATTCGGCAGCGAGACGACGATTCTGTTCCGAAGAGGTCGGGCCGAATTGCGGGCGCGCGAGGAGGAGATCGAGCACGCCGAGGAAGAAGCGGTGAGGTTCGAGTTCCTGGCCGCGCCGGTCCGTCTGATCGGGGACGAACACAATCGGGTGTGCGCGATGGAGTGCATCCGGATGCGGCTGGGCGACCCGGACGACTCGGGACGGCCGTCTCCGATTCCGATTCCAGGCAGCGAGTACACGATTCCGGTGGAGACGGTGGTGGCGGCCATCGGACAATCGCCGAATCCGACGCTGCAGCGGGCGACGCCGCAGTTGATCACCAAGCGCGGAAAGATCGTCATCAACCCGCAAGGCGAGACGAGCGTGCGGGGAGTCTTCGCCGGCGGCGACGTGGTCCGGGGCGGTTCCACCGTGATTCTGGCGATGAAAGACGGACGGCTGGCGGCGGAAGCGATCGACCGGTCGCTGCGGCAGCAGTTCCCGGAGAATTTTCTGGAGCCGGGGTACGCGACGGGCATCACGTTCGATTCCGCCGCCGAGTCGTTTCGGCTGTTGCGCAAGACGGTGCTGGCGCCCGAGATCACGCGGTTCGAAGTCCACGCACCCCGGATCGCGGCGAAGTGGAAGGCGGGGCAGTTCGTGATCCTGCGGCCGACACCGGAGAGCGAGCGCATTCCGTTGACGCTGGTGGGGAGCTACGACAACAGCATTACCTTGATCGTGCAGTCGATCGGGAAGACCACGCGGCTGATGGCGTCTCTCGAGGAGGGCGACGAGCTTGCCGACCTGTTGGGGCCGCTGGGCAAAGCGGCGCGCGCCGAGAGGGTCGGGACGGTGATGTGCGTGGCCGGCGGCGTGGGGGTTGCGGAAGTGCTTCCGGTCGCGCGCGCATTCCGCGAAGCCGGCAATCAGGTGGTGCTGCTGTGCGGAGCGCGGAGCAACTTCCACCGTATCCTCGACGAGGAGTTGCGCACGACGGCCGACGACCTGCGCTGGGCAACCGACGACGGGTCCTTCGGCTTCCCGGGAAACGTGGTGCAACTCATGCAGGCCTGGCGCGATGAGCAGGGGCGCGTACCCGATCTGGTGCACGTCATCGGGCCGATTCCCATGATGAGCGCGGCGGCCAGGCTCACGCGTGAATGGGGCGCCCGCACGGTGGCGAGCCTGAACCCCATCATGGTCGACGGCACCGGGATGTGCGGAGGGTGCCGCGTCTCGGTGGCCGGGGAAGTAAAGTTCGCGTGCGTCGACGGGCCGGAGTTCGACGCGCACGGCGTGGATTTCCAGGAGCTGACGCAGCGCAACCGGGCGTATCGGGAGCATGAGCAGAAGGTGTGCCAGTTAGGGGTTGAGGGATAGGCCTCCTTGCGGCCGGGCCGCGGATTGTGGGGCAATAGAGGCCGCGGCTGGAACCGTACACGGAGGTCCCGGTGACACGACGAAGTTTGTTTCTGCTCTCCCTGGCTGGACGAGCGCGAAGCGGCGCCGCGCCGGCGGAAGGCCAACTGGAGCCGGCAGAGCGCGGCCGCACCTCGCTTCCGGCCACGTACATCATCGACTACGCAACCAACCACTTGAAGGATCGGGGATTCGTCTCCCGCGTGGCCCAGGCGCCGCCGCAGTTGCTGCACCTCGGCCACGACGTACCGTTCACCGGGCATTGGGGGCCGCGCGCGGTGCCCCTTCCGGTGAAGGACGAATCGCAATACCGGCAGTTGACGCCCGAGGAGACCCGCGCCCGGTTCCGAGGGCTCAAAGACATGGTTCGCGACCTGCACCGGGCGGGCGTCGACCTGATCTTCCCCTATATCGACAGCCAGCAGATGGGCGGCGACCTGGAAAAGCGGCTGGGCTTTTGGGAATTCTACGATGCGTGGGACAAATATCGCGCCTTTGGCATTCCCCGGCGTCCGGCGGACGATCCGGCCGAGTGGCTGCAGCACGACCCCGACGGGCGCATCCACTTCAACAATCCAGCCGCGTACCCGAGCTATGAACCGCAGTTCTTCTACGCCCCCTGTCCGAACAACCGGCACTGGCGGAAGTGGCTCGAGTTCGTTGTCCGCGACATCGCGCGTACGGGATGTGACGGCGTGTTCGTGGACGACAACATCATTCACTGCTATTGCCGGGATTGCCGCGAGAACTTCCCGCGGTACCTGCGGTCGCGCTACCGGCCGGAGGAACTGCGGTCGGCGTTCGGAACGGGAGAGGTCCAACTCCATTCGGAAGCGGACAAGACGTGGTGGGCCAAGAAGCGGCCGGAGTTTTTGGAATTTCTGGCATCGCGATATAAGCCCGGGGAGTTGGAGAAGCGGTTCAAGATCGCGGACTACACGACGCCATCGAACCTGGACCGTATCGGATACGGCTTCCTGGACGGCCGGGCGCGAGAGTTCATCGCGCACCTGCAGGAGAAGTACAGCGCGGAGGAACGGCGGAGGCGGTTCGGTGCGCCGGATCTCCGGCTGCTGGGGATCGAGAAGCCCCAGGATCGGCTGCGCTGGTACGAGACACAGAGGTTCTGGGCCTGGAGCATCGCCGACCTCCTGCTGCAACTGAAGCGAGCGGTGGCTCCCGAGAATCCTGACTTCGTGTTCTTCCCCAACTGGGGTTCGATGCAGACGGTGGGCGCAGTGGACGGACGGCGCCAGCACGGCAAGAACGTCGCGGAGTGGAAACGGGGCGCCGATTGGATGATGTTCGAGGAGGACTACGAAAAGGGCATGCCCGGGCGCGACGATTCGGGCGGGTTCACCGCGCACGGAGCCCAATATAAATTCTCGCTGGCGAGTGGGGCGCGGCCGGTGGTGCTGTTCGCGGGCGCTCACGGTGAAGCGAACATCGAACTCGCGCACGCCGAAGTAGCGGCGGGCGGGTGCGGCGCGTTTGTCCAAAGTGGTTATGAATTTCCGGAAGTCCGGCGCAGCTTTCGCAAGCTGTACGAACGGCGGCCGGACCTCTTCGCCGGTTACGAGTCCGTGGCGCCGGTGGCGTTGGCCTACTTCTACAACCAGGCGCACTTCGAGAACCGCGAGCACCTGCGCGAGGTCTACCGCCTTCATCCGGCGCTCGCCGGAAAGCATGTCCTGTTCGACTTCCTGACGGAAGAGACGCTCGACCGGCTTCGGCAGTATCGGGTGGTGATTCTGCCGTCGGTGTTGTACCTGTCGCGTGCCGAGGAGCGGGCGATCGCGAAGTGGGCGGCGGCGGGAGGCCGGCTGATCGTGCCCGGAGAGCGCCCTCGGTTCCATGAGGACGCAACGCCGCGCGACACACCCGCCTTCGCCAATGCCTCCGCCGATCTTGCCGCGGCCTACGGAGCGGAGTGGCGGTGGACGCAGCGGGACGACCTGCCCGGACTGCGCGCGAACGCGTATTGGAAGCGCGATCGCGGCCGCGCGGTGGTGGTCACGCACCTGCTGAGTTACGACGTTTCGAAGGCAGGCGAGGTACGCCCGGCGCGGGGGGTTCCGGTGTCGTTCACGCTGCCGGAGGGAATCGGGCGGGTTCGGTTGAGCAAGCTATCGATGATCTCGGCCGATTCCGGGGAAGCGGTCCGGGTGGAGGGCGAACTGCGCGACGGAAAGCTCTCGTTCGAGGCGCCGGAGGTCCGGATCTACCGGGTGGTGGAAGCGGTGCTGGAGGGTTGAATTCTGCGCACGCCGTTAAGCCGGGGGCCGGTCCACCCTACGCTTTCAGATACGGGCGCAGCCCTTCGAAGCAGTAGTCAATCTCGGCGGTCGCCTCGGACGTCAGGCGAATCTCCTGCCGCCGGGAAACGGTGGTTTTGAAGACGCCCCGCTTACGCATGACGTACTGGCGCGCACCCGGAACCACCTGATCGAGGTTGATCATCAAGAGCAACTTGGAGAAGATCTCCCGCGCGAGAGCACGGTCGCCGGCCTGCCAGGCATCCCAGATACGGACGTAGACGTCCGAGTAGGGAGCGCCCGGCATGGTTCCGTCCATCCCGAGGCGCATTTCGTAGATCATGCCTTTGCCGGCGGCGCCGCTGAAGACGCTGGAAATCGCCGGGCGGGCGCGGCTGAGGGCGATCATTCGCGGGAGGACAGGCTCGGCTTCTTCCTTGACGTAACCGAGGTGCGGGAACTCCTTGGCCAGGGCGACCAGCATCTCGACCGGTGGGGTGAGGTTCTTCGCGCCGCCTGATGTCTGCACAAACAGAGGACGCTTCGTCGCGGCGGCCAGCGCCGCGTAGTAGCGCCGGAAGTCGTCGAGCGATTTCGCTTCCGAGGGCGGGATGGCGATGAGGGCATCCGGTCCCAACGATTCGGCATGACGGAGGTACTCCATAGCCGCGTCGAGGTTGGGCCCCTGCACGCCGAGGACGAGCGCGGGGCGTTTCCCGCGAGCGGCCTTGGCCAGGACCTTCATGCCCTGAAAGCGCTCGTCTTTGCCGAGAGTGGCGTACTCGCTGGCGAGTTGCGGCCACACCATGCCGTGTACGCCGCAGCGGTCCATGAAATCGACCTCGCGCTCGAGATCTTCGAAGTCGACGGCCTTGCCGGCCGTGAACGGAGTGGCCATGATCGGGAAGATCCCGCGCATGGGTTTGGACGGAGGCACGGCGCCCACGAGCGGCCAGGCGCCGAGGGAGAAGAGCAAGCCGCGGCGGGTGAGTGATGGCTGCATGGGTTCCATGCTACTACCGCGCGGTGGGCGAGGACGGCCTGCAGATCCGCCGGACGACACAAGACGTCGCCCGGCGGCACTCGGAATTGGTAGAATCGACCCCGATCGTGCGACGACTCTTCTTTCGTATTCAACTCCAAGGGCTGTGCGCCCTTTCGGCCGTTTTTCTGCTGTCCCTGGTATCCGCCACAGGCCAGGTGCGCGATTCCGCGCTGCGGCCCGACTACGCGGCACACCTCGAGGTGCTCGTCCAGGAAGGGGACACCGGGAAAGTGGTCCCGGCGCGCATCTATCTGTTCCGGAGCGGCCAACAGCATCGGCTGAGTCCGGTCGACAGCCTCCTTCCGCTGCTGCAGGACAACTTCTACCGCAACCGGATCTGGCGGAACACCAGCACTCCGAAGACCCTCGAGGTCTTTGTCCGCAGCATGCCCCACACGATCCTGCTCGAAGGCCGGGGCACCTTCGACGTTCCCGCGTGGAACGAGTACCGGCTGGAGGCGCATCACGGCCTGTTCTACACTCCGGCCACGGCCGAGTTCGCGTTGAAACCGAACGAGCGGAAGACCGTCACCCTGAAGGTGTATCCGATGGCGCCGGGGCGGCAGGAGCAGTGGATCTCGGCCGACGATCACGTGCACCTGGCGCGAGCGCGGGAGGACGATAGTGTGTTTCTGCGTTGGATGCAGGCCGAGAATCTGCACGTCGTCAACGATCTGGAAGGGCAGCGGCAGCAGCATTTCGGCGTGCAGCACGGTTGGGGTCGCGAAGGCGAAGGGCGTGCGCCCGGGCAGTCGATCCGGTCCGGGCACGAGACGCGGAGCGATTTCTATGGCCACGTCCTGGTGCTGGGAGGGCGGCAATTGCTCCGGCCGTTGGGAATCGGGGACATGTACGGCAATTCTCCGGAGGCCTATCCGTATCCGGCGGTGACGTTCGCCGAAGGCCGGAAACTGGGCGGACTGGCGGGATTCGCGCACTTTCACGGAAGCCGCGAGCACTCGACGCTCCTGATGGATCTGGCGTTGAATCATCTGGATTTCGTGGAGGTGATGCAGTACGCGCTGGTGAAGATGAAGCCGTGGTACAAGGCCATCGGATGGTATGAATTGCTGAACTCCGGGTTTCGGGTCGTGGGTACCGCGGGGTGCGATTTTCCGGATCCGACCGATCATTTCGTGCCGTGGCCTCACGTGCTGCCGCTATTAGGGCCGGAGCGGACGCTGGTGAAGGCGAAGGCGGGGGTGTCGGCCTGGGAGACGTGGGCCGACGGCATCCGGCGTGGGGCGGCGGTCGTGTCGAACGGACCGCTGCTCGAGTTCACCGTGGACGGAAAGGAACCTGGCGCCGTGATCTCGTGGACCGGCGGGTCGCATCGGGTGAAAGGAGTGGCAACGGCCGTGTTCCACCGGCCGCTCGAGCGGTTGGAGATCGTGGCGAACGGAAAGGTGGTCGCGTCGCGGCAGGGCGAAACCGGCCAGAAAGAAATCACGCTGCCGTTCGACTTCGAGGTGAGCGAGAGCGCCTGGGTAGCCGCGCGCGCGCAGAGCCCGAACCTCCGGCCGGACATCGCGATCTGGGCTCATTCGAATCCGGTGTACGTTCTGAAGGACAACCGGCCCGTGTACGTGAAGGCGGATCGGGACCTGGTTCGAGCGCAGTGGGAAAAGGAAGTTGCGTACTACCGGGGCGCGGGTCTGGTGTTCGCGGCGGAGAGCCAGCGGACGGAGTTCTTCCGCATGGCCGAAGAGACTCTCCGGATTTTGCAGGGACCTCAGCCGCCGTGGCCCGTGACGGCAAGACCAGGGGCAAGGAACTGACGTTCTCGGCGAGACATCAATCGCGGCGTACTCTCGCCAAACCGCGCGCTTCAGAGCCGCGAGCGTGAGCGAGCGGTGGCGTTGAAGAACGGCCATCGACAGCCACCGCTCCCTGACGGTCGCGGCTCGGATCGGCGTCGCGGCTCCGATTTCGGTTACGGACACGCGATTCGCTGGTACGGAAAATCCTCGCTGCGCGCTTTCCCGTTCTTCGTTCCTTCAATGCGGGCGGGCAAGCCGACGGGAGCCTTGCGATAGATGACCCTCTGCGGAAAATCGTGCTCGGGATTTTCGAACACGGCCTCGCCCGCCGTCAACCGGATCAGGCGGAACGGCACCGGTTTCGACCCGTCGCCGATTCGAGGAGTGTAGACGACATCGTCCCCTCGCTGCTCCAGCCGGATGAATTCGTGAAAGACCGCTTTCCCGTCTTTGAGCGTGCGGCTGACGCCCTGCATGATTCCGCCGGCTGGACGGTTCCACTGTTCCTCAATCGTCACGCGGCCCATCTGCACCGACCAGCAACCGCTCATGAACTCGAGGTTGCGCAGGTCCTCGCCCCTCGCGGCGGCGGCCGCGGCGACCATCACCAGAAGCCGGTTCATGGCTTCTACCTTACCGAAGGCGGGAACCGATCGGTACAACGGCAACACAGAGTTCACAAATGCCGCGGATACCGGTGTTACGATCGAGTCGACACACGCATGAGGGCTCTCGTCGCCATCTGGTTTGCCGCAACGGCGTTGGCCGCCGAGCCACCGCTCGACCTGATCCGGCGCGTGGCGGAGCGGGAGTCGTTCAGCGAATCGGTTCGCGGCCACTACACCTACCGGCAGACCGTCACCATCGACGAGTTCGCCTCGGGCCGCGGGACGTCCGGCCAATACCGTGAAGTTCGCGACGTCACCTTTACTCCGGCGGGGGAACGGCTCGAGCAGGTGGTCGGTAAGCCCGTGCTGAACCTCGCCCGGTTGCGCCTGACCGACGAAGACTTCCGGGATCTTCGAGAAATCCAGCCGCTGCTGCTTACCAAGGACCGGCTGTTCCTCTACCAGTGCCAGATCCGCGGTGAACAGACCTTTGAGGGCGTGCCCTACTTCGTGCTGAAAGTCAGTCCCCGCCAGATCCTCGACGGCCAGAGGCTGTTCGAGGGGTTCCTCTACATCGATCAGAAGGACTACTCGATCGTGCGGCTGGAGGGTCGCGCCGTGCCCCAGATTCTCGGAACCCGGCAGGAGAACCTGTTCCCTCAGTTCACGACCGTACGCCAGGCCGTCGCCGAAGGGGTGTATTTTCCCGTGTTGACCTATGCCGACGATACGCTGGCGTTCCGCACCGGTCCGTTGCGGATGCGGATGAAGGTCCAATATTCCAACTATCAGCGATTCGGCTCGGAAACCAAAATCGAATTCGACACGAAAGAGACGCGCAAGTGACTCCCGCCGGCCTGTGCGAAACGTGCCGGCACAAATGGGTCATCACGTCCGATCGCGGTAGCGTGTTCGTGCGTTGTGAATTGTCGAAGACCGACGGACGCTATGCAAAGTATCCCTCCCTGCCGGTGTGGCGCTGTGACGGCTACGCGGCGGCGGAAACCACTGAATCCTCCTGAGCCGCGAGCGTCAGAAGCCGTGAAAAAATCGGGGGCGGTCACCCCGTTTCTCGACCACAACACGTTGATCTTCAGGAAACGCTGATCGAGAAACGGGGTGGCTGTCCCCGATTTTTTCACATCCCCCCACCGAGCGGTGGCGTCGTCCTCCCTCTTTTTGCGCCTTGTCAGCGAGGCCGTCGGCAAGACCGATGCGTCTGTCTCACCGGCCGGCGGACGCGCAGAGGCAGCGCGCTTCCTCGTACATCGTCACGATGTTGGCGGGCGGCACCTCCGCCTGAAGATTGTGCACCGGGCAGAGAACGTAGCCTCCGCCGGAAGCCAGATCGTCGATGCGGCGGCGCACCTCTTCGCGCACCTCGTCCGCCGTCCCCCAGGGCAAGACCTTCTGCGTGTCGATTCCTCCCCAGAATGTGAGATCGCGCCCGTACTCGCGCTTGAGGGTTTTGGTGTCCATGTGAGCGGCCGACACCTGAACCGGGTTCAGCGCGTCGACGCCGATTTCGATGAAGTCGGGAATCAACGGGAATACCGAGCCGCAGGAATGATAGATGATCCGCTTGCCGTGCCGTTTGACGAGTTCGGCCATGCGTTTGTGGCGGGGCTTGATCATGCGGCGGTACATGTCCGGCCGCACCAGGCAGGCGCGCTGGGTGCCGACGTCGTCGCCGTACCAGACCAGGTCGACGAACTCGCCGGCTTCCTGCAGGGCGCGGTCGCTGACAGCGATCCAGAAGTCGACCGTGCGGTCGAGGAGCGCTTCGGCGAACGACGGACGCGCCGCCAGGTCCTCCAGCCACTCGGCGTATCCGCGGACAAACTGGCACTGGTGCACCGGCCCAACCCCGAGGTTGAGGATCACGGCGTACTCGCTCGTTTCACGCAACAGGCGCGCCCGCTCGCGCAAGCCGCGATAGCGTCCCGGGTCGCCCGGGTCCGGCCAATCGAACCGGGCGAGGTCGGCTTCTGCCGGTTCTTCCATTCGATGGAAAGGCCCGTCGGATGAGATGAAGTGCCCGCCTTCCGGCCGGGCCCAGGTCACTCCCCACTCGTCCACCATCGCGTTTGGTGACAGATCCCGCTCCGAACGCAAGTCGGGGCCGCCCATCAGGACGGGACGGCAGTCGACATCAAAGTGCTCGAGGATGGCCTCGTCCGGAAGAACCGTTCCGGAGCGCCGTGAAAAGTACGGCGCCGGACGATCGAGCGGCATTCCCAGGTGCTCGCGCAGGCGTTGGTGCGCACGTTCCGTGAGGGTAGTCGCGAGCGTCGAGCCCAGGTCCAGCGGGATGCGATCGGGGTCCTTGTGCTCGATGGCGGCGAGAATGCGTTCGCGGTGGGTCATGGTGCCTCCGGCCCGGATTCTAGCCAAAACAGGCGAGAAGGCAAAGGGGGGAGTGCTGCCGCATGGCTCCGAACCGTGGGTGTACCCCGCGGGTTCCGGGTGGCCTGCAGGCAGAAGCGGCTGTCGCCGACCGCCACATCCTCGTGATACTTGCCGACGGTTGCGCGAAAACCCACAATGGAAGTGTCCCGAGGAAGCGCGTATCGATGGGCGGACCCGGCGGGCCGGGCGGACGCCATAGGGTCGCAGAGGAGCAATGGATGTCCGAGAAGGTGGCGGTATTTGACACGACGCTGCGAGACGGCGAGCAGGCGGCCGGAACGCGCCTGGGCGGCCGCGAGAAACTCACCATCGCCCGGCAGTTGGCCCGATTGAACGTCGATGTCATCGAGGCGGGCTATCCCGCATCGTCACCGGAGGATTTCCAGGCCGTCCAGCGGATCGGCCAGGAGATCGAGGGCCCCACCATCTGCGCTTTGTCGCGAGCCGTGGCGAGCGACATCAAGGCCTGCGGCGAGGCGTTGGCCAAAGCGAAACGCCCGCGCATCCACACCGGCATCGGCGTCTCCGATATCCACATCATGGGCAAGTTCCAGGACAAGCGCTACGGGTCCACGATGGGAGAGAAGAAGGTCAAGCTCGTGGAGATGGCGATCGACGCCGTCAAACTCGCCCGGAGCTACGTCCCGGATGTCGAGTTCTACGCCGAAGACGCCGGCCGCGCCGATCCGGCCTACCTCTTCGAAATGCTGGAGGCCGTGATCGACGCCGGCGCCACCGTCGTGAATATCCCGGACACTACCGGCTACGCGGTGCCCGAGCAGTACGGCGCCCTCATTCGCTCGATCCGCGAGAAGGTGCGGAACATCGATCGGGCGGCCATCAGCGTTCATTGCCACAACGATCTGGGCCTGGCCGTGGCGAACTCCTTGGCCGGTGTGCGGAACGGCGCCCGGCAGGTGGAAGGCACCATCAACGGAATCGGCGAACGGGCGGGCAACGCCGCGCTGGAAGAAGTGGTGATGGCGCTCCGCACCCGCCGCGATTACTTCGACCTCGAGACCGGCCTGGACGCGCGCGAGTTCTACCGGACCAGCCGTCTGGTCGCCGACCTGCTCGGCATGTCGGTGGCGCCCAACAAGGCCGTGGTCGGAGGAAACGCGTTCTCGCACAGCTCGGGAATTCACGTCGACGGCTTCCTGAAGAACCGCGAAACGTACGAGATCATGCGGCCGGAAGACGTCGGCTTTGGAGAAAGCCGTGTCGTCCTCACCGCGCGCACGGGACGCCACGGGCTTCGCGACCGCCTCGAAAAACTGGGCTACGCTCTCTCGCAGGAAGAACTCAATCAGACCTACCAGCGCTTCCTGGCCGTGGCCGACAAGAAGCGGGAGGTCTTCGACGAAGACCTGATCGCGATTGTCCACGACGAGATCCACCCCGTGGCGGCAACGTACATTCTCGACTACCTGCACATCTACAGCGGGACCTCGGCCATTCCCACTGCGACCGTCCGGCTGAGAATCCATGAGGAGGTCAAGGAAGGCGCCGCGATCGGCGACGGTCCGGTGGACGCCGTGTGTAAGGCGATTGCGGCGGTGACGGGGATGTCGCCCACGCTGGCGCGCTACGAGATCCGCGCCGTGACCAGCGGAACCGAAGCGATGGGCGAGGTGACGATCCAACTGGAGGAAGCGGGCCGCAGTGTCATGGGGCGCGGGGCCTCCACCGATGTCATCGAAGCGAGCGCAAAAGCCTACATCGAGGGTCTCAACAAGCTCGCGGTTCTCGGGGTGGCGGTCGCGGAGGCGGGGGCCCGTCGCAAGTAACCCTTGGGTCGTTCGGCAACCGCGCACGATCCAGCCGATCTTTCAAGTCTTGGCTGGGTGGCGTGGCCAGCCGCTCCAGCTCAGTCCATTGCTCCTTTCGCCTGAGCAGGTACGCATCCACCTCGCCTTGATGATCCAGGTAATAAGCAATGGCGCCGTAAACATCGGCCAACCCCAAGCCTTCAAAATCTTCGCGGATGCTCTCCGGTGAGTAACCGGCGCGGAATGCATACACGATGGAGTCCAGCGTGATGCGCGTTCCCGTCACATAGTTCACGCCGTCACGCTCCTCAATGTGCCCGTTGCCGCTCAAGGCGCTGCCTCCAGTTTGATTGTACGGAAAGAACCGCTGGCGTGAAGAAAAGGCCTTCCGTTATACTGGCCACTCCCGTCCGCGCCCGCTGACATGGCCGTCCTCACCCTCAAACTCAACGTGGTCCAAGTGCTGGCTTTGTCGGCCCTCGGAGTGGCCGCCGGAATCTGGATCAAAGACCGCGTGCCTCTGCTCGACCGCCTGCGCATTCCCGCTTCGGTGGTCGGAGGCATCGTCTACGCGCTCCTGGCCCTCGGGTTGCGCGACCGCTACCTCAACCTCGAGATGGATCTTGTCCTGCGAGACCTCCTGATGGTCGCCTTCTTCACCACCATCGGCCTCGGCGCGAGCGCGAGCCTGTTCCGCAAAGGCGGGGTGCAAGTGGGCGTCTTTCTCGTCATTACGTCCGTGGCGGCGGTCCTCCAGAACGTGCTCGGAATCGGTCTTGCCACCCTTTGGCATCTGCCGCCGCTGCTGGGCATCGCCACCGGTTCGCTGTCGCTGACCGGCGGCCCCGCGACGTCGCTCGCGTTCGGCCCGATGTTCGAACAACTCGGCTTTCCCACGGCATCGACCGTGGGACTGGCCTCGGCCATGTTCGGCATCGCGATCTCGGGACTCGTGGCCGGCCACATCGGCGACGGGCAGATCCAGCGGTTTCACCTGCGGCCTGCCGGCGCCGGCGCGCCCTCTCTCGACCAGATCGTGTACGGCGGGGAAGTGTCCACGCCGGAGGCCACACCCCTCAGCCCTCCTTCCCAAACCGAGCACGCCCGGCTGCTGACCCACGTCATCGCCATCGCCGTCGCCATGGGCGCGGGAACCGTCATCAGCCAGGTCTTCGAGCGAGCCGGCCTCACTCTGCCCGCCACCGTGGGAGCGATGCTGGCCGGCACGATCCTGCGCAACGTCGATGACCGCTGGCGTCTCCTGCGCTTGTCCCAGCACGAAATCGATCACATCGGCAGCGTGGCTCTGTCGCTCTTCATTGTCATGGCGCTCCTGACCCTGCAACTCTGGCAGTTGATGTCCCTGGCGGGACCGATCCTCGCGATCCTGCTGGCGCAGGTTGGGCTGGTCTGGCTGCTGTGCGCCGCCGTGTTCCGCCTGATGGGTCGCGACTACGACGCGGCCCTCATCGCGACCGGCTTTTGCGGATTCATGTTGGGAACCACCGCGAACTCCATGGCCTGCATGCAGGTCCTGGCGGAGAAGTACGGACCGGCTCCCCGCGCCTATATCGTCGTAGCGTTGGTGGGCGCGTTCTTCCTCGATTTCGCCAACGCCCTGATCATCTCGACGATGGCCAACCTGGTCCGGTAGCTGTGGCACGGCCACAGCGCGAGGGATTGCGATCGACCTGCCAAACAGACGGCATTGCGTGGAGTCTTGATCTCCAGGGTCGGCCCGCGTATATTCGGGTGGTGGTCGATCTGGATCTTCACTTTGACTGGGATCCCGTGAAAGCGCAGATCAATGTGGCCAAACACGGTGTTTCGTTCGGGGGTGCCGCCAGCGTGTTCCGCGATCCCCTCGCGGTCACGATTTTCGACGCCGGCCACAGCAGCGCTGGCGACGACCGCTGGGTTACCATCGGGATGGCGTCAACCGGCGTCTGTCTGGTCGTGGTCCACACCTGGGAGGACCTCGGAGGCAACGCGGCGAGGGCTCGAATCATCTCGGCGCGTAAGGCGACCAAGGCCGAGCAGCGGGCTGCCCTGGAGGCGTGATGAGTGACGAAGAGATGAAACAACAGTACGACTTCTCGAAGGGCGAGCGCGGGAAGTTCTTTCGCGCCAAGACGCGGTTTCACCTTCCGGTTTACCTGGACGAGGCGGTGATGGGCCCTCTATCAGCCATCGCGGAGCGCAAAGGAGTCCCGGTCGATGACCTCGTCAATGACCTTCTCAAGAAAGAACTGGCCATCGCAGAAGCGTTGCGCTAGCGGACGGCCCGAGAATTCAACGGCAGGGAGATGGTGAGGTTTGCGCAACCCACTGAGCGGTTGCTATCGGCCAGACCGTTAGGTCTCTGAGCCATGACCAAACGTGTGATCGACAAGAAGTTCGAGAATGAGGCCGAAGAGGCTGAATGGTGGTATGCGAATCGCGAGAGGCTTTCGAACGACTTCGCCGAGGCGGTGAAATCGGGCGAGGCGAAAATCCTCACCCGGGATCGGCTACTCCGGCATGTGGCCGATTCAAAGGCCCGGGCCGTCTACGTCCCCATGGCCGAGGGTGACCTGGAATTGGCACGAGAGCAGGCGGAAAGAAAGGGACTGCCGTACCAGACCTATCTCGGATCGCTACTGCACGAAGCCCTCGAAAAAGAGAAGAGGAAAGCAGGATGAGAATGACGGTATGCAGGCGTATTCGCTACAGCCAGTACCGCCACTGGTCGAATCCCAGAACATAGGCCGTCAACAGCCCGTTGGTCACCGCGTGCGCGACGATCGAGTTCGCCAGGTTCTTCGTCCGGATCATCCACCAGTTGTACAGCATCCCCGTAACCAGCCCGACCTCCCAATACGGCCCGTGCTCGGAAGCGAATAGCGCGCTGCCGATCCCGAAGGAGGCGGCCGTGTACGCTCCCAGCGGAACCCTCTCGAAGTCCGTGTCGATCAGCCAGCGAGCCAGCCATCCGCGCCAGAAAATCTCCTCCAACATCGGCACCAGCACAAAGCAGCCGAGCGACCGGAAGATCAGAAACACGACATTGGATTTCAGGCTGGCCGGAGCATCGGGCTTCAGGCGGCCGAAGATCGGGTTCTGGAACAGCCAATGTTCGCGGTAGTGCGGCCACAGCACGTCAGGCCCGATCCAGATCAGGAAGACCACAAATCCAAGGGCGATGCTGCCCGCCATCTGGGGCGCTCGCCACGAGACGACGTTTCGCGAGAACAGCCACATCACGACCGCAACCACCCCGAAGCGCAGCGGATACGCGATCTCGGGGCCGAACGGCAGGTACCCCTCTACGATCAGCAGCAGGATGAAGGTCGCGAACGGTGCGACGTACGGCACGGCGGGGTGCTTCCACACGGTGTTTTTTCCAGCTCCTTAATGCCTCAGTCCCAATACTTCTCGCCGCGCGCCAGGTTGCTCTTCACCACCTCGCGGTTGAGTTCAACCCCCAGGCCCGGCTTTGTGGGCACGTCGATGTGCCCATCCTTCACGATGGGTCCGTCGTGAACAATCAGGTCGTCCATCCAGTTGCCGCGCCCCACCACGGTCTCGCAGGCCAGAAAGTCGCGGACGGAGGCGGCCCACTGCACCGTCGCCATGGTGCACAGGATGCTGCCGGTGTTGTGGGCGCACATCGGGATGTAGTAGAGATCCGCCAGGTCGGCGATCTTCTTCGATTCCAACAACCCGCCCGTGTTCCTGACGTCGAGTTGGGCGATGTCGCAGCCGTGCTGAACCAGAAAGTCCTTGAAGCCGTGGCGGCGCGCCAGGTTCTCACCCGTGCAGATCGGCACTTTGGACGCCCGGCACAAGTCCACCCAGCCCTGCGAAAAATCCGGCGGCATCGGGTCCTCGAGAAACAATGGCTTGATCGGTTCCACCGCCTCCGCCAGTTGGATCGACGTTCGCAGATCGTACTCCCAATGGCAGTGGACGATCAGATCGTAATCCGAGCCGATCGCATCCCGGCAGTTCTCAAAGCCCTTCCGGATTTCCCGCAATTCCCGCGAAGTCAGCAGGCGGTTGGAGAGGTCGCGGACCTTATCGATCGAGGGCTTCGCCCGGACGGGCGCGAACTTGAAGGCGGTCCAACCGGCGGGACTCGACTTCATCCGATCCGCCCAATCGCGGCAACTGCCGCGGTCCATGGGATCGGTGGGGCCTTCGTCATGGTACATCCGGACCCGATCCCGGAAGCGGCCTCCCAACAAGGTGCAGACCGGCACGCCCAGGAGTTTGCCTGCCAGGTCCCATAGGGCGATCTCGACGCCGCTCACCGCGCGAAGCAGCATGTGGGCCGACCCATCCGTCCGGGCTCCCAGGCCCACATACAGGGTCTCGATATCCAGGGGATCCTTGCCGATCAAGTTACTTCGGATCTCCTGGATCGCCTCCCGAATCCCGACCCCGGGACTCCCATATGCCTCTCCGATGCCCGACACGCCGGAGTCAGTCACAACACTCACAAATAAATATGAGCGGGGTCCCTGGACCACCATGGTGCGGATGTCGGTGATCTTCACGCGCCCTTTTTCAGGAGCTGCCAGTGCTTCAAAAGAACTGAAAAGTCCGGCACTTAGCGTCTTCACAAAGAGGCGGCGCGAATACATGGCGGCAGGCGTCGGCAAACCTCCAGCTATTGTACAGGAGGGCGCCAAGCCGGCCGGAACCCTTGACATCGTCTGGTATCCTGAGGGCGGAAAGACCGTGAGCTACGAATCGTTAGTGACGATCGTGCTCTCGGTGCTGACAATCGCCATTACGAGCCTGGGGGTCGTAATCGCGTTAGCCGCCGCCTGGGGTTTTCGCAGCATCAAGCACGAAGCCGTCAAATCCGCAGAATTGGCCGTCCGCGAATCACTTTGTGAATACGTCGGCGGTCAGGAACTTCAAGATTATCTCCGCCGGGAGGTCAAGGCGCGCCTGGAAGAAGAGAGTGATCGGCTCTTTCAGGACTTCGCCCTGGTTTCCGCCTTTTCGAGGCGGGGCAGCAGCCCCGATGCCGAAGTCGGCAAACCGTATCCGGATGGCAAGGACGACTCCGATGCGGCTTCCTGACCGAACGCATCGCCTCATCGCCGAGGCCCAACTTCTGGTGCCGGTAGACGTCACGGCGCTCGCGGAGTCACTAGGGGTGGCCGTTTGGGAGTCGCCCTTTCTCGAGGAAGGGGTGTCCGGAAAGTTGTTCCGCGACCGCCGGCATGGCGGCCCTTCCGGCTACAGCATTCTCGTGAACTCGGCCGAGCCGTACACGAGGAAACGATTCACCGTTGCCCATGAAATCGCCCACTTCCTGCTTCATCTCGACCGTGTCGGCGACGGCGTGATCGAGGATGCCTGGTTCCGCGGCCGCTTCGGACTGGCCGAGGAGAGGGAAGCCAACAGGCTGGCCGCCGAACTCCTGATGCCCGCCCGCCACATCGAACGCCTGGTCCGGGAGGGTATCGCCGAATCCGAAGAACTCGCCGGGCGGTTTCATGTCTCCGGGCACGCCATGCGAATTCAGCTCGGACAACGCGGATTTGCGCGGAAGCGGTAGACTCGAACATGGTACTCTCGCCACATTTCCGTGAGGCGCTTGTCTACGCGGCCGAACTGCACGCGGCCCAGGTCCGCAAGGGCGGCCGGATTCCCTACTTCGCTCACCTGATGGCCGTTTCGGCCCTCGTTCTCGAACAGGGAGGCTCCGAGGATGAGGCCATCGCCGCGCTCCTGCACGACGCCGTCGAAGACCAGGGCGGCATTCCCATTCTCCACGCCATCCGCGAGCGTTTCGGCGACGGCGTGGCCGCCATTGTCGACGGTTGCACCGACGCGGTGACCAATCCCAAGCCCACCTGGCGGCCGCGCAAGGAAAAATACCTGCACCACCTGGAGGAAGCGAGCCCTTCCGTGCTGCTGGTCTCGTGCGCCGACAAAGTACACAACGCCCGAAGCCTCGTCTTCGACTACCGCCAGCACGGCGATGCCATCTGGGCTCGCTTCAATGGGGGACGCGACGAGACCCTCTGGTATTACCGCGGGTTGACGGATGTCTTCGGCCGGCGCGGGCCGAAGGCGCTCTCGCTCGAACTGGCTCGCGTCGTCGGCGAACTCCATCAGTTGGCCGGCGTCTCCGCCTGACCCGCGGCCAGCAGGTCGAGGAACGCTCTGGCCGCATAGCTCAACACCCGTTTCGCCGGATAGACCAGCCGGATCTTCCGTTCCACCGACAACTCCAGAACCTTCACTTCCCGAAGTGTCCGCTGTTCGAGTTCCTGCTGTACGCACATTCGCGGCAGAAACGCCACGCCCTGGTTCGCTTGGACGAGTTTGCGGATGGTCTCGATGGTGGGCATCTCGACCGAAATCGGCAGCTGTACCTTATAGTGCTGGAACTCCCGCAGGACCACCTCCCGGTACGGCGACATCACGTTGTGAGCGATGAACGTCTCCACCCCGAGTTCCGTGATCGACACCGACTCCCGGTCCGCCAACCGGTGCTGCGGGGCCACCACAAACGCCAGCGCGTCCGTGTAGATCACCCGCGACTCCAACCGTGCATCACCCGGGTCGTAGCTGATGACGCCCAACTCCAGGTTGCCGTCGATCAACTCGCTCGGGATTTTGCTCGAGAGGCTTCGCTGCACCCGGACTTTCACCTTCGGATACAACTCCCGGAACTTGCGGATGTGGCGCAGCAGGTAAAGCGTCGTCGACTCGTTCGCGCCGATCTGCAGCATTCCCGCTGACTTATCGTGCAGCTCCCGCAGGGAGTTTTCCATCTCCACGCGGAGATTCTCAAAACGACGAGCGTAGTCGACCACAGTATGACCGGCGTCGGTCAAGACCATTTCCTTCCCCGAACGGTCGATCAGCTTCTCCCCTAACTCGTTCTCCAACCGCTGGATCGCCAGCGAGATAGCAGGCTGTGTCCGCAGCAGTTTCTCGCCCGCCCGGGAGAAACTCCGCTCCGTCGCGACGGTGAGAAAGACCTGAAGAGGGTAAAGCTCCATAACAATGAATTATACAACCTGAGAAAATTATTAATTTGGCAAATCTTGGGCGCCCAGCCATAATGAGAGGGTTCCGGCGCCTGACGGCAGGGGCGCCAGGAAAGGTGCGAGCATGATGAGCAACCGCGTATTCATTTTCGACACAACGCTGCGCGACGGCGAGCAATCCCCGGGCTGCAGCATGACCGTCGACGAAAAGCTGGCGATGGCCAGAAAGCTGGTCGATCTGAACGTCGACCTGCTGGAGGCGGGTTTCCCGATCGCCTCCGACGGCGATTTCGAGGCCGTCGACCGCGTGGCCCGGGAGTTTCCCGAAGCCCGAGTCGCCGCCCTGGCGCGTTCCTGCACGCTCGACGTGGAACGGGCCGCCCGGTCGCTCGCGAAAGCCAAGCGTCCTCGCATCCACACCGTCATCGCCACCAGCGATATCCATCTGAAGTACAAGCTGAAGAAGTCGCGGCAGCAGGTGCTCGACGAGGCGGTGATGGCGGTGCAACTGGCGCGCCAGCACGTCGATGATGTCGAGTTCTCGGCCGAGGACGGCGCTCGCACCGATTCGGATTACCTCGAAGAAATCTCGCGCGCGGTGGTGGCGGCGGGCGCCCAGACGGTGAACATCCCCGACACGGTCGGCTACTCGACGCCCGACGAATATGCCGAATTGATCGGCCGAGTGGTGAAAGCGCTGGGCGACGACGCGATTGTCAGCGTGCACTGCCACGACGATCTGGGCTTGGCCGTGGCCAACTCGCTCGCGGCCGTGAAGGCGGGGGCCCGCCAGATCGAATGCACCATCAACGGGATCGGCGAACGCGCCGGCAATTGCTCGCTCGAAGAAGTGGTGATGGCGATGAAGGTCCGCAACGACCGCCTGCCCTTCCACACCGGCATCAGGACCGAAGAGTTGTTCAGTTCCAGCCAGTTGTTGACCTCGATCATTACGTTCGGGCCGCAGCCCAACAAGGCGATCGTCGGCTCCAATGCCTTCGCTCACGAGGCCGGTATCCACCAGGACGGCTACCTCAAGGAAAAGAGCACGTACGAGATCATCGATCCGAAATCGGTAGGGGTCCCCGAAGGCAAACTGGTGCTCGGAAAGCACAGCGGCCGTCACGCCCTCAACCAGCGCTGCGAGGATCTGGGGTTCCAGCTGAGCCGTGAAGAACTGAACCTGGTGTACGAGCGGTTCACCTCCGCCGCCGACCGCAAGAAAGGACTGCTCGACCGCGAGATTCTGGCCCTGATCGAAGAGACCGTAGGAGTGCGCTCGGCCGCCGCGGACTAGTGCTCCCCTTCAAGGCCCGACCGCAGGGAGGGCTTGCGCTACCCGATTCGCTCCACCCTCAGAAAGCTTCTATGCAACTAAACATTCTTGTTCTGCCCGGCGACGGGATCGGCACGGAAGTGACCGCTCAGGGAGTCCGCGTGCTCGAGCACGTTGCCCGCAAGTGGAATCATGGCATCGGCCTCAAAGAGGGACTCCTGGGCGGGATTGCGATTCACAAAACCGGCGTGCCCATGCCGCCCGAGACGGAAGCCCTGGCGCACGAGTGTGACGCAACCCTGCTGGGCGCGGTCGGCCTTCCGGAGTTCGACAATGTCGCTCCGCAACTGCGCCCCGAGCGCGGCTTGCTGGGCATCCGCAAAACGCTCGGCGTCTACGCCAACCTGCGACCCGTGCGCTCCTACAAGGCCCTGCTCGACTCCTCCCCGCTCAAGAACCACCTGGTGGACGGCGCCGACCTGATCATCGTGCGCGAACTCAACGGCGGTATCTACTACGGCACGCCCCGGGGCATCGAAGGTGAAGGATTGACCGAGCGCGGTTTCAACACCATGGTCTACACCCGCGCCGAGATCCAGCGCATCCTGCGCATGGCCTTCAACCTGGCGCGCAACCGCCGCAAAAAGGTGACCTCGGTCGACAAGTCCAACGTCCTCGAGACCTCGCAACTCTGGCGCAAGGTCGCGGTTGAGGTCGGCGCTGAATTTCCGGATGTGGAACTCGAGCACATCCTGGTCGACAACTGCGCCATGCAGTTGATCCTGCGGCCAAAGCAGTTCGACGTGGTCGTGATGGAGAACATGTTCGGCGATATCCTGAGTGATGAAGGGGCGGTGATTGCCGGCTCCATCGGAATGTTGCCGTCTGCCTCCATCGGCGACCGGAAGCCCTCGGGCGCGTTCGTCGGGCTGTATGAGCCGGTGCACGGCTCCGCGCCCGACATCGCCGGCCAGAACAAGGCCAACCCGCTCGGCGCCATCGGCTCGGTCGCGGCTATGCTGGAATACAGCTTCGGGCTCAAAACAGAAGCCGACGCCATCTATCAGGCCATGGAAACCGTCTTGAACAGCGGCCGCGTGACCGCCGACTTGAAACCCGCGGGTCCGCCCGCCACCACCGAACAGGTCGGCGCGGCGGTCTGCGCGGCGATCTGAGGAACCAACGATGCCTCGAACCATTATTGAGAAAGTCTGGGATTCGCACGTCGTGCACGAGCAGCCCGGCGCGCCCAGCATCATCTTCATCGACCTTCACCTCGTGCATGAAGTGACATCCCCGCAGGCCTTTCAGGGGCTTCGGGAGCGTGGCCTGAAGGTGCGCCGGCCCGATTTGACCTTCGCCACCGCCGACCACAGCATTCCCACCCACGACCGGACGCTGCCGATCCTCGATGAGATCGCCAAAAAGCAACTCGACCAACTGGAGACCAACTGCCGGGAGTTCGGTGTCCCGTGCGAGGGTATCCACGGCAAGCGGCAGGGGATTGTGCACGTCATCGGCCCGGAACTCGGGCTGACCCAGCCGGGCATGACCGTCGTGTGCGGCGACAGTCACACCGCGACGCACGGAGCCTTCGGCGCGCTGGCGTTCGGCATCGGCACCAGCGAGGTCGAGATGGTGCTGGCCTCGCAATGCCTTCTCCAGCGCCGGTCGCAGACCTTCAAGGTCCAGGTGGACGGCACTCTCCGGCCCGGCGTTTCGGCCAAGGACATCATCCTCGCCCTGATCGCCAAGATCGGCGTGGGCGGCGGCACGGCCAGCGTGTTCGAGTTCTGCGGCTCGGCGATTCGCGCCCTCTCCATGGAAGAGCGCATGACCGTCTGCAACATGTCGATCGAGGGAGGCGCCCGCGCCGGACTGATCGCCCCAGACGACAAGACCTATCAATACCTGGCCGGCCGCGCCTATGCGCCGAAGGGCGCGGAGTGGGACGCGGCCGTCGCGCGCTGGAAGCAGTTGCCCACCGACGACGGCGCCGCGTACGACAAAGCGATCGCCATCGACGCTAACGAACTGCGGCCGATGATTACCTTCGGCACCAATCCCGGCATGGGCATCCCGATCGACGGCGTAATCCCCACGCCGGACTCCCTCAGCGACCCGCTGGAGCGCGATTCGCTGGTCAAGGCGCTCAACTACATGGGTCTGGAAGCGGGCAAGCCGCTGGCCGGGCAACCGGTGAACGTGGTCTTCATTGGAAGCTGCACGAATTCCCGTATGAGCGACCTGCGCATCGCGGCCGGCCTCCTGAAGGGCCGCAAGGTGAACCCGAAGGTGCGGGTCCTGGTGGTCCCGGGCTCGCAGGAAATCAAGAAGCAGGCCGAGGCCGAGGGGTTGCCGCAACTCTTCCGCGATGCCGGCTGCGAGTGGCGCGAGCCGGGCTGCTCCATGTGCATCGCCATGAACGGCGATCAACTCCAGCCGGGCGAATACAGCGTTTCCACCAGCAACCGCAATTTCGAGGGACGGCAAGGCAAGGGCGGACGGACCTTCCTGGCCAGCCCCCTCACCGCCGCCGCTTCGGCCATTACCGGCGTCGTCACCGATGTCCGGACGTTGATGTAAGGAGCGCTGATATGAAGCCTTTCACGAATTTCTCCAGCCGCATCGTTCCGCTGCCCATCGCCAACGTCGACACCGATCAGATCATCCCGGCCCGGTTCCTGAAGACCACGTCGAAGGAAGGTCTGGACAAACAGCTTTTCAACGATTGGCGATACGACGCCGACGGCAATCCCAAGCCGGACTTCATTCTGAATCAGCCGCAAGGCCAAGGAGCGGCCATCCTGCTGGCCGGCGATAACTTCGGCTGCGGCAGTTCGCGCGAGCACGCGCCCTGGGCGCTCACGCAGTTCGGCTTCCGCGCGGTCGTCAGCACGTCGTTCGCCGACATCTTCAAACAGAACTCGCTCAAAAACTCGCTGCTGCCCATCGTCGTTCCGGCGGAGGTTCACACGATGTTGTTCGCGGCGCTGGCGCAGGATCCTTCGGTCGAAGCCACGGTCGATCTGGCCGCCCAGACACTCTCACTCGGCGGCCACAGCGTCGAGTTTCCCATCGACAGCTTTGCCAAGATGTGCCTGCTCGAAGGGGTGGACCAGTTGGGGTATGTGATGAAGCAGGACGCCGCGATCTCGTCCTTCGAAAGCCGCCGTCTGGGATCGATCAACACGCTCGTCTGAGCGCGGCAGGCTAGAATGAAATCGAGACCCGCATGGTGGAAGCCAGACGAATCGCCCAGGTACTCGGATTAAACAAGGGAGTGACCTCTGTTCGGCGCTTGAGTGAGGCGGTCGAGCATGGCTTGCCGAAGCGTTGCCTGAAGAACACGGTCCGGCACGTTTCTGCGTTGGAGTCCGAGCAGCGCCGGGTCATGTACGAACTCGTCCCGCTGGCGGCCTACCGGAGGCGGAAAGACCGACTCAACCTCGAGGAGAGCCAACGGACGGAGCGTCTTGCCCGAGTGATTGCGACTGCAGAGTATGTCTGGGATGACGAAGAAGCGGCAAAAAGGTTCCTGTCCTCTCCCCAACTGGAACTAGGGCACCGAACGCCCCTCGAGACTGCTTCTACGGAGTTGGGGGCCCGGCAGGTGGAAGAGCTTCTTGCCAGGCTGCTTCATGGCCTACCCGTCTGAACGGCCCCGTCACGCGTTCCGAATCGCTGACTCCCGGTTCCCGGTTTTCGACGGCGGCGGCGCGGCAAAGTGGGGTGCACGATGGAACTCTGCGGGCCGGCGCGTCATTTTACGCGGCTGAGACATATTCGGCGGCCCTCCTTGAGCAATTGGTCCACGCGGGTATCGGAGAGATTCCCAGGCATCAGGTCGTCGTAAAAATCTCAATCCCGCGCTCGGTGACTGTGGAGATCGCGAAGGCTGAGGATGTGCCGGGATGGGAGCAGGAGGACCTGATTGCGAGCCGAGCGTATGGGGATGCCTGGTACGATTCGCAGCGGGCTTGCGTATTGGTCGTTCCGTCAGTAGTGGCCCGGCTGGAGCGAAATCTCCTCTTCAACCAGACGCATTCCCAGTTCGGAAGGCTGAAGATCGGTTCGCCCGAAGCGGTTGTGTGGGACGTTCGCCTTTTTCGGGGTCGACAACGCCGACCATAATGCTGAGCGCGCACCCCCCGGCTCGCCCGCTCCCTCAACGACCGCCGCCCTGATACCGGGGATTCGACTTCCCCTCTTCCGCGAATCCCCCCAACTCCGGACGCATCGCGCTGAACCGCGGATAGCTCTCCCAGACATCCCCGCTCCCTTTCAGCCGCGTGTCGCCTTCCGCCGTCAGAATTCGTTCCAACTCCCGCCGGTGTTGCTGCTGAACGGTCGCGAACGCCGCCTTGCCCGCCAGGTTCTCGAGACACGCCCGATCCACGCTGATTCGATAAAGCTGCTCCGCCGGGTTCGGCAGAAACGTTCGGTCCGCGAAGGGCTTCACCGCCGGATCGTCGCGATGGCCCACCAGGTATTCCTTCGAGGGTCCCGCGTCGATGTCGAAATACCCCGCCGGATCGCCGGCCGGCATCCGTTCCGGAGCGAAGTTCCGGATATACAAAAATTCCCTCGACCGGATCGCGCGCGCCGGATAGCCCAGATTGTCGCGCCGTGCGTGCGAGTGCCGTTCCCGTCCCGCCAGCGCGTACTGCCGCGCGGGGTCGACATACCCGGAGCGATTCGCCGCCAGCACTGGCAGCAGGCTTCGGCCGCTCAGGTTGGCCGGAGCCTTCAGTCCCGCCGCTTCGAGAAACGTCGGCGCGAAGTCGACAAAGCTCACCAGGTCTTGAACCGTCCGGCCGCCCTTGGCCCGCGCCGGCCACGAGACCGCCAGCGGCATGTGGATGCCGTGTTCGTACATCGTCGCCTTCGCCCGCGGAAACGACATGCCGTTGTCGGCCGTCACCACCACCAGCGTGTTGTCCAGTTCGCCGGACTTCTCCAGGCGATCGAGCACCCGGCCCAGGTGAGCGTCGAAGTGCTCGATCTCGTGGTAGTAGTCGAGCAGATCGCTGCGGACCTCCGGAACGTCCGGGAGAAACCGCGGCACGGTGACGTCCTCCAGGCGTTTACCCGATTTCAGGCCCGAGCCTCGGACATAACTGCGGTGCGGCTCATGCGCGCCCAGCCAGAAGCAGAACGGACGGTCCTTCGGCCTGGCCGCCAGAAAGTCCGAGAAGTTCCCCGCGTAATCGTTCGGCGAGAGATCCTTCGGCAATCCGGTCACCTTGCGTTCGTCATATGCCGGGCCGGCCGGATTGCGCGTCCAGCCGGAACCGCGCCAGTTGCACGGACCGGCGCCCTTCCCCGTGAGCCCGGCGTGATACCCGGCCGCCTCGAGCAAGTCCGGATAGACGCTCAGCGTTTTCGGGAAATAGCTTGCGTGCGTGCCCGCCTCGGCGAGTTGCCAGTGGCCGCGCCCGGTGAGAATCGCCGCGCGCGACGGCGCGCATCCCGGCGAGTTGGTGAACGCGGAGGTGAACAGCACTCCGCTGCGCGCTACGCGGTCGAACGCGGGCGTCTTCACCACCGCGTCGCCGGCAATGCTGGTGTGCAGCCAGCTTTGATCGTCGGCGATGGCGAACAGAATGTTGGGCCGCGCCGCGGCCGCCGCGCGCGTTCTCGAGGTAATGACGCCGAAGCCGGCCGCGAGCACGCTGCGTCGTGAAGTCATCGGGACCACTATGCCCGATTCGGGCCGCGCTCTACAAGCGGTTGATCAGGCTGGCGACGTACCCGCCGCCGAAGCCGTTGTCGATGTTGACCACAGAGACGTTGCTGGCGCAACTGTTCAGCATGCCCAGCAGTGCCGCCAGGCCGTGGAAACTCGCGCCGTAACCGATGCTCGTCGGCACCGCAATCACCGGGCACGACACCAACCCCCCCACCACGCTCGGCAGCGCGCCTTCCATCCCCGCGCACACCACGATCACGCGCGCCTCGGCCAGTTTCTCGCGGTTGTTCATCAGGCGGTGGATCCCGGCCACGCCGATGTCGTGGATCGTGACGACGTCGTTGCCCATCACCTCGGCCGTGACCTGCGCTTCCTCGGCCACGGGAATGTCGCTCGTGCCCGCGCACACCACGGCGAGTTTCCCTTTGCCGTGAAGGGTCTTGTCGCGCCACACCCGGATCGCCTTGGAGAGGGGAAAATACTCCGCTTCGGCAATCTGGGCCGTCACGGCAGCCGCCGTCGCGGCATCGGCCCGGGTGATCAGCAGGTTTGGAACGTGGCTGTGAATCTTTCCGGCGATCGCGACCACCTGTTCTGCCGTCTTGCCCTGGGCGAGAATCACTTCCGGCATGCCCGCCCGGATGGCGCGATGATGATCCACCTTGGCGAATCCGAGGTCTTCAAACGGCATGTGGCGAAGACGCGTCAACGCGGCATCCACGTCGACGGCGCCGGCCTGCACCTGCTCGAGCAGGCTCCGGATTTGGCTTTCAGTCATCGGGGTCCTGGGAGATCACGCCCGCGCTCGCGGGCACTCTTCAGTTTCGCATGAACGGACCAAGTCCCCTGCCGTTGTTCTTCCGCGGGCCGGAGGTCGGACCCGTGCCTGTCAAAGCTCGTCCTGGAATTGAAGCGTGCGAAGGTCCCGATCCTGTGGGACTATCGAGGGAGAGGAGCAGGCCCATGGCGAAGGACTACGTCGAGTATGTCAACGAATCCTACCGGATTGCCGGCAGCCGTGTCTCCCTGGACTCGGTTGTCTACGCATTCCTGCGCGGTGAGTCGTCCGACGGAATCGCTGAGTCATACCCTGCGCTGAGTCTTGAGCAAATCCATGGCGCCCTCGCGTTCTACCTGGCCCACCGTGAAGAGATGGATGCCTATCTTCGTGCCGGCAAAGGGGACTTCGCGCGCCTTCGAGAGCAAGCCCGCCGGGATCATCCGTCTCTATACGCCAAAATTGAGGCAGCGCGTCGGGGTGCGGTCACCCCGCGCGGATGAGGCCGCTGTTTCAAGCGGACGCCGGCTTTAACCACAAAATTGTCGCCGGCTTGCGCCGCCGTGAACCTGCTGTTGACTTCCAAAAGCGCCGGCCAGGGCGGTGTAATTGGCAAGCCTGATCCCGAAGTCCTTGCTATGGCCGCTCAGGGGAATCGTGTGCTCGTGTCGCACGACCGCCAAACCATGCCTGGACACTTCAAGCGCTTCATCGAGACGCAATCCAGTCCAGGCTTGGTCATCGTGTCACAGGATCTCGAGATCGGGCAGGCAATTGAAGAGCTTCTGCTGGTGTGGGCCGCATTCCAGGCCAAAGAGCTAGAGAATGCTGTTATTTTTCTGCCGTTGTAGTTGGTTTCGGAAGGTTTCGCAATACGGGCGCAGCCGTCATCAGGGGTTGCTCTTTTCACAGCCGGTCATGAGCTGACGCTCGCAACTGGGATGCAAACTACCGCCCTTTGGCCCCGATCGTCGCTGAAATAGTTGTCTTGTCATTGAGTTACATCCCGTCCTGACCCGTCCAGGAGAAGGCAACGGGCGCTACGAGCGGCCAGCGCGCGATCGAGAGTCACCAGGGTTCCGCCAGCCGCCTCCGCCATCGCCAGCAACCAGGCATCCGCCCACAACTTGGGTGAGGCCGTGCGCGCCGTGGCATATTCACGGAACTTCGCTTCGGCGCCAGCCGGCTCCGGAAAAAACGCCACCCTGTCGTCATCGTACAGGCGATCGTAGACGTGCCATGCTTCCGCCATAGTCAAAGGTTTACCGCCCATTGCCGCGGCTGTCGTCATCAAGCGGAGAAAGCCCGTCTGTGTCATCCGGGAAAAGGCAATGATGCCCTTCGCCGATTCCCACCATCGCCGGGCGGCCGCCCTGTGGACGTGTCCGCCAGCGGCAACGGCCAGCCAGACATTGATGTCAGGGAAGCTCAACAAGTTCATAGATCTGTTCGCTCGTAAGATCAATGCGTCTGCCGCGGGCTGGAATCAACGGCGGATCCAGACGGAGCCGGCGGGAGGGACGCGTGGGTTCCGCTTGTTCAATGGCCTGTTCGATACTCGCGAGGATGATCTGGCGCGCGGAACATCCTTTGCGGGCCGCGACTTCGTGGAGTCGCCGATGGAGATCCCGGGGCAGATCGATCGACGTTCGGATGGAAGCGGACTTCATGGAACCATCGTACCGTGGCGACTTAAATAAGTCTACGCTTGGCTGAGGTTGCTCCCTGCGACTTTCCAAGAGGGCCCCGTTGATAGAATATGGTTCATGACCCCAAAATGGCTCCTGCCGGCCGCGTTCTTCGCGATTCTCGCCTACGCGGCCAACCCCAAAGTCACCGACGCCAACAAGAAAATCAAGGAAGGCAAGTTCGACGAAGCCATCGCCGCGCTCGAAACCGAAGCCAAGGTCAAGCCGAAAGACGCCGAGGTGAAGACGGCTCTGGCCAATGCTCACTTCGCGTACGGCGACTCCCTCATGAACAACGCCCAACTGCCGCCGATGCGCAAGTATCCGGGCGCCCTGCGGCAATTCCGCCAAACCCTGACCTACGACGCGAACCACAAGAAGGCCAAGGAAAACATTGACTTGATCGAAGGCATCTACCGCTCCATGGGCCGCGAAGTTCCCAAATAATCCGCATGCACATTTCCGAACTCGAGACGCCCGCCCTCCTGATCGATCTCGACATCTTCGAGCGGAATCTGTCGCGCACCGCCCAATACGCGCGCGATCACGATCTGCGGCTGCGGCCTCATACCAAGACGCACAAGACCCCCGCCATCGGACGGCGGCAACTTGCATCCGGCGCTTCCGGCCTCACGGTGGCCAAGGTCGGCGAAGCGGAAGTCATGATCGCGTCCGGCACGCCCGATCTGCTGGTGGCCTATCCTGTCATCGGCCAGTCCAAGCTGCGCCGCCTGGCCGACGTCGCGCGGAAGACCCGGGTGACCGTGGCTCTCGACAGCGTCTTCGCCGCACGGCAGTTGTCCGACGCCGCCCGCGCCGCCCAGGTCAACTTTGGCGTTCTGGCCGAAATCGATGTCGGCCTCGGGCGCGTCGGCGTTACCCCCGGAGAGGAACTCCTCACCCTGGTCCAGAACATCGACCGCTTGCCCAGGCTGGAGTTCGAGGGCATCACGTTCTATCCCGGCCACCTCAAGATGCAGGGTGTGGACACCGACGCGGCGCTGCGGGAACTCGGCCAAACCCTCCGCGGCTGTCTCGAGCTGCTGAAACGGCACGGCCTGGAGGTGAAGATTGTCAGCGGCGGCTCCACCCCCACTCTCTTTCACTCTCATCTCGTGCAGGGCTTGAACGAAATCCGCCCGGGAACCTACTGCTTCAACGACGGCAACACCGTGCGTAGCGGCGGGTGCTCCTTGGACGATTGTGCCGCCTCCATCCTGGCCACCGTGGTCTCCACCGCACGCCCCGGCCAGATGATCATTGACGGCGGGTCCAAGACATTCTCCTCCGATCGCGTGCTCTCGGGCGAACCGGGCTTCGGCCGCATTGTCGAAGCGCCCGAGTGCGTCTTCCACTCCATGAACGAGGAGCACGGCTACGTCGACATCCGCAAAGCCGGCCGCGAGTTCAGCGTGGGCGACAAGGTCAACGTGATCCCCAACCACGTCTGCGTGGCCGTGAATCTGCACGAGCACCTGTACGGCGTCAGGAACGGGGAAGTGGAAGTGGTCTGGAAAGTCGAAGGGCGGGGTAAGCTGCAATAGCTACCCCGCCCTTTGAGTGACACTCCCTTTCGGAAGTGGAAACTACATCTTGATATCTTTGACCGTGATGGTTTCGCCCTTCAGCTTGCCATCCACCGTCACTTTGTGGCCGGCATGCGGCTTGGCCTTTTCCTGATCGCTGAGTTGGAAGATCTTTCCACCCGAGACCAGCACCAGCGTCGCGCCCTTCTTGGCGCATCCACCCGCGCAGCCCGCGTGGGCATCGCTCTCCGCCTTTGCCGCATCCTTCTTGGCGCAGGCTTCGTCGCTGATGTAACCCGTCCACGAAGCCGCGGAAGCGCCCGCGGCCAGCAACGACAGAGACATCACACCGGAAAGAAACAGTTTCTTCATCTGAATTAGCCTCCTCAAGCTAATTTGACTATGTCTACGAGGATAGCCCAGGAAAGGTTTGCCCGGCAAGACCCGATTCCGGCGGAAATCGGGTTCTCAGGACACCAGCGCCAACCGGCTCTCAATCTGGTCGTAGGTCAGGATCTCGTACAGGCTGGGATCGGACATGATGCGGGCGACCAGGGCGACATGCATCGCGTGGCCCGCTCGTTCCGCGATCACATGCCCTAACAGGGGCCGCCCCACCAGGGCCAGATCCCCAATCAGATCAAGCGCTTTGTGACGGCAGGGCTCGTCGGGAAACCGCAGTCCTTCGGGATTCAGGACCGATTCCCGATCGAAGCACACCGCGTTCTCGAGCGAAGCGCCCCGGATCAGGCCCATATTCCGCATCTGGTCCAGTTCGTACGAAAAGCCGAACGTCCGGGCCGGAGCGATGTGGAGGGCGTAGTTCTCCGGCGTCACTTCCATTTCCAACGACTGGCCTCCCACCATCGGGTGCCTGAACTCGATGTCGCAGGTCAGCCGAAATGATTCGTCGGGCTGGATCGTGATCCGTTTGCCTTTGTCTTCCACCGTCACCGGACGCCGGATCCGCAGATAGCGCCGCTTTCGGCGGTAGCACCGGATGCCCGCTTCCGCGATCAGATCGACAAACGGCAGGCCGCTGCCGTCCAGGATCGGCACTTCCAGGTTGTCGATCTCGACGTAGGCGTTATCGATGCCCATGCTGTAAAACACGCTCAGCAGGTGCTCGGTCGTCGAGATCAGGACCCCCTGCCGCATCAGCGACGTCGCATAACTGACACGCGTGACGTTGCGCCAACTGGCGGGAATCGGGAAACGGTCCAGGTCCGTGCGAACGAAGACGATTCCGGTCGAAACCGGCGCGGGGGAGATCCGAATCCGAACAGGGACGCCACTGTGCAGTCCCACACCCCGGGCTTCGGCCGACCGGGAGAGAGTGGTCTCAAAAAGCAATGGATCGCTCCAAATGAAGGTTCATCGATCGACTGGATTCTAATCGCTAAGTGTAACAAAACGGAATTAGAAAGTTAAGTACTTTATTTAGTATATCTTGCGGTCAATCAAGTGTGGCTCTTTTGCCACAGGTGAAGGCCTGGTTGTGGCTAGGCTGCGACTCGCCGGCGCCGGCTGTTAAGAGCAACCTCCGTTCTGTAAAGTTCCGGGGATTCGTACCTGGAACTGGAGTGACCATTTCCAGCCGATTTCGCCGCGAGCGGGTGTGCTAGAGTAAGGTCTTCCCTCAACTCCTATGGCCGCCTCGCCAACCGAAATTGTCAGTGCGCACAGCCCGGATTCCGATGATGCGTTCATGTTCTATGCGCTGGCGACTCGCAAGATCCGGTCGTCCAAAGTGACCTTCCGCCACGTCCTCGAAGACATTGAAACGCTCAATCGTAAAGCCGTCGAGGGGTTGTATGAGCTGTCGGCGATTTCCTACCACGCCTATCCCTATGTCGCCGACAAATACGTCGTGATGGCCAGCGGATCGAGCATCGGCGATGGCTACGGCCCCATGCTCGTGGCCATACGCCCCATGGAAATGGATGATCTGAAGGGGAAGAAGATCGCAATTCCGGGCACGATGACCTCCGCCTACCTGGCATTGAAGCTGTTCGAACCTGATTTTACAGCCGTGGTCGTGCCGTTCGATAAGATTCTGGACGCGGTGCGGGAGCGAACCGTGGACGCGGGCCTGATCATCCATGAAGCCCAATTAACGTACAGCCGGACGGGCTTTCATCGCGTCGTGGATCTCGGCCGCTGGTGGAAGGGCAAATACAATCTGCCGCTGCCGCTCGGCTGCAATATCCTGCTGCGCAGCCTTTCGGACGAGGTCAAGAGCGAATGCTGCCGCATGATGCGGGAGAGCATTCAATACGCTCTGGACAACCATGACGAAGCGTTATCGTACGCGTTGCAGTTCGCGCGCGACATGGATCCGCAACTGGCGCAGAAATTCGTCGGCATGTACGTCAACCACCATACGCTCGATTGTGGTGAAGACGTACCCGTGGCGGCGCAGAAATTGATCGACATGGGCTACGAGGCCGGCATCGTGTCGAAGCGGGTACAGTTCGAGTTCGTTCGCTAAAGTGGCGCCGGGCGACGTTGTTTGTCGCCCGGCGCTTCGGCCGTATTCCTTCAGTCGTACCGTCCCTCCACAAACCACCGCCCCGAAGAGTGCTCGCTGAACAGGCGGTACAGCGCCCCATCGCTTAACGCGATATCCCAGTCATCGCGAGCCCAGGCGTTGGGAGTCCACCAGTCGCCCGAAGTCCGCCAGGGCCCGGCGCAGGAAACGACGTTGCCCCGAACCCCCCGCGCCTGCACGGAGACGGGCTGTCCATCGGCCATGCGAACCTGGGCCGGAATCGGCGGCCGGCACACGCGAAAGGCCAGCAGAACGGAAGGCGTGGCTCTCCGCTTCGAGCGGTGCGGCGGCAGCGGACGCGTCATCTCGAATGCGCCGGGCCGATACGTATCGATCGTTCTGGGCGAGCCGACGTTGCCTTCGCCCACCAGCGCCGTCAGACGCGCCAGCGTCAGTTCCAGCTTCTCCGGTTCGGGCGTGGGAGGAGTGAACAGGCCTTCCTGCGTGGAACGTGGTTTGGCCGGCTCCATCTCCACCGTGACCCCGATCACCGCCTTCGAGGGCGGATGCGCGGCCAGATCCAGTTGCAGCAGTTTGAGAAACGTCCGCGGATTGGCCATCGGCACCGGCAGTTTCAGTTCCCGCGTGTGAAGCCCGCGGTCTTCAAGCTGCAAAACCACCCGGATGACTAACGCCGCCAGCGCGTGCGACTCCAATCGTGCGCAGACGTCTTGAAGCAGCCGCGCCAGTACGAACGACAGCGGTTCCAGCGAATCGACTTCATGATCCAGTTCCGTGGAAGCGGCAAAGGAGAGTTCGGCCTCCACCGGCTGAAGCGGCGTCAGCGCCTCGCCGCGGGCCAGCTTTTGCAGCCGGACCCCTTCCTGCCCCAGCCGCTCGGCGAGCCCGATTTCCGGCAGTTGCGCCAGGTCGCGAAACGTCCGGATGCCCCAGCAATCGAGGGTGGCGAGCAGTTCCGGCGAGGGGTCCAGTAACTCCACGGCCAGGCCGCCCAATCGTCCGGCTTCCTCTCCCGCTTCCAGAACCGTGACGCCGCGAAAGCCGCGCGCGGCGTGGATGGCCGCTTCGCGATTGACGGCTACCCCTACGCGCGCCTCGGCGTGGTTCGCGGCCGCCCGCAGGGTCTCGGCCACCTGCTGCGGCGGGCCATAGAGACGCCCGAGCCCGCGGATGTCGACCACCACCGTGTTATCGTCGACTTCCTCATAGCGCGGCGAAATGGCTTCCACGCACTTGGAGGCGGCCGCGCCCGGCGCGATGAGACAGGCGAACATCATGCTTACCCCTTGGCCGCTATGCCGCGAAGGCCGGTACTTCCACGGCGGCCTGCCTGGCGTTCCCCGCCGGCTTGCGGCGTTCCACCTGAATCTCCATGCTCGTCAGCAGGTGCGCCCCCTCTGGCGATCCGGTCCAGACCGTGCGGCCGCGCCGGAACTCGAGCGCCAGCGACGCGCATTGGCGGGCGTAGGGCTCCAACCCCACCACGACCATCGCGGTGCGTGTATTCTCGATCGCCCGCCGGAAGCGATACCACGACGTCAACGAAATCCGCCGCGCCGTACGCGACGGCGTATCGCCCAAATCGAAGGCAATAAATCCGAAGCCGCCCCCCTGTAGCAGCAAATCGGCGGCTCGCAGGGCGTGCTCCGCATTCTCGCCGCAGCGCACCCACACCAACCGGTCGAGCCGGACCCCGGCGGCTTCCGCCGAAACCGGGTCGAACCGGTCGTCGCAATCGACCAGCGCGCAGGATTCGCCGTCCGCCGTAGCTCGTGCCAGGGCGGCGTCCAGCACGCTCGTCCGGCCGGACGACATCGGTCCCGTAATCTCGGTGATCCCTCCTCGTGGCAGTCCTCCGGTTAAGGAATCGATCTCTGGAATGCCGGTCGGAAGACAATCGGGTTCGTCCTCCTGGCCAGGGAGGTAACGCCATGAAAAATCAGCGGCATAGCGTCCTTTCAGGACAGCCGCGAGAGCTTCGGACGCCATTTTGATATTCGCCTTATCTTCGCCTACACCCGAATTATGCGGCACCTTTGGCACGCCGTCAAGAGGACTTGTGTCTCCTAAAGTGGGGCGGGTCTTCAGCCCGCGGCGCGCTTTAGCGCGCCCCTGGGTCCGTTTGCACTTGGATTGGCTGGTAGCGCACGCTTCCAGCGTGCAGGGGAACTTTGGTTCCTGCGCGGCGTGGTGGATCACAACAGTCTCTAATTTCTAAGTCACCCGGAATAGGTACTTTGCAGGTTTCGGAAATTGGCTCCTCCTTGACACTGCGATATTCTTTGGCTGGGTATGCCAACCCTTCTCCATCGATGCTGGACGAGCCACACTCAACCGAAGCCAATCGAAGCCAATGAACAAACCTGTAGAATCAGCCGCTTCCACTCAGAATTGGCTTCGTTCTGCACAACATTTCGCGCTGGACGTCCCCCCGCCGCGACCGGCCGCCGGATTTGGGATAATCGCGCTTGTATCCAAAGGACAACCTCGTGTCACCTGATCGAATCTCGCGCAGACATCTGATCGCCGGCGCCCCGGCCGTATTGGCCGCGCAGCGCTCTCCCGCCCGGCGGCCCAAACTCGCCGCCGTCGTCACCGAATACCGCAAGTGGTCGCACGCGCAGCACATCGTCGACCGATTCCTCGAAGGCTACGGCTGGGACGGCCGCCATCACCGTCCCGAAATGGACGTCGTGTCTCTCTACGTGGATCAGTTCGGGCCGGGCGATCTCAGCCGCGAGCGCGCACGCCGCTTCCCCTCGATGAAGATCTACCCGACCATCGCCGAGACCCTCACTCTCGGAGGCAGCAGCCTGGCGGTGGATGGCGTCCTCCTGATCGGCGAACACGGAAAGTACCCGGTCAACGAGAAGGGCCAGACTCTCTACCCGCGCTACGAGTTCTTCCGCCAGATCGTCGACGTCTTCAAATCAAGCGGCAAGACCGTCCCGGTCTTCAACGACAAGCATCTCTCGTGGAAGTGGGAATGGGCCCTGGAAATGGTGGAGACCGCGCGGCGCATGGGCTTTCCCTTCATGGCCGGCTCCTCGGTGTCGCTCGCGTTTCGTATGCCCGACGTTGAAATACCCATGGGCGCGGACGTCGAAGAGGCCATCTGCCTGGGCGTGGGAGGAATCGACGGCTACGACATCCACACCTTGGAAGCCATGCAATGCATGGTGGAACGTCGGCGCGGCGGAGAGACCGGGGTCGCCTCGGTTCACGCGGTTCGCGGTGACGGTGTCTGGAAGGCCCTGCGTGCCGGGTCATTCGCCGCGGGCGGCTGGGACATGGAGTTGTTCGACGCCTGTCTCTGCCGCAGCCACGATCTGGCGCCGGGGCGAAAAGGATTCAACCACGTCCGGCCTTCGCTGGACCAGATCCCCCCGCTCGTGCCCAATCCCGTTGCATACCGCATTGAATACACCAGTGGCCTCAAAGCCACGATGCTCCTGCTCGAAGGCCTGGCCAGTCCCTTCCACTTCGCCGCGCGGCTGAAGGGCCGCAAGGACATCGTCTCCACATACATGTACCTGCCGGGCCGCGGCGCCGGCAACGGTGGCACCGAAGCTCCCTTCTTCAACCCTCTCACCTATGCCGTGGAACAGATGTTTCTCACTGGCAAGCCCACCTATCCCGTCGAACGCACGCTGCTGACCACCGGTCTCACCGCCGCCGGCGTCGAATCGCTGTGGCAGGGGCAGCGCCGCATCGAGACCCCGCATCTGGCCGTCCGGTATCAAGCCCCCAAGGAATCCTTCTATTGGGGCGCCCGTTCGCTGCCGGCCTCCTCCACGCATCACCGGGCCCGGCCCACCTCCGGACCTCCAAAGAAGGTGGCGATCATCGGGTCGATCTGGACCTATCTGTCACATGCCCAGCACATCGGCGACCGGTTTACCGTCGGCTATCCCCGCGAGGGCCGCTGGCACAAGCCGAACGTCGAGGTCGTCAGCCTCTACGTCGACCAGAAGCCCAAGGGGGACCAAAGCCAGGAGCGGGCCGCGCAGTTCGGCCTCACCGTCTATCCCACCGTGGCCGAAGCCCTCCGCCGGGGCGGCGACCGCCTGGCCGTGGATGCGGTCCTCATCATCTGCGAACACGGCGAGTATCCGAGCAACGAAAAGGGCCAGAAGCTCTATCCGCGCTACGAACTCTTCCAGCAGGTGGTCGACGTCTTCCGCAAGGACGGGCGCGCCGTTCCGGTCTTCAACGACAAGCACCTCTCCTACAGCTTCGACAAAGCCCGGAAGATGGTCGAGGCCTCCCGCGAACTTCGCTTTCCCATGCTGGCCGGTTCGTCGGTTCCGGTCACCTGGAGGCTGCCCTCCCTGGAGATTCCGTACGACGCCACGATGGACGAAGCCTTGATCGTCGGCACCGGAGGGTCCGACGCTCACGACTTTCACGCCCTGGAAGGGCTCCAAGGCATGATCGAGCGGCGCAAGGGCGGCGAGGCCGGAGTCAAATCCGTCCAGTTGATCGAGGGCGATGCCGTCTGGAAGGCGGGAAAAGACGGGTTGTGGTCGGAGCGACTGCTCGAAGCCGCGTTGTCGCGCTCGGCGTCCATGCAGGGGCTCAGCATTCTGGACGGCCGCACCCAGGACCTGGTCCGAAACGGAGAGATGCCGCGCCTGGCCAAAAGCCCCGCCGCCTACCTGATCGAGCACCGCGACGGATTGCGTTCGTCGCTGCTGTGGTTGAACGGGGTAGTCGCCGATTTCACCTTCGCCGCTCGCGTCAACGGGAAGATCGAATCCACCCTGTACTTCATGGGCCCCGGGCCGAACGTGACGTACTCGGCGTGCCTGGCCTCCGGCATCGAAGAGATGATCGCCACCGGCGTGGCTCCGTACCCGGTGGAGCGGACGCTCCTGGTCAGCGGCGTCCTGGAAAAGTGTCTCGACTCGAAGGTACAGCAGCACCGGCGCATCGAAACGCCGGAGTTGGCCGTCCGGTACCGCGCGCCGCGGCACTCCTGGTTCTGCCGTGCGTGACCCCTGGCGGCCCGGGGCGTGCGGTGCCGCCCTTCGCTACACTGGTGTCGTCGAGGCCCCATGAAAGCCCTGGTCGTGTTTCTCTTTGTCTCCGTCGTGTGCGCGGCCGCCCAACCCCTCACGCTTTACGTGGCCGTGAACGGCAATGACGCCTGGTCCGGGAAGTTGGATCAGCCCGCGAAGAACAAAAAGGACGGCCCGTTCGCGACGCTCGAACGGGCTCGCGACGCCGTTCGCGCTCTCCGCAAACAGGGCCCGCTTCCGGCGGGAGGAGTCCAGGTTCTGATCCGCGCGGGGGACTACTTTCGCACCGAACCCTTTGCCCTGGCGAGCGAGGACAGCGGCACGGCTGAGGCTCCCGTCGTGTTTGCCGCCTATCCCAACGAGAAGCCCCGCCTCATCGGGGGCAGGAAAGTCACAGGCTGGTCCGGAGTCGGCGACCCCAACGTGTACCTTCGCCTGGGATTGCAGGCCCGCAAGGCGATCAAACAAGCCGACCTCAAGAAGTTGGGCATCACCGAGCCCGGAGGCTTCTCGTCCCGAGGCTTCGGCCGCGACGTTCGGCCTTCCCACCTGGAACTGTTCTTCCAGAACAAACGCCAGACCGTCGCCCGCTGGCCGGATACCGGTTTCACCAAAATCACCGGCACCGGCGACCTCGAACAGCACGACGACGACCATGGCCGCATGATCGGCGATCTGAAGAAGGGCTTCTACTACGAAGGCGACCGCGCGAGGCGCTGGGCCGAAACCGCCAACATCTGGGTCCACGGCTATCGGGCCTGGGATTGGGCCAACTCCTACGAGGAGATCGACACCATTGACCCGGCCAAGCGGTTGGTCACCACGAAGCCGCCCTACGGCCACTACGGGTTCCGGACCGGCCAGCGATTCTACTTCCTCAATGTCCTCGAGGAACTCGACCAGCCCGGGGAATACTACGTGGACGCCGCGCGCCGGATCCTCTACTTCTGGCCGCCCGCGGATCTGAAAACCAACGAAGCGCTGGTTTCCGTTCTCGACAAGCCGTTCATCGCCATGAACGGCGTCTCGCACGTTCGGGTTCGCGGTCTGACCTTCGAGGCCGGGCGGGCGAGCGGTATCGACATCGAGGGCGGCGAGCAGGTGCGCGTGCAAGGCTGTACCGTACGCAACGTCGGCAATCACGGTATCGTGGTGCGCAACGGCAGCCGGCACGTGGTCGAGTCGAACGATGTCTACCAGGCCGGCGATTCGGGGATCATCCTCGAAGGCGGCGACCGCAAGACCCTCACCGCCGCGTCGCACGAGGCGCGCAATAACGACATTCACCACATCGCCGACTGGTCGCGCACCTATCAGCCCGGCATCCGGCTGACCGGCGTGGGGCACGCGGTCCGCAACAATCACATCCACGACAGCCCCCACAACGCGATCCTCTTGAACGGCAACGAGCACCTGATCGAGTTCAACGAGATCCATCATGTCTGTCTGGAAACGGCCGACGCGGGCGCCTTCTACCTCGGACGGGATTGGACCGAGCGCGGCAACCGCGTGCGTCACAATTACTTCCATCACACCGGGCTCAGCGAAGGCGGCAAGCTCCCCATCGGCACGATGGCCGTCTACCTGGATGATTGCGCCAGCGGCGTCGAAGTGTTCGGCAACGTCTTCTTCAAATGCCAGCGCGCCGCCTTCGTTGGAGGCGGCCGGGACAATCTGGTGGAGAACAACGTCTTCATCGACTGCGATCCGGCCGTCGACATCGACGCGCGCGGCACCGACCCGCGGCCCGTGTGGCGAAACATGGTCTACAAGACCATGAAGGACCGTCTGGAGGAGATGAACTACCGCCAGCCGCCTTATAGCGAACGCTACCCTCTGCTGAAGACCATCGACCCGTACCTGGCCGGTGACAAGGGCGTGCCTCCCGACGGAACGCGCGTCCGCCGCAACGTCATCGCCGGCAAGGGGGCTCACGATGGAAGCTGGCTCCGTCTTCGCACGCGCGGCCATGAGAGGTCGATCGATATCGGCGACAATTTCGTGGCCGAGGATTCCGCCTTCTTCGACCGGGCCAAGGAAGATTTCCGGCTGAAGCCCGATTTCGCCGGCTTCCTGCGCGGGTTCCAGGCCATTCCGTCCGACAAGATCGGACTCCAGAAGGACGAGTTCCGCAGGTAATTCGATGGAGAAAATACTCCAAAAGCTCGTGGGCCGGCTCGAGCAGGCGCACAATGGCAAACTGATCTCGGTGGTGCTCTACGGCTCGGCCGCGGTCGGTGACAACGATTCCCGATTTAGCGACCTGAATATCCTCTGTGTCCTGTCGGAGATCACCCCGCGGGAACTGGAGGACTCCGAATCCGTCTTCCGCTGGTGGCGGGATCAGGGCCACCCCGCGCCGCTTCTGTTGAGCGAGGAGGAGGTGCGAACCTCGACGGACTGCTTCCCCATCGAGTTTCACGACATCACTCGCCAGCACAAGATCCTGTTCGGCAACGATGTCGTGTCCAACCTCGTCGTGGACGATTCGTTCTACCGGGCCCAGGTGGAACATGAACTGCGAGCCAAGCTTCTGCGCCTGCGCCAGAAAGCCTCCGCGGTCTTGTCCGATCCCGAGTTGCTTCACCGCCTTCTGGCGGACTCCGTGTCGACCTTCTGTGTCCTGCTCCGCCACGCTCTGGCCTTGCATGGCTTCACCCCGGATATGCACAAGCGCGAGACCGTGCGGCAGGGCGCGGCCGCCTTCGGCTTCGACCCGGCGCCGTTCGAGGCGTTACTGGATCTGCGCGACGGAAAAGGGAAGCCCGGCGCCGGCAACCCGCGCGCTCTGTTCTCGGACTACCTGAAACAGATCGCGGTGATCATCGGCGCGGTGGACCGGCTGGAGAAATCCCCTGCCCGTCCGGGAGATACTAAAGAAAACGCATGAAAGTCCTACTGATTGTTGCCGGTGTGTTGGTGCTGGCCCTGTTTATCTTCGGAGGCCAGTTCGTTTCCGTGCGGAACCAGATTGCGGTGGACTCGGTGGCGATCGATGCGGCCTGGGCCAACGTCGACATTGCCCTCCAGCGACGGGCCGACCTGATTCCCAACCTGGTGGAGACGGTGAAAGGCTTCGCCTCCCAGGAAAAGACCGTGATCGAGTCCGTGGCGAATGCGCGCGCCGCGTTGGGCGGGGCCCGCACTCCCGCCGAGAAGATGGCGGCCAACACCCAACTCGATGGCGCCATCAGCCGCCTGCTGGTGGTGGTGGAGAACTATCCGCAGCTCAAATCGAACGAGAACTTCCTGCGGCTGCAGGATGAATTGGCCGGAACCGAGAATCGCATCGCGGTGGAGCGCCGCAAGTACAACGAGACCGTTCAGAAGTACAACACGCAACTGGCGCTGTTCCCGAACAACATCATCGCCTCCCTCAGCGGCTTCCAGCGCAAGGACGACGCCTACTTCAAGACCGACCCCGCCTCGAGGGTCGCCCCCAAAGTGAAATTCTAAGGCCAAGTGGCGCCGGGCGACGTTTTTTGTCGCCCGGCGCCACCGGCTACGCCCAGTACGGGAAGAACGCCTTCCAGTTCTCGTAAATGATCATGTCCTGGATCTCCTTGGACACCTTGGGAAGGTTGGTGCCCTCGACGATCTGGTTGACGTTGCGCAGCCCGTTGATCACGTTATCGACCGTTCCCGACGGGAAGTCCGAGCCCAGCAGGATCTTGGTCTCCACGCCGTACTCCATCGCGGTCGCCATAGCCTGCCAATACCGCCACGGACGATAGTGGACGGCGCTGTTGTCGGTGTAGACGTTGGGGCACTTGCGAATCAGGACGAACGTGTCCGTTTCCCAGGGATGGCCAAAGTGGGCAATGATCATCTTCAGATCCGGGAAGTCCATGGCGATGTCTTCCAGTTGCAGCGGAAGGCCCCACTTGAGCTTGGCCTGGCTGGGGAACGTGGTCCCCTGGTGCCACATGATCGGAATGCCGAGTTGCTGCGCCTTGCGGAACAGCGGCCAATGCTGCCGGTCCTGCGGGTCGAAGTGCTGGTAGACCGGCCCTAACTTCAGGCCGCGGAGTTTCAGCGTCTGGACGCAGTGCTCGAGTTGCTCGACGCAGTCCGGCTGCGTCGGGTCCACTGACGCCCATCCTTCGACCTTTTCCGGATGCTGCTCTTGGTAGTCGGCGATGATCTCGTTCGGCACCCAAAGCCCGCACGCCTTGGCCTGGAGTCCGAACACCACCACCTTGTCCGCGGTGGCCGATGCCTTCCAATGATCGTCCGGCTTGGAGTCGTAGGAATGCTTGTCGAGATTAGCGGAATAGGCGAGGCCTCCGGAGCGTTTCAGCTTCACCAGCTTGGAGGCAAGCGCCTCGTCCGCGTACCGCTCGCTGAGGTGGTCGGGGTACCACATGACGTGGGTATGGCAATCAACGATCAAAGGGGAGTCTCCTTGGGGCGAATGGCCGTTTTCAAGGATAACCTACTGGGCCGCGGGCGGCAGCCCGCGGGGGGGGGGGCGGTACCTGCCCCCCCACCCAGACGCCCCCCGCCCCCAGCGCGGCGT
>CAZGUX010000289.1:0-50887 GCA_964529305.1 uncultured Solibacteraceae bacterium | reverse complement strand
GCTCCGGCGGCGCAGTCAGCAGCGACCGACGTGGAGTTGGTTCCACAAGGTGGTTCAACGGTGGGTGCCAAGACCCCAAATCCTACATCCTTATCCCAGCGTGCGTTTCGACGCTCGTATCCAAGGCAGGAGCCGTGTGCGTTAGAGTTAGAGGCGCTCGCACGGATCTGCGCGGGGGGCGGCCAGTGATGACCGTCCCTACCGCGACCCAATTTTTCACGGCTGCTGATCTCGACTTTCGACTTGATCGGCCATGGCGCGGAGGCCGGGAGAATCGGAGTCGCGGAGAGCCGCGGCCACGCGATCGCGATCCGCCGCGGGCCGGTTCTGGCTCACCTTCCACTTTCCTTCGAGCTTCCGGATCGGCAACTCGATGCCGACGATGGCGGTGAGCTGTTTCTCGATGAACTCAGCCGGGGCATCGGAGACCTGCCAGGGCTGAGGCTGCCGCTCTTCGTGCCGCTGGGTGAGACGTTCGACCAATGCCCGCAGCCAGACCGTGTCGTCGATGATCCGCAGCGGCCCGGATGCGTGCACCACCATGTAGTTCCAGGTAGGCACGACTCGGCCGTGCTCCTGCTTGGAGGCGTACCACGAGGGCGAGATGTAGCTTTGCGGGCCCTGAAAGATCGCCAGCGCCTCCACATCGGACGCCGGCTCGCGCCACATCGGATTGCCCCGCGCGACATGCCCGCGCAGCGCTCCGTAGGGTCCCGCATCCGGATCGAGTTCCAGCGGAATGTGGTTGGCCGTCAGACCGGCCGGCGTCAGGGTGACGACGACCGCCAGTGGGGCGTCTCGCATCAGTTGATGCAGAACGGGAAGCCGGGTCTCTTCGAAGTGCGGGGGCAGGTACATCCGCGGCGGCGGGCTACGTCGCCTCTGCCGCGACCACGCGGAGGTTGGTGGCCTGCATCTTGCCGGTGCGGTCGTAGTCCACGTCGTATTGCACGCGGCGATTGGGAACCAGATCTTCGGGCGCACCCTCGGCCAGGCGCGTGACGTGGAAGAAGACGTCGCGGCTTCCGTCGTCGGGACGGATAAACCCGAAGCCTTTCTCCGGAAAATACTTGACGATCGTTCCCGCGGGGGGAGGAGCCGGCTCGCCGTCCCCGGCGTCCGACTTTCCTTCTCCGGATCCGAATCGCGGACTCTTGTCGCCCACCCCTTGTTTGATGCGGTTGAGGTCTTCGTCGGTCAACTCCGTGACCGCGCCCTCCGTAGGCATTTTGATATTGGGGTTCCGCTTCCGGGCGTCCTCAAACATTCGCTTCTGTCTGGCGTTCAAGCGTTTCGTCCTGTTCGGGGATTCATCAAGCGGCGGGTGTGGCCTTGGCCTTTTTGGCCCGGCTCGCGCGCTTCTCGGCTGGGGGCTGGCGGTCGCTCTTCTTCAGCGACCCTTCGACCATAGGCGTGACAAACTTCTTCTCGCCGTGGTCATCAAACTTGATCACGATGCGTTCGTCGTTCCGGGACTGCACTTGTCCCAGACCGTACTTAGGGTGCTCCACTTGAGCGCCCGCGTTGAATGCCATAGCTACCAATACTCCATCGTATAGGATACCAAACAAAGCGCATTTCATGTTTCGGCCCGCTGAAGCAGTCTACAGGACAACCAGGGGGTGGCAGACATTGGCCAGTTTCAGCTCTCCGATGGCGATCAGCGCGCCCGATTGGGAGACCGCTTTCACGTGGCGCGCTTCCCGGTTGGGCCGGAAGGGAGAGACCGCAAAATCCCGGCCCTGGCGGATGCGTCCCTCGGTGACGGCGTCTACCACTTGGGTGGAAAACCCCGGCAGCAAAGCCGCCGCCGGAAGAAGAGCTTCCGCCAACCGGCCTTCGCCGGCGAGGACGGACAACTCGTCGAGCGTGCGCGCCTGCTCCACCGCGAAGTCGCCTGACCGGGTCCGGCGCAGCGATTCCAGGTGCGCGCCGCACTCGAGAATCTGCCCGAGGTCGTGCGCGATCGAGCGCAGATACGTGCCCGCGCCGCAGTGGACTCGAAGCCGGACCGTCTCCGGCGTCGCGTCCAGGACTTCGAGAGAATGCACGATCACGTTGATGGGCGCAAGGTTGACCGGCTGAGCGCGGCGCGCGAGCTTATAGGCTGGAACGCCGCCGACCTTCTTTGCGGAAACCGGCGGGGGAACCTGGGAGAACGTCCCGCGAAAGCGATCGAGCACGAGATCGAGCCGGTCGCGGGAAACGTGCGGCTCGGTCTTCGGGCCGACCGGTTCGCCCTCGGAATCGTAGGTATCGGTCGCCCAGCCGAAGCGGATGACGGCCTCGTAGATCTTTTCGTTGCCGGTGAAGAACTGCGCCAGACGGGTGGCGCGGCCGACGACCAGCGGCAGTACCCCGGTCGCCAGCGGGTCGAGCGTCCCGAGGTGTCCGACTTTCCTGGTGGCGGCGATGCGCCGCAGCCGGTTGACGACGTCGTGCGACGTCCATCCTGCCGGCTTGTCGGCGACGATGACGCCGTCAAGCGGCGCGTGGTTGTGGGCGTCGTTGTCCACAGTTGCCTGATGCGTTCCTACGAACGCCTGATTGCCTTGCATATATAGCCGAGTGTGAAATGGCGGTCCCGGTCCAAACGATCGAAAAAGGGCAAAAGGAGCGCCGGTGGAACCAGAAAAAGGGCGGCGGGAAGGAAGCCGATCCAGCGAGGCCCTGCTACAAAGAATTGTAACCCGTTCAGCAGGCGGCGGGCCAGTAGGCGGAAGTATCCTCCGACGGGGCGGATGTCGCGGGCGTCAAAACCGGCTTCGCCGAGCAGGTAGTCGACACCGTGACGGGTGTAGCGATAGTAGTCGTGAGGAGCCTGGTGGATTTCCCACTCGTGCGGCACGATCAGGAGAAGCTGACCTCCCGGCTTGAGCGTGCGCGCCATCTCCGCCAGGACGCGCTTGGGCTCGCGAACGTGCTCGAGCGTGACGACGTTCAGGGCGGCATCGAAACAGCCGTCGGCCAGTGGGAGGCGCTCGAGATCGGCGACCGTGTCGAGCGAGCGGTAGTTCCAGCCTGAGTCGCCGATGCCGAGATCGACGCCGACGTAGCGATGCGCGGCAAAGAAGCGCTTGTATTGTCCCTCGCCGGCGCCGGCGTCGAGCACCCGCGCGCCGGGGGCCAGAGTCCTGGCAAAGGTCTCGACGGCTCGCCCGATCTCCGACTCGAAATGGAGAATGTGCCGGCGGAGAGGAGACGGGAGCAGACCGGCAATCGCGGAATAGTGCATGCAGCGGGCTCAGGCGGTCGTGCCGCCGACCCTTCACACAGTGTACTCATCGCGGCTGCCGCGTGGCTGCTTCTCTTTGAACGGATTTCGTTCTGCGGCTCACTCTCACGACAATTCGGCTTCGACCGTTGTTCCAAAGTCCAGGTGGGCAGTACCGACGCGGCCATACCAGCCAGAGGGACAGTGAGGGGAGGCGACAGGGATGGAGAGCAACTTCGAATTGTGGATGGAAGCAACCCGCGCGGAAGCGTCCGCGGCCGATCCAGAGCAGGACGGCGCTTCGCGAGGATAGCGGCTCACCCCAGACCCTGCACGTCGGAAAGGAGTCCAGCGGCGTCCTTCGTTCAAGAAGGACAGGGACCCGCGCGGCTTGGCGATGGTGACCGGCCGCAGGACCTATACTATTCCTGAGGCGGAAGGGCTATGGGTGTGTTGGCACGGCTTCGCGGGCTGGCGGACAAGCCGGCGAAGCAGGTAGTCGAGGTAGGGTGGGTGCTCCAGTCGGAGTCCGCGTTGTTCATCTGGGAGGCGCCGCAGCCGATCACGCAGGCTCCCGGCGTCCCTCCGCAGCACGCCAAGTCCGTCACCTACTGCCCGGCGGTCGTGGACCACGAGGCTCGTCTGGTGGAGATCTCGTGCCCTTTCGACCTGGAGTTGGGCCTTCGATTCGAAGACGGCGAACCGGTCCTGGTCGATCTCGCCGGGGACCAGTCCAGCGTTCGCATGCGGCATCTCCGGGACATGACCGCATTGGTCGCCCGCAAGGAGTGGAGGCACCCCAACCGTCCGATCATCCAGATCACGACGCCTTATACGTTCGTCTCGGACGACAACGTGTATCTAATGCAGTTGCCTCCGATTCAGCATTACCGGGAGCCGCAACTGCCGGGACTGTTGATTGGCGGCCGTATGCCGATCGACGTCTGGCCCAGGCCGCTGATGTGGGCGTTCGAATGGTTCGACACGAAGAAGTCCGTGCTGTTACGGCGGGGAGAGCCGTGGTTCTACGCGCGCTTCGAGCCTCCCAATCCCGGCCAGCGCGTCCGGTTGGTAGAGGCGCAAATGACCCCCGAGTTGAAGGCCTATCTGGACGGCATCAGCGGCGTCACGAATTACGTCAAGAAGACGTTCTCGCTCTTCCCGACGGCCCGCCAGCGGCGTCCGAAGCAACTGCTGGTGAAGGTCCAGCGGAATAAATAAGGAATCGCAGCCCTCACACTCCATGGTCTACTCTTTGGGTTGGCTATCAGGCACGGCCAAACTCGTCTTATTCTGAAAACAATGGTCGTTCGCCTGCTCGCTTTGGGCGCCGCCGCGGCGCTCTGCCTCGCCCAAGAGATCGGTTCCTCCACCTTCGCGGGGCTGAAACTGCGATCGGTCGGACCTGCCGTGGCTTCCGGACGGGTGACGTCGCTCGCCGTCGACCCGCGCAATCGCAATCGCTACTTCGTCGGCGTGGCCTCGGGCGGGGTGTGGAAGACCGAAAACAACGGCGGTTCCTGGACGCCGGTCTTCGAGTCGGAAGGCTCTTACTCCATCGGGGTCGTCACGCTTGATCCCAACAACCCGAACACCGTCTGGATCGGGACCGGCGAGAACAACAGCCAGCGCAGCGTGGGCTACGGCGATGGCGTCTATCGTTCCGACGACGGCGGCAAGTCGTGGCGGAATACCGGACTGAAATATTCCGAGCACATCGGCCGTATCGCCGTCGACCCGCGCGACTCCAACGTCGTCTACGTGGCGGCCCAGGGTCCGCTGTGGGGTCCGGGCGGCGACCGGGGTCTCTACAAAACCACCGACGGCGGCAAATATTGGAAGAAGGTCCTGGAGATCAGCGAGAACACCGGAGTAGCCGATGTGGCGATGGATCCGGCGAATCCGTCCGTGCTGCTGGCCGCGGCCTGGCAGCGCCGCCGCCACGTCTGGACGCTCATCAACGGCGGCCCGGAGAGTGCACTCTACAAATCCACGGACGCCGGCGCGACGTGGAGGAAGGTTACCTCCGGCCTTCCCAAGGAAGAGCTGGGGCGTATCGGCCTCGCGATGTCGCCCGCCAAGCCGGGCATGGTCTACGCTCGCGTGGAAGCGGCCAACGGCGGAAACGCGATCTACCGTTCGCACGATTCGGGCGAGTCCTGGGAGAAGGGGGCGGCCTTTGCCGGCCTGCCGATGTACTACGGCCAGATCGTCGCCGACCCTCGCAACGCGGACCGGCTCTACGTGATGGACACGTACACACAGGTCTCCGACGATGGCGGAAAGATCCTTCGCCGCCACGGCGACCGCGCTAAGCACATCGACACCCACACCTATTGGATCGACCCGAAGGACAACCAGTTCATCCTGGCCGGCTGCGATGGCGGAGTCTATGAGAGCCACGACGGCGGTAAGATCTGGATCTTCAAAGGCAACCTGCCCACCGTGCAGTTTTACAACGTGACCGTCGACAATTCGAAGCCGTTCTATTTCATCTACGGCGGCACGCAGGACAACTTTACGTGGGGCGGGCCGTCCCGCACGCGAAACGCGTCGGGCATCGTCAACAGCGACTGGTTCGTCACGGTCGGCGGCGACGGTTTTGTCGCGCGCGTCGATCCCGCCGATCCCAACACGGTGTATGGCGAGTTCCAGTATGGCGGGCTTGCGCGCTACGACCGCCGCACGGGCGAGCGCATCGGCATCAAGCCCATCGAGGGCAAAGGCGAACCTCCATTCCGCTGGAATTGGGAATCGCCGTTCATCCTGAGTCCGCACTCGAGCAAGCGGTTGTACTTTGCCGCCAACAAGCTCTTCCGCAGCGACGACCGGGGCGATTCGTGGCGCGCGGTCTCGGGCGACCTCACCCGCCAGGTCGACCGCGACTCCCTGCCCGTGATGGGCCGTGTCTGGGGCGCCGACGCGGTGGCCAAGAACCAGTCCACTTCGCTCTACTCCAACATCACCGCGCTCGCCGAGTCGCCCAGGCAGGAGGGGTTGCTCTATGCCGGTACCGACGATGGCCTGATTCAGGTGAGCGAGAACGGGGGCGCCGCCTGGACGAAGCGGGAAGAGTTCACCGCCGTGCCGAAGAACACTTATGTACAGCGACTGCTGGCGTCGCAGCACGAAGCGCAAGTGGTCTACGCCGCCTTCGACAACCACAAGAACTCCGACTTCGCACCGTACCTGCTCAAAAGCGCCGATCGCGGCGCGACCTGGACTCCGATTGCCGGCGATCTTCCGAAGAATGGACCGGTCCTCGCCATCGCCGAGGATCATGTCAATCGCGACCTGTTGTTCGCGGGCACGGAGTTCGGCCTGTTCTTCACCGTCGACGGTGGGAAGAAGTGGTTCGCGCTGAAGGGCGGCATGCCCACCATCGCGGTTCGCGATCTGGCTATCCAGCAACGAGAGAACGACCTGGTGCTGGCCACCTTCGGACGGGGCTTCTACGTGTTCGATGACTATTCGCCCCTCCGGCATGCGAACGCGGAAACGCTGGCGAAGGAGGCCGTCCTTTTCCCGGTGAAGGACGCGCTGATGTACATCGAGTCGCAGCCGATCGGCGGCCGCGGCAAGTCGTTCCAGGGCGAAGCGTATTTCACCGCGCCGAATCCGCCCCTGGGCGCCGTGTTCACCTACTATCTGAAGCAAGAGCTGCTCACTAAAAAGAAGGCCCGGCAGGAAGCGGAGAAGAAGGCCGTCGAGAAGAAGGAATCGGCTCCGTACCCGACGCCCGCTCAGTTGAGCGCAGAGGCCAAAGAGGAGCCGCCGGTAATACTTCTGACCGTGACCGATGAATCCGGCCGGGTGGTGAAGCGGTTGACCGGCCCGGTGGGCAAAGGGTTTCAGCGCGTGAACTGGAGTCTGCGCGCGCCTCCATCGTCGCTCGCTGCTCCCTCGGGAGACGAGGAGGACGACGCCTCGGACAGCGGAGGGTTTCTGGTGCCCCCGGGAGCCTATCAGGTTTCGGCGTCGACGCGTGTCGATGGAGTGACCCGTGCCTTTGGCGAGCCGCGCAAGTTCCGTGTGGTGGCCGAAGCAGGTGCCCACCCGGCCCGCTGGGAGTTCCAGCAGAAGTTGACCCGCATCCAGAGCGCTTTGGAAGCCGCGCTGGAATCGGCAAACCAGACCCGGCAGCGTCTGGCGGCTGTCCGCAAGGCGCTATCCCAATCCGCGGCGCCTGATCGGCTGTTCGATGAGACCTCGATGCTCGACAAGCGGGTGACTGAGATCCTCGAGGCGCTTCGAGGCGACCGCGAACTGGCCCGGCGCAATCAGAACACGCCTCCCGCGATCGCGGACCGAATTGGCGCCATTGCCTACGAGCAGCGCCTCAGCACCTCGGCCCCGACGCAGACGCACCGCCAGTCGTTTCAGATCGCTTCCGACGAATTGGCGGAGCAATCGGCGCGGCTGGTCAAACTTGTCAACGAGGATCTGAAGAAGCTGGAGCAAGCACTCGATGCGGCGGGCGTGCCGCACACGCCGGGCCGCCTGCCTGTCTGGAGGAAGTAGTCGAGCCGCGCTTGTGGCCCGGTGATGATGGTATGGCTTAGTTACCCAATTCCGCGCCGGAGGCGCAGGCACGGGTTCAAAGGAGATTCGTGATATTCACTGCAGAAGACCGCGAGGCGCTGAAGCGCATTCTGATCCAGCGGTCCGTCCGCATCGGCGACTTCGTACTCGCCTCCGGCCAGCGCAGCCGTTTCTATGTGGATGCGCGCCTCACCACCTGCCACTCCGCGGCCATGCCGCTGATCGGCCGAGCCTGTCTCGATCGGATCGCGGCGCGGGAGTGGCAGCCTGAAGCCGTCGGAGGACTGACCATGGGCGCCGACCCGGTGGCCTTTGCCATCGCTCGCGAGAGCCTGGCTACCGGTTCTCCCCTGGACGCCTTCGTCATCCGCAAGGAGCAAAAGTCCCACGGCCGGGGCCGCTCGATCGAGGGCGTCGAGATCACGAAGGGAATGCGCGTCGTGATCATCGACGATGTCTGTTCGACCGGGGGATCGACGGCGACCGCCATTGAAAGGGCGCGCGGCGAAGGCATGCTGGTGGTGGGCGCGGTCTGTCTGGTCGACCGCGAGATGGGCGCGGGCGAGCACCTGCGGAAGGACTTCTGTTGCCCCCTGGAGAGCGTCTTTCGCGTCTCGGAGTTGCTGGTGGACGCATAGACGTGCAGAGTTTTTGGGCCGGATACGGATGAGATGTGGCGCTGACCGGATCGTGACCTATAACCAGAAGAATTTTCGCGAGGCATGCGTTTCGGCATCGGCGTGACAACGCCAAGAGAGTTCCTTCGGCTGACTGGAGAGGCAAAAATGACGCTGTCGGTGAATGTTCCAGATGAGGTCTATCGGCGCGCCTCTGAGGTAGCGGCCCGGCAAAACACCTCGGTGGAAAGACTGATCGCCGGCGCTCTGCTGGATCAGTTGGTGATTTGGGAGCGCTTCCAGAAGTTGGGCGGGGAATCCACGCGTGGGGGCTTTCTCGAAGCGCTAATTCGCGTGCCGGACGTCGAAGCGGAAGAGCAAGATCGCCGGTGATGGGGTGCCCACAGACCAGCCAAACGAACTACCTCCTCCGCGACCGGAACCGGTATTCGCCCGAACTTACCTCGAAAACCGACCCATCCCCGTCATCCCGTACCCGCAGCACCCCCTTCGCGTGCGCTGCCGGCTTTCCGCTCTCCGTCACTTCCCCCGAAGCTGCGTCCGGCACGTGAACCGCTGCTGTCGTGTTCGGCGGAATCGAAACGTCCAGTAGAAATGCGTCACCTTCCTGCCGCCACCCCACGCGAATCGGCCCGCGGATCGAGTCGTAGCTGCCCTTCGCCCACGTCAACCCGCCGCCCGGCCGCGGCCGGATCGCGAACCGCGCATACGCCGGATGTTCATCGTCCGGGATCAGGCCGATAATCTCTTTCCACATCCATTCCCCCACCGCCCCGAACGCCCAATGGTTGAACGAGTTCATGCCCGGATCCTGAAACCCGCGGCCTTTCACAAAGCCGTCCCAGCGCTCCCAGATAGTCGTCGCGCCGTTGTCGATCATGAAGCCCCAGGACGGAAACGTTCGCAGATTCAGCAGCCGGTACGCATCGTCGTAGCGGTCCGCCCGCGCGAGCTCGAACAATAGCCGGTGCGTTGAGAGGAAGCCCGTGGACAAGTGGCCGCCATAACGGTCGAATCCCTCGATCATGTGCTGCAGGGCCGCCGCCCGATCCGCTTCGGGTAGCAGGTTGAAGTACAGCGCGAGCGAGTACGCGGCCTGCGTGTCCGATTCCAGCCGGCCGCCGGGTTTCACGTAGGCGCGCTGGAAAGCGGCCTTGATCTGTTCGAAAAGATCTTTGTACGTGGCGGCTTGCTCCCGGCGCCCCAGGACGCCCGCCATCAGGGAAACCAATTCGGTGGAATGCGCGAAGAACGCCGTGCCGACCAGGGCTTTGGGCGCCTCGCCGCCTTTGGCGGGCCAGCCTTCCTGCACGATCGTGTTCGCATTCAGCCAGTCGCCGTAGTCGTTGCCTCGGCTCTTCTCCCACAGCAGGTTTGGATTCGCGGTGTGAATGAACTCTACCCACCGCCTCGCCGATTCAAAATGCTCTTCCAACAGGCGGCGGTCGCCGTAGTTCTGCCAGGCGCGCCACGCCACCAACACCCCGGCGTCGCCCCACGCAGGCACTCCGTAGAACTTGTCCACGCCGAGCGCGGAATTCGGATTCGGCGAGAAATCCGGATAGCGTCCGTCTCGCGTCTGGTCGTCGCGCATGTCTTGCAGGAATTTCGTGAAAAAGCCCGCCATGTCCATGTTGAACGCGGCCGTTTGCGAGAAGGCCTGGATGTCGCCGGTCCAGCCCAGCCGCTCGTCGCGCTGAGGGCAATCGTTGGGAGAACTCTGGAGATTGGCGCGCTGCGTCCAGACGATGTTGCTCATCAGTTGATTGAACAGCGGGCTCGAAGTTTCAAAGCGGCTCGCGTCGGGGGAGGACGAGTGGAACACCCGCCCGAGGATCGTGCTCTCGCCGGGAGGCCCGGTCAGTCCGCTGGCCACCACGTAGCGGAAGCCGTGGTAGGTGAAGCGCGGCTCGAATGTCTCTTCGCCGCGGCCACGCAGCGTGAAGCGGTCCACCGGGGAGGCGCCGCGCAGGTTGTTGTAGTAAGGATACCCAGCCTCGTCGATCGCCTCCACGTGGCGTAGCGTCACGGTCTGGCCAGGCTCTCCGCGCGTCCGCAGCCGGCACCAGCCCACCATGTTCTGGCCCATGTCGAAGACCCACGATCCATCAGGCGATTTCGAGATACGGACGGGCTTCAGTTCCCGGGTCACACGGATCGGTTCGTTCGGCTGCCACACCAGGGCCGGGGCGCCCAACTCAGCATCCGCGGCGGCCGGAGTCCAGGAGGAATCGTCGAAACCCGGCGATTCCCAGCCCGGGATCTCTCTTCGCGCGTCGTAAACCTCACCGTCCAGAATGTCCGACGACCGCACCGGCCCGATTACGGTGCGCCAGCTTTCGTCGCTGACCACCGCGATCGTCCGGCCGTCCTCCAGTTCCACCTCCAGCCGCGCCAGCAGTGCGGGAGTCTTTCCGTAGTGGCCGCGGCCGGCGAACAGCCCGATTCTCCCCGCATACCAACCCGCGCCCAGGTAGGCGCCCACCACATTTTCTCCGGACGTGACCTGCGCGGTGACGTCGTACGCCTGGGATTGGATGCGCTTGTGATAGCCGGTCCACTCGGGCGCCAGAATGTGGTCTCCGACCTTTGTCCCGTTCAAGCGGAGTTCGTACAAGCCTCGCGCGGTGACATAGGCGGTCGCCCGCCGAATGGCTCCCGGCACCTGAAACGGCTTGCGAAACAAAGGAGCCGGCTGGCTGACCGGTTCGGCTTCGATGGGCGACGTTCGCCCGTCCACCAGGAACGCGCGCGACCACCCCGTGCTTTCGTTGGACGTCGCGGCCGTCACGGCGGCGCCCCGAGCCAGGTTCCTACCGCTCGCCAGCACCTCCATTTCGGCCAGCGCCAGAAGGTAGGTGATCTCGTTGTCGCGCCGGGTTTCGGTGGCCGTCAGGCGGATGTAGCGGGCCTGAACCGGCGCGAACCGGAGCACCGCGGCCTTCCCGGGCGGCGGCGCCCCTTGCTCCTGCTGAGTCCGGTCGGCCACCACGGTGAACTCCGCTCCTGCCGCGGCCTCCAGGCGAAACCGCCGGGGATAGCGATACACGGGACCGCCCGGCTCCGACTGTGCCGGATGTAGTCGCACTTCGTCCACCGTCTGAACGGAACCGAGATCGAGGGTCACGGCGCGCTCCTGGCTCGCCGAACGGCTCGAGGCCGACCGGTAGCCATAGTGGGCCGACTTACGCGACCGCTCATCCCCTTCGGCAGGCACCCGCGCCGCGGGATTCGAAATCCATTTCGCGCTCCAATCCTCCCGACGCAACAGACCGGCGGACCAGAGGGCCGGCTCGCTCCAGGGGCCGGGCTTTCCGTGCGCGTCCCACGACCGCACCTTCCAGTGGCAACGCATGCGGCTCGAGAGTGGCTTGCCTTCGTACTCGATGTGGAACGTCCGGCTGGAGGCGACCTTGCCGGTGTCCCAGAGATCGCCCTTTCCCTCGGCCAGAGTCTGGCGTGTAGCCGCGGCTAGAACCTGATAGGCCGACTGGCGCTGGCCCCGCTCGGCCGGGCCGGTGGCCTCCGGCACCCAGGACAGCCGGGGTCGCGCAACATCGATCCCGAGTGGATTCTCGCGGTACTCGCACCGCAACCGGACCGGCCGTAAGCCCGCTGTGGCGGCGGCACAGATCGCGACCAGGCCAAGCGGCACGACCAGCGGCGAAAAGCTTCCCATGCCGCCAACCTAGCACCGCGATCCCCCGGGGTCGAGGGGCTGTGTTCCTTGTCCGGCGTGCGCTCCCTTACTGCCCCGGACGCCGGTACGGCGCCAGCACCGCCCCGAGTGCTTCCACGGCTTTCACGAAGTCCCGGCCCCGCAATTCCCGGAACGACCGATTGCGCTCTCGCTGGATCACTTCGATCTGAGCCCGGTCCTCCGCCCGGATCTGGGTTTTCGCCGCCTTCAGCCGGTTCAACTCCTGGACGTACCGCAACTCCGTCTCGATCGCCTCCGCGACCTCCGGCGGCCAGGCGGGCAGCCGTTCCCGGGCTGCCGGCAGGACGGGAAAGGCCCGATGCGGCTCGTGCTGGTACCAGAATGCGGTGGACGTGTAGTCGTTCTCGAAGTTGTTGGCGTGGCCGTGCTCGATGGTCACGCGAATCTCCCTGGCGAACCGCACCGGGTCATTGACGTAGAAACGATACATCTGGTTCTTGCCGCCGAATCTGCCCGCGCGGTTCTCGATCAGGTAGAAGCCGGTGTACGCCCCCCAGAACTCCGCATCCGGGCAGCAGCCGGTATTGAACACCTCTTCGTGACCTGTTCCTTTGTAGGCCGGCGCCGGTGCGCCATCGATGAAGATCATGTCGTCTCCCTCGCCGTACCAGCCGCCCGCCACGTTGTCGATGGTCAGGAAGAGGCCCACGTACGCGCCCTTTCCCCCGGCTTCGAGGATGACGAAGTTGTCCTTGCCGGTGAGATTGGCGGCCTTGTCATTCCCGAGGGTCGAGTTCTTCGCGCTCGCCGGCGCAACCGGCGTGTGTGCGTCGCGCCGCCACTGCGCGTGAAGCCGCCCGGCATCGGCGGGCAGACTTCCGTCGGGGTACTTCTCATAGTCGATGTGGTACCAGACGCGGAAGTCCGCGACCTGCCCGTCATTCTCCATCGTGATTCTGGCGCCTTTCGCGAACGGCATGGGCAAATAGGAGGCCATGCCGTCGAAATCGCCGGCGCGAATCCCCGGATTCACATCGACCACCTGCGAGTGAAAGTACCGCAGCGTGCCAAGCCCGGAGCCGAAGAAGTCTCCCAACGGCACCTCGACCGAGGGAGTGGGTTCGCCATCCCAGTACATCCGGAGGGTGAGCTTCCGATAGCGCATGCGGTCGTCCGCGAGCGGCGCCATATAGAGTCGCCGGATCACGCCGGCTCCGGAGATCTGCGCCAGGGTCCTGGTCTCGCCTGGGGCGATGGTGATCCAGTCCTGATTGGCGCCGGTGGGATCGGCCGAGGAGATACGGGCCGTCACGCTCGACGTCAGGCGGTACAGGTGGTCGAGCGGGCCGGCCGCGGGATCCGCGGCGCGTTGCGCCCCGAGGGGTAGAGCCGCCAGGAATGAAAGTGTGAGGCACCAACGTGGGAACGAGCACGCGCCCCGCAAGCGGGGCTTTCGAACATGGGTCATCGTAAGGGCCGACTCCTGTCAACCGAATCACTACCACCCGGCGCCGCGGGGGTCAAACCAGAGCCCTGCCGGCGTGCCTCGCTTCGAGACGACGGACCAGGACACACGGGACAGTCTCTGCAGGCTTTCCGGCCTCCAAGCGCGGGTTACCACGAAGCCATGGTTCCTCACTCGAGCGAACACGTGCCGCAACCAAGTGTCAGTTCCGGTATGCGGCCGATGCTGTCGAGTTCGGTTGGGATTGCAGAGGAAACTAGCGGCTGCGGACGGCGCGGCCGTCTTCAATCGAATCGTCGGGACGAACCACCACCATCTCGCCTTCCTTCAGTCCCGACAGGATCTCTGCTACCTGTCCATTGCGATGTCCAACCTCGACAACGCGGCGCCGGGCCACCTGGTTCTCCACCCTGAAGACCGCCCAGCCATCCCTGAATCGGAACAGGGCGCTGGCCGGAGCGAGCAGTACGCGGTCGCTTTCCCACAGAACAAAGCTCGCCTCGACACGATAGCCGTCGCCTAGCCGCGCCCACTGCTCCGGCGGGGAGGTGAGATCCACGACCACGAGCACGCGCTGCTCCTCGACACCGAGCGCCGAGACCTTGGTAAACGCGACCGGTTCGATGCGGCGCACGCGGCCTTCCAGAGGCTGGTCGCCGCCCCATCGCTCGAACAGGACGCGGCTCCCCGGCAGGATGCGAACCGCGTCGGCGGACAGCACCTCGACCTCCACCTCGAGCGAGCGGGCGTTCCCGATTTCGAGCAGCGACTGTCCCGCCGTGACCACTCCTTCACTTTCGTGAATCACCTTGAGCACGCGCCCTGCGACGGGTGCGTGGACGGCAACGGTTTCGCCGGGATTGCGCGCTGCCGGCGAGGCGGCGGAGTACCGAAGGGCGGCTCGCGCGGCTTCGAGTTCGTGCCGCGCCTGTTCCACGGCATGATCCGCGGACTGGCGGGTGGCTTTCACCCGCCGGGATTCCGACACGGTCTTGTCGTAGTTTTCGCGTGCGATGTCCCCGGATTTGAGCAAGCGCTCGACGCGCGCGAGTTGCGCATCCCAATACTGATCGTCGGCCACAACGGCTTGCGCGCGCTGCTCGGCGGCTCGCACGGCGGCTTCCGCGGCGGCGACGCGCGCTTCGCCTTCCGCCCTGCTCCGTGTGTCCAGCACCTGCGCGCGGAGCGGCTCCAACTCCAGCAGAAGTTGTCCGGGCGAGATGGTGTCCCCGACTTTCAGCCGGACCCGCCGCGCGAACCCCGCGACCGGCGCGGACACGACGTAGCGGTTGATCACCCGGGTCTTGCCTTCTTCTTCGATGGTGACCCTCATCGGTCCGGGCTTGACGGCGGCGAATTCCGTTAGCGCCGGTGTCGGCCGGTACCCGTACGCCACAATCAGAACGGCGGCTGTCAGGATCAACAACAGCCATAGCCAGCGTTTCCATTTCAAGCGTTTGTTACTCCCGGGCCTTTAGGACGGCCACCAGATCCAGATGGTCGAGCTTTCGCCTCACGATCCATCCTGACAGGATAGCCGCCACCAGCACCACCGTCGCCGCAAAGGAGTAGGTGGAGGGCGAAATCACGAGCGGAATGCGAAAGAGATCCGTCTGCAGGTTATTGATCATGAAGGCGCACAGGCCTCGCCCGATCAGGCATCCGACAGGAATGGCCAGCAGGGTCAAGGTCGCCAACTCGCCGAGCAGGATGTAGGAAATCTCCCCTCGAGTAAAACCGAGGACGCGGAGACTGGCAAGCTCGCGGCTGCGCTCGGAAAGCGTGATACGCGCGCTGTTGTACACCACTCCGAGAGCGATGGTGGCAGCGAGAATCGTATTGAAGAACGCAAACACCAGGACCTGCCGGGCCATGATTTCGTAGAAATTGCGCAGCGCGTTCTCCCGGACGGCGGTCCCGGCGATCCGGGGCATCTCTTTCAGCCGGTCCAGAATGCCCGGGCGCGCCAACCGGTCGGTGGTCAGATAGACGCCAGAGATCGCCGGACCTTCCCGCATCATCCGGTTGAGCGCGTCCAGCCGCATATAGGACGAAACGCCGACAAACTCATTGACCAGCCCGGCCACCGGCACCTGGCGGATGGGACGTTCCCCCTCCAGCACTTCCACCGTAAGCAGGTCTCCGGGGCTGATGCCCAGAATCTTCGCCAAATGATCGGTGAGGACGACTCCATCCGGGGGAACGACGACCTCGCGGAGCTTTGTGTCGAACAGGCGGTAGAGCGAGCTTTGCTCCGGCACGCCGCGCACCGCGGCTCGATAGGTGCGGTGCTGGAACCGCAGCCGGGCCGGGACATTGCGGAACGGCTCGACGCGCTCGACCCCGGGGAGGCGCTGGACGGCAAACATCGCGCGCACGGGTTCGGGATCCACGAAGGTCACCGTCACATCGTCGCGCTGCGCCAGCTTGAACTGGATGTCCACCATGTAGTCGACCGAATCGCTGAAGAAGCCTCCCGTCACCACAATGGCGCAGGCGCAGGCGATGCCGATCACGGACAGGAACGCCTTGAGCGGCCGCCGCTCCAGGTTGCGGATGATCATGCGGGTCGGCTGCGCGAGCAAACGGCGGAGCCCCAACCGCTCGACGATGCTGATGCGGTAGTTCGCCGGGGGAACGGGCTTCATCGCTTCGGCTGGAGGGACGCGCGCGGCGCGCAGCACCGAGTAGACCGTTCCGGCCACGGCAGCGGCCGCGCTGATCAGGCCTGCGCTGATGGCGATCGCCGGCGTCAGCCGGTACAACATGAACGGGAACCGATAGAAATCCATGTACATCGTCATCAGGCCGCTGCCCAGGAAGAGCCCGCCGCCGATTCCCAGCGCCACGCCGAACACGACGATGAGCAGGACCAGCTTGACGAAATGCCACGAGACCGCCCAGGTGCCGTAGCCGAACGCCTTCAAAATAGCCACCTGGTCGCGCTGCGTATCCACCAGGCGCGTGACCACCACGTTCAACAGGAACGAAGCGACGCCGAGGAAGATCAGCGGAAACAGGATGGCCATCTGGCGCAACTGCCGGAACTCTTCGGAGAGGTAGCGATGCGAGATCTGGTCCTTGCGCGTGTACGATCCCAGGCCGCCGTAACGCGCGAGCAGTTCGTCAATGCGTTCGACCAGGGTTCCGGAGGAGGCGCCTTTGGCGATTTGCACGGCGAAGTCGTTGAAGGCCCCTTCCATTTCCCAGGCGCTCTCCAGTTGCTCGCGGGACATCCACACGATTCCGAAGGAGCGGAAGTCGGGAATGATCGCGCCCGGTTGAAGCTGATAGATGTATTCCGGCGAAAGGGCAATCCCAACAATCTGCAGCCGCTGCTTGCGGCCGCGGATGGTGGCGTCGAGGTGATCGCCGGGCTGAAAGCGATGGGCGTTGGCGAACGATTCGCTGATCAGAATCTCGTTGGGCCGTCCGGACTCGATCAGGCGGCCTTTCTTCAAATAGAGCTGGTTCAAGGCCGGGATGCCGTGCTCCGGCAGCGAGACGATCTGCGCCGTCACCGGGTCCGCAAAACCGGGGACATCGAGGCTAGCGGCGGCGACCACCCGCGTTTCCACGATCTGCACTCCCTCCAGCGCGGCGATGCGCAGTCGCAGGCTTTCGGGCGCTCGCTTGAGCGAGCCGAAGATGTCGGCAAAGCGGTAGTCCCGGTAGTAGGCCGCCTGTGTCATGGTCAGCCCGTCGAGCGTGGTCAGCGACATGATATAGGTGGCGACGCCGCTGCCGATCACGAGCGCGATGGCCACAGCTTGGCCCTTCATCCACCACAGGTCACGGAAAAGTTTGCGATTCAGCGCGAGCATAGCGGGCTACCAGTGCAGATCGTGCGGGTCCTTCTTGACCGTGTTGCGCTCGATCGAAGTAATGTGGCCGTCGCTCAGATGAATCACACGGTCGGCCATCTCGGCGATGCTGGCGTTATGAGTAATGACGGCGGTGGTGGTGCCCAGCTTGCGATTGACCTGTTCGAGGGCCTCGAGGACGCGAACGCCGGTGGCCGAATCGAGCGCGCCGGTCGGCTCGTCGCACAGCAGCACCGCCGGGTTTTTGGCGATGGCGCGCGCGATGGCGACGCGCTGCTGCTCGCCGCCGGAAAGCTGTGACGGAAAATGGTCCAGGCGTTCCGCCAAGCCGACCAGCGCCAAGGCCTCTTCGGGCTTCATCGGGTCGCGGGCGATCTCGGTGACGGCGGCGACGTTCTCGCGCGCTGTCAGGCTGGGAATCAGGTTGTAAAACTGAAAGACGAAACCGACGTGATAGCGCCGGTACTCGGTGAGTTCGCGGTCGGAGGCTCCGGTGAGTTCCTTGCCGTGATAGCTGACGTGGCCGCCGCTGGCTCGATCGAGCCCGCCGAGGATATTCAGGAGCGTCGATTTGCCGCTGCCGGAGGGGCCGAGCAGCACAACAAATTCGCCGTCGTGGAGTTCGAGATCGATGCCGCGCAGGGCATGGACCTCCACCTCGCCCATCCGATAGACCTTGGTGAGTCCTCGCGCATAGAAAACACTGCCGGCTGCATCGGGTTCTGTCGTCACGGGCCGCTCGTCTTCAGTGTAGCGGCCCGGGCCGCGTTCGATCGGCCCACACAGCATGCAGCCCCGAACGTTAAAGACGGAGCCCACGGCGTCAGCCGTGGGGTTGCCGACACCCTTCACGACTCCCGACCCACATCAGCGCTCGCACTCGATTTCCGCACACGTTCTCAGTGAGGGGCTGCGTAGCTTGGGGCTGCGTAATTCGCAAGGTACGAGTCTGATCTCGTCCCACCGTCTCACCGCGGCGAAGATGCGAAGTCGTACAGGGCGGTCGCTGTGCGGACCCAGATGTGGCCGTCGGCAATCGCGGGCGTGGCGAACACCTCTTCGCCCAGTTGGCCGGTTGCGGCAATTCCCCAATCGCCGCCCGCTTCCAGCACGGAGATGTTGCCGTTCCGGCTGATCAGAAACACCTTTCCGTCTCCCGCCACCGGCGAGGCGTAGTATTCGTCCATGGCGTGCGGAAGGCGCCCCTGCTTGATCAGCTTGCCAGTGGCCGGTTGGAGCGTCTGCAGGATGCCGCCGTTCCGGATCAGGTACAGCACACCGCGATACAGCAGCACGCCAGGGACATCCGGCAGCGACTTCTGGTAGCGCCACAGCACGTGCGTGTTCGTGACATCGCCGCGGCCGCCGAGTTTCACCGCCATCGCCGCGTTCGACGACGTACGGCGCATGCAGTAATACTGCCAGTCCTTGTCGTTCAACAAGTCGTCTTTGTCCAGGTCCTGCATAGCCCAGTTGCCGGGATGCCAGTTCTTGGGGACTTCTTGTTTTGAGAGTTTGCCGTCGGCGTCTTTGTCGTATTGCTTCAACATCTCCGGGAATGCCGGTAACTCGAGGCGTTCGCTCGGCTCGCCCCCCGGGGCCCAGCCGTTGAAATACAGCAAGTCGCCGTCGATCACCGGCACCGATTTCACCTGATAGGTCAACCCGTTCACCTTCCACAGCAACTCGCCCGAGTCGACGTCGTAGCTCGTCAAAACGTAGGAGCCGGGAACGATCAACTCCGTGGGTCCGCTCTTCGGCCGGTAGACGACCGGCGTCGAAAAGCTATGCACCATCTCCGGCCGCTCGACCTTCCAGACGGGCTTGCCCGTCTTCTGGTCAAGTGCGATCAGAAATGCATTCTGATCCTGGTCGCAGATCATCAGGACTTTCCCGTTGACCAGGACGGGAGATGCGCCCATGCCGTGAAAATTCGTGAAGGGGCCCATGGCCAGCCTCCAGCGTTCGCGGCCGTCGCCGGTGTAGGAGACGAGGCCGTAGCCGGCGAAGAAGACGTAGACGTCTTTTCCGTCGCTGACCGTGCTGGGGGAGGCCGGATCGTTGAGGTTGTGCCGCTTCTCGTCGCGATGCCCTGGTGCTTCCTTGCGCCAGAGTTCGCGCCCAGTCTTGCGGTCGAGCGCGAACGTGAACAGCTTTCCGCTCTCGTGTCCGGTGAGGAAGATGCGATCGGCAGTCACGACGGGCGAAGACTTGCCCATCGGGATCGAAGCCTTCCAGACGACGTTCCGGTCGACGCCGAGTTCCCTCGGCAGTGTGCCGTTCTCCGCGACGCCCACACCGTTGGGCCCCCGGAACCGCGTCCACTCCGAGGCGCCCACGGGCATTGCCAACAGCATGAACAGCAAGACGGTGGCGATTTTCACGCCTGCAAGGATATCGCGACCGGCCTCCGGACTCCAAATCGAGACTACGCGGCGCGTGGGGCCTTGCGAGGCTGCTCTCTTGACGCCAGCAGGTCGGGAAGAGCCCGCCCTTCCGGCAGCAGGGTGATGCGGGTGGGACCGCTCACCAACTTCTCCAGTTCCAGAATCTCCAGCAGCGCCTCCGCCACGTCGCCGTCGGCGGCGATCTTCAGCGATTCGCCCACCGTTCGCGGCCGGATGACGACTGCCCGGGCGTACTCCACCGCCGCCTCGCGCTCGGCCGAACTGGTGATGACGTTCACCTGGTTGGCCCCGTCCTGGCGGATGGCCGACGTCACCTGCCGGAGCCGGTTCACCACCTTCTCTTCAATCTGCCGGATCATGGCACGGTCCCGGAAATGCACCTTCCGGATGTACACCGAGCCGAGTTCGTATCCGTACGACCTCGACTTCTCGGTGACCTCGGCGCGGACCGTCTGGCTCATCGAGTGCCGGGTTTCCAGCATCTCGGCCAGCGGCATGTTGCTCAGGCAGCGCACGGTGGCATTGCTGAGATTCGCCCGCAGCGACCCGCGGGGATCCGTGTTGTTGAACAAATAGGCGGCCGCGTCGCTGATCCGCATTTCGAACCACACGCCGATTCCCATCGGCGCGCCTTCTTCGGAATTCACCGGCTGGCTGCGCAGGTACTCCTGGTCCAGGCGAAGGTCGAGGGTCCGGCACTTCCCAAGCCAGTTCACCAGGAACGCCTTAGCGCCATACTCCAATGGCAGCCAGTGGAGTCCGGGCCTGTCGAGCACGCCGAGCACATTCCCGAAGAGGATGTGCACCTTGCACGATCGTTCACTCACGATCGTGTAGACTCCGAGCGTCCGGAGCAGGCCGAGAAGCAGGGGTTCGGCAATCCACAACAGCACGAACACCGTGGCCGCCGTCAGCGCCGCGTGAGACATCTCGAACGGGTTCATTGGCTCACCTCCAAGTAGGCCTGTTCGGCCTTCCCAAACAGGGCCAGCCGAACGTTACGCCGGTAGGCCTCCAGGACCCCGGCTCCCTGTCGCTTCAGCTCCGCAAGCTGGCGGGCCAGTTCGCGGATCGGCTCGGTTTCAGCCAAAGCCCTGAGTGTCTCGATCTCCACCGCGCGCCGGGACTGGACGATCTTCTGATCGGCCGAGGCCTGCGCCAGGCTGATGTCGCTCGACACCTGGTTGTAGGCCGTGTTGATGGCCGCCAGCGCCGATTCCACTTCCGGCGGCGGATCGATGCCCGTGATCAGCGACGCGTCCAGCACCACACCGTACCGGCCCGATGTCGACCGGCACTCCAGGTCCATGTACTCGTTCAGGTCGCGCAGATTCTTGCGAATGTCGTTGATCGAAACGCCGGCGACGGCTTCTCCCGCCACGGCCGGCCTCGATTCGAAGTTGGCGATCTTCTGCCGGAGCACCGAGACGAAGTAGCCCATCACGTGCACCACCGGCTGCTTGATGCCGAAGAGAAACGCGTAGAGGTTTTGATCGCTCACCCGGTAGCGGATCTGGCCTGTCATGCCGGTGTTCAGTTGGTCCTTGGTGACGGCTTCGAGGATGGTCCCGCCGGCGTTGGCCGAGCGGTCCTCCAGGTCGAGGGCCATGTTGACGGTGTTGGTGGCCACCGACACCTTGTGGATCCGTTCCCACGGCAGCTTGAAGTACGGTCCGCCGGGTCCGATCACGCGCACCTGCGGGTACACGTATCGTTCTTTTTCATTCGGCCGGAGAGGCTCCGAAACCGGATGTTCGAGAGTCGTGGCGCCGCCCGGCAGACGCTCCGCGCGGCCAAGAACCGTCTTGACCGCACGCTCGTTCTGGTCCACCGTGTACATGCCCATCACGAGGAACCGAACGAAGAACCAGGCTGCGATTCCTATCAGGAAACCAGTCGTTGTCATCATTCGCCCCCAGTATGGGTTTGGAACGATGACAAAACGATTACAGACGGGTTAAATCGGATGACGGGGCCGGCAATGGACGGCTAGGAGGGAACTGACAACCTCACCAAGGGCGCCCTTTGACAGATTGCAGAGGATGATCTTGATTCAGCAGAGGAGGTCTTCAATCAGGGAGCCGTGTGGGTTGATGACGGTCAGGCCGTTGCCGGCGTGCAGGTCGGCAACGATCATGTTCCGCATGAGCGTTGTTTTGCCGACTCCGGACTTGCCGAAATGGCCATGTGCTTACGGCAATCAGGGCCTTGGATGGACACGACGGACCCGTCACATTGCTTTGTACCGAGGAAGATTGACATCGACGCGTTGAATGAGATTCATGATAGCGAAGAACATAACGACCGTCACGCACCGATGTGGAGATCAACAACCCGAACGAATCGGCTTGCTGCGAGAGACGCACTGTCCTGCCCTGCGTGCCGGCGGCACAGGTCTTCGCCTGGTGTTCTCCCCTCCTTTGGGGGCCCTCATTGGCCCCCTTTTTTGCTCACCATGGGTCTTGACAGACACTGCGGTTAGGCGCAACATTTAAAAACTACTCCGGGGCGAGGCTGTTCTATGCGAGATCACCAGCGTCGGCGGCTCCTACGGTTAGCGGGTATTTCCGCGGTTCCCTCTGCTCTCCAGCTTTTTGGCCAGAGTTCCGAGCAGCTTCCTCAAACCATCCTCCACATTGTCCTTATCGAATGGCACTCTGCGACCAGCCAGGACCAACGAGTAGCAATCTTGAACGGTGTCCGCGAAATGGCATCTTCCATTCCGGGGATAAACCGCATTTGGCTTAAGCCGACCAGGCTACAGGTGTCGGGTATGGAGGCCTGTTTTGCAATCGAGTTTAAGGATCAGCAGGCGGTAGAGATGTACGCACAGCACTCTGCTCACGACGTTTGGGCAGAACAGCTCTTCCAGGCTAAGAAACGCTCTCTCTCTATCCAAATTACCAACTGAAGTCAACAATGTCGTGGACGAGAGCAACGCAGCATTGGATTGACTACGAACGTTTCACTCGAGGTGTTCACTTATGATAAGCAGAGTGCTTATTTCCCTAAGCGTAGTATTTATCTGGATCGCCGTCGTTGACGCCGGTTCCACTCTACGGTTGCCGTTGGTCGGATATGTGCCATACGGATTGCGTATGGCGGGTCGCATCATTAACCCTACGGGAGGTTTCGTTGACGCAGAGCAGCAAGTAGAGTTGAGGTTTGACGCTATCGACTTCCCTCCCAATTCCCAAGCGGCCCTAAGAATTTTTATCGCGGCCGGTGGCGCCCCGCATTTTGGTCAATTGCCCATACAGGGAAGCGCTCGCAGTTCTCCAACCTTTCGTCTTCCCTCTGGGGAAATAAACACTGCCACCTATCAAAGCAGCATCCTCGCCACAGACAGCCAAGACGGCCGCCGACAAAGCCGTTGGCATCTTTTGCTTTACTCGTACAAGCAGTTGCATATCGCCCTTTACGCGAACCAGGACGCCGTGCAGTATTCCGCACTGCTTGAGGTTGCCTCTCAGTTGCGACACTGATATGTCAGACCTCGAAGCTCTAGTGACTGCGGCTCGCCTCACGTTGTCAGCCACCCTTATGCTGGCTGGAATATTGAAGATGACCGGACCGACACCGACCGCCATGTTTCGCAACGTGTTGCGTTTGCCCAAAACGTATCACTGGGGTCTTCATGTCCTGATCATCATCGCAGAATTAGCGGTGGGCACCAGTCTCGTGCTCCCTACAACGTTCGTGATTGGTAGTTGGGCGTGCCTTTTCTTGCTTGGTCTATATTCTCTTGTAGCGTGGTGGGCGATACACCTCCGTGTTGCGGTGCAATGCAATTGTTTCGGGGCGGAACGCGGAATGCCTCTGGGAATCGCCACAATCTTTCGAAACATATTACTCGCTGCGCTTGCGGCCGGAATACTTCTCTTCCCAGCAAGTGTTCCGGTCACACCAACTTTCACTGTGGCGGTAGGTGCTGCGTTGTTAGGCGTCCTAGTCTTTCTGCCGTCATCCATGTTGGCTAGGGCTCTGGAGTGGAAAAGGCGGCGCCTCCAGCATTTAGAGAATGTGGCCATGCAAGCCTTGGAGACATAAAGTATGTTTTGGCTGAGTTATTTAATTCTGTGGATTCTCGTCATCGTATTGACAGCTGCAATGTTGTTTGTGTTTCGGCACCAGAGCGATCTGTACCTCGATTCAATCGAAGGCAGGAAGGCACAGGGACCTGCCCTGGGGCAGGATCTGGATTTGACCGTCTTGTTGGGCCGGCCTAGTCAGATAAAGAATCTTCATGAACGTACCTTCATGTTGTTTGGTAGTACAGAATGTGCGCCGTGTATGAAAGCTTTGCGGGAGTTCGCTGTCATCCACGCGAGACATCCGGAAATACAATGCGTGGCGGTCTATTACGTGGATGCTGCGGCTCGCAACGATAGCGACTTCCTTCGACAGGTACCGAGTCGACTGGTATTGATCGACGATAGTAAGGGTGATATCATGCGTCGCTTTAATATCAGTCGGACGCCGATGGCAGTCGTCGTCAGCCAGGATGGACGCGTGATGGCGAAAGGTATGCCGAATACAGTAAAACACATGGAAGCGTTGTTGGCGGCTTCGAAGCAAGCGTTACAATCATCGACAACGGAGGCAGTGGAATGGGCTCGATCGTGAACATAGTGGATCACCTTTTCAAGGGATTGTTGCTCCGGATCGGAGTCCTAAACCGTTTTGATAGCAGAGGCGGCCGAGGAAGTGATCTCCCGCGACGGTGGGCTCTCAAAGCGCTAGCCGGTATGGCTGCGAGTGTACGGATTGTTCGGGCTCAACCAGAGTGCAACAGTGGCTATGGATTCCCGGAATGCCCATGGGAGTATTGTAATGGTGCCAGTTGCAAATGGCCATGCAGCACACTCCCGGGTGGCTGCACTGGGGGCGGATCGTGTTGGTGTGTGATAAGTCAGCAACTAACGCACTGTGACTGCAATTGTGGAATGGGGTATTTCTGTCGCTGCGTGGGGTAAAAAGGAGAAGCTAGTCATGAGTGTCAGGTCTCTTGCGGAGCGGATGAGGGCGGTCGCGACGCGCCGGCGGGCGCTCGCTACAGGAGTGATGGGCCTAGCGGCAACCGGTAGTGGTGCACAAAAGGCAAGTCGAGAACGCACCAGTAAGACGTCAGCGCTTCACCCTGGACCCACCTTTATTCCGGCTGGCTACCGCTTAGTCGCGCAGTATTTGAATATACCGGACGGATTCGGCGGGGAATCTGATGAGCTGGTCTTGACATACCACCAGTCAACTTCCCGCCCAAGTGGCTTTGCGTATCCTCTTCAAATTTTCACCACTTCATCTCCGCGTAGGCTGTTTTTGGACGGCGCGCAGGATAGAGCTCCCACCAAGATGCGGGTGGACCGGGAGGGCGGGGGGATTGAGGCGGACTACTACGACGGGATGTGGTGGCTAGATCCAAATGGAGAGCGCTTGCTACCCGATGGATATCGGGTAACGTGGAAGCGGGACTGCCATTCCCTAGTGTTTAGATTGGGTGAAATGATGGTTGGAATTAGAGGTTATCGATCTGCGAATATCCAAGTGGATGACCTACTGGCGATAGCGGTGTCCATAAAGTGATGCGTTTCTTTGTGGGCGACGCAGTCTGGTTGGTGCCGCTTGCTCTTTATGCAGGGTTGGTGGGTGGGGCCACTCCTTGAGCGCGAAATATACACTTTGTGTGTGCACCGGTCGGTGTACGTAATCACCTCAAAGACGTCTCAGCGATAGTAGGTATGCTGACAGGGGCTATCGTATCTGCTGCATTGTGGATGGTGGTCCGTTGGGTCATCCCGCAAGTTGTCCTGGTGGTCGGGCTTGCGCTAATGTATCTCTATTGCTTGGTCGCAGTGGCAAGGACGTGGGCCATTCCATCGCTTAATTGGCAGATCCCCGCCAGGTGGAGTGTTTGGGGCCCGATGACATACGCTTTTGTATTTGGGTTTGTATTAGGATCTGGAGTGGTCACGGTAGTGGCAACGCCTGGGATATACTTGCTTGTTGCCGCTTACACAGTGGGAGGCGTCGTTGATACAGGCATTCTCTCGGTTGCATTTGGTATAGGGAGAAGTATTCCATTTCTTCTTTCAGTTGCGATGCGTGGCGACCGCGAGTGCGGAATAGCAGTAGATCGAGTTATTGTGCCCTGTCTCCTGAGCCTTAGAAGGTGGGAGTTGCCGCTACTGGTACTAGCACTCCCCGGCGTTTATGGTATGTGTACGTAGTTGCGAGGCTAAGGTGTTCCTCTACCCACGCGGCGTAAAGTCTGGACGCAGGCTGAATACTGACTTCAGTCAGCCTTGTGCCGAAGGTGCCGCTTCTGGAGTCAGCCGCGGTATCGTGTAGATTGAGGCTATGCTCCGAAGTAGGTATCTGTGCGGGGGGTGATCAGTGATGGTCATCCCTACCGCGAACGGTTTCCCTTCCGAGCGTTTCTTGTTCACTTCGAAGTACACCCGATCTAGGTCGTGTCGCAGTCATCTCCAGGATTTATTCCCGGCACTTCAGAAGCCAGATGAGCCGTGTCGGGGTGATCGAACCAGAACCTCTGTTTGCATTGGCGCCCATGCATCTCGCAGTTTCCCTTCAGTGAGAACTTCCAGGTGATCAAGACACTACTATCCGCAGAAGCGGTTGCACAGGAACGAGAGAAGCGCCATTCGGCCAGGCTCCCTAGCACAACTTCCGCTAAAAGCCCGTGGCCCTCAAGAATCGTAACGGCGGCTACCGAGCCATCCGGCTTCATCTGTGCGCGCGCGGTCACAGTACCTTGGATTCTCGCCAACTGTGCCAATCTAGGAAAGGCCGCTCCAACTATTCGCCGCGGTTCACACTTCTCGCTCCCCAAAATCGGGTCAGCAGGGCCAGCCCACCAGGCAATCAATGCCATACAGCTAGCGAATCTGCCCAGCGTTCTTAATGGTCTTCGAGCAGTTCCTGTTGACAAGCTGCGCATTCGCTCGGCCAGCCTGGTCATTGTTAAAGTCCCCCCGCATATCCGTGGCCCCGATTGCATGTGCCAGTTCGTGAAGTAGGATGTAAACCTGAGCACTCGAACTGCCCCGGTGTAACCGCCGGGCTCTAATAGAGGCATTTTTCCATCCACAAACGTACCTGAGGCGAAGAAGCCGCCTACGTCGTTGACTGTTATGGCATACCCCTCGGGCACGTCTGTCTGCGTGCGGCTAGAGCCGGTAAACGCCTATAGGGTGGTGACATTGAATTGAACAGCCCGTGTCCGATAAGTGCTGAGCCAGGCGTCCCATTCCCGACTCTAGTATCCGGCAGCCTTTCCGTCGGCGCCGCGCGAATCGGAGGCGCCCAGGCGCACCCCGGTCTCCGCTTCGATCTGAATGGCATGCACCATCCCGATGGACCCGGCTTCCTTCGGGGCCTGGAAGTGGTGGCCCTTCGCCTCCAGCGCACTCATCACGTCGGCGGCGAGGCCGTACTTTTCATACTTGATGACATCCGGCAGCCACTGATGGTGGATGCGCGGCGCGTCGACGGCCTCCTGCAGGTTCATGCCGTGGTCGATGAGGTTCAACACCACCTGCAGCACCGTATTGGGAATGGTGGTGCCGCCCGGCGACCCGAGTACGAAGGCCAGCTTGCCGTCCTTGACGGCGATGGCGGGCGTCTGGGAGGAGACCGGCCGCTTGTGCGGCAGGATGGTGTTCGCCTCTCCCGCGGGAAAGCCAAACGCGTTCGGCGCTCCAGCCTTGGCGGCGAACTCGTCCATGACGTTGTTCAACAGAAACCCCGCGCCCGTCACCGTGATGCCGCTGCCGTAACCGTCGCGCAGGGTGTAAGTGTTCGATACCGCGTTGCCTTCCGCGTCCACGACGGAGAAATGCGTGGTCTCGCCCGACTCATGGGCCGGAGGGCTGCCCTCCCGTATCTGAGTGCTGGGCGTGGCGCGCGCCGGATCGATCGAATGCACACGGCTCTCGAGATACGCAGGCGACAACAGCCCGCTCACAGGCACCTTGACAAAGCCGGGATCGCCGACGTAGGCCGCGCGATCGGCATAGCACCGCTTCATCGTCTCGACCAACAGATGGTACTTGGCCGAGGAATTGTGCCCGAGCGCGGCGAGGTCGTACCGCTCCAGCATGCGGAGCATCTGCATCAGCAACAGGCCTCCGGAACTGGTGGGCGGCATGCTGATGAGTTCGTAGCCGCGATAGGTCCCGCGAATCGGCTCGCGAACCACCGCGCGATAGCTCTTCAGGTCGTCGGGCGCCAGCAGACCGTCATGGGCGGCCATCTCCGCGGCCAGCAATTCCGCGGTGCGGCCTTCGTAGAACTCGCGGGGGCCGTCGCGGGCGAGTCGCGCCAGGGTCGCGGCCAGTTCCGGTTGGCGGAAGATCTCTCCCTCCTGGTAGAAGGCGCCGCCCTTCAGAAACAGCCGCACCGTCTCGGGGTACGGCTCCGCCTTGGCTTTCAGGTTGCGCAGGCTGCGCGCGAACTCGTGGCTGACCGGAAACCCGTCCTCGGCCAGGCGGCGGGCCGGTTCCACCACATCGCGCCATTTCAGCCGGCCAAACTTCTCTAAAGCCAACGACATACCGGCCACGGTGCCAGGCACCCCGACCGAGCGGTATCCGGTCTTGGAAGCCCCCGGGATCACTTCGCCCTGGGCGTCCAGAAAGATCGCCTTATGGGCCCGCCGGGGCGCAAACTCGCGGTAGTCGATGGCGGCCGTTCGCTGATCGGCCATGCGCACGATCATGAATCCTCCTCCGCCGAGGTTACCCGCGGCCGGATGCGTCACTGCCAGCGCCAGGGCAACGGCCACCGCCGCGTCGACGGCGTTGCCGCCCTTCTTCAGGATGTCAATGCCCACACCGGAAGCGATGCCGCTGACCGAGGACACCATTCCCTTGGGCGCGCGGACCGGTTGAGGCGACGCTGCCATCGCCATCGGCGCGGCGGCGAGGAACGCGAGGATGATCCGGTGTTTCATCAGCCATCCATCTTGTCACACGCGAGCGGCCGCGATGCGCTACAACAGGAGACTCGCCCGGAGGGAATGCGAATGGTCTCGAAACAAATCGAACTGCTCAGCGATCGGGAGTGGCCGTCCGACGCGTTTGCCGTGTCTCTGCCCATTCATCGGGAGACGGCGGCTCTCGCCGTGATCGACATGCAGCACTACGCGCTGAATCCCGCCTCCGACCTGATCCACACCGTCAAGACACATCGCGAGGAACTCTACCGCCAGTTCGCCGCCGAGGCCGGTATCGCCGTCGCCAACACCGCGCGGCTGATCGAGTGCTTTCGCGCCGCGCGACGCCGCGTCTTCTTTACCCGACACGGGATGCTGCTTCCCGACGGCGCGGACCTGGTCGTCCGCCGGCGGGGCCGTGAAACGGCGGCGTTGGAGTCGACGTCAGGCCACTCCGGCCATCTGCCGCTACGCGGGACGGCGGGCCATCAGATTGTCGACGAACTCGCGCCCCGGCCCGGGGAACTCGTGCTGGACAAGAACACCAGCAGCGCCTTCAACAGCACCTCGATCGAGATGTTTCTTCGCAATATGGGAGTGGACACGCTCGTCCTGACCGGGGTGGCATCCGATCAATGCGTGTTCGCCACGGCGCTGGACGCGGCCGACCGGGGCTTCCACGTGATCATTGCCGCCGACGCCACCGCCGGTTTCGACCCCGGCAGCACACGCGCCGTGCAGATCCTATTTGGCAGGGTCTGGGGGTACGTGATGGAGACGTCCTCTGTCATCCAGTGGATGGAGACGGGCGAGAAGCCTTCCACAACACGACACCAGGTCACGGGCGGCTAGCGCCGGCCTCGTCCAGGTCTGCTTCAGTAGCGCGCCAGCCAGCGAGCCTTCTCCGCCAGCTTTTGCGCGTTGGGGAGAAAGGCTTGCTCGAGCGGAGGGCTAAACGGAACCGGACAATCCGGCGCGGCCATCCGGACGACGGGCCCATCCAGATCCTGAAAACAATGCTCCGTGATCCGGCTCGCCACCTCGCCCCCGATTCCGCCGGTGAGGCTCGCTTCGTGAAGCACAATCGCCTTCGAAGTCTTGCCAACGCTCTCAAAGACGGTTGCGTCGTCCAGAGGCTGCAACGTCCGCAGGTCCACGATCTCCATCGAGATGCCTTCGCGCTCGAGCATCTCCGCCGCTTCTTTCGCGGCGTGAACCATCGCGCCGTAGGTGATGACGCTCAGGTCCTTCCCCTCGCGAACGATGGCTGCCTTGCCGATCGGGACTGTGTAGTCGCCGTCAGGAATCTCTTCCTTGATCCTCCGATACAGAGCCTTGTGCTCGAAGAACAGGACGGGGTCATTGTCACGGATGGCTGACTTGATCAAACCTTTGGCGTCATACGCCGAAGACGGCGCCAGCACCTTGAGCCCTGGCGTGTGGGTGAACAGAGCTTCGGGGTTCTGCGAGTGGAAAGGCCCGCCGTGAATGCCGCCGCCCGAAGGCGCCCGCACCACAATCGGAACCGCCGCTCCCCACCGGTAACGGCATTTCGCGGCGAAGTTTACGATCTGATCGTAGCCGCACGTAATGAAGTCGGAAAACTGCATTTCGGCCACTGGGCGCAGGCCCATCAAACTGGCGCCGATGGCCGCGCCGACAATCGCCGACTCGCTGATCGGCGTGTCGACAATGCGGCGCTCTCCGAAATGCTCCAGAAATCCTTCAGTGACCTTAAAGGCTCCTCCGTACACCCCAATGTCCTCGCCAAGAAGAAAGACGTCGGGATTCCGTTCCATTTCCTCCCATAGTCCCTGGCGGATGGCTTCCAGATACGTGACCGTCATGCGTTCGACCCCGGATCGTAGACGTTGTCCAGCAGCTCGGAACGATCGGGATATGGGCTGGCTTCCGCCCACTCGATGGCGGCGTCGACTTCCTGCTTCAAGGCGGCATCCGCTTCCCGCAATTCCGCCTCCGTCACCAAACCCTCCTCCAGCATCAGACGCTCCAGGCGTTGGATCGGGCATCGGCTACCCCACTCTTCCCACAGGTGCTTGGGGACGTAGGTCGCGCCGTCGTGGGCCGAGTGTCCAGTCATGCGGAAGGTCTTGCACTCGACCAGGTACGGGCCCAACCCCTCGCGGGCGTGGGCTACAGCGCGTCCGGCCGCGTCATGGACGGCCAGCACATTGTTGCCGTCGACGATCTCCGAAGGGATGCCATACCCGGGGGCGCGGTCGGCCACGTTCTGGCACGCCATCTGCTTTTCGAGCGGGGTGGAATAGGCGTATTGGTTGTTGTTGCAGAACAGAACCAGCGGCGCTTTCTGGACGGCGGCCAGGTTGATGCCCTCGTGCCAATCGCCGCGGCTGGTGGCGCCGTCCCCGAAAAAGACAAAGGCCACGTTTTTGGTGCCCTGGTATTTGAGCGCGAGGGCTGCACCCGCGGCCACCGGGACCGACGCCGCCATCGCGCTGATGATGGCCACGATGTTCCGGCTCATGTCGCCCATGTGCATGTTGCCGTCCTTGCCGCGGGTCAAGCCATCCACGCGGCCCATGTACTGCGCAAAAATCTGGCCGGGCGTGAAACCGCGCATCAGGAATAACGCCATGTCGCGGTGGGACGGAAACAGGACGTCCTCGGACAGGGCATGCAATCCGGCCCCTACCGGGATCGCTTCCTGCCCCCTGCCTACGTACACTCCCCCCAGGATCTTCCCTTGACGGTAGAGTTTTCGTTCGATGCGGTCTTCCACTTCACGCATCATCTTCATGTAATGCAATGCCTTCCGCGATAGTTCCGCGCGGGAAGACAGACGAAGGCCGGAGCCTTCGAGCGAGGGTGCAGCGTGGGCGACAGCCATAAGAGCCTCGTCGAAACTCAAAACCGACAGTATAGCGCCGGGAAGGGGCTCGCGCCCGGTGAATCTGTTCCCTCTTTATGAGAATTTGTACTCGCCCGGTACTGGCAATGGCGGTACGGACAAGGGCACGTCGTAGCCAAAGGCTTTCGGCATCAGGTCCAGGTTCGACGCCATGATCTGTTCCCAGGTGATCGCCTGGCCCGAATAGGCCGCTTCGCGCGCCATGATGCACGCCATCGTGCTCTCGCCAACCACCTGGCCGTGGTTGATGTAAGGCCCCTGGCCGCGGATGCTTTTCACCATGTCGATGTGCTCTTGCACGTAAGGGTTCTCGCCAGGAGTCCCCAGATCCCGGCCGTTGCTGCGGCCCTTCGATCCCACAATGAGTTCGGACACGTTGGTGTAGGCGCCCTTGGGATACTGGCGGCAATGGCTGGACAGGTGAACCCCGTTGGCGAACTCAAAGTCCGCGGAAATATGATCGTAAATGTTGCCGTAGATCTCTTCCCGGGGACGCCATACGGCCCCGCCCTGCGCCCACACCGCCTTCGGCGGCCCGCCCATCGCCCACAGCACGACATCGATATTGTGCAGGTGCTGCTCGACGATCTGATCCCCGCACACCCACACGAAGGAGTACCAGGCGCGGTTCTGCCAGGTCATATCCTTCCACTTGGGGTCGCGGGACTTCTGTTGGATCACCGGTCCGCCCACCCAGTAGGCGTACGCCGCCGTGATGTCCCCGATGGCGCCGTTCCGGATCTTGTCGATCGTCTCCACGTAATCCTTTTGCGAACGGCGTTGCGCACCGGACATCACGGTCAGCTTGAGTGCCTCGGCTTTCTTCGCCGCGGCCATGAACCGTCGCACGCCCACCGGGTCGGTGCCGAAGGGCTTTTCGGCAAACACGTGCTTCTTTGCCTCGATGGCCGCTTCAAAGTGCATCGGCCGGTAGCCTGGCGGCGTGCAGAGCATGACGATATCCACGCCTGATCCGATGACTTTCTGGTAGGCCTCGAATCCGACAAAATGGTTCTCCGGATCGACTTTGATCTTGTCCTGAATCGATGGATATTTCGACGGGTCGCGCAGCGAACTGAGCGCGCCTTCCAGGCGGTCTTCGAAGATATCCGCCATGGCCACGAGTTCGACGTTCTCGTTGGCCTTCAGCAGTTGACTGGCGGCCTGGGTGCCGCGGCCTCCGCAGCCAATCAGGCCGGCGCGGAGTTTTTCGTTGCCCCATCCCCGAACGAGGTTGGGTTTGATGATGGAGAAGGCGGTGGCGGCCGCCGCTGAATGATGAAGAAGATGACGGCGTGAAACCGATGAAGATTCCATGAAAAAGAACCTTTCCTAGGAAGAAATACCGCCCCGATTCTAACACCGCGATATTTTGGTCAAAAGGGTCCCTCCGGGGCCGATAAGGGGACCGTGATCCCCACGCGGGTCGTTGTGCGCGTCAGTACCGCCGGGTGGCTCTTCTGGATGGCTCGTTTGGCCGGATTTACGGCCAGGGCAGGGCTTTTTCTTTTGGGGCTCGCTGGCGTGGTCCTGATGGTTCTCGCGGCGGCCCGCTTCGGCCTCACCCTCCGGTGATCACTTCTTCTTACGCAAATCCCACACGTAGATCGAGTAGCCGATTTTCGCCGTTGGTGGCCGCTTCCTCAGCCAGGTCAGTTCGTCCCAAGGCACATACAGGCCATACAGCGGCGTGACGCTCGAGGCCACCACTCCGTCGTACGATTCGGTCTTCCACGTCTCCCAACTTGCCGGAACCGGGTCAATCCGCACGGGAGTGTGGCTGAGGCTCGCCGAACCGAAATAGGTCAGGCCCGCGTGGTCGATCCCCAAGGACTGGCAGTAGCGGATGAACCGGTCGAGGTCCTGGCCCCAGTCGATGTTGGAGTCCAGCAGGTATCGCGGCCCGGTCTCCGGACCGCCCGCGGCGGCATTGAAGAACGCCGGATAGTAAGGATGAATGCGGGCGACCTCGATCGAGTGCAGCGCCAGCACCCCCGCCAGGCAGGCAAGGCCCGCCTTGCTTCGGACGGCGGCGGCCGCCGCCGACGCCCCCAACACAATCAGCAGCGGATACACCGGAAACAGGTAGCGAACCCCGAGGTTCATGTTGCTCGAGACGCAAAAGCCGAAGAAGGCCGCGCAGGCCAGTCCGAGCGCCGTGTGCGCCCGGGTCCACGGGACGCCGCGAATCCATGCAATCGCCGCCAGCCACAACGCGAATAGCGACAACGGGCTTTTCACCAGGAAGGCCACCGGGAAATACCGCCAGTCGCCCTGTTCGCTCACCCGCCCGAGAAAGTAGTTGAGGTGGCCGCTGCGATTGTGTTCGGCCACCTGGTCGAGGCCGGCCCAATACGGATGGGTGCGAAGTCCAGTCCGGGCGCTGACCCAGCGCATCGTCCTGCCGACCGCCGTGCCGGAAACCGCCACTTCGCGCAAACGCCGCCGGTCGCGCGGCCGGCGGCCTGGCATGTAGACCAGCCACACCACAAAGGCAGCGGTGAGAAACAAAGCCAGGCAACTCCTGACCCAATGACGGAGGCTGCCGTTTGCCGCGCCCACCACCCAGTAGAGCAGGGGCAATAGGGGCAGCAGCAGCACCGCGGAGAACTTCGTCGCCAGCGTCAGGCCCAGCACCAGGCCCGCGGCGGCCAGCCGGGCGCGGCTTCCGCGTTCGACAAAATCGATCCACAGCGCGCAGCTCAGAAAATAGAGCAGGGCCATCGGCACGTCGTTGGTGACATAGCGGCCGTGCGCGAGCAGGTTCGGATCGAACGCCAGCAGCAGCAGAGCGAGCAAACCAGCGATCGCGCCAAAACGCCTTCGGGTCCACCACGCTACGGCCAGGGTCAATCCCAGCGAAAAGATCAGGGGACCCATGCGCGCGGCCAACAGGATGCGGTCTGCCGGGGTCCGGTTTTCGAACAGGAACTGCCGGCCGCCCTCGATCTCCCGCGGTTCCGCCGGCGTCACGCGTTCCACGTTCATCCACAACAGCGGGAACGCCGCGATCAGCTTGATCAGGGGTGGGTGCTGCGGGTTGTTGCGAAAATCCGCGGTCGTCCAGTACTCGAAGCCGGCCTTGATGTGCATGGCCTCGTCCCACGTCTGGGATTCCTCCCTCACCGTGGCCACTCGAATCAGGCCTGACAGCAGGATGACGATCGCGGCAAGCGGGACGAAATACCGGTCGACCCAAGGCTTCCCGGCGGCGAGCACACTGCCAGTATCGCACCGCGTCACCGCGGGAAAGGCCCCTGCTATAATTCAAGAGAGAGAATCCAGCCTGACGCTTCCCGCGCCATCGCCGCCCAATAGTCATGATCTTGCCTTTGGAGGTATCGGCTAAGCAGGAATGAAAGTCAGTGTCCAGATTGAACGAGGGATTGAAAATCTCTTCGGGACCCGCGACGAAAACATCAGGTTGCTCGAAGCCGGCCTGGGCGTAAGCACCTGTCTCCTCGAGAAAGCGATCGAGATCGAAGGCGAGGCGGGGAACGTGCGCCGCGCCGAGGCGATCCTGAACGACTACAACACTCTGGTCGCCGACGGGCATATCTTTGGCAACGGCGATCTGAACAGCTATTTTCGAGTCGTCACCGAAGACGCCGAAGTAAGTCTGCGCGGCCTGGTCTCGAGCGGTCGCCAGCGCAACTTCGGCAAGAAACCGCTGGTGCCGAAGACGATCAACCAGCGGCGCTACCTGGAGGCGATCGAGCGGAACGACCTGGTCTTCGGGGTCGGGCCGGCGGGAACCGGGAAGACGTATCTCGCGGTGGCGATGGCCATCTCCGCCCTGCTCGCCAAGAGAGTCTCGCGCATCATCCTCACCCGCCCCGCCGTCGAAGCCGGCGAGCGGTTGGGCTTTCTGCCCGGCACGCTGCAGGAAAAGGTGGATCCCTATCTACGTCCCCTGTACGATGCGCTTTACGATATGCTGGACGCCGACAAGGTGGAGAAGTACCTGGAGCGAAACGTCATCGAGATTGCGCCCATCGCCTTCATGCGCGGCCGGACTCTGAACGACAGCTTCATCATTCTGGACGAAGCGCAGAACAGCACGGCCGAGCAGATGAAGATGGTCCTGACGCGCCAGGGGTTCAATTCCAAGATGGTCGTCAACGGCGACATGACCCAGGTGGACTTGCCCGGGGGGCGCCGCAGCGGATTGTTCGACGCGGTGGAAATTCTCCGAGGGGTGGAGGGCATCAGCTTCGTCTATTTCGATCAGCGGGATGTGATCCGCCATGTTCTGGTGCAGCGGATCGTCCAGGCGTACGAACGCTATTCCGAAACGACCGGCGCGGGCAGGCAGTTGACCCTGAGGCTGATCCCCGATGTAGAACCGGACTCGGCCACGCCCGCCGGAGACACGCCGCGCGTCTGAGATCGCGCGGGCTCGACTCATGTCTTCATCGCAAAAGATCGTTCTTTTTCGTCGCGTACCCGGCTTGCCAAAGACGGAACTGGAATCCTTCGCCCGCCTTTTGCGGGACGAGGTGGCCGGGGGCAGGGGATTCGACTGCCTGCTGACCGACGACCGGGAATTGCGGCGGCTGAGTCGCGATTTTCTCGGCAAGGACGCTCCCACCGACGTCCTGTCGTTCCCCGAGTCGGAAGAAGCGGACCGGCCCTTCCTCGGAGAACTGGCCATCTCCTGCGACCGCGCCCAGGAGCAGGCGGAGCGATATGGCCATGGCCTGGACGACGAATTGAAGATCCTGATGCTCCACGGAGTGCTTCACCTGGTGGGCCTGAACCATGTGAAGGACCGCGGGCGTATGGCGCGCGCCGAATCCCGGTGGAGAAACCACTTTCATCTGCCTGCCGGTTTGATTGAACGGACCAGAACGTGATTGTCGGGTTGATCCTGTTGACCGTGGTGCTGGCCGCCGTGCTGGCCCTGGTGAGCTTCGTCCAGACGCTCTATCTGGAAAGTCTTCGGCTCCGAAGCCGCGATCTGCCCGCGCTCGAGTTGTTCAAAGGACAGATCGAAGACCAGTTACGCATGAAGACCGAAGACGGCGTGCTGTGCTTCTCACTGCTGAAGCACAGCCTGATTCTGTTTCTCGGAATCTGCCTGTTCGGCGCGATGGTGATCCAGCGCGCGCCGTCCATCGCGGTCACGCTGGAGGCTGCCGCCGGAGCCTGGCTCGCGATGCTGACGGCGGCGTACCTGGCCCCGCTGGCCCTGTACCGGCGTACGTCGGGCCGCTGGCTACTGCCGCTGGTGCCCGTGGTCAAGGTGTTGGCCCTGGCCTCAAAACCGGTGACGGCCCCTATGGAATTGATCCAGTCGCTCCTGGCCGGAGAGCCGGAAAAGCCGCGGCTGGAGGAGGCGGCCTCCGAAGCGGTTGAAGCCTTGATCGAGGCCGGCGCGGAAGAGGGCCTGATTGAAGAGGAGGATCGCAAGCTCCTTCAATCGGTCGTGGAATTCGGGGACAAGACCGTCCGCCAGGTGATGACCCCGCGCCCGAACATTGTCGCCATCAGCGCCAACGCCAGCCTTGAAGACCTCCGCCAACTGGTGATTCACGAGCAGTTCTCCCGCATCCCGGTCTACGAGTCGTCGATCGACGATATTGTCGGCTATGTCCATGTCCGCGACATGTTCGAGTTGGACGAAGAGTCGCGCAAGGACAAGCTGGTTCGCGAGTTGGTTCGTAAGATCCGGTTCGTGCCCGAGTCCAAGCCGGTCAACGACCTCCTGCGGGAAATGCAGGAAACGAACACGCACATGGTGATTGTGGTCGACGAGTACGGCAACACGGCGGGACTGGCCTCGATGGAAGACCTGGTGGAAGTCATCGTCGGCGAGATCCGGGACGAGCACGAGCCGTCCACCGATATTGTCGAGGAGGGCGAGGGCACGTTTATCGTCTCGGGCAGCTTCGACGTCGGCCGCTTGAGTGAACTGTTCGACGTCCGCGTTCCCGACGATACCGAGTCCACGACCGTCGGCGGACTGGTCAGCGAGTGGCTGGGGCACGTGCCGGAACCCGGGGAGAGCGTCGAGCGTGTGGGACTCCGCATCGAAGTTATCGCGAGCAACGGATTGCGGGTGGAGCAGGTTCGGCTGACCCGGGCGCAGGCCATGCAGCAGAACGGAAACCATGCAGCCTAAGTTTGTTTCGGGCTTTGTCTCGATCATAGGCCGTCCGAACGCCGGAAAGTCCACGCTGCTCAATGCGCTGGTGGGCACAAAGCTGGCCATTGTCGCCGACAAGCCGCAAACCACCCGCACCTCCATTCAGGGGGTCTTGACCACCCCGGAGGGTCAGGTCGTCTTTCTCGATACTCCGGGCATCCACTCCGCCGGTTCCGTCATCAACCGCCGGATGATGGATACCGTGCGGGAAGCGATGCAAGAGAGAGATCTCCTGATTCTGGTGGCGGACGCAACCAGGCCCATCGACGACGTAGACCGGGAGGCGGTTGACCTGGTGAAGCGAACCGGAACGCCGTGCCTGCTGGCGCTGAACAAAATCGACCTGGTCAAGGCGAAGGCCAACCTTCTCGCCCCGCTCGATGGTTATCAGCAACTGCACGAGTTTCGCGAGTATCTGCCGCTGTCGGCCGAGACCGGCGAGGGCGTTGACGCGCTCCGTGCCGCGGTCATGGCGGCGCTTCCCGAAGGTCCGGCGTATTTTCCGCCGGATCACATCACCGACCAGCCGGAACGATTTCTGGCGGCTGAACTGGTCCGGGAACAGATTCTGGTCGAGACCCGGCTGGAAGTTCCCCATTCGGTGGCTGTCGTCGTCGACCGGTGGACGGACGAACCGGCGATCACCCGCGTGGAGGCGACCATCTACGTCGAAAGGGCGGGTCAAAAGGGCATCCTCATCGGCGCCGGGGGCGAACGGCTGAAGCGGATCGGCACGCTGGCGCGGCAGGAAATGGAACGCCTGCTGGACCGGAAGTTCTTCCTGAGCCTGTTCGTGAAGGTACGTCCGAAGTGGCGCGAGAATCCGGCCTTTCTCAGCACTCTCGACTGGCGTACAATGGCGGGGTCAGATGGACCGTAGAAGCCTGCTGTACATGATGGCGCCAGGGGCCCTCCTGGCGCAGGGTCAGAGCGACGATGCGCTGTACGATCTGGTGAGGCGCAAACTCGCAAGCGACCCTATGGTCAAGGGCGGCCAGATCCAGGTGGATGTGAAGCAAGGGGTGGTGACGCTCCGGGGCCCGATCTCGAGCGAGAAGCAGAAAGAGCGCGCCGAGAAGCTCACCCGGAAAGTGAAAGGCGTCAAGCAGGTCGTCAACGAACTGCGCGTGCAATGAAGTTCGGCCGTCGCCACTTTCTGCTCCTCCCGGCCTCATCCCTGGGGTTGGCCCAGGAAGACTCGAAGTTCACGGTCTACCGCGTGGATGCGGGACTGCTCTACGCGGAGGGACCGGTGTGGGCCAAAGAGGGCTTCCTCCTGTACTCCGATGTGGTTCGGGACGAGATCCGCAAGCTGACCCCGGGTAGCGGCAAGCGTTCGGAAGTCTTCCGCCCGAACGCCAATGGTCCCGCGGGCAACGCCTTCGATGCACAGGGCCGTCTGTACACCTGCGAGACGCGGACGCGCCGCGTGGTGCGCCAGGACAAGAAGGGGAACGTCGAGGTCCTGGCCGAGCGCTTCGACGGCAAACGGCTGAACGCGCCCAACGACATCGTCGTCCGCAAGGACGGCCACGTCTATTTCACCGATCCGGCGTTCGGCAAACAGGCCGAGACGCGCGAGTTGGACTTCCACGGCGTGTTCCACCTGCCGCCGAAGGGACCCTTGGGGGTGGTGGCCAAGCCCAAAGGCCGGCCGAATGGACTCGCGCTCTCTCCCGACGGCAAGACCTTGTGGGTGACCAACTCCGACGAACGCAACGTTCGGGCGTACGCTCTCGACAAAGAAGGTCAGGCAACCAACGAACGGGTGGTGATTTCCGGCATTGACGGGCCGCCGAAGGGCCTCCGGCTGGACGAAAGCGGGGGGATCTACGTGACGTGCAACGGCCTCGCGGTGTATTCGCCGGCCTTCGAGCGCGTGAGGCAGTACGACTTCTCCGAGCCGCCCTCCAACTGTGTCTTTGGGGACGCGGATCTGCGAAGCCTGTACATCACCGCGCGAACGTCCGTGTACCGCATTCGTCTGGATGCACGGGGAGCAGTCCCCCAGTAGGCCGGCAATTCACGCCAGACGTCCCCGGGTCGTGGTGCTGGAGAAGTTCGGGCTGATCGGGTCCTTCGATTCCAGGGGACCGGCGGGTTTCGTAGAGCAGTTCCACCAAGACCTCCCAACAGTCGCCGTCCCCACTTGGGGCTTGGCGTGCCGGTGACCATTTGCTATTGGTTTGTAGAGGGAGTCAACACTTGCGGAGCCCACCTTGTTCGGTTGATTCCGTTTGGCCGCGAAGCGGTTGCCTCGAACTTGTCCCGAACTCGGAGAACCCGTTCGCCCGGCTGATGGGTTATCGTTTCCCTTCCGGTTCGGGCCCTGCGCTCCATGGTTCCCATGCACAGGCATTCTGCGCCTGGCTGGGTCTCTCTCTGCGCGAGCAGGCTGCCGCGGTTCGAAACTACCTGGCGGACGATCCGGAAGGACTCCACGCCGCCCGCGTTGCGGCAGTGGTCGCCGAAGGAGAGGACACCGGTCTCCTCCCATCAGGCGTTCTGGATGCGGAAAGGCAACTTCTTCTCTCGGACTTGACGGTGGTATTGAGGTTGCTGGGGGGGGGCCGTCCCGGTCCGGACGGCCACAACGCCCGGAGTCGGGTCGTTCTCGAATTATTGGAAAGCCCTCGCATATCCCGCGTAAGCCTCCAGGACTTCGCCGCAAGGTGCGCGGTCTCCGCCGGCTGGCTCCGGAAATGGATCAAACGTCTCGCGGGTGCCTCGTTCCCGTCGTTGGTTCGGCGGGCGCGTCTCAAGCGAGCGTCCAACCTCCTCCGCGCCCGGGAAGTCCGTGTCGCGGCAGCCGCCGCCTCGGCCGGCTATGCGGACGACCACGATTTCTACAGGGATTTCAAGAAACTGCTCGGCGTCACGCCTGACGGCTATCGCACCCACTGGAAACGAACACAGTGCCGGCACTGCCCTCTCGCTATCGGTGGAGCACCCTCTTTGGCCCACCAAAACGAGTGAAGAACGCGTCGCAGCCCCGACCGTCGCAGCCCCGACCGTAAGGGAGGGGGTTGCCATGTTCTTCAACGGGGCGGTGGCGCTCGTGAAAAACTGGGGACGGTCACGACGATTAATCGTTGATTCTTCACAAACGTTGATCGGGAAACGGCGTCCTCTGTTTCTCACACTCACTCCGGCCGCGGTGGCGCGGGCGACCACTGCCCCCAGGCCGAGCGGTCGATCCGCCGGGCCCAGTGCCGGATTTGACAGTTGTTTTCCTTCCCGATTCTCCTCATACTTCTTTCGGGCTTGTGAGTATTTGCCCTACGGATCGCGCAAATCGGCCGAACCAACGAAACGTTTGCCTGATCCGCATGGCGTCCGCGCCCTTGTAGAGAGACATCAGCATGAGATCAGCACGAAATGCCGTCGTGGACGGGCGTCTGCCAGGACTGTGGTTCAAGGTCTTCCTGCTCCTGGCGGTATCCTGTCTTGCCGTATTCGCTCAGCCGGCCACGCCTGCCGTGGCCTCTCCGATTCCTGTGGACTCGCCCCTCCTCCATCGATTGTTTTTCCGCTTCCACCTGGATTTTGACACCTGGCTCACGGCCCGCAAGGCGGCCGTCCCTGCTTCGGCTAGCTCTCTCGACGGCGGCGCCGCCAACGTACTCGGCGTTCGGGCGGTCGATGTCGGCACTCTGTCATCGGTCTCCCGTAGCGTCGCGGCCAATGTCGACCAGATCGACCGCGACCAAGCCGCGTATCTCAACCTCGTCCTCGGCAGGGAGGAGCGGCCCGACCCCGCCGTGATAAATCAATACCGGACCCGGCGCGAAGCGGCCGTCGCCGCCGGCATGGCCGCGCTCCAACGGAACCTGCCGGCCGGCAGCTACGCCGGCTTGCTGGACTTCATCAACGGCCGTTTCCGCGCCGCACACAAGATTGCGGGGGACCACTAAATGGCTGGCAACGCGATTGCAGGCTTCCTCAGACCGGCTCGCCTGGCCGCTGCGCTGGCGCTCGGCCTCGCGCCCGGTTTCCCCGCCTGGGCGCAATTAAGCTTTCCGCCCGTCCGCACCTTTGGCGACGTTGCGTTCACCGACCGCTGGTACGGAACCAGCGACGTGATGCGGGAGCGCAACATTACCCTTGGCTGTTATGGTTCACCGGCGTTGCTCTACTGCCCCGACCGGCAACTGGACCGGGCAACGGCTTCCATCCTGATTATCCGCGCCATTTACTCCGGCCTTTACGGCGATGGCGAGGCCTTTACGCCGCCCTCCGGCCAGTATTTCAACGATGTGCCGCCGACTCATACCGCCTACCGGTACATCCAGCAGATGAAATACCTGAATCTCACGACGGGCTGCACCGACGCGTACACCTTTTGCCCGGAGATGCTGACGGCGAACTATATGATGGCCATCCTCACCGCACGGGCCCGGTACGTCCGCGACAGTTACGGTGCGCCTGTCCCATCTGGCTGGCTCCCTCCATACAGCACGTGGCCTCAGCGATTCGCCGACATTCCCTACGGGCACCCGTACTTTCTCTGGGTGCAGCGAGCGTATGATCTGGTGGGTCCGGAGATCTACGATCCCGCGCTCGGCGGCGCCTTCCATCCCGACAATCCGATTGCCCGAGGGCAGGCTTCGTTCTACTTCATCTACGGCATTCTTGGGTCGCCCGGCTTGCCGCCGAACAATCTACCGGGGGCGATCGCCTTCTGGGTGCCCTCGGTGGTGAATGGCCCGAATTGCGCTCTGAACGCCGGGCCGTACTACACGAGCGAGGTCTATCAGGTGACGGCCGATTCGTACTACTCGTATTCGGCAACGGTGATCAACCCGGGGGACGTGACGCTGTGGGTTTCGGGCCTGCGCACGAGCCTCAACCGGAGCGGGGTGACCGTCTTCGATTCCAACGAGGTGCAGGGCCAGAACTCGGCCACCTACCGCTATCCGGCCAGCGGCAATGCCACCCTGATCGCGGGGAATTACCTTCAAACCTCCTACCACCGCATCGCGAGCGGCGCTTGCAACGCCGTAATCCCGTCGGCTGCGATACAAACCACCTATTGGCCCGCCAACGGGCAGGCGACGTACCTTCCCGTATCGCTAAGCAACCCCAACGGCGCCGGCTTCGACGTGACGGCTAGCGGAAAAGGACCTCCTACGGCGGCGACGTTGACGTGTGGCAAACCTAACTGTACCTGGATGGGGAGTAAGATCACCTACCCTTCCTCAAACATGCTCTTTGGTGAGAGTTTTACTTGGACCACCGGCCCATCGAGAGGCTTAATTACCAACTACTCCACGGCGAGAATGCGGAAGGATGGCGTGGACCTTGGATTGGCCTGCTCCGTAGATTCAGTCGGCGTCGGCGACTACCCCGCTACCGCGCGCGTACCCTGCTCCGTCCCGACCAACTTCTACCTTTACTCGCCGAGCCTGTTCACGCTCGTTGGGCAGCACCGGGGGCAAGCATACGGTTTCGACACGGGAATCATAGAAACCTATGACCATTTGGGGACGATTGCCGCGGGTGCGACTCGCGATTTCTCGAACCTTCCGATGTGGCCCTTCTGTGATTTCCGGAACGCCACTGGTCCAACCGTGCTTCCCAGCAACGACGGGGTAACTGCGCAGTATACGGCGCGCACGATCAACACGGTGTCGTTCCGCGTCACCGCGCCCTACACCGCCAGAAAGGGCTTCCACCAGCTTGGATTCCCCGCGAACGATAGTTTCAGCCAGCCTCGCGAGAATCCGTTCTTCGCACTGATCGTGTACGACGGGACGCCGGTCATCAGCAGCGTTACGCCAAACCCGATCGTCGCCGGCGCGGCGACGACAATCACGGTGACCGGCCTGTATTTTGGCGATCATCCGACGGTTTACGTGGCCGGGACGTCGTACAATCCCGGCGCGCCGTCCAAGAACGCGCAGGCGCAGGACGTCTTGTCATTCCAGATAAACCTGCCGGCTGGTTTGGCCGGCTCGCCGGTGCCGGTGTACATGGTCTCGAACGGGGCAGGCGGGCAGCCGTTCTGGGGCGCGCCGCAAGGAGCGCAGCAAGGCTCGCCGACGAGTAATACGGTGCAGGTACAGGCGGCCACTCCCCCGACGATTTCGGGCCTGCCTGGCATGTGGTACCTGGGCACGGCGGACCGGAACGACAACTGCGTGCCGGGCTCCTCAAACCCATCCGAGTCGTGTTACTACAATTCGACTCTCCTGACCCTGACCCCTGGAGCGGGAGGAACACCGCCTTCTGCTGGCTCGCCAGCCACATGGTCTCTGACGTTTGAGCCGTATCCGCCATTCGCAACCTACACCTGCGACGACCCGGCTTGTAGCCGAATCGTCCTGCGGGCCACCTCGCAGCCGCCTTCTTGCGGCACCATGGCCGTGCAAGCGACGCTTGGCGGCATTTCAAGCGCACCCTTCACTGTTCATGTGGACTGGCCATCCAGAACGCTTCGCGTTGACGACCAAAACACAAGGGATGATGGGTTCCCAGGTCCGCCACCGGGTTACATCTCTTATAACAACATGTCACTTGTGTCGGCATGCGGATCGGCGATGTTCGGAATCGCAATTCACGAGGAGTTCCCTGGGAGTTTCGCGGCTTGTCGAGCGACATCCGGGTGGACTGATCCTATACCCCAACAACCAGAGCCGGGCTCCAGCGGGTGGGCCGGCTGGGTAACCGATGCTGCCGGACGTTACGTGGACACAATTGCTTTCAACTGTGATTCGACGCCGGCCGGCGGTTCCTGCAATCCCCCGTCGACTCTGCCCGGACCGTTTAGCGGGCAGCCCTTGTCCACCGAAGCGGAAGCATGGGTGGCTCAGTTTATTTTCGTCGGGTCGCTGGACACTCAAAATCGAGGCAAATACTTCGCGGCCGAACCAAACATGCTGGTTCGATACCGAGACCATGGCAGATTCGAACGGGGCACATGGAGGTGTGGTCAGTAGGCGGCAGCGCTTGGCCCCGGTCTGCAGGAAGATTTGCTAGAGACGAGGCGTTGGGGGTGTTCCGAGCAAAATGAGCATGACATGACAAGCAATTGGAGGAATCATGAACAGGACGTTACACATTCTAAGGATTTGCGGCGCAACCCTCGCGCTCGGCAATTCGCTTATGTGTTCAACTGATTCGACCAGCCGCCTGATTAATCAAGCTGATTCGATCGTCGTGGCTGTGGTTCAGTCTGGACGGCAAGTTGGCACCTCGGTGGCCTTTAGGTTGTCAATTGTCCGCACGATCAAGGGCGCTCTGCGATCCGGAACCACCGCTGACATATCGTGGACTTCTCCCTTACGTGCCAACAAAGATCTAACGGGTGACTACGGCTTGTGGTTTCTCCGTCAGGCGGGCACGAGACGGTGGACACTGCTACCGGCGGCACCAAAGATGCCATACGACGCAGCGTATTTTCCGATGCCCCAAACGAGCGAGCCTACTAGCATCAGGACATCTTTCCCGCCGGCGACGGTAGAAGACGAAGCGGCTGTCGAATTCGCCGCTGGATTGCGGGCTTCTCAAGGTCGATTTCAATTCCAGCACTTGGCGGAAGGACTCCTGGGGATCAACAACAGCACGATAGCACCGGCCCTGTATCGGGAAATGCGGGCGAGTTCGGATCCGGAGCAAAGGTTCGTCGGCTTGACTGGGCTGCTCGGAAAAAGCGACCTGTCGGCTCTGGCGGAAATCGCCGATAACGCCAACTTGGTACCGCACCTAGCCTCCCGGGGACTTGTGCTTTCTGCCATATCCGCCAGGCGGGACAACGACCCCGCGGCCGTCAAATGCCTCACAAGAATCGCGACCTTCGGAGATGACGGCTTGGCATCGAGCGCGGCAAGTGCTCTTCAATACATTCACACTCGCGAAACCCTGCCGGCATTGGCGCAACTGCTCGACAGCAGGGACCCCAACACTCGTGAAGCAGCAATGAGGGGTCTGAGTCGCTTTGTGGATAACCTGCCCATAGCCACGCCAGAGAGAGTTCTGAATGGCAATGCCTTGATTTCGCAGGGACCGACCCCTTACCGCACGTCTGATACGGACAGATACTCGCTCAGTAGGCGCCTGCTCGATCCGATGAACGAAGCTGAGTACCTCCAGTTCTGGAAGTCCTGGTGGGCGACGATGCAAGGGAAAGTTATGGCTACAACGCCGTGACGACCTCGGACCAAGAGTGAAACAGCGCTCGCTGACCCGAACGATGAGCTTTCTGGCCATCGCGCCCAGTCCGTCCTGGAGGTTCTGGTGGGAACGGCGAGCGAAAAGATCGGGACAGAGGGGGGAAACCCGGGGAAACCCGGGACAGCAACCGCTTTGCAGATTTCTTGAGAGGATCGCGTCGTCCCTGCCACTATCTCCATGGATGCCACGCCGAGGTCGGTTGGTCGTGCCTGAGGTCGCGCACCACGTGACACAACGCGGCAACAACCGTCAAGTAGTTTTCGATTCTGACTTCGACCGGCAACTCTTCCTGGACCTGCTGGCCGACTACGCCCCGCGCCACCGACTGTCGATCTTGGGGTTCTGTTTGATGAGCAATCACTTTCACCTGGTCGCCGTACCAGAGCGCGAGGACTCACTGGCACGGACCATTGGGCGGCTGGAAGCTGACTACGCGCGCTATCTCAACGTCCGTCGCCGGACGGCAGGCCATCTCTGGCAAGCACGGTTTTTCTCCGTTCCGATGGAACCGAGGTACGGCGCGATCGCCCTGGCTTATGTGGAACGCAACCCTGTGCGGGCGGGAATGGTGGACGTCGCGGAGGAGTACCCTTGGTCCAGTGCGGGAGCACGTTTGGGCTTGAGGGAACCTCCCGGATGGCTGGAGTTGGCCAACTGGAAACAGGAGTGGTCGGCCCGGGAATGGCGGGAACTGCTGCGCGACCCACGCCAAGAGGAGCCGTTCCGATTGGAACTGCGGGACGCTACAATGGCGGGTCTCCCGTTGGGAGAAGGGCTCCGAAGGCAACTGGAAGAGCGGTTGGGGAAGCGGCTCCGCCCGGGGAAGGCGGGTCGACCACCCAAGCAGGCGCCAGCGGACGCCGGATCGAGGAGTGGTGCCGGAGAGGTGCCGTTGTTCGGTGCAGGCTCAGCCAAGCGGAGGAACGTGATCAGATCCAGCGATTGAAAAACCTGCAAAGGGGATACTGTCACGGTTTTTCCTGTGGAAGCAACACGCTGAATAACCCGAGTCCGAATCCCGCGTGCCCGGCCCGCGTGCAGACCGTCTGTGGCGACCGGACCAGTCTTGCCACACAGGGAAACCTTCCCCCAGGCGTTCCGCTGTGCACCGACTTGGCAGTGGAATCCGTGGATACCGGGACGAATCCTGCGAACCCCTTTGGCTACAGTGGTCCTTATAGCCTGGATATCGCGAACGTTGCTCTTGAAGACGCGGCGGGCGACGCGCTCATCTTGTACCCCACTCAGGTCCACGGGCACAGGGTGAAAGACGTCTACATTCACGGCAGCGCGATCAACAACGCCGCCATCGCGGCAATCCTGATCGGTTCGAACACGGCCACGAATTACGAAGACGTCAAATCATGCGACAGTAATCCCAACTTCAGGGACGACCTCAGCGTGCCCTTGCCTCGCAATATCCGTATCGAGGGGAACAGCTTCGCCAACAACAACACCAGTGTCATCGCCGGCTTGATGAGATGGCTCGGCGTGCGCAACAACAGCTTTACGAACAACTACAGGAACTGGCAGGTATTGGGCAACGATATAGGCGGTACGATCTTTGTGTCCCAGTGCGGCGATACGGTTGAGATTTCCGGCAATACTCCGTTTACTGGGCCCGCTATCTCCGGCCTGACGAAAGGAGCCTCTGGCCTGGAGTTGTGGGGCCGGAACATCGCGGTTCAAGGAAACAACATCTCCGGCTATCCGTCGGAGGGCATCGGTCTGCACAGCGCGCGCGACGTAACCATCACCGGCAATTCGACGCAGCATAACTCTACAGCGACGCCGTTAACGGAAGCGGAGTTGGGCGGTATTCAAATCCAGACCCGAGCGCCGGGCGGCCGGTGCGATCCGATTCCGCGGGATGTAGACCACGTCACGATAAACGGCAACCACTCACATTTCCAGCCCTATGGCCTTTTGTTCGTGCGAGATAACGATGGTAGAAACACGATCAAGAATGTCGACCTTTCCTTAGGCAACGACTTCTCTGGGACCAAATTGGCCATTGGCATCCAGAAAATGGTCACGCTCAGCCCGGACACCAACCCCGCGCCCACCCTCGTTGACGAGATAACACCCCCCACACCCCGGGCCCTGCCGGTCGACGCCGTCACGCCCATTTCGCACAAGTGCGACACAGGTTCTGTGAGGCAAACATTTAGGTTTCCAGCAAGCGAACTCACGGGCGCAAGCAACATACAGTCGATTCAGGCAGCCTTCACCATACCGTTCGACGCGAATGACGAAGGTCTTGGGGGACCGCGGCCGCCCGCTGGGGCGCCTTGGTGCCATTTCTTCTATACACGAGCGGGCAACACCGTATACCTGGATGATCCGGCCGCGGGTTATACGTGGCCCTACTCCTCGGTGGTCGGCGCTGGAGGAACCTCGCTGTCGAACGGGTATTGCGCGATTCACGCCGGATCTGTCTCTGCCCCGGTACTGGAGCCAAAAGTTCTATCCGTGACTCTCGATGTCCAGTTTCTGGACTCCGCATATCTTTCGAGCAAAAAGTACATGTACGTTGTCGTCAAAAACGAGGCCGGTCAGGTCAGTGCCGGTGATGGCCAGAGCGGCTGGAGATATTGGGGCTGGTGGCAGACCCCATAGAGGGAGGAGTTATGGCAAGAATCGCATTGTTGTTGCTTTCCGTCTGTGCTTGCCTGGCGCAACCGGCGCCTTCGATCTTCAGCGGCGAAGTCACGGGGACGCTGGCTGGAGACGATGGGACAGCCTTGAGTGGTGGGCACGTAACTCTGCATCTTGTGCCGCCGTACCCACCCGGCAGACACCGGCAAACCGACTGGGCGGCGGTGAGCGGGGCCGGCGGGTCCTTCCGGTTCACCGGATTGCGCGAGGGCACGTACCGACTGTGCGCGCAGGTGCTTCGGAGTACCTGGCTGGACCCCTGTGAGTGGGGACTACGGCCCCCTGCTGTTTCCCTCTCCAGCGCCCAGCCGATCGCCGGAGTTAACATGGTCCTAGCAAAGGGAGCGGCCGTGCCCATCCGCATCGACGATCCGGACCAGATCCTGTCCCAGAATGAAGGCAGGACGCCGGGAGCGCACCTGCTGCTGGGTGTCCCCAACGACGCGAAAGTGTTTGGGTTGGTGCCGGTTATCTCCCAAGATGCCGGCGGGAGGAGTCACCAAATTGTAATTCCGTTCAACTTGACCCAGAAGCTGGTGCTCTCCACTTCCTTTTTCCGGTTGGCTGATGAGGTCGGAATCGCGTTGCCGGGTACCACGGTTCAGATCTCGGTGCTGGCGCCGTCAGGGCGGACGCCGGTTCCCATCCGGTTGAAAGTAACCGGCCGGAGGTGACGCTGATGGTTGGGCATTGGAGTCGGTGCGCGGTCGCGATCCTGTGGGGGGGGCTTGCCTGGGCTCCCAGCGGTGCATGCCAGAGCCTCGCAATCGACGAACTCTTTGTTGAACCCTTCACGGCGAGGGCTGACAGCCTCAACAACCCGGTCATGGTTCGATTTCTCGGGATCGGCAGTTCTGACGGCAGCAAACTGCCGTTCCGGTTTGCCGGCATCAAGGCGGTGGACTGTCGCGGATGTGGCGATGAGGGTCCGCCAGACTTCGTGGTCGTGTCTCCATCCAGCGGCGTGACGCCCGCCTCGGTCGTGGTGACCCTAAACCCCAACGTCCTGCCATACTTGCCCTCTGGCTCGATTACCTTCTCCGTGGTGTTTGCCAAGCCAGGCGAGTCCTGTCCCGGTACCTGCGCTGGAGCGAACATGGTGTTGAGGCTCATCGGCTCCGGGGTCCCGAGCGTCACCTCCGTCGTCAACGCCGCCACCCTCCGGCCGGGACCCATCGCGCCCGGCGAAATCGTGTCCATCTTCGGAGAGCGCCTGGGCACCCCGCCGGTGTCCGCGCAGTACGACACCGGCGGCCAGTACCCGACCACGCTCGGCAACAGTCAGGTGACGTTCAACGGCGTGGCGGCACCCCTGCTTTACGTGAGCACCACCCAGATCAACGCAACGCCATGGTTCCCTGGGGAGTCGCCGGCGTCAGGACCGTGGAGGTTGTGGTTGCGCGTGCTCTAGGATTGCTGAAATCTCCACCGCTGTCGGTGCCGGTCGCGCAGACCGCCCCCGGCCTGTTCACCGTGACGGGATCGGGCAACGGGCCGGGCGCCTTTCGAAGCAACGGAAGCCTGAACGGCCCGAACAACCCGGCGCCGAGGGGATCGGTCGTGGAGATGTGGGGGACGGGCGCAGGGCCGTGGAGCCAGTTGCTGCGTCCCGACCCGCTGCCTCTCCCATTTCCGGACGGCAGTATCTTCATCGCCTGGAATACCCTGCTCGCCCCGACGGCCACCCCGGTAACGGTAACGATCGGCGGCCAGCCGGCCCGAATCCAATATTCGGGTCCCGCGCCCTTCCAGCCCATCGGCGTGATTCAGGTGAATGCATTCATCCCGGACACGGTCGCCTCGGGACCTCAGCCGGTGGTGCTGACAATCGGCCCGAACAGCAACGCCCAACAGCAGGTCACGGTTGCGGTGCAGTAGTTTATTCCTCCAATCCGAGTGGCGCCGGTCTCCGACCTTTCCGCTCACCCGAAGGCATCGGTCAGTGGCGGTACGACGACGTGCTATCCGGCCCACATCGTTAAAGTAAATGGTGTCAAGGTTTTTGAGGCGCTTCCACTCTACAACAACACTGCATACTTAACGGGTTGTCTGATCGCCCCAGGTATCGCTGTCACACCGTCGACCCCGACCGTTGTGCCTGCACACTAGACGTTAATAGGTTATGTGAGGAAGAAGTGAATATGAGACTGTGGTGCGTTGTCGTTCTGTTGTGCTCAGGTACTGCTCTGAGCTGCGCGGCAGAGGAGCGGATTCGAGCATCGCTTCGTACAATGGCTGAAGGTGGTTCAGTGCCTTCAGACAAAGTCTTTTACGAACTAATCAACGAAGACTACGTCAGTCGGCACTTACGTCA
>CAZGUX010000288.1:0-68509 GCA_964529305.1 uncultured Solibacteraceae bacterium | reverse complement strand
GACCCTGGATGTTGACGCGATCGCGGAAATCACTTCTTATGCGGAGTATTCGGCGTTTGGGGAGCGCCTTCGGGCACTGGGTTTCTCTGAGGACACGAGTGCCGGAGTTCCATTGTGCCGATGGGCCCACTCGGAGGCAATCCTCGACGTCATGCCTTTGAATGAGAAGATTCTCGGATTCTCCAATCGGTAGTATCGCGGGGCGATGAACACGGCAACCGAACATCCGTTGACGCCCAACCTCCAGATCCGAATTGTCAGTGCGCCGTACTTCCTGGGTACGAAGATCGAAGCGTTTCGAGGACGTGGCAGTGGCGACTACTTTGCGAGCCATGATCTGGAAGACATGATTCTCATCGACGGCCGCTCCACGATTGTCAGCGAAGTGGAAGCCGAAGCTGCTCCGCTTCGTGACTACCTTCGCACCCAGACCAACCACCTGCTCGCAACGCCAGAGTTCGTCGACGCCCTGCCTGCCGAGTTCCAGGGGCGGGCTGAAGCCCGCCGCGGCCTGAAGGGCCGCCCCCCAAGGTCGGGAGCGCCGGTCGGAGACCGGCGCCACGAAGAAGAGAAAGGTTGGCGGCTAAAAGAGAGCGCCCACGATGGATTGTGGGCGTATCGAATTTGCGATGGCGAATTCTCTATTCCGGTAATCCGAGCTTCTTGCGAAGAGACTTCACGCGGGGATGACCGCGAAGGGAGGCAAATTCCGGATCCGTAAGGGCTCGGCCAAGCCGTACCGGACCCAACGGAATGGCGCGCTCCAGGGATTCAAGAGCCCTGTGCTTGTCCCCCAAGGCCATAAAGATCCCGGCTTGTGGGATTGGCCGCCATTGAATGGTCGCAATTCTCTCGGCGTCCGCGCGGCGTCCGGCGAGCGCGTACGCACGACCGAGTGTTCCTGAGCCTGGTGCCGACAGGTCACCCTGGAAGCGAGCTTCGAGAATCGGGATGGCTTCGGCGGCCCTTCCTTGCATTACCAGGGCCTCGACGCATGGCTTTGGGCAGCGGGTGGCTGCCTCTTCGAACCGGCCTGCGATCAGAAGAAGCCGGGACAAGGTACGCCCGACATCCGGAGAGAGGGTCGCTCTTCTCTGCGAGCAGCAATTGTGCGATCGCCTCCTCCACGCGACCGAGCGGTAGCAAAAAGTCTCTGGCAAACTGGGTGCGGGGGAGCGAGCCGCTCGGGTCCAGTTCGATAGCGCGGCGGAAACTTTTCTCCGACTGTTCCCATTGCGCCTCGCGCGCATAGACCATCGCGAGCGCGCTGTGCGCTTCGGCTAACAAAGGATCCAATTGAAGCGCCTTCTCGGCGGCAGCCCGCATTCGGGATAACTGATTCACGCGGTCTTGATCTGCTCGGCCTGCCGGATCTGAATCGAAGCCCGAGATGGCTGCGTGAGCGTCGGCGAGACCGGCATGAGCAGGCGCAAAGCCGGGATCTTTTGCAATCGCTTGTTCGAAGGGGCTGATACTCTTTCTCATGCCGGTCAGGCCCGGCTGCAGTTCAAAAGCGCGCCCGCGGAGGTAGTGATCGTAGGCCTCAGCGTTGGTCTCGTATCGGCGGCGGCCACGGCCGAGCTTCAGGCGCAAGCTGTTGACGATGCCTCGAGAAATCTTGTCCTGGATGGCGAAAACGTCGGTCAACTCTTCGTCATACCGCGCCGACCACAAGGGGAAATCGTCTCGCATGCGGACCAAGGCAGCGTTGATCCGTAACCGCTGGCCGGAGCGCAAAACCTGGCCTTCCAGAATGTACTCCGCGTTGAGTCGTTTTCCAGCTTCCCGTACGTTCTGCTGCTTGCCTTTAAAGACGAAAGAGGAAGTTTGGGAGCGGACCGCTAACCCGTCAATGATGGACAGATTTCGGATGATCTCTCCAGTGAGGCCGTCAGCGAAGTAATCGTCTGCTGGGTCCGCGCTGAGGTTGATCAAGGGCAGGACTGCGATCGAAATCGGCACAGTCGGATGCCGAACCCACCACAAACCAATAGCCGCCAAGGGGACCGCGAGGCAGGCAACTGCCGCGATGGCCCACCGGTTCGCTGTCCTTCGTTTGCTTGGACTTGCCGAACCTTCCGCTGCGGGGGGCGGCTCAGACTGCTCGAAGACAGGCCGATACCCGCCTTTGGGCAGCTCAATCCTTAACTGGCAGGCCGACCCTTCGGCGACATAATACTTCGCCAGTCGGGCGCGCAGTTTGACCGCCTCCGTTCGGACCACCGAATCCTGCCGGACGTCATAGTCCGGGCGGCGGCCGAAGACCTCCACGCCGATAATTGATTCCTTGAGTTGGTCCCCGGAGCCGGACAGCTCTTGCTCGACGACAAACTTCAGGAAGCTGCTGAGCCGATCGTTGCGAGCGAATCCCTCGCTGGGCAGAATGCTCTGGAGTTGGCCACGAACCGCCTCACCGATGTCACCCTTCCTCGGATTCATTCAATAGGTGTAATTGTATCAGCGTGTTACGGCTGTAGATCTACCCCTTGTCAACCCCTCCTTTGTTGTCTTTCTTTCCGCATAAGCCGCATCGTGAGCCATGCGAGTTTTTCTGCTGTCGGCAATGCTGAGCGTAAGCTGTTTCGTACAGGCGTTCGGCGACTGGAGGCTGAACACTGGCCGATCCATGTTCGCGGGTGACACCACGCCCAAGAGCCTGACGGTCCGGACTGAGCCCCACGCAAAGGGCGAGGTGTTCACGCTCGACCGCGTGGAAGCTGACGGCCGAGCCACGAGCTCCAGCACGATCCTTTACCTGGATGAGAAGCCCAGGGACTTTCAGGACTTTGGTTGCGTCGGAATCCAGTCGTCGCGCCGGCTGGACAGCCGAACGGTGGAAATCGTGCGTAGGTGCGGGTCCCGGGAATGGACCCGGTTCCTTCGCCGGACTTCGGGCTCCGGGAACGAGCTGGTCATGGAAGTGACGGAGCAACACTCAGACGGCCTCCGATTCGAGCGACGGCTCGCGCTTGACAGGCAATAAAGGAAACCGGGAAATTCATATGACGAGAACGACTCGTGCCGCTTTAGTCCTTGCGCTGCTGAGTTTCCCTGCCGGCGCGCAGCAATATGTCATCTCGACCATAGCCGGCGGAGCGCCACCGGCAACGCCCGTCCGGGGCTTGGACATGCCGCTCAATGTAAGAGGCGTCGCAACGGATGCGGCGGGGAACGTCTACTTTACCAGCGCTCTCGACTGCGTTTTCAAGCTGGACTCCAACGGGATCGTCACGCTTGTCGCGGGCAACTCCCGGCCCGGCTACTCAGGAGATGGAGGGCCGGGGACCCGCGCGCAACTCGACTCTCCGCTTGCCATGACCGTGGACAGGGCGGGCAACCTGTTCATCGCCGATACCGGCAACCACCGCGTCCGCAGAGTCTCGTCCGACGGGATCATCGTGACGGTGGCAGGCAACGGAAGTCCCGGCTTCTCAGGCGATGGGGGACCGGCCGTGAGCGCGCAACTGCACTCTCCGAAGGCGTTGACGGTCGACAGCGGAGGCAATCTGTTCATCGCGGATCTCGACAACCGCCGCGTCCGCAAGGTCTCTCCCGATGGAATCTCACGGTAGCGGGCAATGGGAGTGCGGGCTTCTCCAGCGATGGGGGACCCGCCACGAGTTCGTCACTATCTCCAAATGGCGTGGCGGTGGACAGTGCCGGCGACCTGTTCATCGTAGATTCCGCGAGCAGCCGCGTACGCAAGGTGTCGCGCGACGGACTGATTGAAACCGTCGCAGGAAATGGAACCAACGGCTTCTCTGGGGATAGCGGGCCGGCCACGCGCGCGCAACTGGAGTGGCCCGTTGGCCTGGCGGCGGACACCGCAGGCAATCTATTCATCGCAGAGACCCGCCACATTCGCAAGGTTTCCGCGGACGGAACAATTACCTCTTTATGGGCCGGTGACGCCAGCTACAGCTTTTATCCGTCCAGCGTTGCCGTGGATCGTGCGGGCAACGTGTTCGTCGCTCACAACTGGAACTACATTTTTAAGGTTTCTCCGGAGGGGAGCATCGCTGTCGTGGCGGGCAATGGTAGTTGGGCATACACCGCCTTGCCTTATGCTGTCTCCGGTAGCTCCGGCGATAGAGGACCAGCGACCAGCGCACAACTGACGTGGCCGACGGGCGTTGCGGTGGATGGCGCGGGCAACCTGCTCTTCACGGACCACGGCCGGGTTCGCAAAGTCTCGCCCGTGGGGAACATCACCACCGTGGCAGGCGACGGGACATTGGGCTTCTCGGGCGACGGCGGCCCAGCCACCAGCGCTCGCATACCGGTGGGCCCCTTTAGCGTCGCGGTAGATGACCCGGGAAACCTGTTCATTGCGGATACCTACGTCGGCACCGATAGCTCCCAAAGCGGGAACCGCGTCCGCAAGGTCTCCGCAACGGGGATCATCACCACGGTGGCGGGCAATGGAACGGGCGGATCCTCGGGCGACGATGGACCCGCCACCGGCGCGCAATTGTCCGGTCCGGCGGGCCTGGTAGTGGATGGAGCGGGCAACCTGTTTATTGCGGATTCAAATAGCAACCGAGTCCGCAAGGTCTCGCCCGACGGAATCATTACCACAGTGGCGGGCAACGGAACCGGCGGCGGCTTCTCCGGCGACGGCGGGCCAGCCACGAGTGCTCAGGTGAGCCGGCCGCTCGGGCTCGCGGTGGACGGCGCCGGCAACCTGTTCATCGGGAGCTCCTTTGGTGGTTGGGAATTTGGTTTCGGTTACGGCCTCGTCCGCAAGGTCTCCACGAACGGCCTCGTCACGACAGTGGCAGGCAATGGTAGGGGCGGCTTCTCGGGCGACGGCGTGCCGGCAGCGAGCGCGGAACTGAGTGTGCCGGTGGGCTTGGCGACGGACCCCGCAGACAATCTGTTCATTGCCGACGTGCACAACGATCGCATTCGCAAGGTTTCCGCCGATGGAATCATCACCACGGTGGCAGGTAACGGAACGCCCGGCTTTTCCGGTGATGGAGGGTTCGCCACCAGCGCGCAACTCAACCAGCCGCAGGGCGTGGCAGTGGATCGCGCGGGCAACATCTATGTCGCTGACACAGGAAATCACGCGATCCGTGTGCTGCGCCCGACGAACCGATCCGTCTTGATCAGCGCAGTCCTCGATGTGGCGAGCCAAAGCGCGAAGCCGATTTCTCCGGGCAAAATGATGGTCATCCACGGCGCCGGCCTCGGTCCTCGGCAAATGGCCCAAGGTCAGCCAGTCAACGGCCAGTTCGGTACGAAGGTGGGCGGAACGGCCGTCTCTATCAACGGAATCGCCGCACCGGTTCTGTACGCATCGTCCACGCAGGTTGCCGCAGTCGCGCCCTATGCTCTCGACGGCGCGACGGCCCAGGTCACGGTTACCTACCGCGGAGAGACATCCGACCCCTTTGCGGTGCCTGTCGCGTTGTCAGCTCCGAGTCTCTTCACGTCGAATCAAACCGGCGCGGGCCAAGCCGCGGCGATCAATGTTGCAGACGGGAGTCTCAATACGGCGGCGAATCCTGTCAAAGCCGGCGGTTACCTCTCACTCTTCGCGACCGGCGAAGGGCGAACGGCTCCCGCCGGGGCGGATGGCCGCCTCGCCGGCTCGACAACCGCCGCAGAACCCGTCTTGCCCGTTCGAGTAACGATCGGCGGAATTCCGGCAATCGTGCAGTACGCCGGCAGCGCGCCGGGGCAAGTCGCCGGCCTCATGCAGGTGAATGTTCAGGTTCCCATCGGAGTGCGGCCCGGAGGGTATGTCCCCGTGGTCCTCGAAGTGGGAACCCGGTCCACGGAACCGGATGCGGTGTGGATTGCCGTGTCAGGAAACTGATTCGCCCGGAAAGCACACACATGAAACAAATCTTCCTTGTCTTCGCTTTCACACACGGCCTCGCATGGGCGCAACCGGTGGTGTCCTCCGTCCTGAACGCGGCGTCTTATGATGCGGTCCTCTCGCCCGGCTGCCTGGTGGCAATTTTCGGAAGCAATCTGGGGAGTGCCAACCTCAGTGCGGGCACTGTTCCCCCGCCTGTCACGCTCGGGGGAGTATCGGTCAGCGTAGCGGGAATGCCCTCTGTTCTGCTGCATGTCTCGCCGCGCCAGATCAACGCGATGATTCCAGCCGAGGTAGGGATTCCGGTGAGTACCGTGGTTCCCTTGGTTGTCACGTACGCGGGCGTCGTCAGCACCTCGTACAACATTCGCCTTACGCGAAACTCTCCGGTGATTTTCACGAGGAACAGCGTGGGTACCGGCCCGGCCCTGGTCTTCGACTCCAACTTTCAAGCCAAGGACATCGTGGCAGCGAACGATATCCTGACGCTCTACGCGACGGGCCTTGGAGCAACTTCCGGGAGGTCGGAGACAGTCGTCGATCCCGTCGAGGTTTACGTCGGAGAGCGGAAAGCTCGGGTCTTGTTCGCGGGGCTCGCTCCGGGACTTCCTGGGGTCTATCAGTTGAATGTGATCGCGGCGGCTCCAGCCACTAACCGGCTGTACCTTCGGAGCGGAGGCTGGCAGAGCAACATCGTCGATATTGGAATTGCGAGTGGCGCCAACACATCGAACGTCAAAGGCACGATCGATAGCCTGCATCCGTCGGCCGGTCCGGTTCTTGGCACCACCTCAATGGTGATGCTGCATGCCGGCGCGTTCACCGTCAGCTTCGACATCAATCCTTCGGCCGGGCAGTTTGAGGTTGCGGCCGTTGGAGATTTCTCCGCATCCTACGTGCCTCTGTGGGGCTACTTGAGTTGCGATCCCAAGACGTGGGAGTGCCTGGACTATCCCCTGAGCACGGTCCCCCACGACGTCTTGGCATGTCATGGGTTTCGGCGGCAAAGCAGCTTCCGAGCCCAAGCTCGATCACTTCGCCCGGTGTAAATGCGATTGCGTCGGCTGCGGGTTGTCTTGGCGGCCTCGGACCCGATGAGAGCTGCGTCGGCGGCTCACACTTCGTGGTCGATCGTCAGAACAATACAAACTTCTCGACATTCGGCGGCGTCGTGCAGGTGCCAGTGGGTCCGTTCCCTTCTCGTACATCGACGTACAAGCTCTATGTCGATGGGGTTGAAATCGCTTCGAGAACGCTTATTTACGCGGCTGTTTACCGGCCTTGAGCCACCGGACCCGGAACGATGACGAGGACGCCCCGGGCGTTCTACGTCCTGGGCACAGCCGTAGAGAATGGCGCCCAGTCGACATCTCGTAAAGCGGCGGCAGCGGCAGTTTGCCGGCCTGCCGCGGGTGAATGTGCGGGTACCTGCGACACGCCCTTGACCAGTGACGCGGTGGGACGCTTCGCGCTCGTCATGGGGACCCACCCAAAACCATGTGAAACCACGATAGCGCTGCTGTGGACGCGCCGCGTCGGTTCAGCGAGCGAATCGCCCAGGAGGCAAGCATGAAAGTCAATTCTATTCTTCTACTCTTTGTGTCGGCAGCCGGCTGCAGTGCGCCGATCGGGCTGGCGCAGGCGCCGGAAACCTTCAGTCCGACCGGAAACCTGACCAGGCCGCGGCAAGCTCACACGGCGACCTTGCTGACCAACGGAAAGGTCTTGATCGCCGGCGGCTTCGCCGTTGCTACCGGCTGGCCAGTCTGGGCCAGCGCGGAGTTGTACGATCCTTCCACCCGGACATTCACCGCCACCAGTGACATGACCACGCCACGCCACAATCACACCGCAACCCTGCTGCCTGGTGGCAAAGTCCTGATCACAGGCGGCACGCCCAACTCTCCGGGCCAGCCCACATGGCTCACCGCAAGACTGCGCAGCGCTGAGTTGTACGATCCGGAGACCGCCACCTTTACGGCTGTGAGCGACATGAGCACGGCCAGAGTGGGGCATATCGCCACCCTGCTCAACAATGGTAAGGTTTTGATCGCCGGCGGTGGCCTCGCCCAGTCCGGCAGGGTAAGCGCCGAGTTGTACGATCCGACGACGGGAACCTTTAGCGACACAGGCGAAATGACAGAAGCCGGAGCTGAGACGGCGACTCTGCTCCCTGACGGCCGGGTCTTGGTCACCAAGGGTGAGTTCCTCGGACCCAACCACGCCGAGCTTTACGATCCCGCGACCGGCACCTTCACCCGAACCGGAGACCTGACTGCGGTGGGATTCTACCCAACCGCGGTATTGCCCCCACGGGGAACGTACTCATTGCCGGCGGGAGCCTGGGAGACTTAGGGGGCTCCACAGGCGCCGAGATCTACGATACGGCGGCCGGCGCTTTCCGTGCTGCCGGCAACATGACTACGGGCATCGATAGCGGGCTGGCATCCGCGCTCCTCCCCGATGGCAAAGTCATCATCGCAGGTCGAAGCAACCGTGGATGCGATTTCAAAGTAGGCGTCTGTGCCGGCGCCGCCGAACTCTACGATCCCATCACGGGAACGTTCAGGGCGCTGAGCAATTCGCAGTCGGCGGAGGGTCATGCGGCGGCATTGCTCCCGGATGGCACACTGTTACTGAGCGGAGGCTGGATCTGCTGCGGAGCTACCATAGCGACCGCCGAAATCTTCCATCCGGCTGCGTTGATTCCCTCGCCCGTTTTGTTCTCTCTTTCCGGCGACGGGCGTGGGCAAGGCGCCATCTGGCATGCAACCACCGGACTGGTTGCTTCTTCGGACACACCTGCTGTTGCTGGAGAGCTGCTCTCCCTGTACACGACGAGCCTAATTGACGGTACCTTCATTCCTCCGCAAGTTGTCATCGGAGGCCGTTTGGCGGAAATTCGGTTCTTCGGCAATGCCCCCGGTTACCCCGGTTTCAATCAAGTGAACATCCGCGTACCGAACGGCATCACGCCGGGACCCGCCGTTCCCGTACGCTTGAGCTATCTGGGACGGCCGAGCAATGAAGTCACCATCGGTGTGCAGTGACGCTGGGAATCGGAGTTGGGCCTCAAAACAGTAGCTTGATCTGCACCCACATGCTGCGGATGCCCGCGTTCGTAAAATCCGGGTTAAGGAACGCGGCGGTTGCTGGGTTGGGGCGTCGCGCACGCTTCGATTCACCGGGGCCGGCGGCGCCGTGAATTGAGGATGGTTGAGGGCGTTCTGCGCCTCCCAGCGAAACTCCAACCGTCTGCGCTCCCCGACCCCGACCGTCTTGAAAAGACTGAGATCGAAGTTGTTGGTCCCGCCGGTGAATAGGGTATTGCGACCCACGGTGGAGGTGTTGGGCGATCCCGAGCCTTCGACCCAATAAACGTCCGCGGGAGTCACGCACACGTTGATATCCGGATTACGAAAGCCGCTGGGGCATGCTTGCGGTCCCGTGGTGGGCCACAGGACGGCCCGGCTGTTTCGGGGCGCCGTCGGATTTCCGATGTCCGGACGATCCATCTCCGACCAGCCATCCCGGTTGCGATCGGAACCGTTGAGGAGCGTGTAGGGCGTTCCGGATTGGAGCGTCGTGATTCCTGCGATCGACCAGCCGCCCATCACGTGTTTCCACATTCCGCTCGAGGGTCCTGGGAGTTCCCACAGATACAGCAGCACGAGCCGCTGTCCACGATGGAAATCGCTCAAGCCGCGGTCGAGCTTCAGCCCACCTTGCGCCGCGGGCGCTGACGTCAGGCTGGGGTTTGCGTATTGCGGGTTGATTTGGCCGATACCCTCGCTGGAGCTGTCGAGGCTCTTCGACCACGTGTACGACAACGCCAACTGAAAGCGGTGCGCGAAGCGCCGATCCATGCGGCCTTGCAGAGAATGGTAGGCCGCATTGCCATGACTGGTTCGCACGGTCCGCGCGCCGAATCCCGGATGCAGCCGCGCCCCGTCCAAGCCCGGGTTCAGGTCGGCGCGAGTCGTCAGCTTGTGCCCCCCCGAACCGACGTAGGCAACGTTGAGCAACGTCTGACCGCGGAGTGGGCGCTGCAAGCCGAAAGACCAGCGTTCGGTGTAGAGGCTACGAAAGTTCTTTTCGAGGGTGCCGAACTGCGCATCCAGCAGGCTGGGCGGGCGAGGATTGGCAGCCGGGAGCTGGGCAAACCAGTTGCCCGTTCCCGTCCAGTGGGCGCTCCCCCGATGTCGGCGAAAATTGCATTCGGCGTAGAAGCGGCCAGATCGAGCGAGATCACTTGCGTGTACAACGCCTGGTAGCTGATCTGGTAACCGCCCCTCCAAACGGTCTTCCGCTCGCCGAACAGCTTGCCCAGCCAGCCCGAGGAAAACGAGGGCGCCCAGGCCAGGCCAAATGCCGGACCGAAGTTATTGTCATCGCGATCCACCTGGTTGGGTTCAAGAAACCTGCCCGGCTCGAATCCGGCGAAGGCTGGATAGCGCAATACATTTGCCACCATGCCGAAATTCTCGTACCGAAGTCCGAGCGTCAAGGTCAGGGCGGGTGTTGTCTTCCAGGTGTCCTGGAAAAAGTAGGATTGCCGGAACTGGTTCGGGTGGAAGATGTCCGCGCCAATCGTTTTGCGGATGCGTGCGGATTGCCCGCTGAAATCATCCAGGAAATTCGCGAAGGCAGAATAGCCACCCCCACCCTGGAATGTAATCTCGCCGAGCGGATAACTGTTCGGCCGCTGGGTCGCAAGCTGCCGCAGCAACTCCACGCCATATCGGAAGGTATGCCGTCCCGTCAGCCTAGTTTGTGTTTCCTGGAACAGCAGGTTATCCGCGTACCGGAATGCCCGGCCTGAAGGAACGCCGGGTGCGGCGACGGACTGAATGATGATTCTCGGCAGTGTCTGCGCGAGCGAATCGGACTGAGGTGAGAGTCGGCTTTGGTCGGCATGGAGCCGTCCATAGGAGAATCGAAACTCATTCGTGTAACTTGGCCCGAAGGTGAAATTGTCGGCGATCAGAAAATTCTGATTTCGTTCAGCCGTATCGAGAATAAAGCCGGGGAAAAGCACGCTCTGGGGCGAACTGACCCTGGAGTCAGCGATATACCTCAAGGAGATCTGGTGCGCTTCCGACGGATGATGATCCAATCGAACCAACCACTCTGGCCCTTCGATGCTCGCCGGCAGGCTCAGCGGAGCGGTGGCGAATTGCACAGACCCACGATCCACCCCGGTTTTGGGATCGATCCCGAGGGTCTGGCGCACGGGAGCAGTCGAGCCACGCACATTGCCCATAGTACCCAGGTAGAGATCGAGCCTGGGGTTGGAAGGGAACAAAAACCGCAGGCGCTGGATAGCTTCGTCTGTGGGCACAACCAGAGGAAAGTTTGCGGTAGAGCGTCGAATGTCCTGCTGAAAGGCTGCGAAGAAGAATGTGTGATTCCTGCGTATCGGTCCGCCCCCAGTCAAGCCAGCTACGTTGTGGCTAAACACTGACTTGGGCGTCCCGCTCAGCTTGTCGAGATTCGATACCGAGTTAAAGCGTTGGGACTGATACCGCCAGAACAGCGTCCCGTGCAGATTGTTGGTCCCCGACTTGGTAACCAAGTTAAAGACGCCGCCAGACGCTCGCCCGAACTCCACGCTGTAGTTTCCAGATTGTACCGACACCTCTTCTACGGCGTCGGCGATACGGAACGGCTGAGCGACACCGGTGAAGGCGATGTCGTTGTTCTCTGTGCCATCCAGCAGAAAGTTGTTGCCGCGGACCCGCTGGCCATTGACGGAGAACTCGGTGGATTCTTCCTGGGATTGCAGGAAACTGCCCGAAGGCTGAATTACGCCTGGCAGGGTACGCGCCAACGAGATCGGGTCAAGGCCGACCAATGGAAGCTGACTGATTCCTCGGGGTAGGAAGTTTCCGCCCCGCAAAGGGCCCTCTCTCACCACGAGGCCTTCGGCTTCCGCGCTCACCTGGACAGCAGCGGTCTCACTACCTAATTCGAGCCGGAGTTCGATCGTGGCAGTGCGATTGGCCTCGACACGCAAACCTGTTGCGAGAAGAGGTTTGAAACCGTCCTTGGTGACGTTGATATCGTGTATTCCCAGGTCCACTGCATCGAACCGATAGAGGCCTGCTTCGTTGCTGTTGGCCACCCGCCGCGCGCCGGTCTCGAATCGCGTCAGTACCACGTTGGCGCCATTGACAACGGCCCCGGACGGGTCCGTAATCGTGCCGGATACAGCGCCCCTGCTGGTTTGACCGTGAACGCCTGTAGTTATGGTTACGATCGCCGTAACTGCCCAAACTTTGTTATGCACGACGGGGCTTCCGGCCCGATCAAAGTCGAATGGTAAGCGACAGAGACCGATATATCATCTCACGCCAATGGTCCACGATGCGGGGGTGAAATTGGCTATCTTTCCAACGCTCTCCACAAGAGGCAGGGTTATTCGAGGACGCGACTGGCAAGGTCCCAGCGTGCAGAATTGCGTCCAGTATTTAGCCGTCGCGCGAAGCAGACGGCAACACCGACGGCGGGCTCCTCCGGTCCTTTTCGCCTCGCTCCGTAGATATCGTAGTTTCCGAAACGGTCCAGGACGGACGACGGGTCCAGACTAACCGCCGTAGACCATGCTGAGAACCTGCCGAATCGCTCGTGATGATTGCCAACGTCCGTTTGTACCCTGGCGGACGGCGCCGAAGCAAGTGCTATCAGCACACACGCACAGGACTCGCGCGGTGAATCCGAAATCTGACGGTAACGACTGTGATCTGGCCTGCGGCCGGAGCGCCGGGCGACACAAAACGTCGCCCGGCGCCACGATATGCTGGTCTCGAATGCGCAGCCTTCCCTTCCCCTCACTGCGGCGGACTTTGACCGCCGGCGGGACCTCGAGAGGAGTCTTCATCGAGATGGGGTGCCCGGAATCGGTTGAAGCGGCGGGAATCGCCGGCTGGGATTTCGCCCTCGTCGACGCCGAGCATTCTTCCATCACCGCGGCCCACTATCCGGCCCTCGTGCGCGCGGGCCAGGCCGCCGGGATGCCGTGCGTGATTCGCGTGCCGGCCAACGAGCCCTCCATGATTCAACACGCGCTCGACTCCGGCGCGGACGGCGTGCAGATTCCCTAAATCGGGAGCGTGGAACAGGCGCGGGCAGCCATCGACGCGGCCCGATTCCACCCAAAGGGCAAGAGGGGGTTCAACCCGTTTGTCCGCGCGGCGAACTATGCGGCGACGCCGGTGGCGGAGTTCCTCCGCTCTTCGAATGACGAAGGCCTGGTGGTGCTGCAAGTGGAGAGCGCATCCGGCGTGGCCGCCGCGGCCGAGATCGCCGCGCTGCCCGGAGTGGATGTCCTGTTCGTCGGCCCGTACGATCTGTCGCAGAGCCTCGGCATCCCGGGACAGGTGAACCACCCGTCGATCTTCGAAGGCGCGGCCAGAATTGCGGAATCGGCGGCACGGCACAACGTCGCGTTGGGCGTGTTCACCAACGACGCGGCCGATGCGCGGCGGTGGCTCGAGATCGGCGTGCGCTACCTGACGTTCTCCGTGGACAGCGTGCTGCTGCGCCGGGCCATGGAACAGGCACTGCACAGCGTCAGTTGACCGCCTCGAGTTCGACCGGTTCGCCAAACCTTTCGCCCAGGAACTTCAGATACTTTTCCGTGGCGCGGGCGTGCCCCAGCACAAAGCGCGCGACGAAACGGAAGAATGGATTCTCGATGACGGCGGTTTCGCGAATGGAGAGGCGGGTCCCGGAAGGGGTCGGCTCGAGACGGTAGATCCATTCGCCGTGAAAGGGCGCGCGCGGGTCGGCCACGGAACGAACCAGCAGAGAAGGACGTTCCATTCGGGTGTTGAGAAGAATCAGGCTTCGGCCGTTGCGGTACCGCTCACGCCAGACGGTGAGGCCTCCTCGATCGGGGAGAACTTCAATTTCACGAATGTCCTTCCGCCAGAGCGGCTGCGTTCGGGGGTCAGTGAGCGCGTTCCAAACCTCATCGATCGGACGGTGGAGGCGAATCGCGCGCTCGGAGGAATGTTCAGCCGGCAGTTGCGTGCCGGCGAGCGCGGCCAGGATGTGCAGGGCGAGAAACACTGCGATGCCGACCAGGCTCCAACGCAGCAGGCGGCTGTTGGTAAGCGATTGGCGGAAGGAAGCACTCACTTGAGCCGGGCGGTCCACGCGACGCCGGAGTGGCGGGCCAGGGTCAGGATGAGGCGTTGCTTGGTCACGGTCATGATGAAGCTGGACTCCGGCAGCCGGAAGAGCCCCTTCGCCGCCCGGTGCAAGTGGAGAATCGGCATCAGTTCGCCGACGGGTTTGCCCTTTTCGAGACGGCGTCCCCAGATGCAGTCGAAGCCGTCACGGCGCGACCGGAAGTAGACGAGTTTGCCGTTGGGCGACCAGGCGGGGCCGCTGCCCTCCTCGTCGGCGACAGGGACCCACTGGTTGGGCGCGACGACGGAACCAGAGAACGGAGCCAGAAACACCTTCGCGGCGGCGATGGAATTGCCGGCAGTGAACACTATGGTCTTGCCGTCGGGCGAGAACCGGGCGTTGAAGATGCCCAGGGTCGGATGCCAGAGAACTTCGGTGCGCCGTCCGGAGGGGATCTGCATCAGATGGGTTGCGCGGGCGCCAACGCCTTCCGGGTCGAAGAACAGCACATTCTTGCGATCGGGCGACCAATCCCAAATTCCGGCGCAGCCCTCGAGCGCCACTTCCTCGCGGCGCTGGAGGATTTCGGCCACGACGACGGAGCACTTCTTACCTTCTACCGTCGACAGGATGAGCCGCGTCGCATCGGAGGACAGGACGGGGCGGTAGGCAATCCGCAGATTGGTGGTCACGGGCGTTTCCGTGTCCCCCTCGACGTCGGCGATCCAGAGGTCCTCGACTCCGGACCGGTTGGACAAGTACACGACGCGCGTGCCGGAGCCGTCGACGGAAGGCAGGTGGGAGTAATTGGCGTCCTTGGAGATTCGCCTCAAGTCGCCGGAAACCCGGCCTTCATCGCCGTCGATGGGGGCAACCCACACATCCATCGCCGTACGGGAGTTCGCGTAGGCGACCTGATCCTGCCCGCCCAGGCGCAGTTGACCGAACTGATCGGTGCCGGCGGTGACGATCTCGGGATCGCCCGCCACCTTGAAGGTTTCGGGCGAGATCGGAACCGCCCAGACGTGCCGTTCGTCCCCCGCCGACGCCGCAAAAAAGACGCGGTTTTCGGTGACCTGATCGGGACCGGTGATGGACCAGAACGCTTGCTGGACCATGCGCATGATCCCGGTGGGGATAGGCGGACTATCGTCCAGACGGGTGGCCCACCAATCGGTCAAGCCTTCAGGGTTGGTGCCATCGAAGACGAGATACTTCCCATCGGGGGTCCAGACGGGCATCTGGGCGACCTGAAAATCCTTGCGAACCTGCCGGGCCGGCCCGCCCAAGGAGGGGATGACGAACATCTTGGCGCCCGTACCACCGGCGGTGGCGGCGCTCTTGTCGTAGTAAGCGATCCATTGGCCATCCGGCGAGAATCGGGGACGGCGGCCTTCTTTGGCGATCAGCTTGGGCGGATCCTTCGAAGTCAAGGAGAGCAGGTAGATGCCGCCGCCGTCGCGCTCGGAGCGATACGCGATATGCTCGCCGCCTGGGTGAACGTCCGGCTCGGAATCGTGTGCCTCGTCGCTGGTCACGCGTTGGGGTTCGGATCCGTCGAGGCGGTCGATCCAGATCGAGAGCGTCCCTCCACCGCGATCGGACGCGTACGCGATCACCTTGCCGGAAGGATCGATGACGGGATCCAGCGTCAGCCCGTTCTCCGGTGTCAGGCGCCGGACCTCGAGCAAATCGCGCCCACCCAGGCGGTCGGACCGGAGCAAACGGTAGGCCGTCCAACCGCCGAGCCCGACGGCCGCGATCACGGCAGCCGCCAGCCAGCGCCGGTGGACCGCCGCGCGCGAGGGGGCGACGACTTCCGGTTGCGGCTGCCAGGTCTCCGGCAACTGTATGGTGGGCGGAGGCTCGCCAAGAAGCTGGTGGGTGGCGTCCGACAACCCGCCGTCGAGGCCGAGTTCGGCCAAACGCCGCTCCAGCGCACCCATGGACTTGCGAAAGGGCACGTCGGGCGCGGCGGATTCCGGTAACGCGTCATCGCGCGAGTCGACTAACGGGTGGAGGTCCGGTTGAGCAGGGGCCGGCGGTTGCGGATGGGGCAACAGTTCGGTAGCATCCGGGGTCAGAAATCGGGACGAACTGACAGCAGGACCCACCTCGGGCTGTTTCTTGCCAATTCGAAAGATGATTCTTACGCGCATCCCAACAGATACTAACTTTCCAGGATAGACCAGTCAGCCGGTTTTCTCACGGGAACTTCGTGCGCCACACCGTGGACGTATCCCGAGTCAGATTCAAAACCAGTTTGCCGGCAGCCACGGAAAGGCCTAACTCCTGAAAGGACAGGGGCGCGAAACCAAACGCGGTCTGATGAAAATGGAGCACGGCGAACGGTTCCCCTGACGGCCGCTTCCGGTCGTCCAAAGGCTGGGCCCAAAGACAGGCGTAGCCGTCCCGGTTCGAGCGAAAATAAAGCAGCCGTCCTCCCGGGGACCATGCAGGCACGCCTCCCTCGCTTTCAGGGATCGGCACCCACTGGCTGGGCGGGACAGGCTTTCCGGTAAACGGAGCAATAAAGACCCGCGCGTCCATGCCAGACGCTCCTGACAGAAATGCCATCCATTTGCCGTCCGGGGAGAATCGGGCCGCATACACGCCATGGGTCGGGTGGGAAAGGATCGGACGCGATGTGCCGTGTCCCTCCAGGAGTTCGACGTTCTTCGTTCGTTGCAGGGGATTGAACACCAACATCTGTGCGGTGACCGGTGACCAATCCCAAAGGTGATAGCAACCCTCCACCACCGTATCGTTGCCGGCCTTTTCGAGGTCCGCGATATCGATTGCACAGTCACCGCTCTGTGCCAGGGGCACCGCAACGCGCCGGCCGTCGGGCGAGAGGACAGGCCGATGACCAATATCTCGGAAGGAGGACAATCGTTGTTCCTGGCTGCCTACCCGCGTCCACACCTCCCAGGCTCCGGTCCGGTTCGAGAGGTAGGCGAGCCGCATGCCGTCCGCCGAAAGAGTGGGGAGGGCCGTCTGTGCCCGGAAGTTGGTCACCGGCTGAAGGGGTGAGGTGACGACGCCGCGATCCGCATCGAGGGCCACCTGCCAGACGTCGGTCGTGCGAACGGGACTGACATAGATGATCTCGCGGCCGGCCACCGCTGGACGAATCTCACCGAGTTTTCCATCCGTCAGTCGACGGGGCTGTCCGGCCTGCCATGTGGTTGGGTCCAGAGGCAGTTGCCAGACGTTCAGGACCGCGGCGGTGGCCGCGGAGAATAGAACTCCTCCCTCCACCCAGCGGTCGAGCGAGGATCGTTTCCCGAAGGCCGGGCCGAGAATTCGAAATGCGCCGGTCCGGACGGGCGGCTGTTGCGAGGCGAGGCCGGCGACCCACCAGTCCGCCGCCCCTCCCTCATCGGTACCTTCGAAGACCAGGTGTGTTTCGTCGATCCAAACCGGGTGCCGGGCCATTTTGAAGGCAGGGGCGACCTGGCGCAAATTCCGGCCGTCCCGGTCCATGACGAAGACCCTGCCGTAACTATAGGTGGAATCGGGGCCGTCGGTTCGGAAGTAGGCGATTGAGCGTCCGCTGGGAGAATAGCGGGGCCGCCAGCCTCCATCGGCCAATTTGATGGGAGGCCGGCTTCCATCGAGCGGAGCGCTGTAGACGCCGCCTCCATCGCGCATGAGGCGGAAGGCCACCTCGCCCGAATCGGGTGACAGATCCGGGTCGGCCTCCTCCTCAGCCGTCGCGGTAACGCGGCGGGGCGGGGCCTCACTGATGAGCCACAAAGAAAGATGACCGCTGCGGCCTCGATCGGAGGCGATCACGATCTGCTTCCCGTCGGCGCTCACTGCCGGCGCGACGTGCAACCCTGTCTCGGTGAACAGGGGCTTCGGTTGAGGAAACCGGACAGCCTCGAACTCGGGGCGTGAGAGCCTCCACCACACCGAGCCGCCGAGTCCCGCGGCAACGGCGACGGCAACGACCCAGGCGATGCGAACGAATCGTTCCCAGGCCGGAAAGATCTGACGCGTCGGAACCGGGCCCTGCGGCGTACCCGCAGCGCTGGACTCAGGTTTGGGGTGTTTTAAGAAGATGGGCCGGTCCCTTCGCGACTACGAGAATCATTCCCTGGCGTTCGTCCCGTTCGCCGGAGACTACACCCAAAAATAACAGGGCCGTCGCGTTCAGGCAACGAAGAAACAAGGACAGGGACCGGGGACCGCGGTGAAAACTCAGGCCGTGCGTCGAAAGCGGCTGATCAGTAAGCCGCACAAACCAAGGAGCAGGAACTGCCACGTGGCCGCCTCGGGAAGCTCCACGAGTTCTTTGGTAATGAGGAAAGAAATCGTCTGCCCGGGTGCAAGACTGCCCAAGTTCCATTGGAAAGCGCCGGCTGCGTCGCCTCGTCCGAAGGAACTCCCGTAGGCAGGGTTGTTGTAGCTATTCAACTCAACCAGGCGCCACACACGATTCGCGGTGGGGATGCTTCCACCTCCCGCCGGATTGAAGCTTCCCGCCGAACCCAGCATCCAACTCGTCGGGTTTAGAGGGGTGGCCACTCCGCCAGTGATCAGCGATCCCCACATCCGTCCATCGGAGATGTAATCCGACCGCGCCCGGTTTCCTTCCGTGTAGATACAGGCCGACCCGGCCGGACAGCGCGGATCCGTGCCCGGAAGGTAGTACGCGATGCCCTGGTTCCTCGACGCGTTCGAGTCCGACGCATTTCCAGAGGATCCATTGGTGTGGAAGTTGAAGTAGTCGCCCAGCAGGAGATTCGTCAGAGTCCGTGTGCTCGAAGTGTTGAGAATGTCAAACCGCAATTCCGCCCGGAGATCGGTTGCCGTGGTGGTAATCGTAATCCGCATGCCGTCCGCGTGCTGGATCTGCGATTGAGCCTGCGAATTCGCCACCACGTAGTGCACGCCCTGGCCCGACACCACGGACCAGTTGGTGTTCTTGCTAGTCGGGTTGAGGGTGCCCTGGTCCAAGGAGGGCCCCAGCCAACCGCAGCCCGTTCCCGGCGAGGTGAGATCGTTGCAATTGCCGTAGCCGGTCGCTCCGGTGAATAGGTCCCATCGTAGGTTCGGAGCATCGTCGCCGGACATCACGTCCAACTGGTTGCTGTAGGTCGAAATATTTGGATCGAAGAACCAGGTGTCACTCCATCCGTAGTCGGAGACGCAGTACGTATGACGTGAATTTTTGACCGGGAGCACTGTTTCGGCACTGTTTGCACCGCTTGTGCACGGAGCGATTCCCACGGCAAAAGCGGGCTCCAATGCCAGGGTCGCAAACAGCAATCCAACGGTTAGAATGAAGTGGCGCAAACTAAAATTACCCCCAAAATCGCAGAGCAGGAGACTCTGTACTCCCTTGACAGTATAGAGTCACCGTCGAGGGCAAAACAACAGATAATGAAGGAATTCTAGGGGTATAAGGGTACAGGACGAAGGGCCTAGGGACAACTACTTAGGCCAAATGGGGGACTTTAGTCCTACTTGGAAAGCAATTTAAGCCGCAGTAAATCTAACGCAATTTGTGCAGCAAATTGGCGCACGCGAGTTCGATCTCCGGGAAAATGGCGACGGACCACCTGGCAGCCCAAAGCATTGGCAAGTCCGATGAAAACGGTTCCGACCGGGAGAGCGTCGGACGTCGCCGAAGGACCCGCGAAGCCGGTGGTCGACAAGGCGACGGTGGCGCCGGCCCGCCAGAGGGCGCCCTTGGCCATGGCGGCGGCAACCGGTTCACTGACCGCGCCGTGCTGGGCAATGAGGTCCTCGGAGACCCCCAACAAATCGGTTTTCATGCGGTCGGAGTAGGTGACAAAACCGCCAGCGAAGTAATCTGACGCTCCAGGCACGGAGGTGACCCGTTCGGCCAGCATGCCGCCGGTGCAACTTTCGGCAACTGCCAAGGTCAAACCCGATTTAAGCAGTAGTTGGCCGGCGACTACTTCCAGCGGATCGCCATTTCGAGAGTAGACACGGTCGCCCAGCAGGGCTTCAATGGGAGGGGCGACGGCCTGGATGAGGGCGGCTGCTTCCTCGTCGGTGGATGACTGGGCCCTGAAGTGGATCTCGACATCGCCAGCCTTGGCCAGGATGGTCGTGACCGGATTCGAAAAATTCCTGTAAACCGGGGCGATCAACTGGTCGAGGTCAGACTCACCCATGCCGGCAACGCGGAGTTGCAGGGTGCGAATGACGAGGCGGGGGACGCAGCGAGAAAGGCGGCGTAAGCAGTGCCTCTCAAAGACCCATTTCAGCTCGTGAGGCGGCCCGGGTAACAGCAGAAGGTAGCGCTCCGAATCTTCCAACCACAAACCGGGCGCAGTTCCCCGTTCGTTAGTGAGGACGTCGGCACCCTGGACGACAAAGGCCTGGCGCCGGTTGATGTCCGCCATCTTGCGGCCCATGCGGCGGAACCGGTCCTCGATGCCCTGACAGACCTCGTTGCTGAACTCGAGTTTGCGGTCCAGCGCAAGGGCGACGGCGTCGCGCGTGACGTCGTCCTCGGTGGGGCCGAGACCGCCCGAGAGGATCACGATTTTCGTGCGGTCGAGCGAGCGGCGGATGGCATCGGCGAGGCGGTCGCGGTCGTCGCCGATCACCATTTTCTGGACTACCTCGACGCCCAGGTTGTTCAACTGGGCGGTCAGGTAAAGCGAATTCGTATCGAGGCGGCTCGGAGTGAGCATCTCCGATCCGATGGCGATGATTTCGGCGTTCATGGCTCAGCGCGTAAATCGTTTCACTAGAGGGCCATGCCCTGAATGCCGACGTCGACCCGGTGAATCGCGTTGGCGGTAGCCACGACTATGGAGCGGGAGGGGGTGAACGCGACACCCACAACTCCCGGGCCAGAGAGGAACAACTCGGCCTCCTGCCGGCGATTGACCCGCACGACGCCCTTCCGGCCGCCGAGGGAGGCGGCGACGTAGAGGTTGCCGTCGGCATCGAAGGCCATCCCTTGAGGCCGGCCGAGGCCGCGGTAAAACACAGTGACTTCTCCCGCCGGAGAGACGCGATGGACGGCGTCGTAGCTGGAGGTGGTGGGACCGGTCACATACAGGTGGTTGTCTGGCCCCCAGGCAAGATGATAGGCGGCGATCGAGGGCTCGAGCGTGGTGAAGACAAAGATCTGGCGCTCGGGGCTGATTTTGAAGATGGTCCCGCTCCGGTCGCCGACATACAGATTCTGCTCGTGATCGAAGGCCAACCCGGTCGCCACCCCCATACCTTCGACAAAGATCGACATGTTACCGCCCGGCGTGACCTGATAGACAATGCCGTCGTACCGGCTGCTGACGTACAGCAAGCCGTCGGTACCGAAGGCGAGGCCCGTGGCATTCATCAGATCGTTGACAAAGGGCTTGACCCCGTAATTGAGATCGATCTTATAGACGGCAACAGGCACCTTCTGCCCGCGCGACCCGCTGAAGGTGGCAAAGACGTTCCCGTGGACGTCAACGGCCGGGTTGGCCACCGGATGGAGGCTGTCGGCGATCATGATCCCGATGCTGCAGTCCCACGTGGTGGACTGAAGGGAGCCGCTCGAAATGACGAGTTCTCCGGCCGAGGCGCCGTCAGGGACGCGCACGATGCACATCGAGTCGGAGCCGATCATCAGGGGCGCGGCGATCTCGCCGATGGTGACGCGCGGCCACTCGGCGGAGGTGAAGCGCCGGCCGCGGATCAGCAAGTCACCGCCTGCGATCGCTGCGTTCGGCGTCACCTGAACGATCTCCGGACGCGTCTCAGCGTTCTTCTTCAAGGCCATATTCAATAAAGATTGAAACATCCCATCCCAAATAAGACAAGTGCGGAGTAGGCTCCGGCCATCAAGTCGTCGGCGACGATGCCGAGGCCGCCGGGCAACCGCTCCAACTGCCGCACCGGGGGCGGCTTGAAAATATCGAACACCCGGAACAGGACAAACGCGGCGCCCCACGACAAGGGGCTGGCCGCCGCGGCCCCAAGCAGCGCGATCCACTGCCCCAGAACCTCGTCGATTACCACGTGCCCCGGATCTTCGCGACCGCTCGACCGGGCCACCACGTCCGCCGCCCAGATTCCCACCGGCGTGAGCGCCACCGTCAACAGCAACAGGCCGAGCCGGCCGACCCCGCAGAATCGCACCAGCACAAACGCAACCGCGATCGCGCCGGCGGCTCCGGCCGTGCCGGGTCCGACGGGCGCCAGCCCGCATCCGAACCAGGTGGCGACGACAGAAGCGATCCGGGTGGCGCGTGGGCTGATCATCGGTTCCACAGGAAGACCCTTTAGTCTTCCAAGTCATCGCCGCCGTCCGGCTTCGCCAGAGTGGCCGGAGCGCCGGGAATGACGTACTTCTCCGCCGCCCAGTTTCCCAGATCCAGCAAACGGCACCGCTCGGAACAGAATGGAAAGTCCGCCGTTCCTTGCTCAACCGGTTTCCGGCAGATCGGGCAGCGAAACGTCATAGAACCGCGGCAACCCGCGCGGGCTGGATGTTGATGAGATGGCCTTGGGAAGCGATCGGCTTCCGGTCGCGCTCGTCCTCAGCCAACGGCAGGAGCGATCCGACCACGTCATAGTCGTGCGCTTCCGTGATCCGCAGGCGGCGAAGCTGTCCCGGGGCAGGAGCATCGCCCTCGTAGTCGTTGATCAAGGTGGTCCCGTCGATTTCCGGAGCCTGCGTCATCATGCGAGCTTCCCACAGCAGATCGGTCTCCGCCGAAGGCCCTTCCACCAGGACCGCCACCTCGCTGCCGACCAGGGCCCGATTCTTCGCCTTGGACACCTTGCGCTGAAGGGCCATCAGCCTCCGCTTGCGGTTGTAGATGGTCCGCGCATCGACCTTGCCATCGAGAGCGAAGCTGGCGCTGGTATCTTCATCGGAGTAGGAGAAGACCCCCAGGCGCTCGAAGCGGGCCTGGTTCACAAACTGGCAGAGTTCTTCGAAATCCGACTCGGTTTCGCCGGGAAAGCCGACGATCATGCTCGTCCGAATGGCCACTCCCGGGATGGTCATGCGGATTCGCTCGATCAGCCTGAGGAAAATCTCGGCCGAGGCCCCGCGTTTCATCCGCTTGAGCTGGGAAGCGCTGGCGTGCTGCAGCGGCATGTCGATGTACTTGACGAGCGAGGCATGGCCGGCGATGGTGTCCAACAGCTTCTGCGTGACGCGATTGGGATAGGCGTACAAAAACCGGATCCACTTTTCGTGGGGCGTTTCGATGCGGGCCAGGCGCTCCAGCAGCAGCGCGAGGCCGTCTTTCAGGCCGAGGTCCTCGCCGTAGGAAGTGGTGTCCTGCCCGATCAAATTGATTTCGCGAATCCCCCGGTCGAAGAGCCGCCGGGCTTCATTGACCACCGACTCGAAGCGGCGGCTGCGAAAGGCGCCGCGGTATTGCGGGATGACGCAAAAGGTACACGGGTGGTCGCAGCCCTCGGCGATCTTGATGTACGCGAAGTGGCGCGGTGTGGCCAGCACCCTCGGCGTCAGATCGTGGTAGAGATAGGGCTCCAGCGGGGCGGTGGTCTCCGGAAGGTCCTCGCAGAGCGCCACGACACGGTCGAGTTCATTGGTGCCGATGATCGCGTCCACTTCGGGCATCTGCTGGTGGATGTCCTTGCGGTAGCGCTCCACCAGGCAGCCGGCGACGATCAATTTCCGTGCCTTGCCGGTCTTCTTGTATTCGGCCATCTCGAGGATCGTCCGGACGGACTCCTCTTTGGCCGGATCGATGAAACTGCAGGTGTTGACGACCAGAACGTCGGCCTGGTCTGGCTGATGAGTCAGCTCATGGCCGCGGGCGACGAGCGAGCCCATCATGACTTCGCTGTCGACGAGATTCTTGGGACAGCCCAGGCTGACAAAACCAATTTTCAAGACGGATGTTTCCTATGCACGGGCAGCTTGCTCAGGCAAGGTGCTTGGACCAACCTTTCCAGAATACCATCGGCACCACGCACACCTACCTAGTCCCCGTGTGATCTGGATGCGTTGCCCCCCCGGTTCTTTGTTCGCTGTTAGCTCAGTAGTGAAACCGGCAGGCGAGAATTCGAATCTTCCCCGGCAGGACTTGATAGACCAGTCGATGCTCCTGATTGATTCGTCTCGACCAGCACCCGGCAAGTTCGTGCTTTAGGGGCTCCGGTTTGCCCACACCAGAAAACGGTTCTCGTTGAATCTCGCGAACCAGACGAATGATCCGAAGTGCCTGAGTGCGGTCCTGTTCAACCCACCAGGCGAGGTCATCGAAGGCGGACGGGTCAAACTCCAAGCTTCTCAACGACGGCCTCGAGGGAGAGCCCTTCCTGGCGTTGTTTGGCCGCGATCAGGCGCTGCCTCATTGCCTCCGATTTGAGCAGATGCGCGGTTTCCCGCTCAGACGCAATCTCCCGCCAGAGTTGGATCGGCACGATCACGGCGGTGGGTTCCCCGGCTTCGTTGGAGACGATCTGGATCTCCTGGTCTGGCACAACTACAGTTTAGCTCCACAGCCCAGCCGGCAGCGGACTGTCTATCGGTGCTCGCGACTCTTCAGAATGGGCTTGACGCGCCAATCGGCTTCGGGTCCCCACCGGAGGTTGCGGCCACCCCATCCGTCGTGCCGGTCACCGTAGACGCCGTGGGTAATGCCGGCGAAGACGAAAGCCGCGACCGCCATTGCGCCGAATCCGCCCAGCACCCAGCGCTGGAGAGGAATCTCCGACTCGACCGGAAAGGGCGCTGCGTCCTCCTCGCGGACATACACAAGCAGGAGCCATGTTGCAAGGAGTGCGTTCACCAGGATGATCGCTTCCGTGCCGAGCCTTTGTTCGTGGAATGCCGTGAGCGCCTTTTCGTAGTTGCCGATCACAATGGCCCACAGAAACAGCAGATAGAAGAGCTGCCCCTTGCCCACCCACGTTCGCGGCACCAGCGCCAGCGGCCGCTTCGAGTGGGCCACGAGCAGGGCGACGGTGGTTACGGCAAAGGCGAGGAACAGGAGATTGAACCACATGAGCGCCGAGAACTCGAGGCTCGCGAACAGCGGCGCTTTCATCCGGAGGGGGACCGAGCGGAAGCCGCCGTGCTCGCGGGTCCAATCGGCGACGTTCTTGACGAGGTTGATATACAGCAGGACGTTGAGGATCAGGAAGGCGCAGAGCGACTCCGTCCACTTGCGCAGCCTCGGCGGGTTCGACACGATGGGCGTCCGAGCCGCCAACACCGCCATCGGAACCACGATGGCCAGCCCGTACAGCAACCCCACACCTTGTTCGGCGAGGAGGCTGTGCCAGTTCGCGCTTCTCCAGTGGGCCCAAGCCTGGATCGCGGCCGGGTCCTGGGTGCGCACAGGGTTGCCGGGCATCAGGCAAAGAATCTTCACGAACTGGGCGGCCATGAAACCGAGTCCGCCCATCACGCCCGAGAGCAACGAGATGCGCGCGACCCACGGCATGCCGTTTGCGTGCATGTAGCGCAGGACACCTGCCAGATAGCCCAGCACGACCGCCCAGTTGTCGCCTCGCGGGGGCGTGATGCGAAAGCCGCCGAACGCGGAGAACACGTTCGACAACAACACCGGCCCGGCCAGAAAGAACAGGAAGCCGGTCATGTACAGGTGGAGAATCAAAGAAGCGCCGGGGCTCCACTGGCCGAAGCGAAAGAAGAACACCGCCGCGCCGGCAATCAACCCGAAGATCCAACCCAGATGAGCTTGCAGATCGAAAAAGATCTGCGGCCAGTTCGTTACCAGCGACGCTGGGTCAAAGGGCTGCCCCGTGGCGGGGTTGATAGCGGCCAGGTCGCCCTGCGGGTGCACCAGAGCGGACGCCAGCACGGCGGCCAGTCCGGCGGCTTCAAGAGCTTTCTGGAGGGCGAATCCGGCCGCAGCGCCTCCACTGGCAAACAGCGCAAGTCTCGAGAATCCCGAAAAACGCCGCTCCCACAGATTATGGAGGCAAAGCGTGAAGGTGACCAGCCAGATGTCGACCCAGTCGCTATCGAGCCAATACAAGGGATTGCGCTGGCGGTAGTCGCGGCCGGCGGCGTCCAGGCCGCGCATGGTGGTTTCGTACCAGCGAACCAGGTCGGAGAAGAAGAAGTATTGCAGGACGAAAGCCGCCAGGATCCAGGCGATGGGCTTGAAGATCGAGGTCAACCGCTCACGGTCGGCGACCGCCGGAAAGGCAGTCCCCGCGCCCCCGAGCGAGGTCCAAAGGAAGCCGATCACAAAAACGGTGAAGAAGCCGTAGATCTGAGTAGGAAGGTGTCCCGAGTGGGTGTAGGAGATCGTGAGCATGTACGACATGGAACCGCCGTACGCCCAACCGATGGCGCCGAAGAAGCCGAAGAAGAGCACGCGTTCACGCCAGTCCTGGCGTCCCGAGAGCAGGCACACCGCGACGGCGCACAGCATGCCCGGCATCATGGCCCCGGCTTCGTGTCCGAAATTTCCGCGAATGCCCCAGCCGATCGACAGCGACAGCATGGCCAGGAGGAGGGCCGCGGGCCGCAATAGCGGTGATTTCCGCATGGCGAGCGTAGAATAACATCATGAGCCTTCTGTGTCGCCGGTCCCTGATCTGGCTTCCGTGGGCGGTGCCCGGCGCGGCCCAGTTCAGCACTGGTGATGCCGGAGCGGTGGCCGAGGTCCTGGCCGGCAAGCGATCGACGGCCAACGCGGCATGGTGGGGATTCGACCCGGCCGACTCCACGCGTCACCTGCAGGCGGCGCTCGATTCGAAAGCCAGAACGGTGATCGTTCCCTACATGGGCAGTCCGTGGGTCGTCACGCCGGTGCAGTTACGCGGCAATCAGGAAGTGATCTTCGAGCCGGGTGTCGTCGTGCTGGCCAAGAAAGGCGAGTTCCGAGGGGGGGGCGACAGCCTGTTCTCGGCCAACGGCGTCGACAACCTGACGATTCGGGCGTACGGGGCCACGTGGCGGATGCACAAGCGGGACTATCAGAATCCTCCCTACCAGAAAGCCGAATGGCGGATGGGGCTCGCCTTGCGCGGCGTCAAGAACGTGCGGGTGGAAGGATTGCGGGTGGAGAGTTCGGGCGGCGACGGCTTCTATCTGGATGGGGCCGGGCCGCGCCCGTGGAGCGAAGATGTGGTGATCCGTAATTGCATCGCGCACGATCACCATCGCCAGGGCATGAGCGTCATCAGCGCGGTCAACCTGCTGGTGGAAAACTGCCGCTTTTCCGGAACTCGCGGGACCGCGCCCGAAGCCGGCATCGACCTCGAGCCCGATACGGAAATCCAGCGCCTTTCGAACATCACGGTCCGGGATTGTGTCTTCGAGAACAACGCCGGCCACGCGATTCTGGTGTACCTGAAGCCGCAATCGCGCAAGTCGGCGCCCGTCTCGATTCGATTCGAGCGCTGCCTGTCGAGGATGGATTCGTGGGTCGCGGGAGGCTGGTCCGGGATGTCGGTCGGGACGGCGAAAGACGATGGCCCCCAAGGCCTGGTCGAGTTCGTCGACTGCACCAGTGAACACACGGGCCGCGAGGGAGTGAAGGTCTACGACAAGTCCGCCGATTCCGTGAAGGTGCGCTTCGTAAACTGCCATTGGAGCGATGTATGGAACACCGCGGCCCCGGAATATGGCGGACCGCGCGTTCCCGTCCTGATCCAGGCCCGCCGCGACATCGCCCGCAGGCCGGGAGGCGTGGAGTTCGTCGACTGTTATGTCCACGACAACGCCGATCGTCCCGCCGTGCTGTTTGACGATGAGAACGAGTACGGCCTGTTCGACGTGAAGGGCCGGATCGCGGTGCGGAATCCACGCGGGGTTCGGCTCCGCCTGGGATCCAAACGCCAGAACGCAGAGATCGAGGCTGTCACCCTGGGCGCCTCCTGAGGACCGCCTCGCGTCACCGGCCCATCTGCTCGATGCCGATGAACTCTCCGGCAGCGAACCCTCGCGCCAGGAACGAACCTTCGAAAAAACAGTCGTAGCCGTGATCGCTCTGAATCACGAGGTCGCGGTCACCGTCAGCGTTCACGTCCATGGCGATCACGTGAACGACCGCCCCGATCACCGGCACCAGAGGCAGTTCGAGCGTTTGCGGTTCCGCGAACGGATGCCTGGCGCCGCCTACGTTCCGGTACAGACTGTGATTTTGCAGTTGGCTGACCAGGAGGTCCGGGCGGCCATCCTGGTCCCAATCCACAACCAGGTTTGTCGCGTACCCCTTGATCTTCGCCAACGGCACCTGAGATTCCACCACCGCTTCTTTCCCATGCCGGCCGCGCCGGCAGTAATAGTAGTGGCCGAAGACGTCATTCAGAATCAGGTCGACGGCTCCGTCGCCGTCGAAATCCGCCGCGATCACCCCAGTGCGCGGGCCTTGCATCGAGTCGAAGTCATACGGAGCAGACGCGTCCCGCCCTACGCGCAACGGCTTCCCGTCCGCCGTTCGAATCAGGATTCCTTCGGTGTCGAACCGGGTCGCGGCCCCGGCCGAGAGATTCTTGTGGAACCACACCTGCCCGTAGTAGTCGCCGAACAGGATGTCGGTCTGCCCGTCCTGGTCGAAGTCGATCTGCACGGTGAACTGCCAGTCGTCCCCACGCCAGGCGCGATGGTCGATGGTCTCGCCCGGCCGGAGAATCGAAAAGTACGGCCCGAACTTCCAGGGAAGAGCGGCCGCCTCGTTCGATGCCACCTGGTAGCCGGACACCAGGTCGGGCCTTCCGTCGCCGTTCCGGTCCGCTAGGAAGAGGGGCGAGCTATCGGTGCGAGGCAGCGGGTCGTTCCCCCACGGCATCTTCAACGGCATGGGCCGTTTGACGTTAAAGTGAGGCCGGCGCGGGTTGCCATCATTCTCGAACAAGAAGAGGTTCCCGCTCGGGACGGAGACCGCCAGGTCCAGATCGCCGTCGCCGTCCCAGTCGGCCAACGTGGGAGAAGCGATCGCCTCGTCGGGAAACTTGCCGGTTCGGGGCAGCGCCTTCATCGTCAGCTTCGGTTCCTTGCGTGTGCCGATGTTCTCGAAGTAGGCGACGAAATCCTCCACGACTTCCGGCGGCGAGTCGTTGCCCCACTTGCGCCACACGCCGGTAATGATGTCGAGATCTCCGTCGCCATCGATGTCCGCGACCGTAGGATTGGCGCACCAGCCCACGTCGAGCGGTTTGCCGTCGGCCATCAGGTGGCCGTTGAACTTCAAAACGGGGAGCCCCTGCGCGTCGCGGCCGGTGTTCTCATACCAGAAGATGCGGCCAGTGACGTAGCCGCCGATCAGCAGATCGTCATCGCCGTCGCCGTCCCAATCGACGACCTCGAGGAACGGCTGATAGTCCTCTTTGTAGATCGATTCTCCGTTCGGCCCGGCCACTTCCGGCACAGGCGCGGCCGGCGTGCGCAACGGCTTCCCGTCAGCCTGCAGCGGTCCGCGGTCTTCGTACCGGGGAGCGAGATTGGTTCCTACGTTGCGATAGAAGTGCGCCCATCCCTTGTTCATACCGACCAGAATGTCGAGTTTGCCGTCCCGGTCCCAGTCGGTAGCGGTCGGCGTAGAGAGAAAGCCGGGATCGATCGGCTTGCCATCGGAATAGAACAGCATCCGGCCGACGGCGTACTTCGGCTTCTGCCGTGTCCCCAGGTTTTCGTACCAGAGGATGCCGCCGCGCGACGTCCCACACAGGAAATCGAGGAGGCCGTCCTGGTTGAAGTCGATCATCTGGCAATCGACGTGGTAGGCCCCGGTGGAGGTCGCGCCCAAGGGCGCGGTACGCTTGGAGCCATCGCCGATCCACCCCCGCGGCGCCGGCGCGGTCTGTTTTCCGTCGGACGGCAGAAGGTCGAAATACGCGGCGTAGAAGGAATCCTGCCGGCCGTCCTGGGTGTGCGCCCAGGCCAGGCGGCCCTGCTTCCAGTCGCCCGTCGCCTCATAGTAGGAGCCCCACCCCTGCCGGTAAATCCAGGGGCTCTGGGTCGAGCGGTCGCGATCGGGGAATAGATCGGGTATCGCCGCGTCGTACCACTGAAGTGGCCGGTCATGGGGAGTCTGCCCGTAGAGCCAGTTGCTGTATGGGATCGGCTTGCCGGTTGCCGGGTCGTAGCGTGTCACCTGGAGGGTCGAGAGGTCTGCCCGCTGCCCGTTGCCGCCGAGCAGGCGATCGAGGTCGAGAGTCACGACGGCCGGCATCTCGTCGGACGTCCTTTCTCCGATGCCGGCGGCGGGTACTCTCAACAGGACGCGGTGTGATCGCCGGGTCGCCCACTCCGGGTCGGCCGCAACGGCCCGCAGGGACAGCACTGCAAGGCACAACATCGCTTCAGGGATTCTCATCAATAACCTCTCTATGCCACGTTGAGCCCGGCCGTTTGAAGCAGAGCGCGGCGCCCGGCATCTCAGCGCAACGCGCGCCCGGGCGCGAACTCCAGACCGATCACTTCGCGCGACCGGTTGCGAGCCGTATGGCGATTCACGCTCAAGAGCTTTGCCGATCGCTTCAATTCTGACAGATGAATCTCCAGGGGTGATGGTCTCATGCCTGCCGCCACGCCAATACGCGTTACTCTTCCGGAAGTTCATCTTCAGATTCGGAGGCGGGTGGACTGGTGCAATGCTGTTCACTCAGGAGCCAGCGGCGCAGCGTCTCTCCGAACCGCGGGTGTAAAGCGCGCGGGTTGCGTGGGGCCCTCGCTCACATCCGCCTTCACGGCGCCCGCGGGTTTACACCCGCGGTTCGGAGCCATCGTCCGGCCGCAGTTTCCAAAGTGAACAGTATTGTGGGCTACTCGCGACGCGCGCCTCAACGGCCACAGTGACGTGCGCTCCGGCGCGCATGCGACTCCAGCGCCGTTCTGCCGAGTTGTCTCGCGCCCGGATTTTCGCGGCGCTTCACGCTGTCGTAACCTTCTCTATGGACCGTCCCATGACCCTCTGCCATTTCTTGTCCCTGGTACTCGCTCTCCAGTCGTTCGCGTCCGCGGCACATCCTCCCCGTGTGATCGCCCTCATGGACGAGAGCCCAATCGTCGTCCGCCTGCCAAACCGCACTCTTGGCGCCTGGCTGGTCAAAGCCTCCGGCGAGCACGACCAGGTGTTCGAGATCCTTTCCACCGACAACGGCCGAACCTGGACCGCGCCCCGCTCGATCCACGTCTTCTCCGAAAAACCGGGGACATTCGGTGGGCCAGAGCCCCTGGTTGACCAGAACGGCGAGATCCACCTGTTTCTCGTCCGCGTCTCTAAATACACCATGGGCAACCGCGGCGAAGCCGAGCGGCCGAGTTTTGACGACTACAAAGGCAACCGCATCGACATCTGGCATATGAAGTCGAATCCGGCCCGGACCGTCTGGACTAAACCAAAGGAGATCTGGACTGGCTACACCGGCGCGCTCAACTCGGTGCTCCAGATGCGAAGCGGCCGGATTCTGCTGCCGTTCTCCTACTTCGTCAAGCGCAACTGGCGCGACCGGGGCAAGGGCTTCGCCGAATTTACCTTCCTCGGTCAGTTCAACTCCACGCTCGTGTACTCGGACGACCACGGCGAGACCTTCCACCTGTCGCCGACGCCGCTCTCGATCGAGGTGCCGGACATCGTCTCCGCCTATGGCGCGGTGGAGCCAGTAGCGATCGAATTGAAAGACGGCCGCGTGTGGAACCTGATTCGCGGGCAGACCGGGCGCTTCTACGAATCGTTCTCGACGGACGGGACCCATTGGACCGAGCCGCAACCCAGCACGATCGTCAACTCCGATTCGCCCGCCGGGTTGGCGCGCACCGACGACGGAAAGCTGGTCCTGGTGTGGAACCACTGCCTCCGGTACCCCTATGCGTACGGCGGCCGCCAGGTGTTGCACGCCGCGATTTCCGAAGACGAGGGTAAAACGTGGATCGGGTACCGCGAAGTGTTGAAGGATCCCAAGCGGCACGAACCTCCGCCCGCGGGCGGGGATTTCGGCACGGCCTATCCGTTCCCCACCACCGTGTTCGGCGGGGAGGTGATCATCCGTTCGGGCCAAGGCAAGGGACGGAACGCGCTGGTGGCTCTGGATCCGAAGTGGCTTTACGAGACAACGGCTCGCTCCGACTTCGCCAACGATCTGGAGGATTGGACCTTCTTCGGATCGAAGGGCGTGGCGCGGATTCCGCATCCGGACCAACCCGGGAGGCACGTGATGCAAGTGACCAAGTCGAGCGCGGATTGGCCCGCCGGGGCGGTGTGGAATTTTCCCAACGGGCGATCCGGAACTCTGACGCTGAAATTTCAAGTGCGGTCCGGTTTTCGAGGCGCCAACCTCTCGCTGGCCGATCACTACTCTGTCCCGTGGGACAAGGAAGACCACTTCTATTCGCTGTGGAATCTACCGATCGATGCGCAGTCGAGATTGTTGGGCTCGGAACCGGTAGCAGCAAACCGATGGCACACCCTGAACGTCGCGTGGAGCGTGGCGTCGCGAACCGCCCGGGTGACGCTCGACGGTAGGCAGGTTGCAACACTTCCGTTGCGCCGGGAGACGACGGGCGCCAACTACCTCCGGATCCGCTCGACGGCAGCCGAACCCGGTCCGGGCGGATTGCTGGTTGAGTCGGTGGATGTGACGGTGGGGAGGAAGTAGATTAGCCGGGAACCATCATCGAGGATCGCTATCTCGATCGGCGCCGGTTGACGACGTATATACAGTATGCGGAGCTTGATCCTGTGGTTGGCGTTATCGGGTTCTCATGGGACGCCGAGAACATTCGTCATCTAAAAGCGGCACCGGGTGACACCGGAGGAATTCGAAGATTTGATGCGCGGCGATCCGATCTACCTGGAGTATCAGGCAGGGAATGATGAGGAACGATACAAGGTTCTGGGCGCAACGAAGACAGGCCGTACACGGACTGCCGTGTGGGCGCCGAGAGACGGAAAGATTCGCGCAGTCACTGCATATCCTGCTGGCCGGACGATGAGAAGCTTTACATGAGGACTCGGGGATGAAACAGAGACGCGTAATACCTGTCTTCCAAGACGGAGGCTGAAGAGACCGATTGGTGGTACCGGAACCGCAAGTCGCTCGACAAGGATTTCCTGGAAGCCTCGAACCACGGCAATCTGAAACGTCTCGACCAGGCGGCACTCAAAGCCCGCTTGGCACCCTCAAAAGCGCGCGTGGTCTCCATCCGGCTACTAGAAACGGATCTTTCCCTCGCGCGGCAGCAGGCCGCTCAGAAGGGTCTGCCCTATCAAACGTACATAAAATCTCTGCTGCATCAGGCGCTTCGGCGAGCGAAGTAGAAACCGATCAGGCTTTCGCTCGAAACGAGTACAGACGCGAATCCCGCAACAGGAACACCAGCCGGATTCGTTTGCCCGCCAACTCCGCCAAAGACCGGTCGGCCGGCCAGCGAACCGGTTTCTCGTCTGCCTGCCATGGAAATGGATTCAGCCGATTGAATTTTGCGCGCTGCTCGCCGGCGAAGCCGCTGACGGGATTGCCCGATTCATCGTGAACCTCCACCTCGATCGACCCGCCGCCGCCGTTGTAGAACCCTTGCGGATAGCGGGTGTGGATGCAGTTCAGAAGCAGATCGCCGCCTGGCCACGTCATGGGCTTGGTGATCAGTTGACCTTCCTTGAAATCGGCGCGGATCGCGGCGAATCGGTCGACACCCGCCACGGCCATTCCCACTGCTCCATACACCTGGCCAAGTTCCCGGCCGTGGGCCCGGCTTCGGCCGCCGAAATAGAAACGCAGGACATTGCCGACGCCGATGGGGGCCGTGTTGACCGTGCTGTTCCAACGTTCGTTCCACGGGAATTGCGGCGCGATGAGCGGTTTTCGCGGTGCGGGACGATGCCACCGCAATCCGTCGTGGCTCCAGGCCGGCTGGATCTCGAACACGTCGGGATTGCCCATCCACCGTTCGACCAGGCCGAGGTACATGTCCGAATAAGGAAAGCCTGTGAAGCCGTATAACTCGACGTTCGGATCGTCCATCAGGTCGGGACGCAGTATTGACTCCGGCTCGCTCCAGTGCAGGAAATCGTCGCTCTCGGTCCGCCACACCGTCCGCGCGCGGTGACGCTGTAGCATGAACTTGTGCCGGAGAAACGCCACGAACTTTCCGCGGTGGTCGCGCGTGCCCATCAGGTTGGTCTGATCTCCAGTGGACGTGAGGACGGGTTCCGGGTGCATCCGCCACGCGATTCCGTCCGGGCTGAAGCCCACGTAGGTTCCTGTCGGCTTCCCTCCCCCGGCGGCGTAGAACATGAACTTGAAGGGCGCGCGGGAGTCGGACGGATCGTGACAGACCGTGGCCGCCGTGAAGGACTGCTCGCCCGGCGGTTGAAACACGATGTTGTTGGCAGTGCTGCCGCCGTGAGCGAACAAGCCCAGTTTCGGACGTTCCCACCGCATGCCGTCGCGGCTCACCACCATGCAAAGCCGCATGGGGTCCGGGCGGTTGTAGGTCATGTAATACATCCGCCATTCATCGCCCACGCGAAGGACGGATCCGCCGGCGATGACGATCTGATAGCCCTCCCAGGCGGTCTCCGGCCGCAGAATGGGTTCTGGGAAGATCTCGGCTGATTCCCAGGACCGCTCCAGACGGTAGGTTTCCTCGATCCAGGTATCGTCGAGAAACAGCTGGCTCTTGCGTAAGTCCTTGGCCGCGGGATCCGCCGCGAAGGAGCGGGCCTGAACGTTGTCTGCCCTACCTGGCTGAACCACCGCGGCGGCGGCCGCCGCGGCACAGAACACGCGGCGCGTGACCCTATTCTCTTCACGGTTCATATTCATCTCACTAACCAGCGGATGGCGTAGTTCCCTTCGCTCTTTCGAAACTTCATCGTATACGGGTCCACCAGCCAACTGACCACTTTGCCATCGGTCCGCAACATGAGCCACCCCATGTCCCAGCCACGGCTTCGGTACCGGAGCGGAATCGCGGGGCGCACCCTGACCAGCGGATGGCTTCCGGTGATGAAGAGCTTGCGCTCGGTGTAGTAGTAGCTGGAGCCCGTCTGGATCAGGACCTCGTGATCGGGTCCTTCACCCAGATCGGCGCACAGGCCGCGAATCGCGACCTTGATCTCACGGCCCTCCTCGAACTCGCGCGCCAACCGGTCCTCGGAGCCCGAGAGAACTTTGCCGGCGGCCGTGTGGGCGAGCACCTGCTCCCATTCGTCCCTTACCCAGAAGCGGAAGACATCAAAATCGTAGACAAAATTGCTGGAGGGGGCGTTGGTGCCGGCGTCCCAGCTGTCTTCCTGGTGATATTTCGGCATGGCGCTGTGGTCGTCGATGGGAGAAGGTCCCATCATGCCCATGGCGGTCCGCCCGTCCAGGTGAGGGCGCGCGATGGCCTGCCGCCCGTCCTGGTTGTAGAGGAAAAGCGACATCGAGGGACGGTCTCCGAAACCATCGGGCAGACTGATGGGCTGGCGCAGGGTCATGATTCCCGCGACCCATCGGTCGTCCAACAGATAGGTGACCCGGAACTCGGCGGTCTCGCGAATCAGTTCACGGCTGGCCGCGCCAGGCTCGATGTGCTCGTTGTGGCGGAACTCGGTGGCGATGCGAAGGTCGGCGCCGCGGCGGATGGCGTCGGCCAGCGCTTTTTCGCTTCCGTCGACCGGCCGCCTTTGGCGGTCGAGCGTGTACACGCAACGCCATGACCCTTTGCTCTTGGCCGAAGCGGACGGGGCGGCGCTGGCCAGTCCGCTGCTGAGGAATTTTCGGCGGTTCGGCGCCATAGAGTTACACGATCCCGCCTTTCAGGTTTCTCATCGTTCGCTCCAGTTTGACGTACTCACCGGCGGGCCGCCACTCGGGCGGTTCTATGGGCGGCAGCGACCGGTAGTGTCGATCGGTGCATTATGATTGTTCGGAAGCGTGGGCCAAGGCGTTGAATGGCTGAGAACGTGTAAGAGAATTGGACTGTCCGCTCGGTCGAAGAACCGGCAACCCCTCCCTAACGGTCGGGGCTGCTGCGCGTTCTGACAGGCAATGGAAAAACGCAACCCCACGGCTCGGGCCGTGGGCTCGGGGCTACTGTGAACTTCATTTTTCATTCAACCAAGACGGGACTCCTCTCCCTCGCTTTGCTGGGAAGCGGCCTGGTTGCGCAGGAGCCGGTTCTGCCGCACGGCACGGCTCCGGCAGCGATTGTCAGCCGTCATTTTCCCGATCGAGTCCACGAGTTCGTGTGGAGGAACTGGAATGCCGTGGAGCCTGCCAAACTCGCCAAGATTTTGAGCGCGACAACACCCGACATCACGGCGATGGCGGAGTCGATGGGATTGCCGCGATCCGGCGCGGACACAACGCGGACCGCGCAACTGCTCCGGGAACGGGGCTACATCACCCTGATCCGGCGGAACTGGCACCTGCTGCCTTACGAACAACTGCTGGAACTCCTGGAGATGACGCCGGAGCGGCTGGCATTTGCCCTCCGCGAGGACGACTTTCTGTGGGTCAAGCTGGGGAACCTGAAACCCAAGTGTGAACCCCTCCGCTACCGGCCACCCGACGACGCGGCACGGCGGCGCGCGGCGGAGATTCGCAAGGTGGTCGAGCAGGATTTCGGCGGCCAGATGCGACGCGCCGGCGAGCCGCGCTTTGACTTCGTCCGGCAGTTGAGCGGCCCGCCGAGCGCTTCCCGGAAGCGAGAGGCTCGGCGAGAGGCGTCTCCCTTGCGGCTCGTGTACTCGTATCTCGCCGTCTACGGCGACCCTTTGGCAAACCCGAAGCTCGACCCCTATCCGGACGGGTTTCTGGAGCGGCTCTCGGCGGTCGGCGTGAACGGCGTCTGGCTGCATGCCGTGCTGAGGGACCTGGCGCCGGGCGGAGAAACCTTTCCGGAATTCGGCCAGGACTCGGAGCGGCGCCTGGTCAATCTGCAATCGCTCGTCAGGCGCGCGGCGCGTTATGGCATCGGCGTGTACCTGTACCTGAATGAGCCGCGCGCCATGCCCCAGTCGTTCTTCCAGGCTCGTCCGCAACTCGCGGGCGTGCGGCAGGAGAATTTCCGGGCGCTGTGTACCTCGCAGCCGGCGGTTCGCCACTGGATGGCGGATGCCTTGACCCACGTGTTCGCGAAGGTACCCGGCCTGGCCGGCATCTACGCGATCACCGCGTCGGAGAACCTGACCAGCTGCGCGTCCCTTCGCGGCTGGAAGCAGTGCCCGCGATGCCAGAACCGCACCGACAGCGAGATCATCGCCGAAGTCGTGGCGACGCTTGAGGCGGGCGTCCACCGGGGGAGTCCCCGGGCCGACGTGATCGTGTCCGATTGGGGTTGGAAAGGCCACGGCGATGCGAGGGAGATCATCACACGGTTGCCGAAACGGGTGTGGCTCATGTCGGTGAGCGAATGGTCGAAACCGATCGAGCGCGGAGGCACCCGCACCACCGTGGGAGAGTATTCGATGTCGGCCGTCGGTCCGGGTCCGCGCGCGGTGCCGCATTGGGCCTCGGCCTCGCAGATGGGGCTGAAATCCGCGGCGGAGGTCCAGTACAACAATACCTGCGAGATCGCCAGCCTGCCCTATCTGCCGGTGATGGATCTGGTGGCGGAGCATTTGCGGAACCTGTCGCCCTTCCGGCTCGACGGCATGCTGATCGGCTGGACCATGGGCGGGCACCCTTCGCCCAACTTCGAGCTTGCCCAGCGGATGGGCCGCGCACCGGCTCCCGAGATGAACGTCGCGTTGGACGAAATTGCCCGCGAGCGGTTCGGGCCGAAAGGCGCCCCTCACGCTCGCAAGGCATGGACCTTGACGAGCGATGCATACCGGGAGTACCCATTCCACATCAGCGTCGTGTACACATCTCCGGTGCAAATGGGTCCGGCGAACCCGATCTATCCAGTCAAGACCGGGTATCGCGCGACGATGTGGGGCCTGCCGTACGACGACCTGGATCGATGGCGCGGCCCGTATCCGGGAGAAGTGTTGGCCGCCCAGTTTCAGAAGGTCGCCGAAGGCTGGAGACCTGGAATTCAGGAGCTCCAGGCGGCGGTGGGGGCAGCACCGCGCGAGCGGCGCGGCGAGGTCCAGGCCGATTTGCGGTACGCCCGCGCGGCGGCGATTCATTTCCAGTCCGTCGCCAACCAGGCGCGCTTCGTCCTGGCGCGGGACGCGCTGCTCTCGAGCGCCGTGTCTGGCGGCGAGCAGGCTCGATTACGGCTCGAGGTGAAGCGGCTCCTGGAATCCGAGATCGCGCTGGCGCGGGAGTTGCTCGTGCTGGTGAAGGAGGATTCGCGAATCGGGTTTGAGCCGTCGTGTCACTATTTCTATCTGCCCTTGGACTTGGTGGAAAAAGTGGTCAACTGCAGATGGGTGTTGAATCACATGCCGTAGTACAGGAGCCGGGGGGACGGCGCTTCAGGTGTGCAACGCGACGTCGCGGCGCGCGTGTGGAAATCGGGGACAACCAGCGACCGCTCCCTGACGGTCGCGGCACGGACAGGGGGTCACGGCACGGATGAAAACGGAACCCCACGGCTTAACGCTCGTGGGCTCGATGACGCTCGGGGCTGCAGAGGCGTTTTGGCCGGTGGGTGCATCGAGGTCACGTACTGGTCAGAGGCGGTTGCGGCCGAAGCCGTAGACGTCCCACCCGCGATCCCACCGGGAGTGATTGTCGTGACCCGCGGCGGCATTGCCGGCATCGACGGGATAACAAGCGTCGATGTTGGAGTTCCTCAAAAAGTCTTCCAACCGGGCCGCGTTGCCGAAAAGCGGGAGGACAAAACGGCTTTCGAAGCCGAGCGCGACAGAGTTGGTTTCGTACGTGTCGATGCCGTCGACCCCGGCACGAAGAAGGCCGAGAGCGCGCTTCAGGCCGGCGACCACAAAGGAAGGCGGCTTGGCTGGGTCGCCAAAGAGTCCCGTGGACCCAATCCCGCCAATGACCGCGACTCCGTAGCGCCGTCCGAGAGCCAGGTAGGGACGCACGTCATGATCGCTTTGGCCCGATAAGTCCTCGAGCGGGTCCAACTGGATTCGATCCACCAACCGCTCACGGCACCACTGCTCGACATCGAGACCTTGCGCCAGGTTGAAGAACAAGCCGGCGGACGGAAAGCGAACCGCGACCGGAATCGGCTTTCCCGTGGCGGCCCTGATGGGAGCGAGACCGTGTTGCAGGTCGCGAAGCAGTTGCGTGAAGAAACCGGCCCGCCAGCGGATCCAGTCTTCGTAAGCTTTGCCGTGCGAAGCGTCGAGGGTGCGGGCGTCCACGCCGGTCCGGGTCCGATACGCCTCGACCATCACGGGGTCGTAGAGCAACATCGGCACCTGGCGATCGCAGCCGACGATCAGGCCATCGGCGCCGCGCGCCGCCACTTCGAGCAGGATATCGATTCTTTCTTTTCGCACCTCCGGGAAGAAAAAGCTCAGGCCGGGCGCGTGAGCGCCATCCTTGGCGAACCTCCACCATTGGCGGTTGTCCCGATAGAACGGGCAGGCGAACAGGCCCCCGTAGAAGCTGACGCCGTAGTGCCGCTGCATTGAAAGCCAAGGCCAGATTTCCGCACGGCAGCGCCCGCGCGCTTGGTTGACGACCTCCAGCGGATCGAACTCCTCCAGCACGCGAATCCGCGGCCCGTAATCGTATGGGTCGGTCCTGGGGTAGTCCGGCGATTTCCTGGCCTGATCGTAGGGGACGCACGGAAAGGTCTTCGCGTGGGCCAACTTGCTGCGGTATTCGAGCCACGATCGGCCGACGGACCATCCGACGCTCCGGGATCCGAGTTCAGCCTGGATGCACGGGATCAACTCGAGTTGGTCCGGCAGAATGCGGAAGGTCCCATCGGAGCCGAAGTTGTCGGCCCAGTCGTTGACCGAATACATCGGGGTCGGCGGGTGGCCGGTTTCGCGATAAAAGCGGTGGACCGACGCCTCTGTGACGGGCACGAGACGAAGCTCGGTCAAGGCCCCGCCCGGTTGGCCGTTGCTATAGATGCGAAGGTCGAGGTCCGTCAGGTCGGCGGCCTCGAGGAAGGTCGCTTCGCCGCGGTGGCCGGGACGGACCAGGTGCACCAACCCGTGAGGTCCTGCCTGGATCAGAATACCGGCGGAGCCTTCGGCACGAGCGAAGATCGCATAGGCGCTTTTGAGAGGAAACCGGAAAACCATCGGGGGCGCCATGGAATCGCCAAGGCCTTCGATCGCGGTGTTGCCAGAGGATCCCTGTCGCCATTTCCACTTGCCAAGATCGGCTGGGCCCTCACCCCATTTTGAGTGAGCGGCGCGGAAATCGGTCACGGTCATCCCGGCCCGCCCCGGGTCGCGCTCGAGAGTCCAAGGCGACAGGGGCGATACGAGCAGCGCCGCGGGGTTCGGCGTCCGCCGGCGATACGTCACTCGGGGGCCGTCCGGCCACGAGGTCCCGTCAACGTCAGGAAGCGCCTCGACGCGATAGTCGCCTGCCGGCCACGCGGCAGGATCGAGTGTCATCGTCATCCAGCCCTGCGACCGCTGCAAGGAGGCTCGGGCCGCCCACATCTCGCGTCCATTCCCCTCGACCACTCGAAGACGCACGGCCATCGTCGCGGACGTGTCGCCCGGGTTCAGCCGAACCTGCACACGCAGGTCATCCTGGTTGAGGAGTACAGCCTCATCCAGGCGCAGCGAAACCGGCCCGAGCGAACGGGACTTCAGATCGTAGCGGGTACGTTCCGGTCCTCCCGCGACCAAACGCAGGCGTCTTGCCGGGACGTCGTCCATCTGCCACCACGGGTAAGGGTGAGGCGCGGGGTCCGGCAGACTTGGCGCCTGGCGGAAGTCCCAGCCCGCAGCCGCCTCGCCGTTGCGCCGCACTCGCACCGATAGTGCATAGCCACGCACGTAGACCAATCCCGCTTCGTACTCGTAGACGGGCGGCGCGGCCATGGGCCCGAGCGCGAAAACCACGCGACTCGTCCGTTCGTCGAGACGGCGCTCGTCCGTGGATCGTTCGCCACCGGGTTGGTCCCGCACCAAGGTCACGACGAGCGGACTCCCGTGCAGCGGCCCCGCGTCGATCGCAAGGCGGTTGACGGCGCCTGGCTCGAGCAGCACCTCGCCGGTCTCGGGCCGATAGGGCGCGCCGTTGAACGACAGGCGGACGGGTTCGGCGGCGGCCGCGAATGACACCCACAATGTCGCGGCCAAAAGAGGTTTGGCGACGGTCAGCGAAGGAACTGGTTTCATGGTGAACGGAAGTGGCGAGAAGTCACCTCCAGGTATAGTCCGCGGGTCACGACGGCGTCAAACGCTCGGAGGACTCCTTTGGATGCGGGAAACCGAGTTCCCCCGCGGAGGTTTGTTACAGTTGAAAGCTTGGATACAGTCGTTCGCCCAACCTCGTATCTCCGACGCATGTTCCAGGTGAATCGGGTCATGGCCCGGCAGGGCCTGCGGTTCGCCTGGCGCCGGTTCCGGAAACAGGACGACAGCGGCCCCGAGCTGGTGCGTGAGGCCTTCGAGGAACTGGGCGGAAGCTTTCTGAAATTCGGCCAGATCCTGTCACTGCAGATCGACACCCTGCCCAAGCAATATTGCGATGCGCTGCTGTCGCTGCTCGACCGCGTTCCGCAGTTTCCCGCCGATGAGGTGGACGAGGTATTCCGGCAGGAACTGGGATCGCTGCCCTCGGAAATCTATGCCGAGTTCGACCCGCGCGCCGTCGCCTCCGCGTCCATTGGCCAGGTTCACCGGGCCCGATTGAAGGATGGAACGCTGGTGGCGGTGAAGGTGCAGCGGCCGGAGATCCGGATGGTCTTCGAGCGCGACAACGCGCTGCTGCGCTTCTTTGTCCGCCTGATTTTTCTCTTTCGCCTGACGAGCTTTTACTTCATGCGCGACCCGGTGCGCGAACTCTCCACCTGGACGCAGGACGAACTCGACTACCGGCGTGAAGCGGCCTACGCGCAGTTGCTGGGAGACAATGCCCGGTCGACTCCTACCGAACGCGTGCCGAGAATTTACTGGGAGCTGACCCGAACGCGGGTGCTGACCATGGATTTCCTGGAGGGCCCGAGCGTCTCCACCTACCTGCGGATGGTGGAAGAGAACGACGTGGCCGGTCTGGCGGCGCTCGAGGAAAAAGGATTCAAGCCGGAAGTCTTCAGTTCCAACGTGATCTCGAACTTTCTGAGCGATGCGTTCCGGTTCGGGGTGTTCCACGCCGATCTGCACCCGGCGAACCTCCTGATTCTGCCCGACAATGTTGTCGGCTATGTCGATTTCGGCATCGTCGCGACCCTCACTGGGGAAGCGAGGCGTAAGCAGATCGAATTGACGCTGGCGTACTCGAGCGGGAATCCGGAGTCGATCTACGACGGATTTCTCAATATCTGCATCGTCGGGCCGGAGGCCGACCTGGAAGGGATGCGGAGGCGGATCGCGGAACTGGCGGAAGATTGGTACGCCGAGCCGGCGATTGCCGGCAAGGTCAGGTTTCGCGTCACGGTCACCAAGACGATGATGGATCTTCTGACGATCTGCCAGAACTACGGCGTGCTGGTGGACCGCGAGATGATCAAGTACATCCGCTCGACGATTCTCGCCGACGGAATGGTCAGCCGGCTCGCGCCCAGCGTGGATTTGGCCGCGATTCTCCGGCGCGTGGTGGAAGACTATCTGGAAGAAGAAGCCCGGCGGAAGATCTTTTCCCGAGACGGCTCGCTGGCGATGATGTCCGACTTCGCTTTGTGGCTCCAGACGGGCCCCGCGGGCATTCTGCACGCATTGAACCTGTTCGAGCGCCGCCAATTCCAGGTGCATGCCAGCGTTGCCAATCCCCGCGACAAGGATTCGGCGCTGCGGTCGCGCGCCATCGCGGCCGCCGCGATCTGGGCGGTGGCCACTCTATCGATAGGAATGTTTACGGGGCGTGATTTTTGGATTCCACTTCGTTTTCCCGCTATGTTGGCGGGAGGATTTCTGGCATTATGGACCATGTGGCTCCTACGGATGTTGCAGCGGCTGGGAGCCGCGTAAGCCGTCAGTTGTGCCAGGCGCCGGAAGGAAGACCGTGGTATCTCGCGTCTGCTGTTTCAGCTACAATAATCACCGGTTGAGGAGGAATGGAAATGCAGGAACTGATTGTTTCGATGATGCGTTTCTCGGCTGCCATGACGCTGTTAGGCATGCAGCAGATACAGAATGCGGTCGACGCAGCCACCGATACGCAGACCACGCTGGATAAGATTCGGCAGGCGCTGGACTCGATGACGGACGCCATGGCGAAACAGATGGATGAGTCGAGGAGTTCAACCCTGGACAGCGTGACCAAAGTGCAGAACGACATCGTCACCCGAACCTGGGATGCCATGAACGTCGAGTCGTTCGACCCAAGGGAAATGATGACGACGATGGCCGACTTGACCAAGAAGACGACGGATTCGCTTGCCGACCTGGTTGGCAAGACCGTGCATAAAGAATCCTCCGAACCGCAAGCCGCCACGGAAGTCGCGGCCGCCGCGAAGAACTAACGGAATTGAAACTCCCTGTCACCGCCGAGGGCCGATCCGGTTCCTCGGCGGTTCCCGTCTCCAACGACGCCACCCCCGTCCGAGCCAGCGCGCCAGTCGAGGGCGCCGGTCTGTCCGAACGACCCGATTCGCAAAGTCGTTCGTTCTCGCGTCCGTCCCGGTTCTGCGAAACCCTGGAGCAACTCGGCGGGCTGTACGCGGCCTTTGGACGATTTCTGCTGTGGCGATCGGACATTCTCCGCTCGGAAGCGCTGCTTCAGCTGAACAAGACTCGATTGCGAGTCGCCCCGATTCCCGCGAGCGCCGCCGCGCAGCGACTGAAGAGCTACGGCGGGCCGGTTGCCGCCCTCGCCGGCCCGATGCAGCCGGATCCGTGCTGGTCGACGATCTCGCGTTGCGCCTTCCGGACCGAGCACGACGGCATGCCGGTCGTGGCCGAGTTCGCGCGCGAGCCGTTTCCCGAAGCGGCGTTTCGTGAACTCGAAAAGAAACTGTCGGTCGTTCAGGAACCGGCCTTTCGCCCCGCGATCACGCCGGAGGTTTTTGCGCAGTTCCGCGCGTGGATGCAGTTGTCCTCGTCGCTTGGCCGCGAGCGCTCGTACCTCGAATCGTTGAGGCAGGTTCCCACGCTGGTAGCCTATCCGAAGATCATGGAGGAACTGTGCCGCGAGGACGTGCTGGTGTTCGAATGGGTCGAGGGCGACCCCGTGTCGACAGGCATCACCCGGGGCAACGCGGAAGACGTCCGCCAGTTGGGCGAGTGCGTTCTGGAACAGATCTGCATCATCGGCGCCGTCGATGGAGACTTGGATTTGGAGTCCATGGTTCGCACTCCGGAGGGCCGCCTGGCGGTCCGCAATATTGACCGTTTCGTGCCCATCCCCGCGGCCCTTGCCAGTTCGTGCCACAAGTATGTCTCGGCGGTGTTGTCTTCCGACGCGCCAGGCGCGGCGCACCTGCTGGTTAAGCTGTCGCACGGCCGGACCGCGCTGCACTTCGAAACGAAGCTTCTGGACGAGCTTTCGAACCTCGAGCCGGAACTCAAGGTGAACGTCCAGTTCCCTGCTTCCGCCGGAGTCTTCGAAAGCAACTGGCGCGCGATCCAGCGGTCCGGCTTGCCGAAGCCGCTGTTCCTGGACGTCCTGCACCGCAATCTGGTGGCCGTCGGGTATTGGAATTCCGAACTCGCCAGACCGGATGAAGGCCGGGTACCCGATTTGCTGGCCGAAGCGCAATGGCCCGTGTTGAGCCGTCTGCTCCGTACTCGCATCAACGACCTGTTCACGCGCGAGGTCGCGTCGGAGTGGTTTATTGGCGCCGGATTGCTGGCGTTCGAGGGGATCCGGCAGGCCAACCGGTTGCTCGATCAGGTTCGGCAGAACGAGGTGGCGGTGGGCGTTGATATACAGACGCCACCCGCGGATCAGCGGATGTACCGGCGCGCGGTTCGCTCCCGAGTGGGTCTGGGCATGCTGCTGATCGGCTTTCTCGTTTCACTTCGGTTCGCGTCCATCGCGGGCGAGCCGTGGAGCGCGGTGTGGGCGGTGCTTGCCGCCAGCGCGGCCGTAGGGCTGTTTTGGATGGTCGCGCGCCTCGAGTAAACACGGTGTTCATGGACGGTCCGGACCCTCTTTGGATGGCCGCATCGGCTCCCGGGGTAGACAGCCTTCGCAGCATACCGATTGACCCGCCACTCGAAACTGCCCGGACCTGATTGCGGCCAGGCGCCTGAATTCGCGGTTATGTCGAGGGCATCACGGCGGGAAGCCAGCGGCGGAGCACGCGCTCGATTTCCTCGATTCGAACGGGCTTGGCAACGTAATCGTCCATGCCCGCGGCCAGGCACCTCTCGCGATCCCCGCAAAGCGCGTTGGCCGTCATGGCGATGATCGGAGTGTGCGCTCCGGATCCCTCATGACCGCGGATGCGGCGAGTCGCCTCAAACCCGTCCATCTCCGGCATCGAGCAATCCATGAACACGGCGTCGAACAGGGATGACCTGAAGACCTCCACCGCTTCTTTACCGGTGGCCGCCAACTCCACCCGGCAGCCCAAACGGTTGAGAAACATCAAGCCGACTTTTTGATTGACATGATTGTCTTCCACCAGAAGCACCCGCGCCCGGGGGCTGTAACAAACCGCTCTCTCGTCCCCCTCCGGACCTACGACCGCTGGCTGGTGCACGTTCATCACAGCAGTCACGGCTTCGTGAAGTTGAAGACTGCTGTACGGACGGGTCAGCACGTGTACGGGCCCTGACTGGAAGGATTCCGGTGCCGGCACGACCGGCTCCGAGGCGATCAGGAGGACGGGAATCTTTCCATGCACCGGCGGAAGTTCAGGCAGGAACCCGGTAGCGCCTACCTCCCAAACACCAGGCTCAATCACGATCAGATCGAACGGATGTCCGGAGTCGACCGCCTGCCGGAGAAGTCCGGCCGCTTCTTCCGGGTCGATCGCACACTCCGAGTGGAACCCGATCCCGTCCAACTGCAAGTGGAGTTGCAGGCGGCCGGCATCCTGCCTTCCCGTGCTGCTCAGAACCAACGCACGCTTCCCGTTCGGCGCCGGGGCGGCCGGCGGCGAGAGGCTTGGCGCGAGTTGGACAGTGAACCAGAAAGTCGATCCCACGCCCGGCTCGCTGTCAACGCCGACCTCGCCGCCCATCAGCTCAGCCAGCCGCTTGGAGATGGCGAGCCCCAAGCCCGTCCCTCCGAACCGGCGCGTCGTGGAGGCGTCGGCCTGGGTGAACGGCCGAAACAGAATCTCGCGAGTTCCTGCGTCAATGCCGATCCCGGTGTCTTTCACCGAGAACCGGACCAGGGTTGAACCGTCTCCGCCGCCGATAGGCTCCACCTTGACGGAAACCCCTCCACGGCTGGTGAACTTGACGGCATTGCTGAGGTAATTGAGCAGAATCTGCCGGATCCTCCCCGCGTCGCCTTTGGCTGTGACCGGCGTCGCCGCGTCGAGCGAGACCGAAAGGTCGAGCCGCTTGCGCGCCGCATCCGTAGCCACCAGGTCCACAACCTGGCCGATCACGTCATTCAACGAGAACTCCGCATCCTCCAGGATCACGCCGCCCGCCTCGATCTTCGAGAAATCGAGGATATCGTTGATGATGGTCAGCAACGCTTCGCCGGAGGTCCGGATCGTCTCCACGCACTCACGCTGCTGGGCCGACAGCCCGGTCTCCGACAACAGGCTCGTCATCCCGATGACCGCGTTCATGGGTGTGCGGATCTCGTGGCTCATCGTCGCCAGGAATTCGCTTTTGGCCGCGGTGGCTGATTCAGCCCGCTTGTTGGCCGCTCGAAGATCCTCCACCACCTCGCCCAGCCTGCGCACATTCCGTTCGTGTTCGCCGGCGTAGGCCACCAGCGCCCGTTCGGTCAGCTTCCGCTCCGTGACGTTCTGCATGGATCCGAACAGCCGCGTCACGCGTCCGGCGTGAAATTCAGCTTTGCCGATGATCCGCGCCCAGATCCGCTTGCCGCCGGGCCGGATCATTTCGATCTCGAGATCCCACCCCGTGCCGAGTTCGATCGCGCGCCGCTGGGCGTCTTCAATCAGCTTTCGGCTCTCCGGCGTGTAGAACTGCACCGTGTTCGCGAGGTCCGGGGAAAACACGGCCGGATCGATTTCGAGAATCCGGTAGGTTTCGCTACTCCAGTTGACGGTCCTCTGAAGGCAGTCGATCTCCCACCCCCCGATGTGAGCGGCGGCCTGCGTCTGTTCGAGGAGCAGTTCCTGCCTCTTGCGGTCCGTCACATCGTGGGCCACCGCCAGGAACACGCCGGCGGCCGGATCGGAGGCGGCATTCCAGCTCAGCCAGCGAACGGAACCATTCCGGTCGATGTAGCGGTTCTCAAAACTTGCCGATGACTCGCCGGCGGGCGCCGCCGCCAGGCGCCTCGTCTCCTCCAGGGTCTTCGGTATATCGTCGGCGTGGACGAAGTGGGCGATGGGGTGGGCGAGCAGTTCCTCGCGCGAGTAGCCGAGCACGCGAGTCCATTGGGGACCCACCTCGCGAAAGTACCCGTCGAATCCAACCATGGCCGGCAGGCTACCCGACATCTCAAACAGCCGGCGGTAGTGTTCGTTCTTCTTGATGGCGCGGCGCAGCCGTGCATCCAGGCGTTTCTTCCCGCTCACGTCGGCGGCCACCGCCAGATAACCGTTGATCCTTCCCTCCTCGCCGGCGAGTGCCGTCATTGAGACCAGCGCCGCGAACCGGGTCCCGTCCTTACGGATGAGAGTCCACTCGCGTTCATCGGGGCGTCCGCTGCCGGCACGGGCAACCAGCCGGTCGAACTCCGGCCTCCCCTCGTGCCCGTCGAGTCTCGATAGCGCCTCGAGTTCTTCCCGGTGGTAGAAGGACACGAGGGGGCGCTTGCCGACGACCTCCGACCGGTCGTAACCCAGGATTCGCTCCGCGGCGGCACTGAACATCACGACCGTTCCGGCGGCATCGGTCACGATGACCGCGCGATTCATGCTGTTCAGGATCGCGTTCTGGAGCGGCGGCGTTTCGCCAAGACATTCTTCGGCCCCTTTTGCCGAATCTGAGTCTGGACTTGCGGCAAACGTCGCGAGTTCCCTGCCCTGCGGGCGCTCGGACGGCGCGAGTTCGGACACAGGTCCGGTGGGGATCAGTGGAAGCGCGCCCAGCCCGGCCGAAGCCTCCCCAGGTGAGCCCAAACCGCGGCGGGTCGAGTCATTGCCGTTCATCTTTTTCCAGCCCTCGCCCCTCGTGAGGACACCATCCCAGCGACGTTTGGCCGGCTCGGCGAATTTCCGGTCCACCCGTGCCTCCGGTCGATTCCATGGATCAGCGAGGTAACTCTCGGCCACCGAGGGTCTTCATCCTCCCGCAATCGTCGCACCTCCCGCGGTTCCGGCCGCCGTGGAGCACCAGGCCGCCGAATTCCCTCCTCTTGTCTGATCGGTTCTTCAAGCGGCGACTTTATGAATTCGCCCTGTGGGCTAGCCTGAGAGAGATACTTGGGCTCCAATTCAAGCACTGCCCTCACCCACCCCTGGACACGCCCAATCCCTACCGGCGCCGTTGTACTTTGCAGGTTGGAGGCAGGATGGCGGTTCTGTTGAGCGAGATCCCCGAATCCCTGGCTGGCGAGACCTTGCCCCACAAGACGTGGACCCGCGCCGAGCTGGAGGTGTTAGAGTCGACCGCACTGCTGGAAGGGCGGCGTTTCGAGTTGATCGAAGGGGAGTTGATCGACAAGATGCGTAAGAAGCGCAAGGACGTCAGTTCCACTGCGGAAACGGCCAGGGTTCTGCGCGGGATGTTCGGCGAGGAATACGTGAATACGGAAGCCCCGATCGACATCGCTCCAGAAGACAATGCAACGAACGAGCCGGAGCCCGATGTCATCGTCCTGCGGCGGACGTCCCGTAGCCTTGCAGGCAACCCAGCGCCCGATGATCTGGCGCTTGTGGTCGAGATTGCAGATTCAACGCTCCGGCAGGACCTGACGGCTAAAGCGCGCCTTTACGCCCGTGCGCGAATCGAGGAGTACTGGGTTGTCGACCTCAACCATCGACGCCTCCACATTCTGCGGGACCCCGCCGAAGGTGGGTATCGCGTCCGCATTGAACTGGGCGAGGGCGATTCCGTTTCACCAAAGGCCAAGCCAGGGCAGACTGTCGCGGTCGCCGCAATGTTGCCGTAGCAGGGCCGCCGTCGCGGACCTGCCCGATGGCTTCGAACCGTGGGTGCCCGCCGGCGCCGCGAAGGCGGATGAGACCGAGATCCCCACGCAACCCGCGGGTTTAGAGGCTGTGAAAAGAGCGGCGGCCGATTGGCCGCCATGAAGCCTTCCGAGCCACGAGCGTGAGCGAGCGGTGGCGATGCATGTTGACCCAGGAGCCACCGCTCCGTTGAAGGACATGGCAACCCCCTCCCTTACGGTCGGGGCTGTAACGCGTTCTTCCTTCGTTTTGGTGGGCCGCAGGCCCATGGGGACTCCCTTACGGTCGCGGCTGCGAGAACCCGCGGGTTACACCCTCGGTTCGGAGAGATGATGCGCCGTTCATACTGTAAAGCAGGAATGGACCCAGTTTTTGAACTTCTCGACCATACCGCCGACGTGGGCTTTCGGGCGTTTGGATCAACCCCCGTGGAGGTGTTCGAGAACGCCGCCAGGGCATTGCTCTCTTTCACCGAAGGTCAACCGGAACCGGCGGAAGACCGCACGGTGGAAATCGCCGGCGACGACTACGAATCTCTCCTGGTCAACTGGCTGAGCGAACTGCTCTACCTGTTCGATTCGGGCGAGTTCGCCTTCCGCGATCCGGTGGTCGAGGAGATCTCGCCCCGCTTCCTGCGGGGCCGGCTCCGCGGCCAGGCGCGCACCGGGGAATCCTGGCGGCTCATCGTCAAGGCCGTGACCTATCATCAAATTGAGGTCCGTCAAACCGGCCGCCGCTGGGAAGCGACGGTCTATCTGGACGTGTAGAAACGGCAACGGACATGAACTGGGCCGATCGCTTGGAGCGCGTCGACGACTGCCGTTGGCGCATTCGCAAAGACGAAAAACACGGCATGCGCACCGATGTCGTCGTGTACGCCAGCAAGGCGATCCTGGACCAAGTCGCCAGGGATCGTTCCCTGGAGCAGGCGGTGAATGTGGCTTCCCTTCCCGGCATCGTGGGCCCCAGCCTGGCCATGCCGGACATTCACCAGGGTTACGGATTCCCGATTGGGGGAGTGGCCGCAACCGATGGCGCGTACGGGACGGTTTCGCCGGGCGGCGTCGGCTTTGACATCAACTGCGGGGTGCGCCTGCTGCGGTTCAACCTGACCCGGGAGGATGTGCGGGCCCGCATCCACGAACTGGTGGACGAAGTCTTTCGCACCGTTCCCTGCGGCGCCGGGGGCCACGGCCGGATCGACATTACCCCGAAGCAACTCGACGAGTTGCTCGTCGAAGGCGCCCGCTGGGTGGTTCGGCAAGGATACGGCCATGCTCGCGATGCCGAATTCACCGAGGCGGGCGGCGCCCTTCCCGAGGCCGACCCGGGCGCCGTCTCGTCGCGGGCCAAGGAGCGCGGGCGGCCTCAGGTGGGCACCCTCGGCAGCGGCAATCACTTTCTGGAGATTCAGTATGTCGGCCAGATCTTGGACCTCGACACGGCCCGGCAGTACGGTCTCGTCGAGGGCCAGGTGGTCGTCCTGATTCACTCCGGCTCCCGTGGACTCGGCCACCAGGTCTGTACGGATTTCCTCCAGCAGATGGGCCCGGCCATGAAGAAGTACGACCTCACCGTGCCGGACCGTCAGTTGGCGTGCGTGCCCATCCGCTCGCCGGAGGGCCAGGCGTATCTGGGCGCGATGCGCGCGGCGGCGAATTTCGCGTGGGCCAACCGGCAGGCCATGACTCACCTGCTGCGCCAGGCCTTCGAACGCGTGTTTGGCAAGAGCGCGCAGGCTCACGTCGTTTATGATGTCTGCCACAACATCGCCAAACAGGAAACCCATCAGGTGGAGGGCCGCAAGCGGGAGGTTCTGGTTCATCGGAAGGGCGCGACAAGGGCGTTTCCGGCCGGGCATCGCGAAATGCCGGCCGAGTATCGCAACGCCGGTCAACCGGTCTTCATTCCGGGGAGCATGGGCACGGCATCGTGGGTGCTGGCCGGCCAACCTGGATCGATGGCCGAGACCTTTGGAACCACGTGTCACGGGGCGGGCCGCCTGCTGAGCCGGACTGCCGCACAGCGCGGTAAGGACTACCGCCAGGTCCTGCGCGACCTGGAAGCCTCCGGCATCTACGTGAAAAGCGAAACCAAGTCGGGCATCCTCGAAGAGATTCCGGAAGCGTACAAGGACGTGGACGAAGTGGTCGACGTGGTCCACCGGGCCGGGCTTGCGCGGAAGGTCGCGCGCCTGGTTCCCATGGGAGTCATCAAAGGGTAAACCGTTCGATCGGGCGCGATCAGGCCGGCGAGAGAATCGAGCGAATCCGGTTCGTGACAAAGTCGACGGCGATGGCGATCATCGCCTCGCCCTTTGCCGTGCTGGCCAAGCGCGCATCGTGCGCGAACTCTTCATCCTGTTTGGCCGATCGCGGGTCCTTGATGCCGAGCTTGCCCTTCACTTTTTCGTAGTCCACTCCCTCCCAGTGAATCCGCTCGGGGAAGGCCGCCATGGCGAACGAGGTCTCGAACTCGCCCGCGTGACCAGGCGCCTTGCCGCTCTCCATGTACTTGCGCGTGATCTCGGGCTTGTACGCGTCCCAGTAGGAATTGAATTCGACGCGAACACCCAACTTGCTCCGGAAGTCTTCGACGCTTTCCCGGAGCGGGCCGACATTGCCGCCGTGTCCGTTGAGGATGAGGATGTTTTTGACGCCGTGCTGTTTCAAGCTGTCGCAGACGTCGTACACCACGGCGAGAAACGTCTCTTTGCGCAGCGTCAGTGTCCCCTTGCGGTCCATCCAGTGAGGCGAAATGCCGATGGACACAGGAGTGGACACCAGCACCTTGGGGGACAGCCGCAGCGCGGCCTGTTCGGCCACCAGGGTGACGCTGACCGTGTCGTTGATCATCGCCAGATGCTCGTTGTGCTGTTCGGTCGAGCCCGTGGGGATGATCACCAGTTGCAGAACTCCGCCTTCGATCGACTCGCGGAACTCCTTGCGGGTGTTCTCCCAGAGACGTACTTTCCGGATGTGGGTGTAGCCGGAGCCAGTCCGGGTGATTTCACCGGAAGTGGGTGAACCGAGCGCGAGCCCGCTGGCGGCGGCAAACCAATTTCGTCGTGAAACGTTCATAAGTGCTTCTCCAGCCACCGCTCCCTGGCGGTCGCGGCTCCGTTGAAACGGTCTTCATTGGCAGCGGCTCTGCTGCGAAGCGCCCGACCCCCTACGACAGGACCGCCTTCACCACGGTTGGTGTCTGGACGTCGGTCAGTTTCTCGTCCCGCGTGTCGTGATGGAAGCTCAGGCGGTTGAAGTCGATGCCCATCAGGTGCAGAACCGTGGCGTGAAAATCGGCCACGGTCACCACCTGATCCACTGAGTGATATCCGAAGTCGTCGGTGCCTCCGTAGGTGACGCCGCCCTTCACGCCGCCACCCGCGATCCAGATGCTGAAGCCGAACTTGTGATGATCGCGCCCGTCCTTGCCCTCGGCCATCGGCGTGCGTCCGAACTCGCCGCCCCAAATCACAAGCGTGTCTTCCCAGAGACCCCGTCGCTTCAGGTCGGTCAACAGCGCCGCGGTGGGCTCATCGGTTTGCTGGCAGATCTTGCGATTGCCGGCGTCGTTCTCGCGATGCGTGTCCCAGGGTTGTCCTTCGTGCAGGACCTGGACGAAGCGCACGCCTCGTTCGACCAGGCGGCGCGCCAACAGGAGTTGCCGGCCGTGGACGCCGGCCACGGGGTCCGCGGTCCGATACAGGTCGTGAGTCTCCTGGGGTTCCTTGGCCAGGTCGAGCGCGTCGGTGGCCTCGATCTGCATGCGCGCCGCCAGTTCGAAACTCTCGATGCGGGCTTCCAGTTCAAGTTGGTCGGAGTGCCGGCGCAGGTGCTCGCGGTTGAGCGTCTGCAGCAGTTCCAGACGCGATCGCGCCGCGGCGTCGGAGGTCTTGGGCTTCAGGTTCAAAACGGGTGTCCCTTCCGCCCGCATCGCCATTCCTTGAAACACCGGCGGCAGCCATCCGTTGGAGAAGTTGCGCACGCCGTCGACCGGCAGTCCCTTGGGATTGAGAATGGCCGCATACGCCGGCAGATTCTGATTCTCCGTTCCCAGGGCGTAGGTGATCCAAGAGCCCATGGCTGGCCGGCCCGGCATCACCGTCCCGGTATTGAATTGCCAGATCGCCTGCTCGTGATTCGAGTGGACCGTCACCATCGACCGGATGAGCGCGATCTCGTCGGCGTGGCGCGCCAGCCCGGGAAGCAGTTCGGACAGGATCATCCCGCTCTTCCCGCGCGGCGCGAACTGGAACGGACTGCCCAGCCACGTTCCGGTCTTGGCAGGATCCACCGTGTTGATGAACCCTTCGCCCGGCTTCTGCCCCGCGCGCTTCGCCAGTTCCGGCTTCGGATCGAACAAATCCACCTGGCTCGGCCCGCCGTTCTGGAAGAGGAAGATGACGCGCTTGACCTTGGGCGCGAAGTGAGGTTTCTTGGGCAGCACGTCGTAGCGGGCGCGCGTGTCGCCCAGCAGCGAACCCAGCGCGAACCCTCCCAGGCCGACGCTCATCCTCGTATAGAAATCCCGGCGCGAGAGCAAGTGGCGAACGTTCATCCCCGGTCCTCCTCAATCGACATAAACAAACTCATTGGTGCTGAGTAGCGCCTGGCAGAGATCTGCATACACCCGATACTTCAGGATTCGCCCTGTTGCACCGGGGTATAGATCCGACTGTTTGCGGACAAACGTCTCGAGAGCCCGCAGTTCCCCGGGGCCGGGACGCCGGACCAGGGAAAGCCGGAAGGCGCGCTCGATGGATCGCGGGTCGGCCAGCGACTCTCCAGGGGGCGTCTCATCCAACACCCGGGCGGCGAAGCGCCCGGCCTGTGCGGTGATGAAGTCGCTGTTCATCAGGGCCAGGGCCTGCGTCGCCGAAGTCGACACGACGCGCCGAGTGCAGTTGATCTCCATCACCGGCGCGTCGAATGCGTTCAGGAAACTCTGCATCGCCGAGCGCCGCACCAGTTGGTACACCGAACGCCGGCCCCGGCATTCCTCACCTTGGGGCACCACTTCTCCCGACGGCTTGGTCTTTGCCGACACGGGCTCGCCGAACATCGTCGTATCCAGCGTCCCGGCGACGGCGAGCACCATGTCGCGAATGGTCTCCGCTTCCATCCGGCGAGGGCTCATCCGCCAGAGATACTTGTTTTCAGGATCGATCTTCAACGCCTCGGCATTGGGCGCGGAGGCCTGCCGGTAGGTCGCAGACGTCACGATCATCCGGTGCATGGCCTTGATGCTCCACTCGCGGCCGACAAATTCCGTGGCCAGCCAGTCGAGCAAGGGCTGATTCAACGGTGCGGGACCGGACTTGCCAAAGTTATCGAGCGACGCAACGATCCCGGTCCCAAAATGCCCGGCCCAGATCCGGTTTACCATCACCCGCGACGTCAACGGATGGTCGGGACGCGTCAGCCAGCGGGCGAAGGCCGTGCGCCGGCCAGTGGTCTTCGCATCGGCAGGCGGCGTGGGCACGGAAAATTCGTTCCACGCGGCCAGCACGGCCGGAACTCCCGGCTCCACGACTTCACCGGGCCTCAACGGGTCTCCCCGCTGCAGCAGGTGTGTCGGCATCGGCTTGGCGTCGAGATCGTAAAGCGCCCGAATGGTGGGCAGGTTGACTCGCCTGGCCTCCTCCGCGCGGATCTCGTTGTCCAGGCGGTCCGTCACCGACTCGAAGTCCGGAAACTCCATGCGCAATTCGGCCTCGGTCGCCTTTTCGCCCTTGGGATGTTGCGCGCGGTACTGTTTCAAGCGGGCCGTGCGTAGTTCGCGTAATGCCTTCACCACTCCGTCCAGCGGGCCGTTTGTGATCTCGGCCTTTTTCTGATCCTCTTTGGTCGCGTCCACGACCAACCGCTTGTAGGTTGGCAACACGGGGCCGGTGGGCCTGAGTGCGCCGGCGAAGATCGATTGGACGCGGTAGTAGTCTTTCTGCGCGATCGGCTCGTACTTATGGTCGTGGCAGCGCGCGCACTGGATCGTCAGGCCCATGGTCGCCGACACGGCAATCTGCTCGGTGTCGAACACGGTCCGCCACAGATACTCGGCGAAGTCCTTTGGCAGAAAATCGTCACGCGTCGCGTCGACCGCGGTCCGGAGGAAGCCGGTAGCCGCCAGCGATTCGTGTACTTCGGCCGGCAGTTTGTCGTAGCGCCGGAAGTCGGAGATCTCGTCGCCGGCGAACTGCTCGAGCAGAAAGCGATCGTAGGGCTTGTCCTGGTTGAAGGCGCGGATGACGTAGTCGCGATAGCGCCACGCGTTTCCGCGAATGACATCGGCGGCAAGCACGCCTTCCGAATCCGCGTAGCCCGCGGCGTCCAGCCAGTGACGTCCCCATCGCTCGCCGTAGCGTTCACTGGCGAGCAGGCGCTCCACCAGCTTTTCGTACGCCTCCGGCGACCGGTCGGCCACGAACGCGTCCACCTCCTCGGGTGAAGGCGGCAGCCCGGTGAGATTGAAGGACAACCGGCGAATCAGGGTGGTTCGATCCGCCTCGGGCGAAAGTGAGAGACCGCGCTTCTCGAGTTCTGCCAGCACGAAAGCGTCGATGGGATTCCGTACCCGTCCCTTCGACTTGACGGTTGGGGGCACTGGCCGCTTCGGCGGTTGGAAGGCCCAGTGTTGCCGGTCACGCACTTCGGCGGACGCCGAATCCCCCGTCGCGCCGTCCAGAATCCATTGTTCGATGCGGCGGATCGAGGCGGCGTCCAGCGCCGGCCCGCCCGGAGGCATCTGGCCGCTGCGAACCCGCTTGAGCAGCAGGCTCCCCTTCGGGTTGCCGGCCACTACCGACGCCCCCGACGCCCCGCCCTTCAGCAACGCCGCGCGGGTTCGCACGTCGAGGCCACCCTGTGCCGAGGAACCGCTATGACACTTCACGCAGGCGGCCTCCATCACGGGCAGGACTTCCGACTCAAACGTGGAAGAAGCACCCGCGGCCACCCCGGTATACCCGAGCGCGACAGAGACCAAGGCAACCATGCCACGAACTGTGCCACGGGCGTAAGCGAGTGGACGCATGAGGGTATTATAGGTCGGTTGCCCCCTCACCATGAAAATCAGGGATATCCGTTACACCACCGTCTCCGTGCCGTTCGTCGAGCCCGAAATCTGGTCTGGCGGGAGCCGGCCGGGCGTCACCAGCGTGATCGTTGAAGTGGACACGGACGAAGGCTTGACCGGAATCGGCGAGGCTCTGCCCGCGCCCTCGGTGGAGGTCACGCTCGCCGCCCTGGGCAACATGCGCGATCTGTTGGCCGGCGAAGACCCCCAAGGGATCGAGCACCTCACGCACAAAATCCAGTCCATGGGCGGCTTCTACGCTTTTCCCACCATGGCCAACGCCGCCTGGGGCGGCATCGAAATGGCGCTCTGGGACCTGCTCGGAAAAGCCGTCAACCGGCCGGTGAGCACGTTCTTTGGCGGCTCCGTTCGTGACGAAGTCCCGTTCATGTACTTTGTGCAGCGCAAGCCGCTTGACCAGATCCAGCAGGACGCGCGGCGCGCGGTGGAGGCCGGGTTCGGGACGATCTATACCAAAGTTGGCCTCGATTTCGATTCAGACGTCGCCGTGGTGAAAGCTCTGCGCGAAGCCATCGGCCCCAAGGTGCACCTGAGGGTGGACGCGAACGAGGCATGGACTCCCGGAACGGCCCTCCGCATCCTCGAGCAGATGAAGCCAGACGATCTTCAGTACATCGAACAGCCGACGCGGATGTCCGATATCGAGACCCTCAAGTGGCTCCGCCAGAGAACCACGGTCCCGATCGCGGCCAACCAATCCTCCTGGACGAACAAGGACCTGTTCCAGGTGCTGGCCGCGGGCGCGGCCGATGTCGTGATGACCGACCCGCATCAGGCCGGCGGACTACTGGCCTTCAAGAAAGCCGCGGGCATCGCCGAAGCCGCGGGCGTCCCCATCGTGTTCCACAGCTTCGGGCCGCTGGCGATCACCACCTATGCCGCGATGCAGGTGATTGCGTCCAGCTCCAACTTCCTCTTCGACAACCAGACCTACAATCACATGCTTGCCGACGATGTGGTGACGGACGTTCCGAAGTTCCAGCGCGGCTGCCTGCGGCTGCCGCAGAAACCCGGCATCGGCGTCACGCTGGATCCGGACAAAGTCGGGCGCTATGCAGAGCTCTACTCGAAGCGCGGCTACTTGTCCGCCTACGACACGGAGGGACAAGGGTTCGCCGAACACAAGCGCCAGGCGGAGACCAGGATCCTCTGGTTTCCGAATCAGTAGCTCAATTCACGCGGCGAATGAGAACTGCCGTCACGTTATCGGGGGCGCCTGCGTCGCGCGCGGCCTGAATCAGCTGTTCGCACTTCTGCCGCAGCGGCTCGGGTCCCTCGTCCGGCGCGCGCAGAATCGCTTCGATGCTGGGCACATCCACCACCCCGTGCAGCCCATCGCTCGACATCAGCAGAATCGACCCGACTTTCCACGGACACGTATACGAATTGACCACCAGTTTGTTTCCGGCTCCAATGGCCATCGTCAAGACGTGCCGCAGTGGATGGGTCTTGAGAGAACCTTCGTCCAGGCCCATCACGCGCCCGACCTCGTTCACCCAGCTTTGATCCTGGGTCACCGGAAGGAACGACTCTTCCTCCAGCAGGTAGGCGCGGCTGTCGCCCACGCTGGTGATCATGATCTCTTCTCCGGCGTCGAGGGCCGCGACCAGGGTGGTGCCCATTCCTTCCAGGCGGCGGTCGCTGCGGGCGACGCTCAATACCGCCCGGTTGGCCTGCTCCATGGCTTCCAGGAGCGTATCCCGGTTTGGCGTTGCGCCCGCCGCGCCGACGACGTCAATCACCGTCTGCACGGCCAGTTGCGACGCCCTCTCGCCGGCATTCGCTCCGCCCATTCCGTCGGCAAGCACACAGAGTCCAAGTTCGGGAGCCACGTAAAAAAAGTCCTCGTTGTTGGCTCGAACACAACCGGGATCAGTAAGGCCGCAGCTTTCAATCATCACGGGTTCAAATAGCTGGAGGACGTCAGATCAGAAACCGCACAACGAACTGTAACACACGTCCTTCGTTCAGGGTGTTCGTGATTCTACCGAAGGATGGTGAGGTCAGATTGCGTTGCGGCTCATCGAACTGAGGTGTATTACTGAGATTGGTCGCCTCACTCCGAAACAGCACCGTCCGTTCGCGCTGAGGGCCCCATTTCCACTGCTTTCCCAACGCAAAATTGAAGTTGCGAATGGGCCCTTTTCGGAGCGTGTTCTTGCCCATGTTTCCCCGTGTCTCACCCTCACGGATATAGTCGAAGCGGTCTCTCGTCATCATTCGAAGGGCAACATCCGGGTTCCCGATGGTCTTGCCAAGAATCGTCGGGTCCACGACGCTGGGACGGTCGCTCGACCCACCGTCGATGTTGCCGAAGCCCGGTGCGTCGCTTCCCACATAGAGCGTCAACGGGGTGCCGTTCTTGAGGATGCCGGCGCCCGACAACTGCCAGTTGTTGACCAGCCTCGCCCACAACCCACTCGCTGCCGCTAGCTTGGGCAAATCGTACACCGCCGAAAGCAAGAGTGCATGCGGTGAATCGAAATTGCTCAAGCCTTTCCGGTCCGCGAGCGAGTCGTACTGCGATTGGCTGCGCCCTTTGGATATGTCGCGGTTGGCTGCGGTGGCCGTGTAGTCCACGCCTTGGTCAATCGCCTTGGCGAAGGTGTAGTTCACGCTCCAGGCCAACCCCCGGCGAAAGGGCGCTTCCAGCCCGAACTGCCCTCCGTCCAGATAGGCGTTTCCGCCATTCACAATGTAGTTGACGTCGTAATACCGGCTGTCCGCCCGCCGCAGGTCGACGTTGTTGAGCGTCGGCTGGAGTCCCGTCCGGAGTTCCGCACGGTTTCCGGTGTACGGGTTCAGCAGCTTGATGGTGCGGCTTCCAAAGTAAGAGGTGCGAACCAGATAAGCGCCCAGCGTACGCTCGAGCGAGATTCCGTACTGATGAGAGTACGGAGACACCAGATTGGGGGAAAAGAACGTCGGCGACGAGCGTCCGTTGGGATCGGTGAGATCGAGATTCCGCAATGGCGCGACGAGGCTATCCGGATTCTGAATCTGCACGTACCTCGCGCCCGGCAGATTGTAGCGCCCCTGGCCGTACGTCACCGCTGGGATTTGCCCGAACGACACGGTGTAGCCGGTTCGTACGATCCACCCTCCCGGCTCTTCCGCGGTGAGGCTGAACCGCGGGCTGACGTTGTTGCAGTCGCATCGGTAGGGAACCGGGTCCAGGCCGTTGACCTCGCGGGGCGCAGTCTCCAGGCTGTAGCGGAGACCGTAGTCGATCTGAACCCGGCGGTGGGCCTTCCACCGGTCTCCGGCATAGAAGTTTGCCTGGCTGTTGCGATACCCGCGCCGCATCTCGCCGATCGTCACAAAGTAATACGAGGCGGTACCCATCCGAAGGTTGTCGATTCCCAGGCGGCCGAAATTGTTGGTGAATCCCCATTCCCCCCGGTTGTTTTTGGTCTCGCTCCCGTTGGTCTGAAATCGAAAAAAGTCGCCCCCGAGCGTCCATTGATGGCGTCCGCCCGCGCCGCGGTGCGAGAGCAGCGTCCCCGCGGAGTAGGTGTTCTGTGCGCGGTCGATGGGGAAGTGGCTGTCCGGGCCGAGTTCTTCCACCTGATATCCGATTCGGACGCGCGGCCCCACGGCGTTCGGTTCCGGCCGCAGGAACGAGCGCACGCGGGTGAAACCGGCGCCGAAATCGACCACCGTCGACGGCGACATTGCCGTGTGCCACGCCAGGCGGGAACGATGGTTGTGGATATCCATGTCGGGATTCTGACCCGCCACCAACTGAAATGCGTCCACCCTCTGGCGACTGACAGAGTGAAGCGCAGACAGGTGATGGCGTATCCCGAAATCGCGGTCCAGGCGCAAACTGGCCTGCAGTTCGTCGATTCGCTGCTGCGAGTTCGTGTTCAGGGCGCGGGGGTCGAAGTCCGGGCGATTCGGCAACTCTTTCGGGTAGGCTTCCAAATAGCGGCCGACGATAGCGCGCACGTCGGGATCCATGGCCAGGGGCGTTCGCTCGCTGGCCAGCGGAACTAACACATTGCCGTTGACCATCCCCCGGATTTTGTTCTGCTGGTAGGAGCCGGTAAGAGAACCGAAGCCTCCGGCCGTTCCTGTAAATCGTCCTCCGAAGCGGTTCTCCCGCGACGGCTTCACCCCTCCCACCTGAAAAAAGGTGCGGCTGTTGAAGAGACTGTTGCGGTGGGATTCGAAGAGTTCGCCGTGCCAACCGGCCGCGACCGGGGCGGGCGTCACGATGGCCTTCTCGGCGGGCCGGTTGCCGTGCTCCACCGAATAGAAGTTCTGTTCCGGCGCGGCCGTTAACACCGGAGTGTACTGGCTGCCGAGCCGTATGTTGGATTCCTTCTGGACCTCCGTGTCGATGCGGCTGACCTGGACGTTTTCGTTACGCCGCGCGGCCGCGCTTTGGAGATTCACCGCCGGGCGGCCTGGGGCTGGAGTGGTAGCCGCCTTCGGCGCCGCCGCTGCTGGCGGAGCGGCAGGTGTTTCGGCACAGACGACACCCAAGGTAAGTAACGTAAAACAGAACTCCCGAAGCATGAAACACTTCAGTCTACCAACCCGACGATCGTGAGGGAATGCCGGCGTCCGACCGGCATCCGATATCCGGGATTGGACGGACTGCGGTCTCCAGAGCAACTATTACAGTACCCATAAATATGCTAATGTGTCTCCGTGCGGACGACGATTGATCTTCCAGATGCCCTGTTTCGAAGGACGAAGGCGGCGGCGGCTTTGCGTGGCGTCAGCATGAAAGAAATCCTGATTCGGGCGTTGGAGCAGGAATTGAGCGACCCCAAGACCAAGAGATCCACCAGGCCGCCTCGACGGGTAGCACTCCCGTTGGTTCGACTCGGCAAAGGGCGGGTCCTGGATCTGGACAACTTCAATTTCGATGACCTACTTGCCTGACGTCAATGTCTGGGTGGCTCTGGCGATTGCGGAACATACCCGTCACCGCGAGGCCATTTCGTGGTTGGAATCGGCCGGCGCCGAGTGGATCCGATTCTGCCGGGTCACGGAGATGGGACTTCTGCGCCTTCTGACAAATCCGCGCGTGCTGGCGAACTCGGCATTGACGCCAGACGCCGCATGGAAAGTGCTGGTGCAGTTTCTCAACGACGACCGGATTGGTTTCGCTGCCGAGCCGCCGATCCTGAGACAGGCCTGGCGGCAATTGACCCGCACGCACGAGACAGGCACGAATTTCTGGACAGACACCTACCTTGCGGCCTTTGCGGAGGTCTCCGGCTACACGGTGGTGACCTTCGACCGCAGTTTCGCGCGCTATCCCCAGGTTTCCAGTCGAATCTTGCGATGAACTGTCAATTGTGTGGATTGACCGCCGAATCTCCCTGGTGAGTTCGCAGAATCTCCTGCGCGTACAGGGCGCCTTCCGGCGTTTCTTCGTGCTTGAAGAATACGTACACGTCGCGCCCTTCCGCCAGCCACCGTTCGGCCTGGCTCGCGATCACCACGCGGTCCTCGGCCGTGTACTCGGGCATGCGCAGCCGCCAATACACATAGTTGGCCGTCAGCACTTGGGGAATTTCCAGCTTCTCGCTCTCTGCCAGGCACAGCGCGACGTTGTGCCTGGCGAGCAGCGCGTAGGTCTCATCGGTCAGCCACGAAGCATGCCGGAACTCGAAGGTGTGCACCGGGTCGGTGGGGAGCAGTGACAGGAATTCCGCCAGCAAAGCCTGATCCGCTTTCAGGTTGGGCGGCAGCTGGAAGAGAACCGGCCCGATCCGGCGGGCGCTGCGTAGCGGATCGATCGCCTTGAAGAAAACTTCGGTCGACTCGGCCGCGTCACGCAGGCGGCGAATGTGCGTGATCCGCTGGTGCGCCTTGATGGCGAAGGCGAAGCCGTCCGCCGTCTGCTCCACCCACGCGGCCAACGTCGCCGCGCTCGGCATCCGATGGAACGTGTAGTTGATCTCCACACTGTTCAGTTTCGTCGCGTAGTGTTCCAGGTACTTCTTCGAGGGCAGTTTCTCCGGATAGAAGGCCGGCTTCCAGGTATCGTATGCAAATCCCGAGGTGCCGGCGAAAAGCTTCGCCATGGAAGGCGAGGGTACCACACCAACACGGCCAGTTTCTGCCACAATCCGGATAATGCTGTCTCGCCGAACCATACTTCTGGCCGCTGCCGGACCAGCGAGGCCAAAGAAACTGAAGATGAACGACCGACTTGCCAAGTACACGACGTTTCGCCTGGAAACCGACCTCTCCGTCCTCACCCCGCGAGAACGTCAGATGCTCCCACTGATGATCGATGCGGCCCGCGAGATGGACGAGCTTTTCTGGCTGCAGGCCTACGGAGACAAAGAAGACCTTCTCAACCAGGTCAAGGACCCCGGCGAACGCCGGTTCGTGCTGATCAACTATGGCCCCTGGGACCGCCTGGACGGCGACCGGCCGTTCATCGCCTCGGCCGGCCCCAAGCCCGCGGGCGCCCGCTTCTATCCGCCGGACCTTACCAAGGAAGTGTTCGATCGGGCCGCCGCGGGCGACGCGAGTCTCAAGGATCTGTTCACTCTCGTCCGGCGTGACGCTTCCGGCAAGCTGATGGCGCAGCCGTATCATGTCGCCTTTGCCTCCCGCCTGGAACGCGCTGCCGCCAAGCTACGCCAGGCGGCCGCCCTCGCGGAAGACGCCGGTCTCCGGCGCTATCTCGAACTGCGTGCGGAAGCGCTGGTGACCGACCGGTACCAGCCCAGCGATTTCGCCTGGATGGAGATGAAGACCAACACTGTCGACATCGTGATCGGGCCGATCGAGACCTACGAAGACCATCTGTTCGGCTACAAGGCCGCCTACGAAGCCTACGTGCTGGTAAAGGACAAGGAATGGAGCCGCCGGCTCGAACGCTATGCCGCCTTGCTCCCTGGTTTGCAGAAGCAGTTGCCCGTACCCGACGCCTACAAACGCGAAACTCCCGGCACGGACTCCGACCTGAACGCCTATGATGTCCTGTACTACGCGGGCGACTGCAACGCCGGCTCCAAAACCATAGCCATCAACCTGCCGAACGACGAGCAGGTGCAACTCGAGAAGGGCACGCGGCGCCTGCAACTCAAGAACTCCATGCGCGCCAAGTTCGACAGGATTCTGACGCCGATCGCGCGGGAACTGATCGCGCTGGAGCAACAGGAGCATATTCGCTTTGATGCTTTCTTCTCCAACGTGATGTTTCACGAGGTGGCACACGGACTCGGCATCAAGGACGCGCTCGACGGAAAGGGCAGTGTGCGTTACGCAATGAAGGACCGAGCCTCCACGCTCGAGGAAGGCAAAGCGGACATTCTCGGCCTGTTCATCATCAAACGCCTGCTCGGGCAGGGAGAACTGACCGGCACTCACCTGATGGACCACTACGTCACGTTCCTGGCCGGAATCTTCCGCTCTGTCCGGTTTGGAGCCTCGAGCGCACACGGCATTGCCAACGTGGTGTGTTTCCGCTTCCTCGAGGCCGAGGGCGCGTTCTCCCGCGACGCCGGTGGGCGCTACCGGGTGCACGCCGGTCCGATGTCAAAGGCCGTGGACGCTTTGTCGGAACGGATTCTTCGGCTTCAGGGCGATGGCAACTACGAGGTGGCCTCGAAGTTCGTTGCCGCGCGCGCGGCGATTCCCACGCCCCTGCAACAGGATCTGGGGCGTCTTGCCGGCCTCCGGATCCCGGTGGACATTGTCTTCGAGCAGGGCCTCTACCACACCCGAGCAGCGGACGGACACTCCCTCGAGACCATTCCTCCACAGGACTGAACGATTGACGCCACGGGCCGGGGAATGGACAGACACTTGCGCAAGGACCTCGCCACGGCCCCCTATGGCTCCAGGTCCAGCCTCGGCATTTTCACGTCCAGGCGCAACTCCTTCATGAACCTTCCACGCATGTCGCCCAGCCATTCATCGGCGTACCTGCGGTTCAGGTCGAGCGTCGCAATCGCTGCCGAGCCCTGCTCCCGCGCCTGCGTGATAATCTCGCCGTCGGGGTCCATCACGTAGGTCGGGTAGCCGTATCCCGACGAGACCACGAACACGCGGTTCTCGATGGCGCGAGCCTTGCCTAACGCTTCGTTGCCGCCCCAGATCGGAACCAGGAGGATCTCCGCGCCCTGCAGCGCCAGCGCACGCGCGGGGTCGGCATACTGTACGTCCCAGCAAATCATGATGCCGACCTTTCCGAAATCCGTGCGGAACACCGGATAGTGCGTCCCGGGCGTCAAGCCGCCTTCGATCTCTTCGCGCGGAAGATACACCTTCCGGTACTTGCCGGCGACCGCGCCCGTGCGGTCGATCAGGACGGCCGTATTGTAGAGCGCCTGTCCCTCGCGCTCGTAAATCCCCGCGGCCACATAGGTCTTCCGTTTCCTGGCCACTTCCGCCAGGCGCGCTGTGGTTGGCCCGGGAATCGTCTCGGCCACATCGGCGTACTTCTTTCCCGTCCCGACCAACGTGATGCCCTCCGGCAGCAGGATGACATCTGTCGCCCGGGTAACCGCGCGTTCGATCGTTTCGAGGAATCGTGTGACGCTGGCCGCGGCCGAACCTGTGTTTCGAGGACTCAGATGGATCGAGGCCACCGTGACCGATCGCGCCGCCGGAGTGGCAATAGGCTCCAGCGAAATGTCGTCCCACCACACGGTGGCATGCGGGGCATTCTGCAGGAACAACTGCATCTTCACAGCGGAAGCCTGGCTGGGCGCTGGAGCCTCGAGCGTGATCCGCTTCCATTCGCCCAGCGGCGCGGTTTTGTACGCATAGTCAGGCTGGCCAGCGCGCTTGCCGCCAGAGCGGACCCAATCCAGCCGCGCGACCACTTGCAGCGGTTCGTTCTGCAGTCCCTCGGCCCGGTAGTGCGCCACAAATCGATACCATCGTCCCGCCTCGACGTCCGAAGCCGTGTACTCCCACCCCCCGTACGAGGCGGCATTGCCGTTGCCGGAGACGGCGAGCGACCCGGGGCGGGTTCGAAAACGCGTGGAGTCGACGAAGGTCCGGGGCGCGATCTCGGCCCGCGCGGCCCAGGGTTTCCATCCGGCCGGCAATCCGTCAGGGGCCGCCTGGAAGGACGCCTGTCTGACCGGCAAGGTCGCCGCGAGGGCCGTGGAGGCCAGCAGGATCGGCAGCGTTTTCAATGGGCGCCTCCCGTCGGATGAGATGCATTCTACTGTACCGAGAAAGCACGAGACTCGCTCGGGCCTTCGTGCACGCCGGCTGAAGCAACGTGGTCCCGCCTACAATCAGGGTATGATTTTCCATCGCATCTGGTTGCCGCTCCTGCTCGTCGCGCCGCTGGTGGGCGAGATCCACAAGATGACCCTGAAGCAGGCCGTGGAGCGGGCGCTCGAGCAGAATCCGGACCTCGCGCTGGCGCGGCTCGATCAGCGAACCGCGACCGAAAGCGTGCACGTCGCGCGCGACCCGTTTACTCCGCGCATCGCGGTGGGCAGCGGCCTGGCATTCAACAACGGCTTCCCGTTGAGCATCGAAGGAGCGGCTCCGAGCGTCTTCCAGGCGCAGGCCAATCAATTCATTTACAACCGTCCGCAATCGTACACGGTAGCCAAGGCCAGAGAGCAGGCGCGCGGGGCGACGATCCAGGCGGCCTCCAAGCAGGATGAAGTGGTGTTTCGCGTGGCTTCGGCGTTCCTGGACGCGGAACGGACCGAGAAGGAACTCACCGTCGCGCGGAAGCAGGTGGAGAGCCTGGAAACCGTGGCTCGCACGGTAGCCGAACGCGTGGCCGATGGGCGCGAACTGGAAATCGAGAACAAACGCGCCCGCTATCAGGTCGCCCGGGCCCGGCAGCGCGTCACCATGATCGAATCCGACATCGTGCAGGCGCAGTCGAAGCTGGCGGTGGGTCTGGGTATGGATGACAGCGAACGGGTGCAGCCCGTTGAGGAACCGCGGGACACCGCCGTCCTGCCCCGGTCGGAGGACCAGGCGGTGGAACAGGCGCTGAAAGCCAGCAAGGAACTGCGCAAGATCGAATCGGACCTGGTCGCCGAAGGGCTGGACATCCGGGCTCAGAAGGCGGCCCGCCTCCCCCGCGTGGACCTGATCGCCAAATACGCCCTGCTGGCAAGGTTCAACAACTACGAAGATTTCTTCCGTTCGTTCCAGCGGCACAACTATCTGGTGGGAATGTCGTTCCAGATCCCCGTGCTGGTGGGTCCGGCCGTCTCGGCGCTATCGTCACAGGCGGAGATCGTCGCGGCCAAGCTGCGAGTGCAGAGAAACTCGATCCGGCATCAACTGGGACTCGACGTGCGGAAGGCGTGGCGCGACATCAAGGAAGCCGAAAGCGCGGGCGAGGTGGCCAAACTCGATCTGGATGTGGCTCGAGAACAGGTGTCGATCCTGCTGGCGCAGTACGCCGAAGGCCGCGCCTCGATGAAATCGATCGAAGAGGCGCGGTTCGCGGAAAACGAAAAGTGGATCGCGTACTACGAAGCGCAATACGGGGTGGAACGGGCGCGGCTGAACCTGCTGCGGCAGACCGGCGCGCTGATGGCCCTGGTGAAATAAGGCGATTCCGGGCCAGCACCGTATAATATCCCTTGTGAAGAAGTTCTACATCGAGACCTTTGGCTGTCAGATGAACGCCCACGACTCGGAAAAAGTCGTGGGGGCGCTGGTGAGCCGCGGATATTCTCAGGTGGAGACGCCGGAGGCGGCGGACTACGTCTTCTACAACACCTGCAGCATTCGCGACAAGGCCGAACAGAAGGTCTTCAGCCGGCTCCAGCAGTTTAAGCGCGACGCGGGAAAGGGCAAGCGGTTCGCGGTGCTGGGCTGCGTGGCGCAGCAGGAAGGCGAGAAGATCTTCGAGCGCGCCCCGCACGTCAGCCTGGTGGCCGGTTCGGCCAGCTACGGCCGGCTGCCGGAGTTGCTGGTAAAGCTGGAAGCGGGCGACCGCCGGGTGACGGGCCTGAGCCTGGACACCGAGGACGCGTTTGAGACCCCGCTGACCCGCAGGGACAATCCGCATCGCGCGTACATCACCATCATCGAGGGCTGCGACAAGTCGTGCGCTTACTGCGTGGTTCCCTTCACGCGCGGACCCGAACGCAGCCGCTTGAGCGCCAGCGTGATGCGGGAAGCGCAGGAACTTGCCGGCGCCGGCTATTCCGAGATCCAGTTGCTCGGCCAGAACGTAAACAGTTATCGGGACCCTTCACCCGCGGGCTGGAACTTCGCTACCCTGTTGCGCCACGTGGCCCAGGTCCCGGGTATCCGGCGGGTTCGCTTCACCACGTCGCACCCTCGCGATTTCGGCCAGGACATCGTCGACGCGATCAACGATCACGAAGCCCTGTGTAACCAGGTGCACCTTCCGGTGCAGTCGGGGTCGAACCGGGTGCTGGACCGCATGCAGCGGCTCTACACGCGCGACGAGTACCTGCGCCGCATCGACTGGCTCAAGCGCTCTCCGCGTAATATCGCACTGAGCACCGACATCATCGTCGGCTTCCCCGGGGAGACCGAAGACGATTTTCAACAGACGGTGGACTTGCTGGATCGGGTGGAGTACGATTCCATCTTCAGCTTCAAGTATTCGCCGCGCCCGAACACGTCCGCCCTCAGCCTGTCCGATATCATCCCCGAGGTGGAAAAACAGCGCCGTCTGGTGACGGTGCAGGAGCGGCAGCGTTCGATCCAGATCCGTCGCAACTCCGAGCTGATCGGCTCCCTTCAGGAAGTCCTGGTGGAGGGGCGGAATCAGTCTCTGGGCCAGTGGATTGGAAGGACCTCGCAGAACCGGCCGTTGAACTTCAGTCATCCGGAAACCGTCAGTTCCCTGCTGGGCTCGTACCTGCCCGTCCTGGTGACGCGGAGTGGGCCGAACTCGCTGGTGGGCGAGTCGGCTCCCGTCTGAGGCGTGTGCTCTAATGAAATCTGAGGGAGGTCAGCGGTGGAACTCGAAATGAAAATACGCGGCCTGATGATGGATCCGGTCACCAATATGCCCATCGTCATCCTGAAGGACGTCAACGGCAACAGCGTCCTGCCGATCTGGGTGGGGATCTACGAGGCCAATGCCATCGCCTTGGAAATCGAGAAGGTGACCACCCAGCGGCCCATGACTCACGACCTCATCAAAAGCCTGCTGATCGGCCTCAATACCGGGATCCGTAAGGTCGTGGTGAGCGAGCTTCGAGAAGACACGTTCTACGCCGTGATCTGGCTGGAACGGGACGGACAACTCATCAGCGTCGATTCGCGCCCCAGCGATGCGCTGGCCCTCGCTCTCCGGCTGGACTGCCCGATCTATGTAGAAGACGCCGTTCTGAAATCGTCCAAGCTCTCGGCGGCCACCACGGACCGGATCAACAACGAGGATCTGCGGC
>CAZGUX010000287.1:0-5754 GCA_964529305.1 uncultured Solibacteraceae bacterium | reverse complement strand
GTTCGGCGCAATGTAAAAGGCCTCGGGCTGAGTGCGCGCCACCTGACGTTTCTGGATCGTGTAGAAGTTGCGCAGCAGTTCTTCTCGCCGGGTCGCCGCCTGGTAGAGGACCGACTCGAAGGCGATCGACTGATACGCGATGATGTCCCGAAGCCTCCACTCGCCTCCAGCCCAGGGCTCCAGTTGATTCCAACTCCGCTCTCTCGCGTTGAACCCCAGAGATCGCCCGTCGAGTTGCTCGCGCGAGATCGTCACCGGGGTCGCCAGGCGCGCGCTGGCCGTCTCGGTCAGCAATCGCAGTCCGCCGTGAAAGGACTGATAGGAGCGGGCGGGCGTCCAGAAGTCGTAGGAAGCGTTCACCACCACGCCCGTCTTTCCCGCAGCGGTCAGGTCGGTGGCAATGCCCAGGCCGAAGTAGTTCATCTGCTGCGCAATCAGCGGGTCGACGTTCGGCTCGATCGGGTCCAGCCACGGCGGCACGAACATGCGCGATCCGCGGTCCCCCTGCTGATGGACGTCATACACGATCTGGGGCCGCCAGGCGTTGTGCAGCTTGGAGACCGTCAGACGCGTTTCGGGCTGCGAGAAGATGTACCAGTCGCGATTGTTGTCGTGTCCCAGATAAAGGTGGTACAACTCCGGCGGCGAGGTTCCTTCATGCGGGGTGCCGAGCGTCTTGCGGTACCACTGGGTGACGATGTCGACCCCATCCGGATTCAGCGACGGCACCAGGAGGAAGATGACATTGTCGAGGATCGCGCGGAATCGAGGCGTGTCTTCGGTCAGGAGGCGATACGCGAATTGCACCGCTGTGTGCGTGGAGGCAACCTCGGTCGAATGAATCGAGCACGTGATCACGACGACTGCCTTGCCCCGGGAAATCAGATTCTCGGCCTGTTCCGGCGGAGTGATTCGCGGGTCGGCCAGGCGGGTTTGAATGGCCTGGTACTCCGGGAGGCGAGCCAGCGTGCCGCGCGAGGCGATGGTCGCGGCGATGAAAGGCCGCCCGCCCACAGTCCGACCCAATTCCTCCACCTTGATCAATGGGCTGGACCGTTGAAGCGCCTGAAAGTAGCTGACGACCTTCGACCAATCGAGCAGCTTGCGGTCTTCGGTGACATCGTGGCCGAAGTGGCTGGCCGGGGCCGGCGGCTGTGCGGGCAGCGAGGCCGCCAGCCAGAACAACAGCGCCGCCCGCCAGACTCTCAGGCGCATTTGCGATTCAGTTCCGTCCACAAGGCCCGGTACCACCGCAGGAATCGCTCCGGTTCCTTGCTCTCCTGCGCTTCGCACAGCGTGTAGCGGTCGTAACCGCTCGACCGGAGCAGCGCGAACAATTCGCGATACGGGTAGGGGCCCGCAAGTTCGTTGATGTGGACATTCTTGATGTACGGGCGCAGCAGGTCGAAGCTCTGCTTCACCGAGCCGTTGACCACGTCCGGCGGATTCGAGTTCCAGCACAGGCCGACCTGCGGATGCCGGGCCGCTTTCATGATCTCCGCGCACACCGGCGGGTTCTGCGTGTCGCGGCCGTGGACTTCCAGCCAGATCTCCACGCCCATCCGGCCTCCGTATTCACCGAGTTCGCGCAACGACGCGCCGATATTGCGGATGGTCGTCTCGACCGGGACTTCCTTGGGCAGTCCGTTGGGCCGAACCTTGATGCCCCAGGCTCCGGTATCGTGCGCCAGGTCGATGAACTGTTTGCCGGTCTCCACGTTCTTCGCGCGCACCGCGGGGTCCGGAGAATGGAACTCGCAGGTGGTGCCATAACTCAACAACTTGACTTTCGAACGCTGGAACCGGGCCTTGACGCGCTCGCGTTCTTCCTTGGGCAGCGTGGGCTCCACGCCGTGTTTGTGCGACGTGCGCAGTTCCACGGCTTCAAAGCCGGCCCCTTCCAGTTTTGCGATGATCGTTTCGACATCCCAGTCTTTCAGGACGTTGTAGGTGACCGCGCCGAGATACAAGGCTTGCCTCCTTTGGAACCTGTCATTGTAGCCTGCCCGCCCATGCGACAATGCGGATGATGTTGTCCCGTAGAGACTTTTCCAAGCTGGCCGCGGCGGCCACCCCACTCGCGCTCGGCGCCAAGCCGAACTCGCTGGTCAATGGCGTCCAGATCGGCGTCCAGACCTACAGCTTTCGCGACCGGCCCGTCGACGAGGCCATCAAGGCGATGGTCGACATCGGGCTCAGCTCCTGTGAACTCTGGCAAGGCCACGTCGAACCGAAGGGCCTGAGCGGCCCCGATCTTTCCAAGTGGCGCGCCACCGCCCCGTTGAAGGAGTTCGAGGCCGTGCACCGGAAGTTTGCCGATGCCGGCATCACGCTGTATGCCTACAACTACAGCTTCCGCGAAGACTTCTCGGAAACCGAGATCGAACGCGGCTTCGAAATGGCCAAAGCCCTGGGCGTGACGCGCCTGACCGCCTCGTCCAACGTCAGCACGGCGAAACGCATCGACCGTTGGGCGAAGAAATCGAAGATCTACGTTGGGATGCACAACCACTCGCGGATCAAGGAGAACGAGTTCGCGACGCCGCAGAATTTCGAAGACGCCATGCGCGGCATGTCGGAGTACATCGCCATCAACCTGGACATCGGCCATTTTCTGGCGGCGGGCTTCGATCCGGTGAGTTTTCTGGACAAGCACCACGCGCACATCCTGACGCTGCACATCAAAGACCGGAAGAAGAACCAGGGCGACAACGTCCCGTTCGGGCAAGGCGACACTCCGATCAAGGAAGTGCTGCAGTTGCTCAAAAAGAAGCGCTACAAGATTCCGGCCAACATCGAGTACGAGTACAAGGGCGCCGACACGGTGGCCGAAGTGCGAAAGTGTTACGAGTATTGCCGGGCCGCGGTGGCCTAGGCTCGTGGTGCCGGTTTCCGGCCGGCCCTACATGACGCACCCGAATCGGGGACGAGGTCCCTTCCGCACTTTGTAACTGCCCTATCGACCCGGTTCGAGTGTTACCCTCGAAAAGCGAAGGAGGCAGTGCGTGGCAAATGTGAAACCGATTCCGGATGGATACCACGCGGTGACGCCGTACCTGATCGTCAAGGATGCGGCCGCGGCCATCGAGTTCTACCAGAAGGCGCTGGGGGCGGCCGAGATCATGCGTTTTGCCCAGCCCGACGGCAAGATCGGCCATGCCGAACTCAAGATCGGCGACTCGCGCATCATGCTCGCGGATGAGTATCTCGACATGGGCTACGTGGCGCCGCAAGGGAAGGAACGCCCGGCCGTGTCGCTGCACGTGTACGTCGAGGACGCCGACGCGGTGGTCGGCCAGGCCGTCGGGGCGGGCGCGGAGATCGAGCGGCCGGTCCAGGACCAGTTCTATGGCGACCGCATCGGCACGATCGTCGATCCGTTCGGGCACCGCTGGCACATCGGGACCCACAAAGAGGACATCTCGCTCGAAGAGATGCAGCGGCGGGCGGCGGCAGCTCACGGGTAGCCGCCGGGCGGTCCGGCGACAGACTCTCCGGACAGGTGTGTATACTTGGGCGATTCGCGACTCACGGGCGCGAACCACGCAAAGGAGGAAACCTGTATGAGGAGAGAGATGGGGCGCCGGGCCCTGCTCCAGGCCGCCGGGGCCACCGCGGTGGCCCATTCGATGCTGGCCGATCTCAGCGCCGCCCAATCGAACCCGGCGGCTCGCGTCGAGGACCGCGCGTCCTCGATTCGCATCACCAAACTGGAAGCCACGCCGGCCGATCCGAAAGTCCTGGTCAAGATCACGACCAACGCCGGGATCTTCGGCTGGGGAGAGATCAGCAACGTGGAACCGGTGGTGGCCGCTACACTCGCGCGCTCGCTGTTCGAGTTGCTGGACGGCCAGAACCCCACCCGCATCGAGCATCTGTGGCAGACCTTGTACCGCACGCATCGCAACCTGCGCGGCGGGCCGTTCATGGTGCACACGATTTCCGCCATCGACATGGCGCTGTGGGACATCGCCGGGAAGTTATGGGGCGTCCCGGCGTACCGCCTGCTGGGCGGGCCCACTCGCGACAAGATTCGCGTCTATCACACGCCCAAGGCCCGCAAGATCGGCACCTCCGGCCCTCACCCTTTTTCGGGGACACCGGCGGAAATCGAGGCCTTGGTGAACCGCGTGAAGGAAGCCCGGGCGCAACTCGGCCCGGAGGGCGCTCTCATGTTCGACGCGCATTGCGCCATGCCGCCGCCGCTGCTGATCCAGTTCGCCGCCGCCATCGAGCCCTACCAGGTGATGTGGATCGAAGAACCCGCCGTGCAGGGCAACATCGAGGTCTTCAAACGGCTCAAGGAGCAGATTCGCATTCCGCTGGCAACGGGCGAGAAGGACCGGACGATCTGGGGCGTGATGCCCTACCTGATGCACAACTGCATCGACATCCTGCAGCCCGACTGCGGATTCGTAGGAGGCATCACGCAGATGAAAAAGATCGCTGCCCTGGCCGAAACCTTCTACGTACCGCTGTCGCCGCATTGCACCATGTCGCCGGTCGGAATGACCGCCAGCCTGCATGCCGCCGCGTCCATTCCCCTGTTTCTGATTCACGAAGGCTACACGCCGGACAACATTCTCCCCGGGGTGGCAAAGAGAAGCTGGCAGTTGGACTCGGACGGGTACGTCTCCCTGCCCCAGGGTCCTGGGCTGGGCGTCGAGGTGGATGAATCCGCGTTGCGCAAACTCTCGGCGGAGCGGAAATACAAATGGACGACGCACACCCAGCCGGATGGCTCTGTCAGCGACTACTGAACCGATTTTGAGAGCCGCGACCGGAAGGGAGCGGGCAATCCAATTTCCGTACTCGTTCTCAAGTATTAGAGCGCTTTCTGGCTGCGTGATAAACCCCAAGCCGGACAACGACATCAGGCGCCGGACAAGGGGGGCCAGATTTGCCGATGGTCCTACTTTTTCGACCTCGTTTCCGTTTGCAGTTCGTTTTTTACCTGGAAAACTCCGGGAACCTGATTGGCCTGCATCCCCGCAATCGTCTTTTCCTGCTCGCTGTTCACCACCCCGACCAAGGTGACGTTCCCGTTCTTGACGATGATACGAATCGGGGGCTGCGCGCGGATCGCGTAGCGGTTCAACGCGGGGTGGGAAAAGATACTCCGGTACGTCGCTATCCGGATGTCGTCATCGGCGGGGGAAAGCGGCAACACTTCAATGTTGTTCACCACTTTCTCCACGCCTTCCACTCTCTTCACCACGTTCTCGGCGTCCTTTTTCAGGACCGGACGGGTCACCTGGCCTTCCAGGGTAATCGTGCCCCCGTTCACGCGAAAAGCCAGATTGTCGAAGGTCGAGAGAAACGGAAGGGTCACCAACTCCTTGCGGACCCGGTTGGCAAGACGATCGACGCCCGTAGCCTCGCGGGACGCGGGCGCCTGAGCGTAAAGAACGGCGGTCACGGCAAACAAGGTCAGTAAACGCATGGAACACTCCTCTCGGTTGATGTTACGAACAAATGGGCGCGGCGGATTCGCCGGACCCCGCTCTCTTCAAAGTGCCGCCCTCCCAGCCAACGAGAAAAAATCTGCCCGCTCCGTTGAAAAACCGCTCTTGGGCCGTTGGACTCCTTGGTGCGCAGGAAGGGACCCCCTCGCTTAGAAGGTGTAAGAAAATCAAAAACAGCCTTTTCCACAGCTTTTCCTCGCTTGGAGACGCTGCCAGACGCCCTACAACGCGTTCTGCGGTGGCGACGAGGCATTCCGCATCCCCCCACACATTCACAAAATTGGAAAAT
>CAZGUX010000286.1:0-7386 GCA_964529305.1 uncultured Solibacteraceae bacterium | reverse complement strand
CCGGCCGGGCTCCGGGCTGATTCTGGGAGGGTTGCTGCTGTTGTTTCTAGTGAGTCTGCAAGGGAGCAGTGTAGCTCCCGAGCCCTGGGCGATGGTCTTGAAGGTCCTCGGCGTGGTGGCCCTCCCCGCCATGTTCTGGGCTGCGTCCAGGGTTGAGTGAGTCCTACTGTGCGGACTCCGCGGCCAAAGCACCGCGCGACCGGGCAAAAGGAGCGATATGGGGTGAGGTGCCGTCGAGAATATGCCCCATGACCAGACTTTTGCGGCGTGACACCATATCGTCGATGTTCTTCTGGACGATGTTCTGAACATAACGGCTGAACTCTAACATGAGCTTGTCGTTCTCGGCGTCGTCCGGTTTCAGGCCATCGAGCGGAACCGGTTTCAGAACGCGAACGTGCCATTTCGAAGGAAGAGGCACGGGCGCCAGCGGGAACATCGGAGCAATCGGCAGGTAAGGCCAGCCGAGTTCCTTCACAACCCAACTGGAATCGATTCTGCCGAGGATTGGGAAGATCTCGGCGTGACCAATCACCACCGAGGGAATGACCGGCGCCTGGTGCCTGACCGCAATGCGAGCGAACTCGCTTCTCGAAAAGTCACGCAGCTTATAAGTGCGCTTGTAGGGAGTGAAAGTACCCCGGATGCCCTCCGGAAACAATCCAATCAAACTTTCCTGTTCGAACAGCCTGGCGGCGTTTTCCTGGCTCGCCACCACGCCGCCGAGCTTTGTCAGGAAATTGCACATAAAAGGAGTGCGCAATAGAGAGTGAATAATGAGAAATCTCGGTACTCGTCCGCGGTGAGTAAAAATTAGTGACAAATGCATCACGGCGTCGAGGGGCATGAAGCCGCGGTGATTCGAGATCAGCAGCGCCCGCCCGGCCTCAGGAATATTCTCCATGCCTTCATGGTCGATTCGCCAGTAGACGTTTCGGAGGAAGGCAAACCAAAATCCCCACGCACGGATGTAGTCGGTATCGAGTCCCCAATCGTCGTACTTCTCTCTGAGACGCTCGGGACGCGAGCCCGGCTTCCCGGCCAGGAGTTCTTTAAGCGCTTCCACGGTGGACTTTTCAGGAACCCAGCCTAAATCCCTGCCAGCCCGATCGCTTCCGAGAGTCCAGTTGTACCTCAAGGCAGACAGGCTGGCCTGTTCCGGAACAGGGATCCGACGGACACCCGCCGCTCGAAAGGCGTGGGTAAGTGGAAGCGCTCCGCGTCCCGCAGCATTGAAGAGGCCGGTGGCGTCCGATTCCGCGGCGTCGGCCAGAGCCCTCGCCGCATCCTCTACCGTGATGAACTGAACGTTGGGGTTCCGCCCGGCGATGGTCGTCGCGGCGCGGGCCACGAGTTTGGTCACGAGCAGATCCCCTTCGGCGGGGTCCGCCACATTCGCCAGCCGAACGGAGGCCGAGTTCGGGTGCCGGCTCGCGATTTCTTCGACCCGAAGCCAGCTTTGGGCGGGATCCTCCGGGGGGAGCAGGGACCCCCGCTCTTCCGTCATCATCCCCGGGTTCTTCGGGTTCGACCCGTAGGCATAACCGTGACTTCTCAGCACCAACCTTTTGACATGCGGTTGTTCGGCCAAAGCCTGGAGGCCGGCCATGTCTCCCGGAAAGTAGACAGCACATTCGGCGCCGTCAGCCGCGAGTGTGTGACCGCGCCGTTCGAGTTCAGCCCTCAGCGCGGACGCGACCGGTCCGTTGAAACCGGCGACCCAAACCTTCATCCCGATATGCCCCCCCGAAGGAAATGTGTACCATATCCGGCCCTACGCTGGCTGCTTCTTTCCGGAGGCACTCCAGCAGCGCCCTGAACTTGCATGACAATTGCAAGACACGAACCCGTATTGACTTGCACACGCCTGGAAGGTACAGTGATCAGACAATATGTCGAGCGCCCATCGTGCCCCAATGCCCATTCCCGCGGACTTTTCAGAGTTCGAGCGGTCGCTGGTCGAGAAGACTGAATCGGCGCTGGTGGATGGCCTGGCGCTGGAGCGCTGGACCCGCGACCCGAATCGGGAGGTCGAATATCATCTGCTCAGTCTGAATCGCAATTACGATTTGCCGAACAAGGCATACGGCTATTTCGGCGACGTCACGATTGGCGGCAGGCGGTTGACGAATCTGGGAGCGCGGCAAGAGGTGGAGTTCGGCAAGATCACCGGCCCGAATCCGGAACAACGCCTCAAGGACTATGTGTTCCGGCATTTTCTGAACTCATCTCATTGGACCTATCCCGACGGTGACCCGGGTGGGTTCACGTTCAAGCAAATGTTGTATTGCACCGTCGACGGACAGTGCGGGCGATATCCTGAAGACCAGTTGACGCAGGTGCGGGATTGGTACGACATCGGAACCAAGTACCGGTGGTCGCTATTCACGTGCTATCTGCACGATTTTGTCGTGATGTTGGGCCCGGTGAAGAAAGTTCTCAAGGAGGCCGTCGCGGTCGTGCAGCATCCGGATTTCATTCATGTGGTCCAAAACCCGAAACCCGGTTACAAGCTGGAGGTGTCGATCGGCTACCCCTTCATCGACTGGGCGCCCATCCCGAACTATTTCGGGTTTGGGCCCGGCAAGTTCGATTGGGCAGTGAAGACCTTTTCGTTTCTTCTGCGGGAGAACAACGAGGTGCGCTGCGATATGGACTTTGTTGCGGGCGCCAGACCCAAGAAAGTCTTTGATTTCGGACCATTCATTCCGGATCCGTTGTATGGCACCGCCGGCGCGCTGGAGTTCCTGACATTAGGTATGTATAAGCCTCAGGGCTTCCACGACTTCATGGACTTGCAAATGTCCACGCAGCACTCTCGCGTGCATCAGGCCCTGATGGAAGGAAGTTCGAAGGTGTTTGCCGCTTGGCTCAAGGAGAATTAGCACCCTTCGGCGGCTAGCCTTTTGCGGTCCGCGAGTAGACCGGGATCCAGCCGGCCTGACCTTCGGTCACGTGGATCGTCTGATTCACCGGCGGGTCTTCTACCTGTTGGACCAGACCGCTCGGCCAACGAATCTCGAGCGCCTTCACTTTCTCCGTTTTCCCTAGCCCGAAGTGCTGCTCGAGCGGCAGGCACCCAAAGCTGGCTCCGTTGGTCACTTCCCGGATCTGCCGCGAATCCCCGCACCAAAGAGTGATTCGGGCGCCGTTGCCGTCCCGATTGCTCTTGACGCCAGTCAGGCGCACGTTCAGATAATTGCCGGGCAATTCTTTCGGGCAGTGAACGGCGGTCATCAACAGGTCGCCAGGATATCCCCCCCCGGCCGCGATAATAATCGACATTCGACCGTCACCGAACAAATCCGCGCAGTTTGTTCCGTGGCTTTTGCCGGCGAACGGCAGACCTGCCGCGAACGTCGTATTGCTGAAGCGGCCGCGACTATTCTCGAGCAGAATGAACGGCTCCAGACGCTCCATTCGAGGACTGCCGTTTCCCAACAGCAGGTCGATGTAGCCGTCGTTGTTGACGTCGGCGTAGTTGCCGCTCATCGTGCCCCAGCAGCCGTCGAGGCCCACTTCGCGGGTCTTCGCCGTAAACGTGCCATCGCCGTTGTTGTGATAGACCACCAATGGCGCGCCATCGGGCGGCCCGTGACCCGTTTTCATCGTGTAGATGACCTCTTCGTGGTCGGACCAACTGAACTGCACGATGTCGAGCCAGCCATCATTGTTATAGTCCGCGAAGAAGCAGGTCGTCCCGACGACGGGATCGACAATGCCGGCCTCCAGACTGACATCCGTGAACGTGCCGTCGCCGTTATTGCGGAACAGTTGAGGCCGGCCGAGACCGCTCGACAGGAACAGGTCGGGATAGCCATCGTTGTTGTAGTCGCCCCAGCAGGAGCCGATGGTGGTGAAGACACTCTGCAGGCCCGATTGCTCGGTAACGTCGGTAAACGTGCCGTCCCCGTTGTTGTGGAACAGGCGGTTCGGGTGGGCACGGTCGAACATGCCGCCCAGATTGTAGGCGATGTACAGGTCGAGATAGCCGTCGCAGTCGTAGTCCACCCACGACGCGGTGTAGGCCGGACCCCAACTTTGCACACCTGCCTTCTCGGTGACATTGGTGAACGTCCCGTCGCCGTTGTTGTGATAAAGCGCACAATCGCCGTAGTAGAAACCCTGCCGCGTGACGAACAAGTCCTGGAAACCGTCGTTGTCGTAGTCCCCGGCGATGATCACAAAGCCGTTGATGCACTTATCCAGCCCCGATTTCACCGTCACATCCGTGAACGTGCCATCGCCGTTGTTCCGGTAAAGCGTAGATCCAGCGTGCGCCGCCGTCACCACGATATCCAGCAAACCGTCGTTGTTGTAGTCGAAGACCGCGGTGCCGCGTCCGGCACAGATCTTATCGAGTCCGATTTTGGCGGCGATATTCTCGAATTGCACGCGCGCGGGTTCGAGGCCCGCTTTTAGCTCCATTCGGAACTGCTCCGGGACGCTCGCCGGGTACCCGCCCAGGGACCGCGTGGCCAGCCACATCCCTGCGCGCGCCCGTTCGTTGGTGGGGTCGGCCGTCATCGCCGCAACACCGTCCTCCACAGCTTTCTGGAATCTGCCGGCGCGGTAGTGCGCAAGGGCGGACTCGTGCTTGGCCCGGCCTCGTACGGATTCGTCGCCTGCCGCCAGGTCCAACTCGCGAACCGCCTCGTCGTAGAGGCCGCATTTCACGTACATGCGCCCCAGCTCCAGGCGTGTACTGTGGTCGTTCGGATTCTCCTTCAGCCTCTCTTTGTATCGCTCGATGACTTCCTTGTACTCGAGACCGATGAAGACCGCGGTGTCGACATACACTTCCGCCGCGTTGGTGACGAAGGACTTCAGCCGTTTGGGCCCGACCACGGAAGTCAGCGCCATCATTCGCAGGAGCGTTTCGGCAGCGATTCCCCCGGCGGAAACAGGCAGCTCAAATGGCAACGCGAGCGTGCGGGGATTGGTCAGGTCGATATACCCGAAGGCCCGGCGCGCCGAGTTCAGAACGTCCCCGGCCAACTTGCGCAGGGGTACGCCTTCCGGCGACGAGACCCAACCGATCCTGATCAACTGGTTGGCAAAGTCGGCGATCGCCGTGTCCAGATCCTGGGGGCCGTGAACGGGCGGCGTGTTGGGCGCCAACCGGGTTTTCGGGGGCGCGGCCATCGCGTCCAGGCCCTGGCGCATGGTCTTCGCGCCGGCATCCATTACCGAGAGACCAAGCTCCACCATTTGGGCGGGAACTCGCAGGAAGTCAGCCCACGATGTACTCATAGAGGCTTGCTCATCGACGTCGTTTATAGGTGTTTGGGAAGGGTGTAGTAAACCGACTGAATGGCGCAGCCAAAACTCGAGGTCTCCGGCCGCCCGACCCTCTCGCCGGCCAGGTACTCGGAAATGGCTGTTTCCAGATAAGCCACGTACTCCGGATGATCCGGGTACTTGAAATTATCGATGGCTCCCCGATACAACAACACTCCGCCGGAATCGACAAGGAACGCGCGAGGGGTCTGCTCGGTAGACCAACGGCGTGCGACCCGGCCGCCCGCATCATGGACGATCGGGAACCGCAGGCCCCGCTCCGCGATGGTGTGGCGAATCTGGTCCGGTGTCTCCCCGGACCTTGCCGCGACCACCGCCAACCCAAGGTTCGCGTGGCGGTCGGCAAAGCTGTTGAGGTATCCGTCGTAGCGAACGCAGTGGGAACACACCCCGGACCAGAAAACCACAACCGCACCTTTTTTGCCTTGCAGAAGCGCGGTCAGGTTGACTTCGCCGCCGCTCACGCTGGGAAGCGTGAAGTCGTCAGCCAGTCCCCCGATTTCCTGAATGTGTGGCGCGGATGTTTCAGGCTGTATCATGCCGAGTTTCCATCTTAAACGGCTCACCGGCCCCCGCGCACTAACGGAAACGTATTAGAGCGGCCCGCCCTCTTCGTCGCCCTGGTAAGCCGCATGGTACCGTAGGGGAATCCGACATGAAACGCAACACAGACTATGAAGTTGTGGTCATTGGTGGGGGACCCGCCGGATCGACTGCCGCCGCCGTCCTGGCCGCCAAAGGCCGTCGCGTCCTCCTGTTGGAGAAGGAGAAGTTTCCCCGCTATCACATTGGCGAATCGCTGATCCCGTTCTGCTATTTCCCGCTGCAAAGGCTCGGCTTGATCGAGAAGATGAAGGCGTCTGCCTTCACCAAAAAATACAGCATTCAGTTTGTGAGTTCCACGGGAAGGCAATCCCATCCTTTTTACTTCTTCCAGCACATGGCGCACGAGTGTTCCAACACTTGGCAGGTCTGGCGCGGCGATTTCGACCAAATGCTCCTCGACAACGCCCGTGAAAAGGGCGTCGACGTGCTAGAGGAGACCATGGGCAGGGACGTAGTCCGCGAAGGGCCCGCCGTGGCGGGTGTCCTCGCAGTGGGCAAGGACGGAGAAACCCGGGAATTCCGAGCGCCGATGACCATCGACGCCAGCGGCCGCGATGCGGTTCTGCAGTCTCGGACCGGTTGGAAGATCCGCGATCAGGTGCTCAACAAGATCGCCGTCTGGACGTACTACCAGGGCGCGCAGTTGGACACCGGGATCGATGCCGGCGCCACCACCGTCGCCTACCTTCCGGAGAAGGGATGGTTCTGGTACATCCCCCTTCCCGGAGACATCGTGAGCGTGGGGGTGGTCGCGGAGAAGAACTATCTCTACAAAGACTCGCGTGATCCGGAGACGATTTTTCAGACCGCGGTCCGGCAGAACAATTGGATCATGGAGCACCTCGCGGTTGGGCAGCAGACGGGTCCGTACCGGGTCACGGGCGAATATTCTTACCGCTCCCGCTATTGCGCCTCCGATGGCCTGCTTCTCGCCGGAGATGCCTTTGCATTTCTCGATCCTGTTTTCTCGTCTGGGGTCTTTCTGGCGCTTCGGAGTGGTGAGATGGCCGGCGACGCCGTGGATGCCGCCCTATCGGCGGGCGACGTTTCGGCTTCGCGCTTTGCCGCCTATGGCGACGAGCTGTGCCAGGGCATTGAAGCGATGCGCCGCCTGGTCTATGCGTTTTACGATCACGAGTTCAGTTTCCGAAGGTTCCTCACGAAGTATCCCGACCTGCGAGGTGACGTGACCGATACGCTGATCGGCAACTTACTCAAGGACTTTGAACCTTTGAACAAGGGACTGGCCGAATTCGCCCGAATTCCGGAACCGCTGCCGCATGGCGGGCCCCTGGTCGAGGCCCGCTAAAGAACCAACCTCACCCAACCCTGGACGCGGCCCAGAACATGGCGGGGAGGGCCACCACGCCGAGGACCTTCAAGACCATCGCCCAGGGCTCGGGAGCTACACTGCTCCCTTGCAGACTCACTAGAAACAACAGCAGCAACCCTCCCAGAATCAGCCCGGAGCCCGGCCGG
>CAZGUX010000285.1:0-113183 GCA_964529305.1 uncultured Solibacteraceae bacterium | reverse complement strand
GGGAGACCGCTCGCTTACGCTCGCGGCACGGTTGCCGTTGTCGAGACAGCAGGAAACTTCATGCCGTGCCGCGACGGTAAACGGAGCGGTTCGCGGCCTGGAAACGGAATTTTGCGCCGAAAAGCGGTTAGCGTTGAAGTGAACTACAATTCCGTAGCACAACATCGATGTTGCGCTACAGCATGGTTGCGTGAATGGGCGAGACTGGCATCGTTGCGTTTTGATGCTGCGTCAATCGATCCGGGTTTCTACCATACGGCTCAGGCGGTGCGAGTTCACCGTGACAAACAGGCTCGAGGCCACCATCGCCGCTGCCGCCACGATCGGATTCAGAAAACCGGCCATCGCAAAGCTGATCCCGATGAGGTTGTAGAAGAACGCCCAGAAGAGGTTCTGCCGGACCACCCGCATCGTCCGTGCGACCAGGTCGAATGCTTCGGGGATCCGGCTGAGTTGGTTTCCCATCAGGACCAGGGCCGCGGCTTTCATCGCCAACTCGGTGCCCGAACCCATCGCGATGCCGAGATCCGCTTTCGCCAGCGCCGGCGCGTCGTTCACCCCGTCCCCCACCATGGCGACGACCTTGCCCGCCCGCCGAAGGTCTTCGACAAAGGCCGCCTTGTCGAAGGGTAGGGTCTCCGGCGCGAAGTCGTCGACCCTCAACCGGCGAGCCACCTCGGCGGTCGCGGCGCGGGCGTCTCCGGACACCAGGTAGACCGCAAGCCCCCTCTTCCGCAGGTCGTCGACCACGCGAGCGGCCTCCGGCCGGATCCGGTCGCCGAACACGAGGCTGCCTCGAACGCCGCCGTCCCAGCCGTAGTACACCGTTGTGGCCATCCCGGCCAACGGCTCGCCGGTCGAGAAGCCGCGATCGAAATGCGTCACGAACCGCCGCGAACCGATAAACACTTGGAGGCCGCCGACCTCTCCGGCAATGCCCTGTCCCTTTTCAATGTGTACGGCCTCGGCGGGCTGGAGGCGGAAATCGAATTCCTCCGCCTTCTGCGCCACTGCCCGCGCCAAGGGGTGTTCCGAGTAGGCTTCGAGCGAGGCGATCACGGGCAGGTGATCGGGGTTGAACTCGAGAAGCTGGAAAGTGCCCTCGGTCACGGTGCCGGTCTTGTCCAGGACTACGGTGTCCAGGCGTCTGACCGTGTCCAGGACCCGGCTGTCGCCGACCAGAATGCCCCGGCGGGAAGCCGCACCGATCGCGGCCGTCAACGCCAGCGGCGTCGCGATTCCCAGCGCGCAAGGGCACGCGATCACCAGCACGGAGATGGCGCGCATCATCGCGTCGCAGGCCGGCAGGCCCAGCAAGAGCGCCAAGGCGAAGGTCACGGCCGAGAGCGCCATGACGGCCGGCACAAACACGCGGGAGACCCGGTCCACCACGCGCTCGATTTCCGAACGCGTGCCCAAGGCATGCTCCACCATCCGGAGGATCCGGGCCAGCGTGCTGGAGTCGCCCGCCGTTGCTCGCACTTGCAGCACTCCACCGGTGTTGACGCTTCCTCCGGCCACGGCCGAGCCCGGCGATTTTTCAACAGGGGCCGCCTCACCCGTCAGCAGGCTCTCGTCGACATGCGATTCGCCCTCCACCACCGTGCCGTCGGCCGGAATCCGCTCTCCCGCCTTCACCACGAAAACCTGACCCGGCGTCAGGGCCTCGATGGCGACGAACCGCTCACGCCCTCCCTGGAGAATGCGGGCTTTCGTCGGCAGAACCCGATAAAGCGATGTCACGGCCCGCGTGGTGCGCTCCTTGGCGCCCTGCTCGATGTATTTGCCCAGCAGTAGCAGCGTCACAATGGCGCAGGCAATGTCGAAGTAGATATGGGCGCCGCCGGCAAAAGCCTGGATTGCGCTGTACCCGTAGGCGGCGAGAATGCCCACCGAGAGCAGGGCTTCCATCCGAGCCTGGCCGCTGTGCAGACCGATCCAGGCCGCCCGCAGGATCGGCTGCGCGGAAAAGAACACGACCGGCGACGCCAGCGCCATGGCGAGGAACGGCAAGACATGGCGGAAGCTGACCGGCATCTGGTCGAAGTAGCCAAGGTACGCCGCCAGATTCATGGTCATGGTGTTGACCCACAGGAACGCCGCGATCCCGAGCCTCAGGAGAAGGCTCTGGCGCTCCGGTTCGGCGGCCTGCGCCTCGCCGCTGAACTCGCTGATGGCGTAACCCAGCCTCCGGACCCGCTCCACGATCTGCCCGGGAGGCAGATATTGCGGGTAGTAGCGCACCTTCAGCAGGTCGGAGGTAAAGAAGACCTCCGCCTTTTCGACGCCAGGCTCCGAGCCCAGGCTATGCTCGATCAGCCACGCGCAGGAGGAGCACCACATTCCGGGCACGTGATAAAGCTTCTCGAGAACCGGCGTCCCGGAAGGAATGCCAGCTCTCTCCCGGTCCGCCACTCGCCTGGAGACCAGGCCCAAGGCGAGGCTTTGCCGGAAAAGTTCCGTGTCGCGCAGGTCGGCTCCGGGGACCACCGCGCCGCTCTCCACCAGGATCGCGTAGACGTTCATGCAACCGAGACAACAGAAACACTTGTCGTGCCCTTCGTCAAAGGCGCGCTGGAACGGGTTGCTCCCGGCGTCCAGGCCGCATAGGGCGCACCCGGTGGCGATTGTGGCTGCGCTTTCCGGCATGGTCCTCTATGGACGGGTAGCGTGCGACCGGACAGGCCGGCCCCGGCTGTCGAGCAGCACCGGGTTCGCCCGCTCCGCTTCCCACCACGCAAAGAGCAGAATCCCGACGAACAGGGCGAAGACGCCTCCCAAGAACAGCTTCGGATTCACTTGGCTTTTCCCTCCGGCATGATGAACGTCATCGCCACCTCATCGCGTGCGTTGTCCGGCTGCGATTCGGTGATGAAGCGAAAGTGGTTGACGCCCGGCGCGGGACCTCCCGTCGGGGGCGCGGCAATCTGAATCTGTTCGGTGAACTCCTGTCCGGCGGCGACGCTCACCGGATTTCGCGGCATCACCAGGCGTGCGCCCGGCAGGGCTTCGAGCGAAATCCGGACGCCGGCGGGGCGGCTTCCGCGGTTGGCGATTTCCAGCCGGAACAGGTTCAACACCTCGCCGTTGTCCGCCATGGTGAACAACGTGGCCCGTTCCGGGCTCAACCGTACCAGGACGTTTCGCCGCATCGACAAGGCCACCGTCAGGCCGCTCACGTAGAACAGAATGACCAGCAGCACGACGACCCGCTTGGCATCGCGGATTCCGAGGCGCTGCCACCACGGGATTCCTTTTTCCGCGAAGGTCGCTCCGCGCTCGCCCCATGCATAATGAATCAGGCCCGGCTTGCCGAGTCGCCCCAGCACGTCGTCGCACGCGTCGATGCACTCGCCGCAGTGGATGCATTCGATCTGGTAGGGCGATTCGCGGATGTCAATGCCCATATGACAGATGCGCACACATTTCTTGCACTCGATGCAGGCCTTCCCCTCATCGCGATAGTGGACCAGCAGCGTATTGCCGTCCGAGAGCATGCCCTGCAGATACCCGTAGGGACAGACCGTGGTGCAGAATCGCTGCCTCAGGAAGGCAAAGTCGAGAAACGTCAAGGTCGTGGTCACCGCGCCGGAAATGCCCCCCGCGGTCACGACATCGAGCGAAGCGAGCCGGGCCAACAGGTCCCGCGGCTCCACGAAATAAGCAATAAAGACAAACGCCAGAAAGACGCTTGCCACTAACACGACCGCGTAGAACCCCGTTTTGACGACAAGCTCGCGCCGTTTCACCGGCCACTGAATGTAGTACTTGTTCATGTGCCGCCGCAGCCGCTGCTCCAGCCACAGCGAGGCCTCGCTGAAGATCATCTGCGGGCACATGTAGCTGCAGTAAACGCGCCCATAGACCATCGCGGCCGCCGCGATCACGAACAGCAGGAACATCATGGCGAAGAAGAGGATTCCGAACTCGTTGATCCACAGCTCGTAGCCCGCGAAGTAGAATCGCTGCTTCGGAATATCGAAACGCATGACGTTGAAGAACGGCAGGGCGCAGAAGATCAGGAAACAGACAAAGTGAAACCACTTGCGAAAGCGGTGATAGGTGGAGCGGGGAGGCGCGGAGCGCGGAACGGCGGGTGGTTTGGCGACGGTACGACTCCCCATATCAGGTGGGCCTTTCGCTTCATCAATGAGGATGACAACTCGCCGCTAAAGTGACAGGCATCCATCCACGCCAGATCAGCAACATCCCCATCGCGGTGACCGAGACCGCGGCCCACCGGCTGGAGCGGCCGGCGAACCAGCGCCCCACAACCCCGGAAAACAGGCCGACGGCCACGAGTGGCGCCGCGGTGCCCAATCCGAAGAGGAGCATACTCGCGGCTCCACTCCATCCATCGGCCGTTGCCACCGATTTGAGCAGGGCGGCGTAAATCAGGCCGCACGGCAGCAAGCCCAACAGCAGCCCCATGCCGAAGCGGGTTCGCAGGGCCGGCGACTGCAGCAGCCGGCCAGCGGCCCTCGACAGCCAGGAAGCCGGTCCAATCCGGACCAGGGAACGGAGCGCGGACCAGATCCATCATCAACAGGCCGGCCATCACCATGAACCCGCCGGCCACCATCGCGGCCGTGTTCTCGATGCCCGCCAACCGTCCCGCCCACGTCATGCCGGCGCCGAGCCAGCCCGCCACCGCGCCCAGCGACGCATAGGTGGTCACGCGCCCCAGGTTGTAGGCAAGGTGCGCCGCCGCCTGCCGGGTTCTCGGCTCAGAGGCAATCGGTATTCCGATCGAGAGCACCAGCGGCCCGCACATCTGGACGCAGTGCAGGCTGCCGGCCAAGCCCAGGCCGAACATCATGGCGTAGTCTGCTGAGGTCATGGGGAGGCGCGTTCGTAGATCAGCCTGGCATTGCGGACGGGGACGTTCACGCATTCCCGCGTGAACTCGAAGCGCTGCATGGTGATGGCGTGCGTGGGGCATCGAGACGCGCACATCGCGCAACGGATGCAGGTGGATTCGTCTTTCATCATCACGCCGCCGAGCGCGTTCAGTTCCTCGGCCGGCAGCGCTTTGAACTCGGCGGGCGGCATTCCGAAACTGGCCGCCGCCATCGCCAGGAACCCGTTCTCGGACGTCAGTTGGCCCAGGCCGAGCAGCCGGATCAGGTTCTGCGGGCAGATGTCGACACAGCCGTTGCAGGCGATGCAGATGGCCGTATCGAAGACGGTGTTGACGTTGCACCGGAGACAGCGCTCGGCCTGGCGCCGGGCGGCCGCTTCCGGGTAGCTCAGCTCGACAATGTCGACCGACGACTGCCGCTGTTCGGCTTCGATCACGGGCGGCTCCACCCGGCGGATCCGGGGCCAGTTGTCGTGCATGGCATAGGCGGCGGGCGCCCACTTCTTCTGCACCACGACGTCTGTCCGGGAGCCGCGCAGATAGTCGTGCATGGATCTGGCCGCGATCTGCGCCGAAGCGACGGCGTGAATGAACAGCCTCGGCCCGTGCGCGATGTCTCCGCAGGCGAACACGTCCGGAGCCGTCGTCTGGTAGGTGTCGGGATTCACCTTGATCAATCCGCGCGCGCTCTCCACGCCGTCTTCGGGTGACAGGAACGACAGATCGGAGGTCTGGCCGATGGCGAACAGGATCGTGTCCGCTTCAATGTTCAGGATCTCCGAGTCATCAAAGACCGGATTGAAGCGGCCGTTCGCGTCGAACACCGACGTGCACCGGATGGTCTTCAAAGCGATCGCCTTGCCCTTGGCGGCGATGATCTCTCTGGGCCCGCGCCCGTTGTAGAGGCGGATGCCTTCCTCTTCGCCCTCCTCGATCTCACGCTTGTCGGCCGGCATCTCGACGCGCTGTTCCAGGCAAACCAGGTGCACCTGCTTGTCGCCGCTCATCCGCAATGCCGAGCGCGCAATGTCGTAAGCCGTCTTTTCGCCGCGCTCGATTTCCGCTTCCGACTCCTCGCGGGTGGCTTCGGATTCCACCGGCCGGAGCGCCGATCGGGCCACGTCATAAGCCACATTGCCGCCGCCAATCACGACGATGCGCTTGCCGAGGGGCAGCGGCTTCCCTTCGTTGAACGTGCGCAGGAAGTCGAGGCCGTCGTAGACGTTGGGCAAGTCTGCGCCGGGGATAGGCAGTTTGCGCCCTTTCGGCAGGCCGACTCCGAGGAAGATCGCCCGGTACCCCTGCCGCCGCAGGTCGTTGACGGTGAAGTCGCGCCCAAGCTTCATGTTGCACTTCAGCTCGACGCCCATTCCCACGATGGCTTCAATCTCCGCCCGGACGAGTTCGCGCGGCAGGCGGAACACGGGCACACCCACAGTCAACATCCCGCCCGGCTCCGAATAGGCCTCGAACACGGTGACGCGGTATCCGATCCGTGTCAGGTCGTGCGCGACCGTCAAGCCCGAGACGCCGGCGCCGATCACCGCCACGCGTTCAAAGTCGCCCCGATTGGGCGGCAGCATCCGGTCGTTGCAGCCGGCCTGGTACACGGCGGTGTCGCCGCTTTCCGGTCCGAAGCGGTCCGTCACGAAGCGCTTGAGCGCCCGAATCGAGACCGGTGCGTCAAGGGATCCGCGGCGGCAGTTCACTTCACACGGCGCTCCGCAAACCCGCCCGCAGATCGAGGCGAACGGGTTGGTTGCCCGGGCGATGCGATAGGCTTCCGGATACCGCCCTTCCGCGATGGCCGTGACATAGCCGCAGGCATCGGTGTGCACCGGGCACGCGTCCTGGCACTTGACCATCCGCATCCAGTAATCGGTCGCGTCCGGCGGCTGGATCTGTACGAGCGACATGGGTCCTCTTCGGCGTCAATCGTCGTGCGGCTTCCGGTACGCGAACGCGATCATTGCTCCGAGAAACGCCGCGGCCATGGCCGCCACCGCGTACATGAACGCTTCCGAGGTCTGTGTCACGCGGTTGAACTGCTGCACCAGGTTGCCGCGGTCCGAGTGCGTGGTCTCGCCGTAGAGGTAGACGATCAAATAGGCAACGGCGGAAGAAGCGATCACGATGTACGACGCCTTGAGAAATGCGGGAACACCGGTCCCTTTCCGCTCGGTGATCCACCCTCCGGCGTAGTCCTTGGTTTCCTTAGCGCCGGCCATGGGACTCCTCCTCGTCGCAGAGCATCTGATACTTCACCTCCTCGCTCCGCGCGCCCCAGTACCCGTCCTGGAACGAACGCACGAAGAAGAAGACCGCCCCCACCAGAAAAATGAAAAACAGCGAATAGGAGAAGAAAATACTCGGATACACATAGTCCTGCAACATGTCCCTACCTCATTTCTCGAAATCTTGATCGGGGCGCCAGTTCTTGGCCCGGCCCAGTGTCTGCAGGTAAGCGACCATTGCCGTGAACTCCTGCTCGTTCCCGGCGATCCAGGGATAAGGCGGCATCACGGAACCGGGCACCAGGTCCCTGGGATTCCGGAAATGCGTCTTATGCCACTGAGTGTCGTACTTGCCGCCAACGCGGGAGAGATCCGGACCCGTGCGCTTGGTGCCGAACAGGTGCGGGCTGTCAAAAACGAACTCGTCCGGGGTCGAAATCGGGGAATCGACGCCCCGCCACCCGGAGCGCTTGGTGTCGGCCAGCAGGGTGCGGGTCTGCTGGGTGTGGCAGTACCAGCACCCTTCCCGGACATAGATGGCCCGCCCGGCGAGTTCCAGTTGGGTGTATTGGCGCAGCTTTCCGGTCGGTCCCTGGGCCGGGTCGCTGTTCTCGAACGGCTTGGCCCAGCTTTTGTCCACGATCGGCGGGACCACCGTGGTCAGGAGACCTCCGATGAAGAAGAAGATCAGCGCCATGACGACGAAGTAGGTGGCATTGTTGTCGGCTTTGTTCAGCATGGTCGCCTCCTTACACCGCAGTGTAGACTTCCTTGCGCGCCGATGAGTTCGTGATCGTCGCCAGGATGTTGTAGAGGAACAGGGCGATGCCCACGAAGATCATCACGCCCGAGAAGAATCGCACCGTCCACACCGGTTTGAGCGCCTTGACCGTGTCGATGAACGGAATCGCGGGGTTATTCCACTGCCAGCCCTGCCAGAAACCGCCCAGCCACAAAGTCACGAAGAATCCCAGGCCGCCGATCATCATGAACCAGTAGCTCCAGTTAGCCATGGGTTCGGAATGCAGCCGGGTGCGAAAGAGCCTCGGGATCACGTAGTAGCTGCCGGCGATCGAGAAGAACGAGAACGCACCCAGGACCGCCATGTGCGCATGGCCCGGAATCCAGTCCGTCTTCGAGACGATGGCGTTGACCGACCGCAGGCTGTGCATCGGACCCTGGAAGCAGGTGAGCAGGTAGAACACGACGCCCGACATCAGGAACTTCAAGGGCACGTTCTCCCGCATCTGCTGCCATTGCCCTTGCATCGTGGCGAAGAAGTTGTAGACCACCGTCCAGACGGGAATTAGCAGCATCACCGAGAAGGCGATCGCGATGGTTTGTAGCCACTGTGAGATCGGCCCGTGGAGCATGTGGTGCGCGCCCGTCCAGACGTACACGAAGGCCAGCGACCAGAAGCCGATCATGGAGAGTTTGTGGCTGTGCAGGGGTGTGTTGGCGCTCTTGGGGATGAAATAGTAAGCTAGCGCCAGGCCGACCGGGGTAAAGATCAGGCCCACGGCGTTGTGGACATACATCCAGTTGAGGTTGGCCTGGTTCACGCCCGTCGCGAACAGGACGGCAAAGTTGCCGGTCAGGTACACGAAGGCAGTCCACAGAATGCAGCCCATGGTGTACCAGAGCGAGACGTACATCTGGGGGTATCGCCGGGTTCCGACCGTGCCGAAGACATTGGCGCCGAACATGATCCACGCCACCACGACGAGGACATCCAAGGCCAGGGGCAACTCGGCGTACTCCAGTCCCTGATTCCATCCGGCGAGCAGGCAGACCACGGCGCTCAGGATGATCGCATTCCACAAGACCGCGGTCGCCACGCCGAGCTTTTCACTCCACAGTCTGACGCCGCACAGGCGCGGCACCAGGTAAAACACCAGGCCCATGTCCGCCGCCAGCAGCCATCCGAACAACATTCCGTTGACGTGGAGAGCGCGCAGGCGGCCGTAAGAAAAAATCGCCACCGTGCCCAGCAGTTCAGGCCAGACGAACTTCGCGGCGATGAGCAGGGCGACGATCCCGACGATGAAGAAATAGATCACCGCGCTGACCAGGAACCACTTGGCCGTCGTGTCCTCATGGGCGGCGGCGGTCGCCACGCCGCTCGCCGGCGCTGTCGTTTGAATTGGTTTCTCTTCCGGCATTTCGAATCACTCCAGGCCCGCGGCCGTGCCGCCGGGGCTCGCACTCGCTGTCAACTGCGCTGTCTTGGGCGCGGGGTTCAGACTCCGGATGTAGTTCACCAGGTCCCCGGCGTCTTTCTTCGACAGCCCGTAGTCCACCCAGGGGGGCATGGCCGTGCCTTGTACCCCGTACAGAATCGCTTCCATCAGGCGCTGGTCGCTCGCCCAATTCACGAACCAGACGTTGCGTAGATTTCGCGGATGCGGATCGATGTCGAGCGAATTCGGCCCTTTGCCGTCGGCCTTCCGGCCGTGGCAACCGGTGCATCGGGCGAGGTACGTCGCTTCACCGCGCGTGATCGACTCCTTCGACGCGGCGACCGGGTTCCGCTCCGGCACGTCCCGCGCCTTCAACTCCCGGCGTTTCTCCTTGACGAAGGCCTTCTCGACGTGATCGAAGATCCCGCGGATCTGCTCGTCGCTCAACGCGTTCTTCCAGGCCGGCATGGAGGTTCCGGCGACGCCCTCGCGAATGGCTCCGAGAAAGCGGTCCACGGGTTTGCTCGCCATGAACGATGCTTTCGTCAGATCGCGCGGGGAGGGATCGACGTAGATCGCGACCGGCCCCTTGCCGTCGCCCTTCTCGCCGTGGCAGCGTGCGCACAGGGCGTCGTACATTCGCGCGGGATCCGCGGTGGAGGGTTTCGTCTTCAGGCTTCCCAGATAGACCGTCAACGCCTTGAAATCGCTTGAGGCGAACCGGAACGCGGGCATGATCGAATCCGGCATCCGCGACCGCGGGTTGGTGAAATGCTCAAAGATCCACGTCTCGTCCTTCAGCAGCCCTTCAAAGGAGAGATCGGGCGCGATCCCGCCGTCCTTCTCGCCCAGTTTGTGGCACGCCAGGCAGGCACGATCGTTCAACAATTCCTTCCCGCGCGCCGTCAGATCGACCGTCGTCGCCGCGGGTTTGATCTCCGCGGCAGGCGCCTCGCCCCTGGATTGCGCCAACCGCATACGGTACCGGCTCAGGGAGGTTTCGCTGAGGTTGACGCCTTTCCGGCTCTTCAGGAAAATCACCAAAGCCTTGGAATCGTCCCGGGTCAATTTAAACTTCGGCATGAACGAGGTCGACAGGTTGGCGCGGGGATCGACCAGCGATTCCCACAGGTAGTCCACCTTGAACTTCCGGCCTGATTCGGTCAGCTCCGGGGCCAGGGTACCTTCCGACAGGCCCTCGATCTTGTGGCAGCCGTAGCAGTTGGTGTCGAAGAACAGTTTGCGGCCGCGATTGACCCAGGGGGTGCCCGCGAAGTTCTCTTCGGTGTGGCACTGCGCGCACGCGGCCTCCATGTACTCCGGACCCAGCAGTAGCGCCCGGTAGTCCTTCTTCCAGGTTTCCTGCGCGACGTAGCCCAGCAGCGGATCCGGCCAATAGTGGTCTTTCCCGTGGCTGTAATGCTCTTCGAGGCCGCGGCCCTGGCCGTCGTGACAGACGGTGCAGCCGAAGTCGGCGAACTTGTGCCGCCGCTCCCATCGGCCGTTGCGCTGCACGTCGCCCATGGTGGGGAGGTAAGGGTGCGTTTTCAACGGCTGGAAATGGCCTTGGAAGCGAGGGTCGTCGGAGGCGATGTGGCACGTGGTGCACCGGTCGACGCGTGTCTCCCCGAACTGTGTCACCAGGATCTGTTCGATCTTGGGGCTGCGGTCCGCCAACTCGGCCCGCTCGGCGTCATTCTTCGACCGCGCGCGGGCCTGGTCGAAATAGGCTGTTTGATGCCTCTCCCACTTGTGGAAGAACTGGTCGTAGAACACCACTCCGTGTACGGCCAGGACGACGAAGCTTGCAATCGTGAGTGCCAGTCTCATGAGTCTCTACCACGGGGAGACGAACTCCCAATTGGGGCCTCGGAAGAGTGTGCCGATGACGATGAGTCCCACGTTTAGCAGGGCAAACGTCACGAACAGAGAGTTGGCCAGCAGTCGCTCTCTGGCAAACCACCTTCCGACTCCAACCGGCTTGCGGTCCAGATAGGGCGTCAGCAGCAGGAGCAGAACTTCGATGGTGGGAATCCCGACGCCGCCCCAGAACGCCGAGTAGCTCACCAACTCCTGAAGGCCCAGGAAGTACCACGGCGCCTTCGCCGGATTCGGCGGGTGCATCACGTTGACGGGTTCTTCGAGCGGCGCCTGGAACTGCAGCGACACCACCAGCATGAGCGCCACAGTCAGGATGAACACGAACAACTCCGCGGTAAACAGGTTCGGCCAACTGAAGACGGACTGGTCGGGCACGTTGCCGATCCGGGTGAACGGCCCACGCACAAAACCCATCAATCCGTACGTCTGGTGGCCGGAAGGCACTGGTGCGGACACCACCCGCACCGTCATCTGTCCGTTATCACCTTGGGACGTGGGCTCCGGCCGCGACAGCCCGCCGTCTTTCCGGATTCGCCAGAAGTGAATGCAGACCGCAAGCGTGACCAGCAACGGCAGAACCGCGACGTGGAGCACGTAGAACCGCAGCAAGGCCTCCTGTCCCACCGTCTGGTCTCCCAACAGCAGGAACTGAACCTTTTGGCCGACCAGGGGCGCGTACCCCGCAATGGCGGTGCCGACCGTGATCGCCCAGAACGCCAACTGATCCCATGGCAGTAGGTACCCGGTAAAGCTCGAGAACAGGGTCAGCAGCAGGAGAACCACGCCGAGCACCCAGTTGAACTCGCGCGGCTTCTTGTAGGCGCCGGTCAAAAACACGCGGCACATGTGCAGGAAGACCGCGGCCACCATCGCGTGGGCTGCCCAGCGGTGCATGTTGCGCAGGAACGTACCGAACGCTACCGAGCCGCGCAGGTCCAGCATGCGGTCGTAGGCCTGGGTAGTCGACGGCACGTAGTAGAACATCAGCAGTACGCCCGTCACGGTCAGGATCACGAACAGGAAGAATGAGATAAGTCCCAGCCCCAGCGTGTACAGGGGCCGCAGGGTGTTCTTGTGAACCTTGACCGGATGAATATGGAGAAAGAAATTGGTGAAGGTGGTCTGGGCCTGCCCCAATTCCCCCGACGGCATGGGATGGCGGAAGATCGAATCCCAGACATTGCGCGGTAAATGCGCGATCGCCGACTTCAACGACTCCTCGTTTGCGGTCTTCATACGTTGTAGTACTGTCCGGGTTCCACTTCGATCGCGGTGTCGACTTCGACTTCGCCGTTGGGTGCGACGGTGACTTTGTACCAGGGCAGCGCCTTGGGCGCCGGTCCGCCCGTCACGTTGCCGTCCTGGTCGTAACGCGACCCGTGACAAGGGCAGGAGAAGCCGGTCTCCGCGACGCCCACGATGCATCCCAAGTGCGTGCAGGTGGTGGAAATTGCCGCCAGCTTGTTGCCTTCCCGCACCACGCAGATCCGGCGGGCGTCGAGCGAAATCCGCGTTCCGGCGGGATACTCCTCCGGCCGGCCAATGGAGAATCGGCTGGGTGTCCCATACGTTGCGCGAGGCTTCAGGAAGACGAAGTTGGCGACCGCGCTGATCACCGCCGACCCGCCCAGCGCCAGGCTGCTCAGCCACGTCAGCATGCCTCGCCGCGTCTGGCTATCGTTGATGGTGTTTTCCGTGCTCATGCGACTCCCGTGGCAGCGAACTGTCCACAATTTCCTCCATGTCCGACCAGAACACCTGGTATTTGGTGTCTTCCAGGTCGCGGAAGTACCCTTTTTTGACGGCGAAGACAAACAGGCAGACGCCGGCCAGACCCATCGTCAGGCTGGCAAACAGCGCGACCCACACCAGTCCGGCGCTCACTCCGACTCCTCCGCAAAAGCCACAAGTCCGCGTCCGGTTTCCTCCGCCAGCGCCTCCAGCGAGGCCGAGCCCAGGATCTCCCGCAAGCTGGCTTGGGCCCGCTCCCATACCAGGTGCGCCGCGCACCATTGCTTGCGCTCGCACGTATGGCCCGGCGTGACGCAGTGGCTGGTACACAGGTTGAGGGCGATCGGCCCCTCGATGGCCTCGATGACATCCAAAAGGGAGACTTCCCGGGGGGGAACCTCCAGGGCGAACCCTCCGCCCTGGCCCCGGAAAGACTCAACCAGGCGAGCCTGCACCAATCGCTGGAGGACCTTTGCCAGGAAGGCCTCCGTGGTGTCCGTCGCCTTGGCCAGTTCGGCGCCGCTGACGCGTGTGCTCTTCGGCAGACTCGCCAGATAGATCATGGCCCGCACGCCATAGTCCGCCCCTCGTGTGAGTTGCATGGGGAAATAGCGGACAAATCGAGTCCGATACGGGCCTGATGCACTTGGGTTTCCAAAACCACCCACTCGTCGGCGGCCGGCCGCTGGATCCCTCTAAGCCGTGCAGAATCAAGGGACGCTGGCCCGGCTGCCGGTGAGCCAACCAAAGGCGGCTTTCTGGCGGGGCCTCGACGGTTGCGAAGCCGAGCGCCCCCTTGGGGGGAAATCGCTCACCCACTCACCCGGCCATAGGTGCAAACCTCTACATCTGACGGATCGGACCCGGTACCCGCAGATCGAGGTGACGGCGGTCCCGGCGCATAGTATCATCATCGGAAACCTCCCAAAGGAGCACTAGCCGCGGATGAGACTCGTTTCGTTCCTTCTTCCGGTTGCCGCGTTGGCGCAGAGCCTGACGATCGACAAGCCGATGACCCCTCCCGCGTGGGCGCTGCTTGAACGTCAGTTGCTGCAATCGAACTCGGACGCCTGCGACCGTTTCGCCAAGAAGTATCTCGACAGCCGGGGATATCTGCTGCACACGCCGCGATGGGGAACGCTCGACGGCCCCGACGACGCGATCGAGACCTTTTACAACTGGACCATCCTCCACGCGCTGGGCGCCGGCGATTCAGTGCTGCACCATTTCAAACGGGCCCTGGACGGCCACTATCTCCAGTACAAGGAGATGAAGACCTCGCTGACCAAGATCGCGGAGAACGGCGCCTATCACAAAGAGTTCGTCCCCCAGTCCGACTTCTTCCACACCGGTGAAGGAATGCGGGGCATCATGTTCGAAGGCTTGTCGGCGCCCTACGACGAGAAACTCGTCGCCCGGATGACGAGATTCGCCGGCATGTACATGGACGAGGACCCGGAAGCCCCCAACTACGACCCCCAGAAAAAGCTGATCAAGAGCCTGTGGACCGGCAGCAAGGGACCGATGATGCACAAGGCAACCACCTACGATTGGGTCGGCGACCCGGTGCCTGGCACCTTTCACCTGCTCCACTCGCCCGGCGGGCGCCAGCAAATGCTCCAACTCGGCAAGGTCTACGACAAAATGCTCGCCCATTGCGCGGAGTATCTGGACAGCGTCGGCGATCATCCCCTCAATCTCGGCACAACCGGGCTGGCTCTCAACGCGTATGCCCTCACCGGCAAGCAGAAGTATCGCGACTGGATCGTCGAATACGTCAACGCCTGGAAGGAGCGCATTGCCAAAGCGGGCGGCAATATCCCCACGAACATCGGCCTCGACGGGACGCCGGGCGGGGAGTACGGCGGCCGGTGGTACAAGGGCACGTACGGGTGGAATTTCACCATCTACGACGGCGAGATCGAAAAGATCGCCCACCGCAACACCGTGACTTCGGGGAGTTGGCCGGGATTCGGCAATGCGTACCTGGTTACCGGCGACCCCTCCTACGTCGCCGTGCTGCGCAAGCAGATGGACAATTTGTACGCCCAGAAGAAAGTGATCGACGGCAAGGAGATGCTCCCGTCGATGTACGGCGATCCGCGCGGCCACAAGCAGACTGGCAAGGAAGAGTGGTATCAGTACACGCCTAATCTGTATCATGACCGGCTGACGGAGATCTTCCTCTGGTCAATGGATCCCAAGGACCTTGAGCGGCTCCCGAAGAAAGGATTCATCGGATGGCTGCAAGGGGCCGAACCGGGTTATCCGGAAAGCGCGCTGCGCAAGGATCTCGAGTTCGTCCGCTCGAATGTCGACGACATGAGCAAAGATGACACGAGCGCCGACACGCGCCTGGCCGACTACCTGATGGGCTTCAACCCCGCGGCGATTACCGCCTTGACCCACCTGACGATGGGTGCCTATCTGAACGGCAACATCTGGTCGCTGCACGCCCGGTTCCGCTATTTTGATCCGGAACTCCGCCGCGCGGGGTTGCCGCGGGACGTGGCGGCCCTGATCACCAAAATGGACGCCGGCTCGGCGACCGTCTCGCTGGTGAACACGAATGCCGCGGCAGCCCGCAAGGTTGTGGTTCAGGCGGGAGGTTATGCGGAGCACGAATTTGAATCGGTGTCCTGGAACGGCAAGACCGTGCCCCTGAACTCCAGGGCCCTGACGGTGAAGCTCGAGCCCGGCTCAGGCGGAGAACTGGCCTTCCGCATGAAGCGGTATTCTCACCGGCCGACGCTCACCATGCCGTGGGACCGGTAAGTGGGAGGCGGAACTTGCGGCGGCGATTAGCGGCGCAGGCACTCGTGCCCGCAGCTTCGAGACTCGTCTCGAAGCTTTGCCGGAGGCCCGGCATGACCTCTCTGAATTGGCTTCGATGAAGGTGAACGGCCGGAGCGGCGCCTTCGTCAAGCTGTTGACGCAACCTGGATAATCCGCGAACGCGCGGTTTTTGGTCGAACACGAGGAGGAAACGCATGACGACACGCAGACTATTCCTGGGGACCACGATGGCGGGCGCCGCGTCCGCCGCTAACCGCGCCACGGTGGAGCGAAAGATCGGCGGAACGCTCACCAAAGAAGACCTGCCCACGCCCTCCATGGTGCTGGACATCGACATTTTCGAGCGCAACCTCAAGCACATGGCCGACAGCACCAAGGCCTCCGGCATCAGCGTGCGGCCGCACGTCAAGATTCACAAGTGCCCGGAGGTCAGCAAGCGGCAGGCGACCCTGGGCTCGATCGGCGTGTCGTGCGCGACCATCGCCGAGAGCGAGTTGATGCACGACTCCGGCATTCAGGGCATCCTCTGGACCTGCCAGCCCGCGGGCAAACACAAGATCAACCGCGCTGTGGCGCTGGCCAAAAAGGCCCCGACGTTCCTCGTAGTGGTGGACGATCCGATCACGGTCGACCAGTTGGACGAGGCCGCGGGCGCGGCCCGCACCCGGGTGAACGTGATCGTCGATACGTTTGTCGGCCTCACCCGCCAGGGCGTGCAGCAGGGGGACAAAGCTCTTGCGCTGGCACAGAAAGTCGACCGCTCGAAGAACCTCAATCTGCGCGGTTTGATGGGCTATTCAGGCGCCGCCTCGCACTATCACGGCTTCGAGGCGCGCCGCGACTACTCGGCCTCCGCTTTGGCTCCCATGCAGGAAACGCGCGACCTCTGCCGCAAGTCCGGCTTGAATATCGAGATCATGACCGGCGGCAGCACCGGAACCTACAACATCGACAAGGCGAACGGCCTGACCGAACTGCAAAGCGGGTCGTACATTTTCATGGATACGATCTACCGCAAGGTGGGCGGCCGGAACAACCAGCACGACTACGACGACTTCGGCTCGTCGCTGACGGTGCTGACCACCGTCGTCAGCAAAACCCGCGACGGCATGGCGGCCATCGACTGCGGCAATAAAGCCCTGCTGCGGCCAACCGATGAAGTCAAGGGCATGCCCGAAGTGAAAGTGGAGAACGCCGGCGCCGAGTACGGCATGCTGTCCTTCCAGGAGGGGTCTCGCGACATCAGGCTGGGCTCGCGGGTGGAGTTGTATCCGTCGAACCTCGACATGAGCACCAACGTCTACGACAAGTACTACATCGCCAAGGGCGATCGGATCGTTGATGCCTGGCCGATCATGGGTCGTGCCGGCGCCGCGCAGCGGTAAACTGGTCGTTGAGGGGGCCGCCGTGAACCGCCGAGGGGCGATGCTGTTGTGTTGGCTGTGCGCGTTGCCGATGGCGGCCCAAACGGTGTCGCTTAGCGTCCAACGCCTGCGGTTTGTGGCCACTCCCGGGGGCCCGATGCCCGGGTCCAAAACGATCGCCGTCGAGTCGGGCGCCGACAGCCTGCCCGTCCAGGTAACCGAAGCTCCTCCCTGGCTGCAAATCACGACGAACTCGGCCACTACACCGGCCCGCCTGACGTTCTCGGCCGATTCTTCGAACCTGGCCGCCGACCTGAACACCGCCCGCGTCCTGGTGGGCGTGGAAGGACGGGAAGCGCTCCCGGTCGACGTGACCCTGGAGCTTGCCCGGGAGCCAAGGCTCGTGGCGAGCCTCGACGCTCTCTCGCTCACCTATTCCGGAGGCGCCGTCGGGGGCGACCGGGAGATTTCCGTGACCTCGTCCAATGACACGACGCTGGGTTTCGGAGTCAGCGTGCGATTCAGCGGCGGGGCGCCATGGCTGACTGTGCCGTCGGGAAAGCAGGTGACGCCCACGTCCGTCCTTGCCCGCGTGAGTGCCGTGAGGTTGAAGGACGGCCTGTACCGCGCGACGATCGTGTTGACTCAGGAGGGCGCGGCGGCGCCAATCGAAATCCCGGTCACCCTGGCGGTCAATCGAGGTCCGGAGTTTCGCGCCGACCCGGTCTCGCTCGACTTCGACTGCTATCTCGGCAAAGAGTGCCGGACCCAGGAAGCCTTGACGATCCGGAGCACTGGCCGGCCCCTTCCCGTGCTGGTGACGGCGGCGGGATACTCGCGCGACACCATCTGGCTGGGAGCCACGCCGCTGGCCGGGACCACGCCGCTGTCGCTTCGCGTCTCGCTGAACCTCGCCGGCCTCGCGCCGGGCTCCTATTCCGGCTCCATCACCATCGACGGCGATGCCTCCAACGGCCCGATGGTGGTTCCCGTGCGGCTCAACGTCAGCGGCGATCCGCAACTGGAGGCGCAACCCGAGTCACTGAGCTTCGCCATCCGGCCCGGACGCATCACCGCCGAGCCCGCGGTTCTGGCGGTCCGGAGTCCGGTGGACAATCTCGGATTCTGGGCGTTCGCGGTGACGCAAGGCGGCGAGTGGCTCGACGTGGCGACAGTCAACGGAACCACGCCCGGCACCGTCTCGGTCAAGCTAAAGGACTCGGCCCGGACCCTCTCGCCGGGCCGTTATCCCGGCGAGGTCTTCATCCGCTCGAACGCGACGCAGTGGCCCCGCCGCGTTCCGGTGACCCTCACCGTGCGGACCGGCCCGGTCGCGATACCCCGGCCGGCACAACTGGAGTTCATCCACCAGAGCGGCGGGGCGAACAACCCTTCGCTGGAAAAAACAGTTCGCCTCGAAACCGCGGGAGACGTCAGTCTGACCTACGCGGTGCGGGCGATTTCCGAAGGAGGCTGGCTGAGCGCCGATGAATTCGCCATGTCGCCCGGGACGTTTCAAGTCCGCGCCGTGCCGCCGGGGCGGGCAGCGGGCCGGCAGACCGGCTTCCTGATTCTCGAGTCCGCCGAGGCGCCCGACGATCCGGTGCGGATCCCGGTGACGCTCCAGGTGCAGAATGGCTCCCTGATCACGGCCTCGCCTCCGGCGTTGCGGTTCCAGTTTCCTGCAGAGGGTTCGAACACGTCCGTCCAGACGGTGGAGATTCGGAGCACGGGCGATCCGGTGAGCTACGACTTGGCATTTTCCGCGATTCCCTTCGGCCGATGGCTTCGCCTGAGCACGGTGACGGGCCTGACTCCAGGCAGCGTCCGAGTGGAGGCGGACCAGAGCAACCTGCGGCCAGGGACGTACTCCGGGGCGATCTCGATTCTGGTGCGGGACGGCAACACGCAGGTGATTCCGGTGACGTTGACCGTAGGGCGCGGAAGCGAGTAAGTCGCATCCTCACACACGCGGCACCCCGTCAAGGTTTCTGCCTGGAAAACTCGAGGCGCTATTGCCGGACGATTCGTGGGTCGAGTCCATGCCGGGGAGCCAATCAGCAACCGCTTCTATTGGGGCTCGTTTCTTCGGCAAGTACATGTGCCCAGGGTGTAGCGAACACGCAGAATCACAACATAAAAACTTCTGAGAACTTCGGGCCGCCCCAATGTTCGACGGCGCCCCAAGCTGAGTGGACGCGCTGCGCCGCAGCTATAATACAGGTCACTGGAACGGATGCCGAGAAAGATTCGGGAGTTGATTGCTGAATTGGAGCAGCACGGCTTTGTCGATCGAGGCGGCAAGGGTAGCCATCGTAATTTCACGCATCCACGCGTGGCTCGGCCAGTCACGATCTCCGGCGATGCCGGCGACGACGCCAAGAAGTACCAGGAGAAGGCCGTCAAGGCCGCCATAGTGGAGGCCACAGAATGAAAGATAGCGCGCGCTATGTGAAGATTGTCGAATGGTCCGACGAGGACAAATGTTTCGTCGGAAGTTGCCCTGGACTGCTATATGGCGGGTGCCACGGAGACCAAGAGTTGGCGGTTTTCGAGCAGTTGTGTGTGGCCGTCGATCACGCCATTGATCTTTACAAACGAGATGGGAAGCAGCTGCCACCGCCGACGAGCGGACGGGACTACGCCAACAAAATGCTCAGCGTGGCGTAGATTCTCCTGCACCCTCAGGAAGGTCACGGTCGCGACACGAGGTAGCAGGCCTGACAGTCGGCGGCCGGATTGAGGTACGGTTCGTCCTTCGGGTCGCGAACCAGAGTGATGCCAGTTCCGACTTCGTCCACGCGGACGGCGATTCTTTCGATTCGAGCGATGAACTCGGCGATCACGTCATCCGTCAGTTGCCGGAACTTGGTCCGAATTTGAGGCCGACCGATCCCGTCCTGGACTTCAGCGAGGATCGCGGAGCTGACGTAGAGTTCCAACAGGCCATTCTCAGCCCAGGCAAGGCAGGCACCAGATGGACTCGCTCGCCGCGCGGCCGCCTGCAGGAAGATCATGCAGTCGAACACGACGCGCGGCCTGTGTTCACTCATCTGCTATTTCGAGCGGGATTCCCAGTTCCGCGCACATCATACTTTCTGAGTGTAATACACGACCGTCATGTAAGCAGGACACGGTTCCCTGCATAGATACGAGGGGCGCGCCTTAACGACCGGTTGCAGCGGACGGCGCAAGGCGGCGACTGCCTGTCCCGCTTCGAGCATTTGGCGCGCCCAGACGAGAGAGTCCCATAAATATGGGATACTGGCGTTCATGAAGACCACACTGGAGATTCCGGACCCGACCTTTCGCAAGGCCAAGGCCACGGCCAGTGCTTTGGGAATTCCGTTGCGCGAGTTCGTTACCCAAGCTGTCGAAGAAAAGCTCTCTCAGGGTAGTCTAAAGCGGGGCAAACCCTGGCTGGAATGTGCGGGCGAACTGGCGCATCTGCACAAAGAGACGGCACGGATTCAGAAGATCATCGACGAGGAATTCGAACAGATCGAACCTGAGGACCGGACTTGATTCTGGACACGAATGCTCTTTCCGCTTATCTTGACAGGATGCCGGGAGCGGTCGCGATCGTCTCCGACGCGGTTGAGATTGCGATTCCCGTCATCGTCGCTGGCGAATTCGCATTCGGTATCGCGCAGTCTCGCCACCGGGAGGCCTATGAAAGATCGCTTCAGCGAATGCTCGACCGATGCACGGTCCTGGACATTGGCATCGAGACCGCGCGGCACTAAGCGGCAATCAGGCTGGAACTGAAGGGTGCTGGCACTCCGATTCCGGCCAACGACGTGTGGATCGCGGCGCTCAGCCCGCAGCATGCGATACCTGTGATGAGCCGCGACGCTCATTTCGATTCGGTAGGCGGGCTAAGACGGCGAACATGGTAATCGTTCAGCCCCTGCGGATCATCAGGCGCCGGGATGACTCAGTCGCGAGCGCTTGCCGCCCGCACCCCTGGCGGTGGGCGAACTTCGAGGCGAGTCCCGGCCGGGACATGCGGCTCAACTCCGGTTCCCTGATTCATAACGGCCAGTCAAGTTTCACGGCAACGACAAGCTCATTGAACTCGCTCACCCTGATCCCCCAGTCACCGTCGGCATCGGGCATCGACCGGGCAGCACCGGGTATTCCTTCCGGCAAGGTAAGCTGAAGGAATATGATTCGCGTGCTGGTGCTGGCCGCCGCCGTGTGCGCGGGCGCCGTCGCCCAGAAACTCGACCCCGTTCAATGGACTCTCACCTTTGACGCGGCGCGGGCGGGCGGAACCGCTCGCGGGCATCTGACGGCGGTCATCGAACCGGGCTGGCATCTCTACTCGCTCACCGCCGCCCCGCCCGTCAATCCGACGCGGTTCACCTTCCCGGACAACCCCGCTATCGCATCCGTCCACGTGTTCGTGCCCAAGCCCAAGCTTGCCTTCGATCCGTTTCTTAAGCAGGACATGGAAACCTACGAGGAGAAGGCCGAGTTCCTGCTGGATGTTCACCTGAAACCGAACGAGTTTGGAAAGGTGCCCGTCGTGACGCTGGTGCGCTATCAGGCGTGCGACGCGACCCGATGCCTGCCGCCGGTCCGGAAGGCCCCGGAAGGCGTGATGCCGGTGGACGTGAACGGCTCCGACCCCCCTCCGATTCCGATTGGCTACGAAAAGTACACGCCTCGGACTACCGCTGCTGCTCCCCGAACCAATGCGCCCACCAAGGTCTCCGGCGATCTGGCCGCGCTGATTCCGGTCGCTTTCGGGTGGGGCGTGCTGGCCATCTTCACGCCCTGCGTGTTTCCCATGATCCCGATCACCATGTCGTTCTTCCTCAACCGGCCGCAGGGAGGCCGCCGCGAAGCGCTCGGCCACGCGGCCTTGTTCTGCCTTGGGATCATTCTATTGTTCACAACGATCGGCCTGGCCGTCACCGCCGCCATGGGCCCGTTCGGGGTCGTGCAACTGGGCTCCAACGTGTGGGTGAATAGTTTCATCGCGGCCATCTTTCTGGTCTTCTCGCTCAGCCTTCTGGGCGCGTTCGAGATCACGATTCCCTCGAGCGTGCTGACCCGCTTGAACCGCGAGTCCGAACGAGGCGGCGTGCTCGGGACGCTGGTCATGGGACTCGCCTTCTCGCTCAGTTCCTTCGCCTGCATCGGACCCTTTGTGGGTCCACTGCTGGCCGCCGCCGCGCAGAGCGGGAAAGTCCAACCGGTGGTGGGCATGGCCTCGTTCGCCGCTGGACTCTCGGCGCCGTTCTTCCTGCTCGCCGCGTTTCCGTCCTATCTGCAGCGGATGCCCCGCGCCGGAGGATGGCTCCCTCGCGTCAAGATCGTGATGGGCTTCGTCCTTCTGGCCATCCTGCTCAAATACGTCAGCAGCGTCGACCAGGTAATGCAATGGAACTTCCTCACCCGCGAGCGCTTTCTGGCGGCCTGGATCGTTCTGTTCTCGATGCCGGGGCTTTACCTGCTCGGCTTCCTGCGAATGGAAGGGGTTTCGCGCGACGAGAATGTCGGCCTCGGCCGCCTGTTGACCGGTATCGCGTTCCTCGCCTTCGCCATCAGCCTGGTTCCCGGCATGTGGGGGACGCCTCTGGGCGAACTGGATGCCTACGTGCCCTTGCCCTCGCGTTCAGGCTTCGCCGCGGCCAAGGGCGGCGCACCGCAGCTTGTCTGGTCGAAGAACAACCTGAAGGAAGCGCTGGCAAAGGCCAAGGCGGAGGGCAAGCACGTCTTCGTCAACTTCACCGGCTACGCCTGCACCAACTGCCACTGGATGAAGGCCAACATGTTCACACGGCCCGAGATCGCCGAGGCGATGAGCCGCTTCGTGCTCGTCGAACTCTACACCGACGGCTCCGACGCCGCCTCCGAGAAGAACCAGCGCTTGCAGGAATCGCGCTTCCAGACGATCTCCATCCCGTTCTACGCCATCCTCGACGGTGACGACAAGGTGATGGCGACGTTTCCGGGTTTGACTCGAAAGCCCGAAGAATTCATGGCGTTCCTGAATCAGGGCGCCGTCCAACCTCCTCAATGAAACTTCCTGTGTCCCTGGTTTTGATCGCCGTGCTGGCACACGCCGCCGGGCCGGTCTATCGCGGCTACCCCGCGTCCACATCCGAGCAGCAGCGGCAGCTCGAAGAAAAGCTGCGCGCCATTCCTGAGCCCCATCGCGTGCGCGAGCACATCCGGCGGATGTCGGATGAACCTCACCACGCCGGGTCGCCGGGGTCGAAGCGAGTCGCCCAATATGTGCTTGGCCAGCTTCGGGACTTTGGCCTCGACGCGCGCATCGAGGAGTTCGAAGCGCTGCTGCCCTATCCGAAGCACCGCAGCCTGGAGTTGGTGGAACCCCGCCGGTTCACCGCCAGGATGCTGGAGCCGAAGATCAGCGAGGACAAGGACTCGGGCGATGGGGACCAGTTGCCGACGTTCAACGGCTACTCGGCCGACGGCGACGTCACCGCGCCCGTCGTGTACGTCAACTACGGCATCCCGGCCGATTACGAACAACTCAAGAAGCTCGGCATCGACCCGCGCGGCAAGATCGTGATCGCCCGGTACGGCGCAAGCTGGCGCGGCACCAAAGCCAAGGTTGCGGCTGAGCATGGGGCACTCGGCGTGCTGATTTACTCGGATCCGAAAGAGGACGGCTACTACGCCGGCGACGTTTACCCCAAGGGTGGGTATCGCCCGAAAGACGGCGTCCAGCGGGGCAGCGTGATGGACATGCCCATCTACCCGGGCGATCCGCTGTCGCCGGGATGGGCTTCGGAGAAAGGCTCCAAGCGGCTGAGCCTCGCCGAGTCCAAGACCATCATGAAGATCCCGGTCCTGCCCATCTCCTACGCCGACGCGCTGCCGATTCTCGAGAGCCTGGAGGGACCCGTGGTGCCCGACGCATGGAAGGGCGCTCTGCCGATCACGTATCACGCCGGCGCCGGGCCGGCCAAGGTTCACCTGCGAGTGGAACACGACTGGTCGACGCGGCCGGTATATAACGTGATCGCCCGCATCCCGGGAACCGCCTTTCCGGATCAGTGGATTCTGTACGGCAACCATCACGACGCGTGGGTGAATGGCGCGGCCGATCCCTGCAGCGGCGCGGCGGCCCTGCTCGAAAGCGCGCGCGCCATCGGACACCTGCTGAAGCAGGGCTGGAAGCCGAAGCGCACGATCGTCTTCGCCGTGTGGGACGCCGAGGAGTACGGCCTCATCGGCTCCACCGAGTGGGTGGAAAAGTACGCCGCGGAACTCGATCGGAAGGCCGTGGTCTACCTCAACACGGACATGAACACCAAGGGAACCTTCGGCGCTGGCGGCTCGCACGTGCTCGAGGAGTTCATGGCCGAAGTGCTTGCAGGCATCAACGCTCCCGGAAAAGACAAGTCCCTGCTGGCGGCCGCCGGAGACAAGAAAGACAAAGACGGGAAGCCGGGGGCCTTCCGCGTCGAGGCGGCCGGATCGGGCTCCGACTACACGGCCTTTCTGCATCACCTGGGAGTCTCCTCGCTCAACCTCGGATTCAGCGACGGCGCGGCCAGCGGAATCTATCATTCGATTTACGATTCCTTCGACTGGTACAACCGGTTCGCCGACAAGGACTACATGTACGGCCGCGCGCTGGCGCAGATCACCTCGACCGCGATTCTGCGGTTGGCCGATGCGCCGCTGCTGCCGTTTGAATTCCCGCGGATGGCGAAGACGATTACCGAATACGTCGAAGACCTCGGAAAGATCAAGGGCGCGGAGAAACTCAATCTGTCCAATCTGCGGCGGGAAGCGGGCCTGCTGGCGCGCGAGTCGAAAGCGTGCGAGTCCCGGTACCAGCAGGCCACCGGGAAGCTCTCCGCCGCGTCGCCCGACCGCCTGACTCAGGCCAACGAGCTTCTGTTCCGCACCGAACGCTCGTTTCTGCGGACCCAGGGACTGCCGGGACGCGAATGGATGAAGAATCAACTCTACGCGCCCGGCGCCTACACCGGATACAGTGCCAAGACGCTCCCGGGCGTCCGGGAGGCGGCCGAAGCGGGCCGTTGGGACGAGGCCAACCGGCAGGCCGAGTCCCTGGCCGGCGTTCTGCGGGCGATTCGCGCGCACGTCAAGGAAACCGAGCACGCGCTGGCGCGCTTCTAACCCTGCTCCGTTCCGAACGCCCATCGGCTCGGCTCCCCAAAGGGTGGGGCAGTTCTTCAGGCTGCGGCGCGCTGGAGCGCTCCCTTTCAGTTGGGCCTCGGCCTGAGCGCATCCCTGGCACCCCTGCTGGCGCGAAGAAACGGGTGCTGTGCTGTCCCGCAGTTTGCCGGTCCCGCCTGTTACAATACCTCCTCGCACTTGGGCCGTTGCCGCCTCTTGAATGGCTGGCAATCTGCTCAACCTGCGGCGGTCTGCAGCCACCATGCGGCAGACCCGTGCGATTGCTCTGAGCCCATGTCCCAATGCCCTGTCTGCCGGAGCGAGGTTCCTGACGCCGCGCGGTATTGTCCCGGCTGCGCGAGACCTGCCAACGGGGATCAGACCGTCTCGATGCCCGCGGTCGCCGTACCGCGAACGGCGCCTTCGGGCCTGGTCGCCGGTACGATTCTCGCCGGACGCTACCGCATTGTCGGCCTGCTCGGCAAAGGCGGAATGGGAGAGGTCTACCGCGCGGAGGACCTCAAGCTCGGCCAGACCGTCGCGTTGAAGTTCCTCCCGGCCGCCCTGGCGCGCGACGGCGCCGCCCTTGCCCGCTTTCACCGCGAGGTTCGCGTCGCCCGGCAGGTCTCGCACCCCAACGTCTGCCGCGTGTTCGACATCGGAGAAACGGAGGGCCGTCACTTTCTGTCGATGGAATACATCGATGGCGAGGATCTGGCCTCCCTGCTGCGCCGCATCGGGCGGTTGCCCGTCGACAAGGGCGTCGAAATTGCCCGCCAGTTGTGCGTGGGCCTGGCGGCCGCTCATGAAAACGGCGTCCTCCACCGAGATCTGAAGCCGGCCAACGTCATGCTCGACGGCCGCGGTCGTGTGCGCATCACCGACTTCGGGCTTGCCTCGCTCAGCGAAGAGCTTCGCGCCGACGACATCCGCTCCGGCACGCCCGCCTATATGTCGCCCGAGCAACTCGCCGGCCGGGAGTGCACGGTGCGCAGCGACCTCTATGCCGTGGGCCTGATTCTCTACGAGGTCTTCACCGGCAAACGCGCGTTCGAGGCGGCCCAGGGCCTCGAGCGCGAGACGAGTTCGGTCACGAATCCGTCCACGCTCGTGCGCGACCTCGATCCCCTGGTGGAGCGAGTGATCCTGCGCTGCCTGGAACACGATCCGGCGTCGCGGCCGCCGACCGCGATGCAGATCGCCGCCGCCTTACCGGGAGGCGATCCCCTGGCCGCGGCCTTGGCTGCCGGCGAAACGCCGTCACCCGAGATGGTCGCGGCGGCCCACAAGGAAGGCGCTCTGGCGCCGCGGGTGTCGATCGCCGCCCTTGCGGGGCTGGTGGCGGGGTGCCTTCTTCTGGTGGCCCTCTCCGGCCGGTTCGCCCTTCACCAGGCCGTCCCCCTCGACAAGTCTCCCGAAGTGCTCGCCGAGCGCGCCTCGCAGATCCTCGAAAGAGCCGGCTATCCCGGACGTCCCGCCGGCAAGGCGTATCGCTATCAAATTGATCGGACCTATCTCCTGCTGGGCCAGCCAAAGGAGCGGAACTTCGCCGAGGTCCGGACGGGCCAGCCCTTGACGTATTTCTTCTGGTATCGCCAGAGTCCCCGGCCGATCGAACCCGCCCGGTTCGTCACCATTGGGATAGACGACCCGCCGGCCATGACGCCCGGCGAGGTCCGGGTGATCACCGACGTGCGCGGCCGTCTGGTCGACTTCCGCATCATCCCTCTCGCGGAAACCGCTCGCGCCTCACCCGTACCAGTCTCGTGGACCTCGCTGCTGGCCGACGCCGGCGTTCGGCCGGAGTCGCTGCAGCCCGCGAAGCCCGAGTGGATGCCGCCCATCTTCGCCGATGCCCGCGCCGCCTGGACGGGACAGCACCCGGATCATCCCGGGATACCGATCCGTATCGAGGCCGCCTCGCTGGCCGGACGCCCGGTCTTTTTTCGCGTCGTCATGCCGTGGGACCGCCAGGACGTACCTCCGCGAAACACCACGGGAAGGGAACGGCTCGCCATCGCTTCGGCGGTCCTTCTGTTCTGCTCACTGCTGGTGGCGGCCACGATTCTCGCGCGAAGAAACTACCTGCTGGGGCGGGGAGACGCCGGCGGCGCCGCCAAGGTCGCTGCTTTCGCGGGCGCCGCGGAGGCCCTGGCGGAAGGGATCGCCGCCGACCACGTTCCGGCCCTGTTCGCCGAACTGTGGGTCCTGTTTCAGATCCTCGGGACCAGCCTGGTGGTCGCCGCCGGAGTGTGGGTGTTCTACCTCGCGCTCGAGCCCTACGCCCGGCGATTCTTCCCCTACTCGCTGGTCTCCTGGACCCGGTTGCTGGCGGGCGACTTCCGGAACCCGCTGGTCGGCCGCGACGTCCTGCTCGGCGGCCTGATGGGGTTTGGTCACGCCTTGACCATCGCGTGCGGGTCACTGGCCGGTCAGGCGGTTACCCCGGCATTGGGTCCCCTGCCGGTGGTGTCTTCGGCGTTTGACACCGCGTCGCAGTGGCTCGGTTCGCGGGTGGGAAGCCTGGTTCCGTCCGTCACGCTGGCGCTCACCTTTCTGTTCTTCCTGGTGATCTGCTATGCGCTCTTCCGCCGGCAAGGGCCCGCGGTTCTCAGCCTATGGGCCACCATCGCCGTCATCGACGCGCTTGCTTTTGGCCGGGCGTGGCCTCTGATCGTCGCATCCCTGATCTCCGCCGCCCTGGGCACGCTGGTTGTGTGGAGGCTGGGGCTGCTGGCGGCCGTTGCGGGGAACGTCTTTTTTCATATGAGCTTTCACAGCCCGCTGACCGCGGATCTCACGGTCTTCTACGCGGGCCGAATGCTCGCGGCCTTCGGAGTGATGGTCGCGCTGGCCGCGTTTGCGTGTTCCACTTCGATGGGGGGCCGGGGCATCTCCGGCGATCCCGCGGGGAAAGTTTCCAGCCGGCGGGAGGCCTGAGTTCCATTCTGGGACAGCCCAATTGGAAGCCAAAGGCGGCAAGGTTCGCGATGTCCCCGGGATCGGGCAAGCGTACTACTATTTGGATTCTGACTCCCGATCGGATTATGTGGCGTTGCCTACGGATCTTCCCTGACCCGCGTCATGTGGCGCTGACGGTTCGCGGCACGATGCACTCGGAAACCTGAATAACCGGGCGCTCGCCCGAGAGTACCGGTTGAGCTTGCCGGCGGAGAGAGCCCTGGTGAGAGAGATCCCGGACACCCTCTGTGCCCTGCTGCTTCGAGCCATGCCAGCCCGGTGCGAAGTACGGTCGCGAACCGAGTTGGTCTGTGATTCGCCTACTGAATCCCCACACTCGCCTGCACGGGAGCAGCCTCCGGGACGCTTCCCCGTCATCGTCCCTCCAGCCCGTTGGCTGCAACCCGCCCTCCTGCACCTCCGGCACGCGCCAACTGCGCTAGGATGCCTCTTAGCCCACAAGGAGCCGCCATGGATCGCTATCAAAAATCGCGCGAACTACTCGCCCGCGCCAGCCAGTCGTTGACCGGAGGGGTCAGTAGCCCGTTCCGGGCCAAAATGACCGTCCCGCTCTATTTCAAAGACGGCGACGGCGCCCGCCTCCAGGACGTCGACGGTAACGAATACATCGACTACACGCTGGCCTGGGGTCCGCTGATCCTCGGCCACAAACATCCGGCCCTGGTCGAAGCGATGAAAGAAGCGGCCGGAAAGCCCTACACCTACGGAGCGCAGCACGAACTCGAGATCGAGGTCTCGGAGAAGTTCCAGCGCATGGTGCCCGGCGCCGAACGGATCTGCTTCACCTCCTCCGGCAGTGAAGCCGTGCAGTTGGCCTGGCGTCTGGCCCGGGGAGCCACGGGCCGCAACCTGATCCTTCGCTTCGAAGGGCACTATCACGGCTGGCTCGACTCGGTGCTGATCAGCTATCGCGCCCCTCTCGACCAGATGGGCCCGATCGATCATCCTCACAAGGTGCTGCAATCCAAGGGACAGACTCCCAACGCCGCCGACAACCTCGTCGTCGCCAACTGGAACGACCTGGAAGCGGTGGAGCGCGCCTTCGCCGAGCACCCCGGCCAGATCGCCGCCGTCATCATGGAACCGGTGTTGTGCAACAGCGGCAGCATCCTGCCGTCGCCGGGATATCTGGAAGGCGTCCGCCGCATCACTCAGCAGCAGGGCGCGCTGTTGATCTTCGACGAGGTCATCACCGGATTCCGCATGTCGCCGGGTGGAGCGCAAGGCTACTTCGGCATCACTCCGGATATCGCCACCTTCGGCAAGGCCGTGGCTGGAGGCGTGACGCTCAGCGCCATCGCCGGCCGCAAGGACATCATGGAGCTGATCCTGCAGGGCGTCGCTTACGGGGGAACCTTCAACGGCAATCCGCTCTCGCTCGCCGCCGCCAACGCGACCCTCGACGTGCTGGCGGCCGATGACGGCGCCGCCCTCAAACACGCCAACCAGACCGGCCTCCGCGTGATGGAGGGCATACGGTGCGCGGCCAAGGACTGCGGTCTTCCCGTCCAGGTCACCGGCTTCGGCGGGTGCTTCCACGTCCACTTCACCGATTTGCCTGCCGTCACCAATTACCGACACACCTTTCAGGACAAGAAAGACGTCCTGGAGCGGTACCTCCACGCGGCGCTCGACGAAGGGCTCTGGCTGCTGCCCGAGGGCCGCGTCTATGTTTCGGCCGTTCACGGCGACCGAGAGGTGGAAGACACTTTGGGCGCTGTCCGCCGCGTGTTCGGGAGGATCGCGTGAGGCTCTACGGCACGCGCCATCACGGGTGCCGGGTCGAAGAGTTTCAATGGCGCTCCCACCGTCTGATCGTCATCGAGAACGAAGTGGTGAAGGTGGGCGTGCTGGCTTCAAAAGGAGCCGACATCCTCGAGTTCCGCTACAAGGCGCGCGACCTGGATGTCATGTGGCACGCGCCCCAGACGCTACTGCCCAACGAGTACATCCCCACGGCGCCGCGGTTGCAGGGCTCGTTTCTCGACTACTATTTGGGCGGCTGGCAGGAGATTTTTCCCAGCGCCGGGCCGGCGACGGAGATCTCCGGCGCGGCCCTCGGCCAGCACGGCGAAACGGCGCTTCTACCTTGGGACGTTTCCGTACGGGAAGATTCGGCGCAACGCGTGGAAGTCGACTTCACGGCGGAAACGGTGCGCACGCCGTTCCGCATCCGCCGCCGCATGATCCTGGCGGCGAAGTCTCCAGTGCTGCGCCTCGAAGAAGAAGTCATGAATCTCGGGGAGCAGGATCTTCCTTACCAGTGGGGCCACCATCCGGCGTTCGGTCCGCCCTTTCTCGAAGCCGGCTGCCGCATCGAGATGCCGCCGTGCGACATCGTCGAGCCGAGGTACGCGGAAGGCCTTTCCCGCCGCTTCGCCGGCGGCGCGGTTTCGCGTTTTCCCCACATGAACGCGAAGAACGGATCGCCCTCGCGGGTGGACGAAGTGCCGGGCAAGGACAACCGCACCGAAGACGTCGTGGTGGCGAGCGCCCTGACCGGCAAGTGGTGCGCGCTGCGGAATCCGGCGCAGAAACTGGCGGTCGGCCTGGTGTGGGACACGGCGGTGTTTCCGAATCTTTGGATGTGGCAGGTGTATGGCGGCAGTTGGGGCTATCCGTATTTCGGCCGCACGTACAACCTGGCGCTCGAGCCGTTCAGCAGTCCGGTGGAACCGCTGGCCGAGTTGGTCGCGCGCGGCCAGGCGCCGGTTCTGAAGGCCGGGGCCGCGAAGACGGCGACGCTCGAATGCGGGATTTTTGAAGCGTCGGGCCCGGTGACTTCGCTCGACTTCGGCGGCGCCGTCCGTACTGGCTGAGCACCCGGCGTGAGCGGAAATTGGATTGCCTGCTCCTTCCGGTTGCGGCTCTGAAAACGCCGGCCGATCTGAAGGTGTACCTTAAGCAGAATGCGAGTCCACGCACTCCCCTGGCTTCTCGCCGCTCTCGCCTGCGCGCGCGCCCAACCCCTCGACATCGGCCGCGAGAAACAACTCTTCATCGACCAGCGCTTCATCCAGGCTTCCGACGGCGTTGCGCTCAGGATGAATCCGCCGGTCAAGAAGGGCGCCGTGCTGCGCGGCGACCGGCCTTGGGACGCCGGATGGGTGACCGGCGCCGGCACCGTGCTGGAGGAAGACGGCCGCTATCGGATGTGGTACACGGCCATGCCCGCCGAAGGTGTGCTCGGGCAGTTCCGGTTGTGCTACGCGGAATCGAACGACGGCATCACGTGGCGCAAGCCGAATCTGGGGCTATTCGAATGGCGCGGCTCCCGCGCCAACAACATCCTGATGGAAACCAATATCGAGAACGCCGGCGGCATTTTCCGCGATCCCACCGCCTCTGCCGCCGAGCGATACAAGATGGTCGCCATCCTCCCGCGCGAGAAAGCGCCCAACGGCGAAGCCGGCATCTACGTCTACACGTCGCCCGACGGGTTGCGCTGGGAACTCCATCCCCACAGGGTCCTGCCGTTCCATCCCGACACCGTGAACATGGCGTTCTATGACACGCGACTCCGCAAGTACGTGGCTTATCTGCGCAAATGGGACAAAGGCCGCAAGATCGGCCGCGTCGAGACGGGCGACCTGCTGGCGCCGTGGCCGTACGACCGGAACGCGCCGGCAGGCCGTGTGTGGGCCGCCGAACGGGTGCAGCCGCCGACCACGCAGATACCGACGTCCTTCGGATTTGACGAAGCCGATCCGCAGCCTTCCGACCACTACACCTCGGCCGTGGTCCAATACCCGTGGGCGGCGGATGCGTACTTCATGTTCCCCAGCGCCTACCAGCACTTTCCGGAGCCGCCCAAAAGCAAGTATCGCAACGACGGTCCGCTCGACATCCAGATGGCCGCGAGCCGCGACGGCGTGGTGTTTCAACGGGTGGAGCGCGCGCCCTATATCGAACTGGGTCTGGACGATGAGGGAGACGCCGGGTCGATGTACATGCACATCGGCATGCTGCGGGTGAACAACCGCCTGTATCAGTATTATGGCGGCATGCGCCACACACACGGGGCGTATCAAGGTTATGGCGAGTTGTGGGGCATCGGCGCGATCTTCCGCGTCGAGCAGCGGCTGGACGGATTCGTCTCGGTGGACGCCGGCATGGCCGGCGGGTCGTTCCACACGCCGCCCCTGCGCTTCGTCGGGACCTCGCTCGAACTCAACATGAACGCCTCCGCGATGGGCCAGGTGCTGGTGGAACTGCGCGACGAGCACGGGGCGCCGATCGCCGGCTACACCTTTGCCGATTGCGACGTGAACTACCGTAACCATCTGGGCCAGAAGGTCACGTGGAAGGGCAAGGGCGATGTGGGCGCGCTCCAGACCAAGCCGGTTCGCCTGGCATTCCGGTTGCGAGCGGCCAAGCTCTATGCGTTCCAGTTCGTGCCCTGATATGCTTTTGCAGTCCCCGCGGTCGAGGCTTCTGAACCGCTCGGCGTAGCCGAGCGAGTTGCGTGCTTGCGCAGGCAGTTCGCCTTGGTTGCGAGGAAGGCGCTCTTCGGGAGGACCTGACCATGCATCGCCGCCGTTTCATCTCAACCTGCCTCGCCTCAGCCTCGATGGGAGGCGGCGCGCGCGCCAGCCAGGCGGACGGCGCCTCTCCTCAGCGGTGGAACAAGCTGGGTCCGATCCTGCCGTGCACGGCGGACAACGTGTGGGACCACTACCCTTCGGCGCCTCACGTGATCCGAGCCGGAGATCGCCTGCGCATGTATTACATGAGCATCGAGGGCGAACTTCGCCGGGTCGGCCTGGCGGAAGCGGACGTGGCCGATCCACTCACGTGGCGGAAGCTTTCTGACCGGCCTCTGCTGGACTTCGGCAAACCGGGCTCGATCGACTCTCACTGGGTCAGCTATCCCTGGGTGCTGCCCATCACGGAAACCCACTGGCACCTGTACTATGCCACCTGGAATGGCGAGTTCTTGCCGGGACCGGGCCGCCGGAAGCTGTGGGGCACTTCACTGGCCGAAAGCGACGATGGGGGACGGACCTGGACTCGCACGGGACGTCTTCTGTTCGATCGCGGCCGTCCCTTCGCTTGCGACGAGCACGGCACCGGCTCCTGCGCCGTCCTGCGGGTAGGCGCCGAGTATTGGATGTGGTACACGGCAATCTCGCGCCCGGCGCCGGACCATCACAAGATCTCGGTGGCGCTGGCAGTCTCGACCGATGGGGGACACTCGTTCGAGCGCCATCCCGCGGGTGCGCTCCTCAATCTGCCGCCACCGATCGGGAAGGTGGGCACGACGTGTTCGAAGCCGTTTGTGGAGTTCTCGGGCGGTCAGTATCGGATGTGGTTCAGTTGCGCGAAGGATGGGGAGCACTATCGAATCCACTATGCCGAGAGCGCGGACGGAATCCGGTTCAAGTGGTGGCCGGAACCGGTGCTGGACGTCAGCGCCACGGGGTGGGACCAGGAAATGACCTGTTATCCGTCGGTGCTCCGGTTGGGTCGGCGTACTCTCATGTACTACGACGGGAATCAGTATGCGGGCATCGGGGTGGCGGAACGAAGGGAAGGCGCCTGACGGGGAGAGGGCCGCTTCATCCGAACCGCGGCCGGAAGGCCGCGGACAAGCGGTCTTTTCAGCCCGAAAGACAACCGTGCTGGGGAGGCGCCGGAGCGTGTGTGTCCCGAGCCAGCCATGGCCGTTTTGGCGAAAGTGTTACTCTGGTCGAAGCCGGGCGGTTAGCTCAGCCGGTTAGAGCGCCTGCCTTACAAGCAGGAGGTCCGCGGTTCGAGCCCGCGACCGCCCACCATTGGCAGCCACGCGATCAAACGATAGGCAGACGGCTGGATTTACTTTCGGCGTTGGCGCGTGGGCCTGGGATTTCGCGGCTTCGGCATTTCCTGGAGCAGAAACAAGGGGCAGGCCGGGCCTGTGAGCCTGTCGTCTGTCGCGCGTAAGTGCATGATTGGATTCAAATAAGCGATCCAGAAAACAGGAAACGCGTTGTGGACGGCCCCCCAGTTCTCCACGCACAAGCTAAAGCCTGTGCTACGTGCCGTCGATGATCATCTTCGCGGCCCGTTCCGCCAGCGCCCCGATGGTGCGTGACGGATTGACTCCGACCGCCTCCGGCACAATCGCTCCGTCGATCACATAGAGCTTCGGATGGCCGAACACCTCGCCGCGATGATCGACGACGCCGTTGGCGGCGCTCGTGCCCATGTTGCAGCCGCCAAGCGGATGGGGCGTGATCAGATCCTTGAAGAATCGCCATGTCGGCGGCACCACCGCGAGTCCTCCGGTGGCGCTCGCGAACTGCTCGTGCTTCTCGACAATCGCTTCGATCACGGCCTCCGACGTGTCGATATCCCAATCGAGATCGAGCTTGCCGTTTCTCAGTTTCAACTTGCCGTCGGCGGCGTCGATGCCCTGCGCGAACCAAGGCATGATCGGCGCAAGCGGCGAGCGCAACAGCGTATTCAGGAAGCGGACCAGCGCAGACGCGGACTCGCCTCCCTGGAGGTTGCTGAGCACGTCGGGGAAGCCTCCGTCCTGGATCCAGAACGATTGGTTGTTCACGGAGCGGTCGTGGAAATCGATGATGCAGGCGATTGTCGGGCCGCGCGTCGGGTTGACGTTGCGGAAGAAGTGGAAGGCGGGCGTGAGGAAGTCGCCGTTGCTCGACCAATTGTGCCCGAGCCGGTCGCTGACGTTGGGAAGCGTCTGCGTCTGGAGCTTACAACGAAGCAGCAACTCCGTCGATCCGAGGGAACCGGCGGCGACAATTACCAATTCGGCGGTGGCGCTGCCGGGAATGCGCTGGCCGTTGCGCAACTCGTCATAGCTGATCTTATAGCCGCCAGCGATTGACTCGATATTGGTGGCGAGGTGCAGCGGCCGCACCTCCGCCTGATGCTTTTCCGCCCATGCGATGTAGTTGCGGTCGAGCGTGTTCTTGGCGTCGACATCGCACCCGACCACGCAATTGCCGAGATGCACGCAGGTGCCCTGCTGGACGCCTTGTGCATTGGTGAACGTTTTCGATTTGGCGAAGCTGTGCGGATCCACCTGCTGGTAGCTCCACGCCGGATCGAACGAGATCGCCAGCTCGACCTTTTGGAACCGGCTTCCGTTGCCCGTGTTGTTCGCCGCGTCTCTCATCAGCCGCATGCGCTCAGTCCACTGGTTATCCGGGACCTTCTGCACGTTCATGAATGCACCCACCTGCTGATAGAACGGCTGCATCCTGGTGAACGTGATCTCCGGAGGCCAGCCGTTGTCGAAGACATGCTCCGGCGGGATCGCGGACACGTTGGCGTAGATCAGCGAACCACCACCGACCGCGGCGCCCTGTGCGACGGTCATATCCCGGAAGACGCGCAGATCGAGCCAGCCGTTTTTCTTCTCTGGCTGATCGGGATCCCAGACCCAGGCGTCTTCCGGCTGGCGCGGATAGTTCGTCTTGTCCCAGCGCCGGCCACGCTCGAGAATGAGGACTTTTCTTCCGCTTTCCGCCAGCCGGCAGGCGGTGATCGCTCCTCCGAATCCGCTTCCGATCACGATTACGTCGTAATCCATGCTGACCTCCTGGATATTCAGGCTCGCGTCAGGGTAGCAGGATAAATTGCGGGCGCCCAGCCTAACAAAAAATGAGGGGCATGCCGAACGTCGTGCGCGAAATGGTCCGCCGAGGCTATTCCGACGTTGAAATCGAGAAGGTACTCGGCCTGAACCTGATGCGTGCTTACCGGAAAGTATGGAAAAGATAAACACGGTGGCAGCGGTGTGAACGCTCCAGCGCGCCGAATATTCGAAGCAGCGGCGCCGCGTAGTTCCGCGCGGGGACGTTCGGTAATCACTTACTTCGCGTCCCGCCAGTTGTCTCCGGCGCCCACGTCCACCACCATCGGGACCTCGATCGGATGAGCCTGCTCCATCTCGCGCTTCACCAGTTCCGAGACCGTCTCCACCTCGTCCGCCGGCGCCTCCAGCACCAGCTCGTCGTGTACCTGCAACAGCAGGCGCGAGCGCAGGCGCCGCTCCTCCAGGGCCCGGTCGATCCGGATCATCGCCAGCTTGATCAGATCCGCCGCCGTCCCCTGGAGTGGCGAGTTCACCGCCGTTCGCTCCGCGAAGCCGCGCGCGTTCGGGTTCCGGCTCTGAATGTCGGGAATCGGCCGCTCGCGGCCGAACAGCGTGCGTGTCACGCCGGTCTGCCTCACCTCGGCGATGGTCGCGTCGATGAACCGCTTCACGCCGGCATAGCGCTCGAAGTAGTTCCGGATGTACTTTTCCGCCTCCGCGCGCGGGATGCCGAGTTGCTGGGCCAGCCCGAATCCGCTGATGCCGTACACGATGCCGAAGTTCACGGCCTTGGCGCTGCGCCGCATCTCGGAGGTCACCATCAAGGGCGCAGCGCCGAACACCTCCGCCGCCGTCCGCGTGTGGATGTCTTCGCCGTTGCGGAACGAGTCCACTAAAACGGGATCGCGCGACATGTGCGCCAGCAGCCTCAATTCGATCTGCGAGTAATCGGCGACCACCAGCTTCCATCCGGGTTCCGGCACAAAGGCCGCGCGAATCTCGCGGCCGAGTTCTGTCCGGATGGGAATGTTCTGCAGATTCGGGTTCGACGACGACAGCCGGCCGGTGGCCGCGCCGGCCTGGTTGAAGCTCGTGTGGAGGCGGCCCGTCGACGGACGAATCAGTTCCGGCAGCGCATCCACGTACGTCCCTTTGAGCTTGGTCACCTGGCGGTACTCCAGCACTTTGCTCACGATCTCGTGCTCGGCCGCCAGTTCTTCCAGAACGTCGGCGGCCGTCGAGATCGATTTGCCCTTGCCGGATCGGAAGGGGGCCGGCAGCTTCAACTCTTCAAACAGGACCTTAGCCAATTGTTGCGGCGAGTTGATGTTGAACGGCCGCCCCGCCATTGCGTGAATCGCGGCCGTCAGCCCCTGAATGGTCTGATCCATCCGGGCGGCGATTCCGCCCAGCACCGCCGTATCGATCCGGACGCCCCAGCGTTCCATCCGCGCGAGTACCGCCGTCAGCGGCAGGTCAAGGGTTTCGTACAGCTCGCGAAAGCCGCGGCGGTCCACTTCGGCGCTCAGCAAGGGCGTCAGTTCAAGAACCGCGTCGGCTTCGGCCTCGGGCGCCGCGGGAGCGGCCAGGTCGAGCTTGCGCCGGACCAGCGATTCGAGCGAGCAGGCCCCGGGATCCGCCTCCAGCAGGAATCCGTAGAGCATCAGGTCGCCGGTGAAGCCGCGGCCCTCGATGCCCATGGTCTCGAGCGCCAGCAATGCCGACTTCACATCGGCGGCGGCTTTGTGCCGCGCCGGGTCTTCGAGCAACGCGCGCACGGCGGAGGGGACCGGCGCGGGAATGGCGCAGGCCTCGCCGCTTCGCCCCGCGAGCGCCACGACGGCGGGCGCCAGCAGATCGTCGCCGCCCTCCGCGCACGCGACCGCAACGATCGACTCCCGGGGAATCGCGGCAAGCCATTCTTCGGCGGCCTCTCCTTCCAGCCGCCGGTAGTCTTTGGGCCGTTGATCCTCGCTGGGCCCCAACTCACCCAACAGGCTGTGGAACTCCAGTTCCTTGTAGACCTGCTTCAGCAGGGCGGGGTCGGGCTCCTGGGCTTTCAGTTGATCGAGCGACGCCGGGATGGGCACCGCGGTCTCGATGGTCGCCAGGCGTTTGCTCAGCAGAATCTGTTCGCGATTCTGAGTCAAGCTCTCGCGGTACGCCTTCCGCGCCACCTCGCCGGCGCGCTCGAGCGCCGCTTCCACCGAGCCGAACTGTTCGATGAGGTCCCTGGCCCCCTTGTCCCCGATTCCCGGCGCTCCCGGAATGTTGTCCACGGAGTCGCCCTTGAGCGCCAGCAGATCCGCCACCTGGCCCGGATGGACGCCCATGAATTCCTTGACGCCGGCGGGGTCGTACCACGTATCGTCCTTGGCCGGATTCAGCATGGACACGCGCTCGTTCACCAGTTGCAGCATGTCCTTATCGCTCGAAACAATCACCACGTCCACCCCGGATTCCGACACGCGGCGGGAGAGGGTGCCGATCACGTCGTCGGCCTCATAGCCCGCGTATTCGAGGATCGGAATGCGCATCGCCTCCAGCACCTTGCGTACGTAGGGAATCTGTTCAATCAGATCTGGCGGCGTCTCGACGCGGTTGGCCTTGTACTCCTTGAATTCCTGCTCGCGCAACGTCGGGCCGATGCTCTCGAACACGGCCGCCATCCACTCCGGCTGGTAGGCTTTCAGAAGCTTGCGGACCATGTTGTTGAAGATGTAGACCGCCTCGGTAGACATCCCCGTCGAGGTCCGCATGGGCGGCGCGCCGGAGCGCGCCCGCGCGTGATAGGCGCGGAACAGAAAGCCATAGCTATCGATGAGGAACAGGCGGCCGGGCATGTCGCCCAATCATAACTCGGCTCGCCAGAAACCACTCCAGGGGCGCCGATTTGAAGCGCCCGGGTGCAACATTCTTTCGCCAGTTTGCTTTCTGCTAGTGTGAAGCCATGCGCCCGCAGACGCTGTTGAGCGTTGAAGAGTACCTCCACACGGTATTCGACGGCTCCGACCGCGAGTACCTCGATGGCGAGATTGTGGAGCGGAACAGGGGCAACAAGTCGCACGGACGTGTGCAGGGCACCTTTATCTACCTGCTTCGGCAGTGGGAGAAGACTACCGGAATCTTTGTCGTTCCGGAAGTTCGCCACAAGGTCACTCCCACGCGCTACCGGATTCCGGATGTCGCCGTCTTTGCCTCGGAACCGGAGTGCGGCTTTCCCGATCATCCTCCACTGGCCGCCATTGAGGTGCTTTCACCGGACGACCGTATTGGTTACGTGGTGCCAAAGCTTGATGAGTACCGGCGATGGGGCGTGGCGCACATTTGGGTGGCCGATCCGGAAGACCGCAAATTGCTTGTGTATCGCGGCGACGGACTCCATGAAGTAGAACAGTTGGAACTGCCGGAATTCGGCATTGTTCTCTCGAAGAGCGATATTTTCGGCTAGCCGTCCACGTCCCTCGACCCTGGGTTACGGAACCAGCTTGCCGTTGCGCACGAAGTAGCGATTGTCCACGTGAACCGACGCGTCCGGCAGGAAGAACCAGCGCGAGAATCCACCGCGAATCGTGCCGCCGAGTTCCTCGTTGTCACCCAGGCTCACCCGCACGACGCCGGCCCCGTAGCCGAAGTAGGGAATCGTCAGGGCGTCAACCAGTTCCAGCTTGGGGTTGAACCCCAGGGCGAACTCGCGGAACTGAAACGCCGAGTCTCCGTTCTGCTTCAAATAGGATTCGATGGCGTCCTGACCGGTCTCCGCGCTTACGCGCGAGATCCGTCCGTTGTCGAAAAGCAGGGACACTTTTCGCGCCACCGTGTCTCCCACCCGCATTTCGGGGAGCGCCAACCTGCCGTGCGGCGTCATCTCGATCGGCGCCACGCGCAGGACGCCCGCCGGATACTCGATCTCGCGGTCGACTCGCATCCTGGCGGCCAGGGCGCGCTCGCCGGACATGTCCCCGTTTTGCTTGTTCCACGGGCGCAGGCCGGTGCGGAACATCAGGTCCGTCCCCTGGGGCGTCAGGATGCGCACGGTGCCCTTCCTGAAGAAACGGATCGCGCGATCCATGTTGGCGTCGAGGGCCGCGTAGTCGATGTCGAGCGCCCGGGCGTACATCGCGTCCAGTTCAGGAGTGTGCGCGGTCTGGGTGCCGTCCGTCCGGCGGCTGCCTTCCGGCCAATGGAAGTGAATCGACCGCCGCCGGCCGCCGCCATCCAGCCACTTCGCCACCGCCTGGCGTTCGGCGGGGGTCAACTGCCGGCCGTTGTCGCCCAGGGGCATCCAATAGAAGATGCCGTAACCGTCGAGGGACGGCAGCGGCCTCGCGTCGTCGATCACCGTGGCGTGAAGGGATTTCGCCACGCGAGACGTGACTTCACGGAAATACGACTGGTGGGCGCGGATCAGGACTTTCTCGCCCGCCTGCGCCTTGACGGCGCCGGTCAGGCGACGCGCAATCGCATCCCAATCGAGCGCGGGCGGAGACTGACCCCACGCCGTCGACGCCAGCCCAACGAGCAACCCTCCGCATGCCAGCCGCATCGTGTCCTCTCAGCGCAGTTGCTTCCACAGCGAATACCCGATGATGGTCTTGCCGTCCTGAATCCGGCCCGCGGCGATCATCGATTGAACGTCTTTGGCCGCGAACCACCGGCCTTCGATTCGTTCGTCCTCCATGGGAGCCGCATCCCCGGCGGTCAATCCCGTCGCCAGGTAGATGGTCATAGTCTCGCTCACATACCCCGGGCTCGGATAGAACGTCACCAGTTTCTTCCACTGCTTCGCGCGGTAGCCGGTTTCTTCAACCAGTTCCCGTTTGGCGGCCTGCAGGGCCTTCTCTCCGGGATCGAGCTTTCCCGCCGGCAGCTCCCACAGATAGCGCCCCGCCGGCACTCTATACTGGCGCACCAGGAGAATCCGCTTCTTCTCGTCCACCGCCATCATGACCGCCGAACCGTTGTGGCGCACGATCGACCGCTGGATGTGATAGTCCTTGCCGTCGGTGGCGTGCTCCTCGGTGACCGCGAACAACCCGCACTCGTAGACCTGCTTCTTCTCGACAATTTTCATGGTCACTTCGCGGGAACCACTTCCACGCTACCCAGTGCGTCCAGCTTCGCCTTGATCTGCTTGGAATCCCCCACCACCACCAGGGCGGACGTTTCCGGATCCATCACTCGCCTAGCCGCGTTCAGGATCTGGTCGGGCTCCGCGGAGCGAATTCGCTGCGTGTACATCTCGAGGTAATCCTTCGGCAGCCCCATCGACTTGACCGTGACGATCTGGGTGGCCAGCGCGTCCTGGCTCTGCATCCGAATGACGAAGTTGCCGCTGAGGTAGTTCTTGACGCTCGACAGTTCCTGGCTCGTCACCGGCTCGCTGGTCATCTTCTTCAGTTCTCCCAGCAGCTCGGCGATGGCGTCACCCGCTACCTCGTTCCGGACCTGCATGGCGGCGGAGAAGATCGCTGCGTCTTTCTGCGCCAGGTTGTACGAGTAGACGGAATAGGCGTAGCCTTTCTTTTCGCGAATGCCGTTGAACAGGCGCGACGACGTACCGCCTCCGAGGATGGCGTTCCCGACGGTCAGCGCATAGTAGGCCGGATCCGTGCGCGTGATGCCGAGACGGCCGACGTGGACGTCCGCCTGCACGGAACCCGGCCGGTCGACCAGAGTGATCGTGCGTTTGGCCGCGGGCAGGGGACCCGAGGGAGGCGCGGGAACGTCGCGCTTCTGCCAGCCGCCGAACTTCGCCTCCAGCATCTTCAACAATGCAGGGCGCGGCGGCAGCTTGCCTAGCAGGATGAGGACTGCCTGATTCGGGGCCAGCAACCGGTCGCGAAAGCCGGCCAACACGGCCGTATCCAGGGCGTCGATCGACTGCGGCGTGGGATTCTGCCGCGAGTAGGGATGATCGCCGAAGACGACCTCTTTCACCTTCTCATCCGCCAGGAACTCCGACTGCGACCGCTGTTCCAACAACTGCTGCTTCCGGTTCTGCTTGTAGAGGGCGACTTCATCCGCGGGGAACGTTGCGTTGCGCGCGACATCGGCCACCAGGTCAATCAACTTGCCGGTGCTCTCCGACAGCGCCGATCCGGCCAGAATCAGCGAATCGGCGCTCGCCGACGCGCTCAGCGACCCCCCGATCTCGTTGACCTCCTCGGCGATCTGCCGCGACACTCGGCTTTTGGTACCTTCTGTCAACAGCGACGCCACGGCTTCCGCCAGACCTGGTTTGTCCTTCGGGTCGAATCGCGACCCCGTCGAAAAAGCCAGTCGCACCGTCACCAGGGGGAACCGGCCGTCCTGAAGGGTCACGACGGTCAGGCCGTTTGCCAGCGTGCTCTCGGTCATGGCCGGGATCTTGAACGGCGGGAGCGGTGGAGTTCCCGGAGGCTTGGTCCGGTCAATGGCTTGGCCGTGCAGGCAAGCCGCAAACAGAACTCCGGTTAGTACGCCTCGCATCTTACTTGCCCTCCTTCCCGCCCTTGCGAGGGGCCGGGACAATTTCCATCGAGACACGTCTGTTTCCGTCCAGGTATTTCTTCACCACCGCCTGGATTTGCTGCGGCGTTACGGCCAGCAGTTGATCCATCTCGGTGGAAATCAACCCCGGGTTGCCGTCGAAGAGCTCGTACTGCGCCAGCAGGCGGGCGCGGGCCATGGTGCCCTGCAGTTCCTTGATGCGGGAGGCGCGCAGAAACGTACGGGCCCGGTTCAGCTCCTTCATCTCCACCGGCTGAGCTGCCAGCTTGCCGAACTCCTCTTGAATCTGGTCGAGGATCTGTTTGCCGGTGAACGACGGATTGTGAAGGGCGAACACGGCGTAGAGGCCCGGTTCCTTGTAGTCGCTGGCGCCGGCGAACGGCCACCCCGGATTCGCTTCGTACTGAATGACCGACTGTTTGCCTTTCACCAGGTTCTGCTGCAAGCGCGAACTTTCGCCGCCAGTCAGCAGCACGTCCGCCATCACCAGCGCATAGTAGTCGGGCGAACGCCGCGCCGGGCCTGGATAGCCCGCAATCACGGCGGGAACCCGCGCCAGCGCGTCTTTCACCGTTTCGTGGCGAGGCTGGGTGATGGGCGGCTCCGTCATATCCGGATGTTTCGGCTGATCCTGCGCCGGAATGTCCCCGAAATACGTTTCGATCCACTTCTTCGCCTCGGCCGGCTGAAAGTCGCCCACAATCGTCAGCACCGCATTGTTGGGCGCATAGTAGATTTTGAAGAACCTGGAAACATCCTCGACGCCGGCCGCGTTCAAATCCTCGAACGAGCCGATGAGGGAATGGTTGCTCTGCCAGTTCTGGAACGCGATCAAGGGCCACTTGTCGACGATGGCGGTGTTGTACGGGCGATTGTCGAAGCTGAGACGGCGTTCCTGTTTCACCGCTTCCTTTTGGTTGTCGAGGTTCGCTTTGGTAATAGCCAGGCTGCGCATCCGGTCGGACTCGAGCCACAACCCAACGGCAAGTTTGTTCGAGGGGAGGGTCTCGAAATAGTCCGTGTAGTCGGGATGGGTGGAGCCGTTCAGGTTGCCGCCGTTCGATTCCACAGTCTTGAAGTGCACGCCCTTGGGCGCATTGGCCGACCCCTGAAACATCATGTGCTCGAACAGGTGCGCGAAGCCCGTGCGGCCCTTCTCCTCCGAACGCGCGCCCACGCCGTATAGCACGTACACGGTGACCACGGGCACCGAGGTGTCTCGCGAGAGCAGCACGCGCAGGCCGTTCTTCAGCTTGTATTTCTCGAAGGGAACCTGAATATCAGCGCCAATGCACGGTAGTGCGCACGCGACGGCAAGCAGACAGTTAGTGATTCGCATCGTGTTCTTCCGGTTGGACTCGCGAACGTTCGGTTTGGTAGCTCAGGCCCGTTCGAGGGCGGCCTGAAACGCCGCCAACGGCAACGTATTCAGAATATCATCGGGGCCGAGCCAGGCCCGCCGGGCAACGGTCACGCCATAGCGCATATGGGCCAGATGCTTGGGGTGGTGCGCGTCAGTCGCAACCACGAACCGCGCACCCCTTGCTTTGGCTGTTCGGACCAGGGCAGGCTCCAGGTCTAGCCTTTCGGGCGAGGAATTGATTTCAAACCGTACGCCCCGCCGCACCGCCTCGTCCACGATTCGCTCAAAGTCCCAGTGGAACGGTTCGCGGTGCAGCAGCAGCCGGCCGGTGGGATGCCCGATCACCCGAAGGGAAGGGCTCTCCAGCGCCTTCAGCATGCGATCGGTCATCTCCGCGGCTTCCAGGTTCATGTGGTTGTGGACACTGCCGATGACGAAGTCGAGTTCGGCCAGGGCGTCTTCGGCCAGGTCCATCGAGCCATCGCGGAGAATGTCGCACTCGATCCCCGAGAAGATGCGGATGCCCAGATCCTGGCGATTGATCTCCCGCACACGGTGGGCGAACTCCACCACGCGCCGCTCGTCCAACCCGTTCGCCATGGCCAGCGCCTTGGAATGGTCGGTAATGGCGATGTACTCGTAGCCCATTGCGCGCGCGGCCTCGGCCATCTCTTCGAGCGTCGCGCGCCCGTCGGTCTCGCGCGTGTGCATGTGGAGGTCGCCGCGAATGTCATCGAGGTTCACCAACCGCGGCAAGCGTCCTTCGGCGGCAAGGTCGATCTCGCCCAGGTTCTCGCGCATTTCGGGCGGAATCCAATCGAGGCCCAGAGCCCGGTAGACTTCCTCTTCCGTCTCACTCACCACCAGTTCGTCCGTGTCGGTCTTGAACAGACCGTATTCGTTCAGCTTGAAGCCCATCTTCACAGCACGCGTGCGGATGGCGACGTTGTGCTCTTTGCTGCCGGTGAAGTATTGCAGAGCCGCGCCGAAGCTTTCGCGCCGGAGCGCCCGCACGTCCACCTGCAGTCCTTGCGCTCCGAACTTGGCACTGGCCTTGTTCTCGCCACGACCCAGCACGTCATGGATATCGGGATGCTTCAGAAAGTGGCTCAATACCGAGTCGGCGCTGGCAGTTCCGGTCACCAGCAGGTCGAGGTCGCCGACCGTCTCCCGGCCGCGGCGCAGGCTCCCCGACGGCACGATCTGCTCGACGCCCGGAACCTGGGCAAGGTGCTGCTTCAACTCCGCAGCCACTCCGTCGGCAAAGCTCAGCAGGAACCGTCCGCTTTGCCGCCGCAACTGCTCGATCGACTTCAGGACCTTCTCTTCGAGTTTGGCGCCCATGCGCGGCAGTTCGCGGATCTTCTGCTCCCGGCACAGCTTTTCCAATTCGTCGATGGTGCGGATGGGATAGCTTTCGAGAATGAGCTTGATCCCCTTGGACCCGAGACCCTGAATCCGGAGCATCTCCAGCGCCACACCGCCGAATTTCCCCAGCCACAGATCGCGCTTCTCGCACGATCCGCGCTCGACAATTTCGGCCAATACGAAGGCCAGGCCCTTGCCGATACCGGGAATATCGGTCACTTTGCGCGACGAGTCCGCCAGAATCTCCGCGACTCGCTCGGTGTATCCTTCGATCGCAGTCGCGCCGTTGCGATAGCTGCGGATGCGGAACGTATCCTCTCCGCCGATCTCCATCAGGTCGGCGGTTTCGACCAGGATGCGCGCGATTTCCTTGTTCTCCATGCACCTGCCATTCTGCAGCCCCGACCGTGAGGGAGGGGGTTGCCGGGCTCAGTTCTCCAATTGCGCGGTGACCAATCGTGTCTTGACCACCGCCTGCGGACCTCCGTTATCCGCTCCAAGGCAACACCCGCCGTTCGATCAGATCCGGCACGATACGGTTCCGGAGGCTCGGCGCCAACAGCGCCCGATCGTCGTCGACACCGAACCAGACTAACTCCGCGATCTCCGCGCATGCCTGGGGCCGGCCCGTGAGTTCGCCGCCGAATAACTCAATCCGGATCGTTCGCCCGTCGCCTTCGGCGGCCTGTTCTTCATATGCGCCCAGAAACTGGAGCCCGGCCGGTTCCACCTCGCCCAACTCCTCGCGTAGCTCGCGCCGCACACATTCCTCCGCCGACTCGCCGTTCTCAATCCGCCCGCCGGGCAGAATCAGCAGCGCGGTCGATCGGTGCTTCCGGCACAACAGCACGCGTCCCTCGCGAACCAGCAGAAAACCCGCCTTGTGAATGTCCGGCCTCACTGCAGGATCGGGAGCGCCAGATAATCCGGGGACACGAACAGGCTTCCCTGCGTTGTCCCTTGCGGCGAGGTCCGGCGCAACGTTTCCTGGAGTTGCCGGACGCTGATCTCGCCGTCGAGGCAAGCCCGGAACGCCGCCGCGATTACAGTAACCTGCTCACCGGATTCGTGCGCGAACTCGATGCGGAAGTGCCGGATGCCCGTCTCCCGCCAGGAGTCGAGGTGGGCGCCGGCCTCCTGCGCCTCCGCCCCAAAGACCGTGTTGCGGCAGCCGACATCGGCCATCACCGGGTGGGAGCGTCCGTTCGTGTCGCGCAGTTCGACCCGATGGGTTTCGCACGGCCGGCCGCAATCTCTGTAGCTCGTGCCCGTGGAGAGAAACCGGCAGAACACGCAGTGCTCCGTATGGAACACCGGAAGATGCTGGTAGACGATCGCCTCGATGCGGCCGGGCCCGACCTCGCGCGCCAGTTCCGCCACCTGGGCGGCATTCAAATCGTGGGCCGGCGTGATGCGCGTGAGACCCATGCCCAGCAGCAGGTTCGCGCTGATGGCGTTGGCGGCGTTCAAGCTGAAGTCACCCACCAGTTCGGCCTCGCTACTTTCGCGCAACGCACACACTAACCCGGCCGGCCGCACCAGGATCGGGCATTCGAATCGCGCCAGGTGGGCAGCGATCTTCTCTTCCCCCGGCTTGAGCACACGAGGGCTGGCGACGCGCACGGTCAATCCCGACTGCCTCACCAGATCGACCGAGGGCTTGAGCCCATAGAGATCCAGATAGTCGAGGGTCAGACTGGCCGGCCTTGCACCAATGGCCGCTGCCAGTTGTTCCGGTGTGCGGACCAGCAGGTGAAGTTGCGCGCCTTCCCGCGTCGCCGGCGCCTTCGCGCGAGGCTGCAGGCGGCGAACGGCATCGAGATAAGAGTGAACCGAGATGGGACGGGGTTCGCTTTGCCGGGCGGCCAGCGCCTCTACCGCCTCACGCCGGAGCTGGTTCATCAGTGAGGCGGCGACAAAAGGCTCTCCGCTGGTCTTCAGGTCCACGTGCGTCAGCAAATAGGGCGTGTTGCCCATCCGCTCCAGGTGCTGGCGGATCATTTCCGACGTGACTCCCTGGTTTCGCGCGGGCGGCAGCGGTTCCTGCCCGAACACGCGAACCGATGTGCCTGGATCCTCCACCAGCGTTAGCGTCAGTTCCAGGGGCCCACCAGCCACTGCGATCACCGTCGCCGCGACGGCTTGCTTCCTCACCGGCGCCGCCGCGTTTGTGAAGACGCGCAGGGACTTGTCGACGGCGGGGTCGTTTGTCCGCCATACCATGTCGCCGGGCCGGATACGTCGCCAGTCGATCGCGCCGCGCCCAAATCGGAGTTCGCAGCGTCCTTCCCTCAGCGGCACGATCTCAAACAGGCGGCCTCCTTCTTCCGGTTCCTGAGGGCTCCTCCAATCGCTTGCGTCGAAGACCAATCCGTCCCCGGGTTTCAGCGGCGAGATCCGGTTGGCCGCGCCCGGCTCGACAATCACTCCGCCCTCGGAAGGTTTGACGACGCGCCCCATCCATACGCCTCGATGCCTGGGAGCGCGTCCCCGCACCACGGCCTGATGATTGGCGCCGGTGAGAAAATACGGACCCAGTCCGCGCGAGTATACCTGCTCGAGGCGAAGGGCCTCCGCGTCGGTGACGGGAGCGGACCGGCCCGCCCAGGCTTCGTCAACCGCATTTCGATAGGCTTCGGTCGCCGCGGCGACGTAGTCGGCCTCTTTGTAGCGGCCCTCGATTTTCAGCGCCGCCACGCCGATCTCGACCAGTTCCGGAACCTGCCGCAGGGCGAACAGATCGCCGGGCGACAACAGATACCGCGCGTCACCCAGTGGCTTGACTACGCCGTCGACGACCAGTTCGTAAGGCAGGCGGCACGCTTGCGCGCACTGTCCCCGATTCGCGCTCCGCCCGCCCCAGGCTTCCGACGAGAAGCACTGCCCGGAATAGGCGACGCACAACGCGCCGTGGACGAAGACTTCGAGTTCGACGTCGACCTGTTCGCGGATGGCCTGAATCCCGGAGAGCGACAGTTCGCGGGCCAGCGTTACGCGTTGCGCGCCCATCTCCGCGGCCAACCGGGCGCCCCTCGCGTCCGTGATGCTCATCTGGGTGCTGGCGTGGAGTTCGAGGTCGGGTGCAATCTCGCGCGCCAACGCGAGCACAGCCGGATCCTGCACGATGATGGCATCGGCGCCGGACTCGGCAATCCGCGCCAGGGACCTCGCGGCTTCCTCGATTTCGTGATCGAAGATCAGGGTGTTGAAGGTGACGAACCCGCGAACGCCGCGGCGGTGCAGGGTCCGCATGACCTCCTCCAGTTCCGCGAGGGAGAAGCCGACCTTGGCGCGTGCCGTGAAGTGTTTCAGCCCGAAGTAGACGGAGTCCGCCCCCGCTTCGACGGCTGCGTGCAACTGCGGCCAATACCCGGCGGGACTCATCACCTCGGGTTTGCGGCTGAGTCGGGACACTTCTTCCAGCTTAACGAATGAGAAGCGCGTCGCAGCCCCGAGCGGAGAACCGTACGGAAATTGGACTGCCCGCTCCCTTCCGGTCACGGACAGAAACGCGACCCCCTCCCTGAGGCTGACTTAGGGGGTGTCGTTGCCCAACGCAAGGAGCCCACGGCGTCAGCCATGGGGTTGCGTTTCTGCGGAGCAGCGACGGGAAGGGAGCGGACAACTTTGACATGTGCCGCACGTGACCTCGTGATCGTGCGTTCCAGTGCAATTGGAAGCGATCTTGCCGAGGCGGGTCCTCGATCTCAATTCGCCTGATGCCGTAACGCCACACCCGCGCGGGCTTCAGTGAGCTTGCCGTCCCGCACCGCGAACATGCCGTTCACCAACACGTGATGAATCCCGTGCGGATCGCGGGCCGGATTGCGGTAATCGGATTCCGTCCCGATCGAACCGGCGTCGAAGACCACGATGTCCGCGAACCAGCCCTGCTGTAACTGCCCCCGGTCCCGCATGCGGAAACGGCGGGCGGCCTGCGCGCTGGTTTTCACGGCCGCCTGTTCGATCGGCATCAACTTCTTCTCCCGGACATACTCGCCGAAGAACTTTGGATAGGTGCCGTACGTCCGTGGATGCGATAGTCCTTCGGTAACCAGACCATCTGTGATCACCGAAGTCAGCGGATGGGTCAACACCCTGGCTAGATTGGCTTCGTTGTTGTTGAATGAGATCACAAACACCGAGCCGGTCTCTTCTTCGATCAGGTCCATAGCCGTCTCGGGCGCGGGTCGGCCTCGTTCGGCGGCGATGCGGGCAATCGACTTTCCGAGCACTCCCTGGTTCGCTTCCGTCGCCACGTAGCAGATCACGATATCGTCCCACGTGTTCGACATGTAGTCGTCGGTTTCACGCGCGATCCGGTCCCGATCCGTGGGCGAAGCGAGCCACTCCATCAGCTTTGGGACACCGCCATCCTGGCACCAGCCGGGGAGGAACTGGATGATCGAGCAGGAGCCGGCGAGGTACGGGTAGGCATCGAGTTCGATGTCCAGGCCCTGAGCGCGGGCCTTTTCAATGCGCTCCAGCGCGGGCTCGAGCTTGCTCCAGTTTTTTTGCCCGACCACCTGCATGTGGGAAATCTGGACCGGGACACCCGCGCCCTGGCCGATGGCGATTGCCTCGTCGATTGCCTCGAGCACGCGGAACTTGTAGTCGCGCATGTGGGTGGCGTAGTAGGCGTTGTGCTTCCGTACGGTCCCGCACAAGCGGATGACTTCTTCGGTGGAGGCGAAGCTACTGGGAAGGATGTTGAGACCACTGGAAAGCCCGATCGACCCGGCCTCGAGAGACTGCTCGAGCGTCTGCTCCATACTCCTGAGTTCGTCTTCAGTGGCGGCATCGGCGCGCATTGCCATCACGTATTCGCGGAGCGTCCCGTTGCCGGTCAGGCTGGCCACGTTCACGCGGGAGCCTTGTGCTTCGAGCGATTCGAAGTACGGGCCCGCGCCGTTCATCCCATCTTCGGGATGCCGGCCAAACAACTCGCCGTTGCCCTGCTGGTGCTTCGGATGAGTGGGAAACATCGAGATGCCGCAGTTGCCGACCACCTCCGTCGTGATGCCCTGCATCACCTTGTTGGGCAGATGGCGCAGGACCTCATGATCGCTGTGGCTGTGAACATCGACAAAGCCCGGAACGGCATGGAGCCCGCCGCAGTCAACCACTTCGAACCTCCCGGAAGGCTCGATCGGCCCGATCCCGGCGATGCGGTCGCCGTCGATCAACAGATCCGCGGGTCTGGGCTCGGCGCCAGTCCCGTCCACGATTGTCAGATTCTTGAGTAGGAGCATAGTCAGGGTCACCTTGGGTTTGGTAAAACGTATCCGCCATCGATGCGCAGGCAGGTTCCGGTCACGTACGAAGAGTCGTCGCAGGCGAGGTACAGCGCTCCCTTGGCGATCTCCGATGGCTGTCCGAGACGTCCCCACATCAGTTTCTTCCCCTCGCGTTCGATCATGTCGTCGCCGAAGGCAATGTGCTCACCGGGAGTGTCGATCCAGCCGGGTTCGATGAAGTTGACGCGGATCTTGTGCGGCGCCAGTTCCACCGCCATCGTCCGGGCCAGATGATTGATCGCGGCCTTGGCCGCGTTGTAGTCGGCGGCTCCGCCGTAGGGCCGCTCCGCGTGCACCGAGCTGATATTGACGATCGCGCCGCCCTGCCCCTGCTGAATCATCTGCCGCGCGGCAAACTGGCTGCAGTGGAAGACGCCCCAGAAGATCACGCCGAAGGTCCGTTCGGCGTCCTCGACGTCGAGATCGACAAACTGCTTGCGGGTTCCTTTGGCCGCATTGTTCACGAGAATATCGACGCGCCCCAGGCGGCTGACGGTCTCTTCGATCAACTGGCGGTCGCGCGCGCGATCGGCGACGTCGCCCTGAAAGAAGAACGCTTTTTGTCCCAGGGTTTCGATCTGGCGGACGACGACCCTGGCTTCTTCCGTGTCCCGGAAATCATTGACGGCGACGTCCGCGCCGTTCGTCGCAAGCTCCAGCGCGCAGGCTCGCCCGATGCCGCGCGCGGCTCCGGTCACCACCGCGACTTTGCCTTCCAGCTTCTTCGTTCCCATCGCGCCCATTAGACTACAATCTGAATTATCTATGCAGACTGCGACTACCGATTGGTCCGCCCTGACTCTGGGAGAGCGGATTCGATTTCTGGAAGTGGAAGGATACCTGGTTCTACCGGACCTGCTCAGCCCGGAGCACGTGGCACGGCTCAAGAGGAGGACTGCACTCTTCGAGACCACGCCCGTGGACTACAGCCCGTTTCAACGGGGCCGGCCGAACATTCAGTTCGAAGGCGGGGACATCACAGATTTGATCGCGCACCCGCCGACGATCGCATTCCTGAAGGAGTTGTTCGGAGACGACCTGGTGTTGATGACCTACGGGTACGCACGCTCCGAGCCGGGACATCCGGGAATCAGCCTTCATACGGACGGTCAACCCTGGGGATCGAAAATCTTCGGGAGCGCGGGAAGTTGCCCCGTCATGGTGAGGGTGCTCTATTACCTCGACGACCTGACCGCTGAGGTCTCGCCCTTCCGCGTCGTGCCCCGGTCTCATCTCAGCATGCACGCCGACGGCAATCCCTATGGCCGCTATGAGTCGCACCCGGAGGAAATCGCAGTCACGTGCAAGGCGGGTTCCGCCGTTCTCCTCAATCACCGGGCGTTTCACGGCAACTTTCCGAACGTGGGCGCCTACGCCCGCGAGATGCTGGCGGTCTTGTATCGTCCGGCTTGGGCCGGACCAGCGGTCGGAGAGTTGCCCGCCTGGGACGCCGAGGAGGTGGCCAAACTGCCCGAGGTGGTGCGGCCTTTCTTTGTCGACCGTAACATGCACAAGGGCGACTACGACGGCGCCAACAAGCCTCCGAATATGCGCAGTGAGGCCCCCGGCATCAGCCCGGCACGGTGGGAGCGCCGATGACGTTCGAGACCGTTGCGGAAGGCTTTGTTTCCCGCCGCGAACCCGGTACCGCCACAGCCGTTGCGGCGGGTTCGCGGTGCGCGCTGAATCCGCGCAGTGAGATTCTGTGCACGTTCATGGTGCAGTCGAGGCTGGCGGTGAACGATTTTGTCACCGTGCTCGCGCGCTCGGCCGATGGCGGCATCACCTGGAGCGAACCCGCGCCCATCTGGCCGCACCTGTCGGCCACTCACTCGATCTTCTGCTCGATCAGCCGCGGCCGCGGCGATGACCTGTTTTTGTACGGACTCTCGACTCCAATCGATACGCCAGGCGAGTCGTTCTGGTCGGACGCGACGCAGGGCCTGAAGCAGAACGGTCTGGTGTGGTCCCGCTCGACAGACGGCGGATTGACATGGTCCGAACCCCTTCCCGTGCCGATGGACGGCCCGGGTTCGGCGGAGGCGCCGGGTCCTGTCACCGTCACGCGGCAGGGCCGGTGGATTGTCTGCTATGCCCCGTACAATACGTTCGACGCTTCCGTGAGCGTGGACAAACAGCGGGTGGTCGCGGCGTTCAGCGACGACCAGGGGCAGTCGTGGCGGCACTCCGATATGATGCGGTTCGCCGAGGAGAAGTCCGGCGGCGCGGAAGCGTGGGTGATTGAACTGGCGGATGGACGCTTGCTCGGTACGTGCTGGCACGTGAGCCACGACGGCAATGCCGAGTATCCGAACGCGTACACGCTGTCTTCCGACGGCGGGAACACTTGGCTGCCCACACGCTCCACCGGGATCATGGGCCAGTCGACGGCGCTGACAGCGTTGCCGGACGGACGCGCGTTGTTCATCTACAACCAGCGAAAGCACGGCGAGGTGGGCGTCTGGATCGCCGTCGTGCGGCCTACCGAATCGGGTTTCGGCATCGAGTCCAACCAGCCCGTGTGGCGCGCCGAGCAGGCAACATTGGGCGCTTCGTCCGCCGACCACACCGAGTGGTCGGACTTCGCGTTTGGAGAACCATCCGCGGTGCCGCTGCCGGACGGAACGCTGTTGCTCGTGCTTTGGTGCGTGCAGCCCAGCGGGCAGGGAATCCGTTTTGTGAAGCTGCGAATGAAGGAGTGACGAATCATGCGCTGGCTCGCATGCCTGGTGGTTCTTCTTGCCGGTTGCCGGAGCGGCCCGGGCGGCGGCCAAGGCCGCAGCCTGGAACAGGATTTCGAGCGCACCATGACCGGCGCCACGCTGGTTGGCAAGTTCTCCGCGGGGTCGAGTGACAAGCTGGCGGAAGATCGATACACGATCTCCAAGGTGACTCGGATGCCGGGCGACGTGTGGCTAATCCACACTCGCATCCAGTATGGCGGCAACGACTATACGGTTCCGGTTCCGGTGAAGGTTCTGTGGGCCGGAGACACGCCGGTCATTTCGCTGACGGACGTGACGATTCCGGGCCATGGCACGTTTACGGCACGGGTATTGATCTATCGGGACCAATACGCCGGGACATGGTCGTCGAGCAAGGGTCACGGCGGCCAGATGTTCGGGCGGATCGAGCGCAAGTGACTGCCTGGGCCATTTCGCCCGGAGCGCAGGTTTGAGACTGCGAAGACGGCCTGCACCAGGACTGAAACGCCGATAATAGAATCAATGCAAAGCAAGGTCTTTGAGCGCCTCGTGCCGCTCGCCGAGGCCGACAGGGATTGGGACGTCGAATTCTGGCAATCCCAAGGTCCAGCCGCGATCTTCGAAGCGATGTGCGAGTTGGCTGAGGACCACCTGAAGATGCGAGGAGCGGGTGCCGAGCAATTCACACTTCAGAGAACGATTGAGCGGTTGCGGCCGCGGCCGCGGCTCCGAATTAGGTCGCGCTGATCCGGCATCCATGTGTTCTCAGGTGCTATATTCCTCAACAAATGCGCTTGTTTCGCTGGTTAGCGGGCGTGCTCTGTGCCACGGCACTTCCGATACTCCCTCAGAGCCGAATCGACTACGCCCGCGATGTCCATCCCTTCCTCGCGGCCAGGTGCTTCTCCTGTCATAGCGGCGACAAGCGATTTTCCAATCTCTCTGTTTCCACCTACCGAGATCTGATGAAGGGCGGCCGCACGGGCAAAGTCGTCAACCCGGGCCTCGCCGCCGAGAGCTTGCTGCTGCGCCGCGTCGAGGGAGACGGCGTACCGGTGATGCCTCCGGCCGGAGAGAAACTCACCGCCAACGAGATCGCCACCATTCGCGCCTGGATCGACCAGGGAGCCCGCGAGAACGAGAACGCCGCACCGGCCCGGCCCATCTGGATTCCCAAACTCGCTTTGTCGTGCGCTCCGGCCAAGGGCGATCCGGTCGACCTTTTGATCCGGCGCACCTTCGAGAAGAGCGGCCTCGCCGTGCCGCCGACGGTGGCCGACGAAGTCTTTCTGCGCCGCGCCTATCTCGATCTGTGGGGACTGCTCCCGACTCCCGAGCAACAGGACGAGTTCCTCAGCGATCACACCCCCGACAAGCGCATCCGCCTCGTCGAACGACTACTGGCCAACAACCAGAACTACGCCGATCACTGGATCACCTATTGGAACGACCTGTTGCGCAACGACGAGGGCGTCAACTACATCGGCGCGCGAAAGTCGATCACCACGTGGCTGTACCAGGCCCTGGTTGACAATCTGTCGTACGACGAGTTCGCGCGCCGGTTGCTCAGCCCGTGGCGCCAGGACGATCCCGAGGGCTTCGTCACCGGAGTCAATTGGCGCGGGGACGTCAACGCCAGCCAGCTGCCGGTGATCCAGGCGGCCCAGAACAGCGCTCAGGTCTTTCTGGGCGTCAATCTCAAATGCAACTCCTGCCACGACAGCTTTGTCAGCAAGTGGAAGTTGAAAGACGCCTACGGCCTGGCCAGCTTCTTCTCCGGCGTCAATCTGGAAATGGTCCGGTGCGACGCCAAGACCGGCCTGATCGCCAAGCCACAGTTTCTCTATCCGGAGTTGGGCACGGTCAGTGACGAACTGGCGCTGATCGAGCGCAGGCAGTGGGTCGCGGCGCTGTTCACCACGCCTGCCAACGGCCGGTTCTCGCGCACCATCGTCAATCGCCTGTGGAAGCGCCTGATGGGCCGAGGCATCATCGAACCGGCCGACGACATGGACGCCGAGCCGTGGAGCGCGGAACTGCTGGACACGCTGGCGTGCGAATTCCAGTCGGGCGGCTACAACCTGAAGGGGCTGATCCGGCGCATCATGACCTCCCGTGCGTATCAGCTTCCGAGCGTGGATTCGCCGAAGTCCGGGGAGGAAGCGTATACCTTCCGCGGCCCGGTGATGCGGCGGCTGACCGGAGAGCAGTTCACCGACGCGGTGAGTTCGATTACCGGCGAATGGCGAGCCCGCATCACACCTGCCGGCACGGTCGCCGAACGGGTCCGCGACTGGCGTCTCGCCTCGAACCCTCTCACCCGGGCTCTCGGCCGGCCCATCCGCGATCAGGTGTTCACGGAGCGCAACCAGGAGCCGACGACCCTCCAGGCGCTGGAACTCACCAACGGCGAGACCTACACCCGCATGCTGCGCCGCGCCGCCCGCCGCATGTTGGGCGAGTTGCCGCCGGCGCCGGAGAACCTGTTCGACAGCGGCCGCGTGGGGGCGGACGCGAAGATTGTGGATATCCCGATTACCGGTCTGAAGCAGCTTCGCCTGATCGTGATCGATGTGGATTCCTATTCGCCGGAGCGTGTGAAGGCGGTGTGGGCGGACGCCCGGTTCACGGGCCCGAACGGCGAAACGCCGGTGGTGAAGGAAGCAATTCCCGGCAAAATGCGCAACGTCCGATTCTCGGACGCGATCCGCGTGAAAGCGCCGTCGGAGTTCGTGCTCGACATCGAAGCCAAGGGCTACACGCGATTCCGGGCGGCGGTGGGTGTGGAGGAAGAGTCCCTCGCCTCCGACATCAGCCCGCGCATTCGCTTTTTTGTGTTTGCGCAAGCGCCCGATATGGAGCGCCTGGTGCGAGTCACGGGCGACGTGCCCGTCGGCGCACCGGAAGGGCCGTTCACCGCCGACTCGTTGACCGAGCGAATTTATCGCCACGCGCTGGGGAGGCGTCCGCATGACGCCGAAGCCGTCCTGGCGCGGCGGTTGCTCTCGAGCGGCAGCCGCTCGGAAGGCCTGGCCGATCTGCTTTGGTGTGTAACGATGTTGCCCGAATTTCAGCTCATTCGATAACCATGCAACCCACTGCCATCATTCTCGGCGCCGGAGTCACCGGCCTCAGTACGGCGTATCATCTCGCCCAGAAGAAATTCGGGCGCATTATTCTGCTCGACAAGGGTCCGGTCGGCGACGGGTCCAGCCGCCGCGCTGCCGCCATCATCACCGGCCTTCTGTGGAGCGAGACGGGCGTCCGCGCCCGTCAAACGGCGCTCCGGAGATATCGTGAGCTGTCCCACGAACTAGAGGGATACCGGTTTCAGGATGTCGGGTGCCTGAACCTGTTCGATCCGGCGTCGTGGCTGGACCGCGAACGGCTCCTGCCCCTGTACGATCGCCTGTCCGCGCCGTACGAGATCCTCGATGCCGGCGAAATGCGTGAGGCATGGCCGCAACTGCATCCGCAAGACGAATTCATCGGCCTGTTCGATCCCCTCGGAGGATATAGCGAGCCGGACGAATACCTGCAGGCTCTGGCTTCCAAGTGCCGGCAGTTGGGGGTCGAGATTCGCGAACACCAGGCGGCCACCGGATTCCGGATGGAAGGCGGGCGGCTGACCGGCGTCCGTACGGCGAACGAAGAAATCGGGGCGGACGCTGTCATTTCAACGTTGTATTCCTGGACGAACATCGTGTTGAGCGACGTCGGTGTCCGGTTGCCGGTCAAGACCGTCGTGCATCAACGATACGTGACCACCCCGTTGCCGGAACCGCTGCACATCCCCGCGGTCAACGCAAATCCGTTTGGAGGATACATCCGGCCCTCGGCTGGAGGTCGCCTGCTCGCCGGCGTCGAGACCGCGGAACGCGAAGAGTTCCCAGTCCCATCCCGCGAGTTTCATCTCCGGGAAGTCGAGGCTTGGCCGGGATTGAGGGAGCAGCTTCGCAGCTCGTTCCGGTCATACATCCCCCTACTCGATTCGGTCGAATGGGAGGAGGAGCGGGTCGGCCTGATCAGTTTTGCCATGGACGGTGAACCCATTGTTGGTCCCGTGAAAGCGGTGCCCGGACTCTTCATCGGTCACGCTTTCCATTCCGGCGGATTCGCGTACAATCCGGTGAGTGGGCTGCTGCTGGCCGAATTCGTGGCTGATGGAAAGACTCACATTGACGTGACTGCGTTTGCGCCCGAGCGCTTCACGGCCGAGGAGACCGAGGAGTATCTCGCGACCACCGTCCAACAAAAAGATCTGGTCCGAAGGAGGCACTGATGTGGAATCGGGAGGAGCGCCGCGCGCGATGCCGTCAGCCGCCGAGGCTTTCTGAATGTCTCCGCCGGAGCTGTTCTCTCGGCGTTGACGGGGGCCGCCCCACGCCAACTCCCGGCTGCCGCCAGGATCGAACCGACGGCCGACTCGATGATCCTCCTCTGGATGGCCGGAGGCATGGCGCAGACCGAGACGTTCGACCCGAAGCGTCACGCGAACTTCGAGGCCGGGATGTCGCCCGACCGCGTGCTCAGCACGTTTGCTCCTATCGATACCGCCGTCGACAACATCAAGCTGTCGAAGGGACTCGAGCGTATCGGCAGCATCATGGATCGGGCCACCCTGATTCGCTCCTACCAGGCCGGGGACCTCGGATTCATCTTGCACTCGCGGCACCAGTTTCAATGGCACACCGGCTACGCGCCGCCCCAGACGGTCGCCATGCCGCACCTGGGCGCGGTGATTGCCCGGACGCTTGGGCCCAAACATCCGGACATGCCCCCCTTCATCGACATCGGGCAGAACCTGGAAATCGGCGGCGAGAGCGACGCGGTCAAAGCGTTTCACACGGCGGGCTTTCTCGGTACCGAATACGGGCCGTTTTTGATCCCCTATCCGGAAGACGCGGCGAGCGCCGTTCGGCCTCCGGTGGGGATGGACGAGCAGCGCTTCGCGCGCCGGCACGAGGCGTTCCGCAAACTCGCCGAGCAGGATCCCGTCTTCCGCAACGGCAGTGGCCCTCAGCGGGAATCGATCCTCCGGTCGCTCGAGTCGGCGCATCGCCTGCTGACGTCGCCGTCGGCCAAAGCGTTCGACCTGTCGCTCGAGCCCAGGAAGAATTTCGACGCATACAATACCGGCCGGTTCGGACTGAGCTGCCTGCTGGCGCGCCGCCTGGTGGAGTCTGGCGCCCGCTTCGTCGAGGTCACCACCGAGTACATTCCGTTCAAGAACTGGGACACTCACGAGAACGGCCACACGCGGGCGCTGGACATGAAGCGGCAGATCGACGCCCCCATTGCGCAACTCGTGCTCGACCTGGAAGAACGCGGATTGCTGAACCGCACCCTGATCGTGCTGGCCAGCGAGTTCGGCCGTGACATGCTGACAGAAGGCAAGCCGGATAAACCGGTGAAGGACCAGGTGAAGGTTCCTGACCGGCTGACCGAGCCGAAGCACTTCGGCATGCACCGCCACTTCACCGACGCGGGGAGCGCTCTGCTGATCGGCGGCGGCGCCAAGAAAGGTTTTCTCTACGGCAAGACCGCCGATGAGCGGCCCTGCCGGACCATCGAGAACCCGGTCCGGATCGAGGACCTGCACGCGACGATCTACCGCACGCTGGGGATTCCGGCCGACCTCGCCTACGAGGTGGAACAGCGGCCCGTGCACGTGACCCGCGACGGGAAGGGCAAGGCGATCCTCGATTTGCTGGCGTGAGCAGCGGGGCGTACACGAAGGCGATGTCGAACGAAGAAAAGGAGCCGCTTCTCGCGAACCGTGATGCAAGCGATGAGCCAACGCGGTACTCAGGCGGAGAGGGGCGAAGACGTACGGCCGGTCTTCATGCCGCTCGATCCGGGGGCACTTGGCGTTTGGCGAGTTCAAGAAGCAGCCGGAGGGCCCGGTTCACTGACTCGGAATTCGTGAAGACCTGAGCAACATCGTCGTCGAGAAGCACGACGTTGGTACCGGCCTTGTACTGCTCATGATGTCTTCCCCGGACTCCCCCGGAGAAGTCGTACTCCGGTCTCATATCGTCATTGCCCGCTGGATTGTTCGGACTCATACATCCTCCGCTCCTTTGGTACGGCCTCACGGGCGCTGATGAGACGAATTCGTCCCTCCCGTTCAGTATATGACACCACCAGGAGCCTCCCTTGCTCTGTACAGCCAAGGCTCAAGAAACGAGTTTCGCCGTCGGAATGATCCGGATCGGGGATCGTCACTTCAAGCGGGTCTCCAAACACTGTGACCGCTTCGGAGAAACTCACGCCGTGCTTTTCGCTGTTGGATTTCGCTTTGACCGTATCCCATTCGAACTGCATGACGAGTTCGTGATGCGCACTCCCCAACCCCGATTCCAGCATTGTCAGACAAAGATCTCAAGTTGCCGGCATCCTTCACTGGAGCAACACCGGTTTTCCATCCATGTCGCCGGTTTCCCAGTCAGTAAATCGGGAACAACCATCCGCTACTTGCGGGCGATCAGGTGGAAGACGTCCGTCTCGCGGCGATCGTAAAAGTCGGACACGGCGCGAGTGACTTCGTAGCGCTCGATCTGAAGATCGTCGAAGAGCCGTAGCATGCCGTTCCGGCCGGTGAATCCGGCGCCGAACTCCATGACGACGAGCCCACCCGGCTTGAGCGCGTCGATCACCTTGCGCACGTCCACTAGCGGCATTGACCAACTGAACAGAATCAAATCGAAGCGGTCTTTGCCGAAGTTGTAGTTCCCGTCGGTGGAGACCACCGCGCCTATCTTTAGCCCCAGTTCCGCAGCGCGCCGATTCGCGGCGTTGATGGCAACATCGGACATGTCGAAACCGTGCACCGTCCATCCCAGTTTCGCGAGATAGAGCGCGTTGCGGCCTTCGCCCATTGCGTAGTCCAGGGCCACGCCCGGCTTGAGGGTCTCGACGACCTGAGTCAGGAAGGTGTTCGGCGCCCGGTTATATGCGCTCTTTGGATTGCCGTAGAAGCGATTCCACCGGTCGGCCTCCAGTAGGGGGCGGTGGTTCTTGAGCAGGTCCACCCGCCGGGCGATTTCGATCTCAGGAATGCCGGCCTTGCGGAGTTCGTCGGCATACGTTTCGGGCTTCTTGTCACGGTCTTCGTGGTAGAAGTCGTATTCGGGCTTCTGCCCTTGGAGAGCGGCAGCGATGACCAGAACAGCGGCCAGGCGTCTCAGACTCATTTTTGCCAGGGACGCGGATTCGCGGTCCGGGGTTTCAGGAGGAATTGGTTGAGGCTTTCAGATTCCCACTTGTGCGATCTATCACCTGTCTGGCCCGCCGACCGCCGCTCCCCGCCCTACGACCAGGACGGAACAGCATGACTACGAAGATAAAGTCACGCCCTAAAGCAAGACAGCGTCGATCGAGCGGCCTCAAGCCCGAGTACCGTTTCGATTACCGAAAATCGAAGCCGAACCGGTTCGCGGGTAGCGTGCCCGAGGGATCGATTGCGATTCTGCTGGATCCGGACGTCGCAGACGTCTTTCGCGATGCTGAGTCGGTGAATACGGCCCTTCGTGCGCTCCTATCGACGATGCCCACCCGCCCCGCACGGTAGGCACCGGGAGGCAATCTCCTGCCTCTACTTGAAATTACTATACGGGCCCGCCACCTTCCATTCCTCGGCAAACAGGCCGTCGTTGTCCCACACCACCTTACCGGCCCGGACGGTGAGCGCGCACCGGAGTCGCTGGCTGCCGGTCAACTTCCCGCGCCCGGAGTCCAGAAACGCGAACGTACCCCGATCGAGTTTCATCACCGCGATGTCGGCCACCGCGCCCTCCCGCAGGGTGCCCAGGCCATTCAGGTGAAGCGCCCGCGCGGGCGCGATCGTGCTCTTCTCCACCACCTGGTTCAACGGCATTCCGAGATTCAGGAACTTCGACATCGTCATCGGCATGGTCGCCTGGGGCAGCATGATGCTGTTCTTGTGAATGTCGGTCGAGATGGTATCCGGCCAGAAACCCTGCTCCGTCGCCGGCGCCGCGATGCGAAACCAGAAACTGCCCGCGCCGTGGCCTACGTCGAACAGGACGCCTCTCCGGCGCGCTTCCCATACATAGTGGTGGACGCGCTTGTTCTCGTCCAGCACGATGACCGGCGATCCGTAAGTATGGGTATAGAGGTCGCCGGGACGCATTCGCTTGAGGATGTCTGAAAACTCGCGCCCGGGTTTCGGCCAGAAATCCACCATCAGGACCGTGTTCGAAAGTTCGGCGGCCTTGGTCGCGCGGTCGATGGCATCCCACGTCAGCAGGGAAAAATGCGCCGTCTTGATGCCGACCAGGATGTCCGGGTACTTCTTCACCATCCTCGCCGTGGCCTCCGGATCCATGTCCTCCACGTTGTCTTCCACCTTCGGCCCGTACATGCCGGACCCCACGATGTTCAGCAGGGCCAGCACGCGCACGCGCGAGGGATCCGCCACCTGTTTCTTGAACCGCTCGAACGTCTTCCATCCGGTGGTGCCCGCATCCACGGCGGTGCACACGCAATTGCGAAGATTCTGGTGATCCGCGTTCAAACTTAGTGGCGGGCCAAACGTATCAAGGTGCGTGTGGATATCGACGAGGCCAGGGGTGATGTAGTAACCGGTGGCATCCACGACCTTCTTGGCCTGGGCGCCCGGCAAATCCGGGGCCACGCGCGCGATCGTTCTTCCGGTCACCGCGACATCCATTCGGCCGTCCCGGCCCGACGCCGGGTCGATCACGTGTCCGTTCTTGATCAGCAGATCGTACACCGGCTGCGCGCCGGCTGGAAGCGTCACCAACAGCAGCAGAGCCGCGCGCGTCATGGAATCACCTCGTAGCTGCCGGCCGAGCGCCACTCCGGATAGGCCAACCCGGCCGTGTCGTGAACCACCGTTCCGGCCCGCACCGTCAGGACACAATCCAGTTTCTGCTTACCCATCAACTTCTTTCCCCAGGCGTCCTTCAGCGCGTAGACCCCCTGGTTCAACTGCACGACGGCGATGTCGGCATCGCGGCCGGCGCCCAGGGTGCCGATCTGGGCTTGCATGTGAATCGCCTTGGCCGGAGCGATCGTCGACCGCGCGACCGCGTCCTGTAGCTTCATGCCGAGATTCATGAGCTTCGTGATGCAGTTGGTCATATCGGCCTGCTGGATCATGATGCTCGTCGCGTGCAGGTCGGTCGAGATCGTGTCCGGCGCGAAGCCCTGTTCCAACGCCTTGGTCGCCACCGGCCAGAGAAAACTGCCCCCACCGTGCCCCATATCGAACAGAACGCCGCGTTTGCGAGCCTCCCAGATCCAGGGCTGGACTTTGCCGGTGTAGCGGTTCACCACCTCCAGTTGCCGGTCGTTGAAGGTGTGTGTGTGCATGTCGCCGGGGCGCATGTGCTGGAGCAGTTTCTCCGCCGACGTCCGCTGGGAGCCCGTGGTGATTTTGTCGTCGACCATCACCGGAACATTGGCCATCTTGCCGGCCGCCACGGCGCGGTCGATGGCCGTCCATCCGGGCTTGGCGAAGTGCGCCGTCTTGATGCCGACGATCACGCCCGGATACTGCTTGATCTTCTCCGCGGTCTTGGCCGAATCCATGTCTTCCGTGTCGCTCTCGTAACGGGTTCCCAGCATGCCGTGCCCGACGATGTTGATGAGCGACAGCACCCGCGTGCGCGATTTGTCGATGATGTTGGCCTTGAATTCATCGAACGACCGCCAGCCGGCCCCACCGGCGTCGACGACTGTGGTGGTGCACGCCGGCAGGGCGCTGTCGTCTGGAAAGATTGCGCCCTCGTAGCCAACCACGTGCGCGTGCAGGTCGATCAGCCCCGGCAACACGTAGAGTCCGCGTGCATCGATCACTTTCTTGGCGCCGGAGGCGGCAAGGTTGTCGGCGACCCGGGCGATCTTCTTTTGGGACACCGCGACGTCGGTGACCCGGTCGATCTGGTTCGCCGGATCGATCACGTGGCCTCCCTTGATGAGCAGATCGTAGGGCTGAGCCGCCAGAGCCGAGGCAAAGCAGCCGGTGAGAAGGAGCAACCGCATCGCACCAACATATACCATCGTCCCAATGCCGGTGTCCGAAGCGGACTGGCCCGAACACCGCTGGGCGGCGGAACGCAGTAGTCTGTGAGCATGCGCCTGCTCCTCCTGCTCGCCGTCCCGATGTGCGCCCAAACTCCTTGTGCCGACATGGCGCGCCTCGGCGACGTCACCGCCGCCGCGCAAACCGCCACTCACTGCAGGGTTTCCATCACCCTCCGGCCGTCAGCCGATTCTGAAATCAAGTCCGAGGTCTGGCTGCCTCCGGCCACCGGGTGGAACGGCAAATTCCTCATGGAAGGCGGAGGAGGCTTCGTCGGCACCGTCAACACAGGCGGAATGACCAACGCCGTTCGCGAGGGTTATGCCAGCGCGTCCACCGACACCGGCCACACCGGCGGCAGCGGCAGTTTTGCACTAGGCCATCCCGAGAAGATTGTCGACTTCGCCTTTCGCGCCGTTCACGAAACCGCCGTCAAGGCAAAAGCGCTGATCGCGGCCTACTATGGACGCGGTCCTCGTCTGTCCTATTGGGAGGGGTGCTCCACCGGTGGACGCCAGGGTCTGATGTCCGCGCAGCGTTACCCGGAGGACTTCGACGGCATCATCGCCGGCGCGCCCGCCAACAACCAGATTCACCTCTGCGCCTGGCGCTTGCGTCTGTTGATGACCGCGCTCAAGTCACCACAACACGCGCTGCCGCCCGAAAAGCTAAAACTTCTCAACGACTCCGTCCTCGACAAATGCGACGCCAACGACGGCGTCCGAGACCGCCTCATGGAAGACCCCCGCACCTGCAACTTCAACCCCAGCGCTCTCCAGTGCAACGGCCCCGAAACCGCGAAATGTCTCACCCCGCAGCAACTGGAAACCGTCAACGCCGCCTACACCGATACACGGAAGTCCAGTGGTGAACTCCTCTACCCGCGACTCCCCTTCGGCGGCGAACTCGGCTGGCGCCTCCCTGCCGGCGCTGTCGAACCCGGCGGCATGGACATCGACATGTTTCGCTACATCGCCAATCAGGATGCCGCCTGGGACTGGCGCACCTTCGACCTGGAAAAGGACATCGAACGAGCCCTCCTCCACGGGAAAGAAATCCATGCCGTCAACCCCGACCTGGCGAGATTCAAGGCGCGAGGCGGCAAGCTCCTGATCTATCACGGCTGGAGCGACGGAGGTTCCGGCGGCGCGATCTCCGCCTTCAATACGATCTCTTATTACGAGTCTGTCCTGAAACAAATGGGCCCGAATCAAGACAACTGGCTTCGTCTCTTCATGGTTCCCGGTATGGCCCATTGCGGCGGCGGCACGGGCCCCAATCAGTTCAACACACTCGCCGCCCTCGAACGCTGGCGCGAACAGAACGAGCCCCCCAAATCCATTACCGCCGCCAGAGTCAACGAACGGGGCCGCATCGACATGACCCGCCCCCTTTGCCCATACCCGCAACGAGCTGTCTACAGAGGAACCGGCAGTACCAACGACGCCACGAACTACACCTGCGGAGCCAAGGCCTTTTGACCCCAGCCCGATAGAAACGGCGGTTGCCGAGCATATCGTCTACCCGGGAGTTGAGGAACTGGCCCACTAGGGAAGGCGAGCGTCCCGCCAGCAGTTGGTTTTGACTGCGATTCGTACTCCCTGCCGCCTCTGCTATAACTCGGTGGAATGCGCAAACAGCCGGTTCGCCCTTGGCTGGTGCCGATCGCCGGGCTGGGAATGATTGGGTTCGCCGTAGCCGCGGACTATTCCGCTCCTGCCGGGGACCGGCCCGCTCAACGCCGCGCCCGCGGCCCGAGCATTCTCCCGGGCGGCCGCATCATTCAACCGGAAGGTGCCCAGTACGAAACCGGCCCGGGACCGTTCGGCCTGGCGGTCGCGGCCGGAGGCAAGCTGATCGCCACCGCCAACAGCGGGCCGGACCGGTTCTCCATCACCCTCCTCGAGGCCGACAAAAGCAACACGCGAGCCGTACGCCACTACGTCGCGGAGCGGCCGCCGAAGGGCGCCGCTGTCCCCGATTCGGACGATGCGTGGCGTAGCGTGTTCATGGGGCTGGCCTTCGGGGATCACCGGACCTTGTTCGCCGCCGACGGCAACTCCGGCCGCTTGCGTGCCTTTCAGCCGTCGGATGGATCCACGCGATGGGTCGCGGACCTGAACAGCGAGGTGGACGGTGCCCGGTTTTCCGACAGCTACTCGGGCGACCTCGCCGTCGACCCCTCGCGCGGCGTGGTCCACGTGCTCGACCAGGCGAATTTCCGCATGGTGTCCGTCGATACCGCCAAACGAAGGATCCTCTCGTCCCTTCGCCTGGGCCGTTTGCCTTTTTCCATCGCCCTCGCTCCGGATGGACGGACGGCGTATGTCGCCAATATCGGGATGTTCGAGTATCAGGCGTTGCCCGGCGCGGATCGCAAACGGGCGGCCGAGACCGGTCTGCCGTTTGCCGCATTCGGATTCCCGTCTCCGGAATCGCAGCGCGGCACCACCGCGCAAACGGCGTCGGGGAAGTCCGTCGAGGTGCCGGCGCTGGGCGATCCCAACGTCCAAGAGTCGAACTCCCTGGCCATCGTCGACCTCGCCGATCCCGCCAGGCCAAAGCTCCAGGGCTTCCTCCGGACCGGTATCGCTTTTGGCCAGGACGGCAGCCACGGCGGCAGCAGTCCCTCCGGCGTTCTGGCCACCGGCGAGCATGTGTTCGTGTCGAACGGCCACAACGACACCATCACCGTCATTGACCGCGCATCTCACACGATCGCGCGGGAGATTCCCATTCGCGTGCCTGGAATGGAGAGCTTGCGGGGCGTCCTGCCTATGGGCATGGCCTACCACGCCGCGAGCGGGTGGCTGCTGATCGCCGAAGCCGGCCTCAACGCTGTGGGGGTGCTCGACACCCGGCACATGCAGATCATCGGTCACATTCCGGTGGGTTGGTTCCCCTCGCGCGTCGCCGTGGAGGACGACACCGTCTACGTCACCAACGTGAAAGGCAACGGGACCGGACCGAACGTGAGGCCCGTGAACAACGACACGTTCGTCGGCGTGCTTCGGCGCGGGAGCATTTCGGTATTCCCGCTCCCGTCGGAGGCTGAGCTAACCAAATTCAGCCGGATTGTCCTGGAAGCCGCCGGATTCGTGCCGTCCAAAGCGCCCGCGGCGATCCCCGAACAGATCAGCCACGTCGTCATCATCGTCAAGGAGAACCGCACCTTCGACGAAGTCTTCGGCGATATTCGCGAGGCGGCGAATGGGAAAGTCCTCAGCTTCCCCGGATTGGCCCGCTTTGGCCGAAAAGGATACGTCAGCGGGCGCGGCGCCCGCTTCAGCCTGCAACGCATCGACGTGACTCCGAATCACCACAAGCTCGCCGAAACCTACGCCTTCAGCGACAACTTCTACGCGGATTCCGAAGTCAGCGTGGACGGCCACCACTGGCTGGTCGGGGCCTATCCGAATGCGTGGACCGAATCCACGTTGCGCGCGGCCTACGCCGGCCAGAAGGACTTTCGTCTGCCCACCAGCGCGCCCGGACGGCTGCTGTTCGCCGGGTCCAATTCGTCCGTTCACCCTGAAGAGCAACCGGAGGCGGGCACCCTTTGGCACCACCTGGAACGCCACGGCATCCCCTTCCGGAACTTCGGCGAAGGCTTCGAACTGGCTGGTATCGATGAAGGGCCCGGCCTCGAGCCCACCGGCGCCGCCTTTCTGACCAACGTGCCCATGCCGAGCCCGCTCTTTCGCAATTCCTCCCGCCAGTATCCCGGGTACAACATGAATATCCCGGATCAGTTTCGGGCCCGCCAGTTCATCCAGGAGATTGAGACGCTCTATCGAAAGCCGGGCAAGCCCCTCCCGCGCCTCCTGTTCCTCCACCTCCCGAATGACCACATGGCCAAGGCCCGGCCAGAGGACGGCTACCCGTACGAGGAGTCCTTCGTCGTGGATAACGACTACGCGCTCGGCCGCATCATGGAGTACCTGTCCCGGAGTCCGTGGTGGCGCAGGATGGCCGTCCTGATCACGGAGGACGATGCCGCGGGCGGCCGGGACCACATCGATTCGCACCGCACCGTATTGCTCGTGGCGAGTCCCTGGGCCAGGAAGAACTACGTCTCCCACGTGAATGCGAGCTTCCCGGGTTTGCTCAAAACGGCCTTCCGGATTCTTCGCATTCCCCCGTTGAACTTATTCGATGCCGCCGCCTCCGACCTTTCGGACTGCTTCACCGACGAGCCCGACTACCGGCCCTACACGTTGCAGCCTGTGGACCCGCGCGTATTTGTCCCCTCACTGGCCAAGGGTCCGCTCGATCCAAAGCCTTCGCCGCGCATGGACGATCCAGCCGTCCTGAGGGAACAGCATCGTCGACGGTAGCTTTGCTCGAGGGTATCGACCCGGATGAAGGAGCCTACGGTGGGATCGATCGAAAGGGTTCGACCAAGGCCGCGAACCGAGCCCCGGTCGAACCCCTGGAACCTGCTTGTTGCTTAGATCAGCGCTTGGAAGGCAATGAGGCGGAGATGCCCGTCGCCGCGATGCTGCACGTCGGATGTCCCCATCCTCCCGTGCTCACGCCGGCCGGATGTCCTCCGGGATTGACGATGTCATACACGATATTGTCCGGACGAGACGAGTCGCCGCTGACGCCGCCGGGCAGGTAGTCCAACGAAAGCGTACGGCGCGTCCGCCACGCGATGTTGTGGTCGGCGCACGATGAATCACCGCTGACGCCCAGGCCGCCGACCAGTTCTTTGTTCGAGTTGTACAGCGCCAGCCCTCCCCCGAAGACATTGACGCCGCCGATCCGCCCGCCGACCATCGGATCGCTCGATGTGCCGATGTTCTGTGCATTGCCGCGATACGCAACCGCGACATTCACCGGATTGCTCTCCTGCAGACCGAAAAGGCTTCCGCCGGGTTGAACGGCGCTGTACAGGTTGGCTGTCGAGAGGACCAGGCCCGGCAGGCTGAAAGCATTTGCCGTGTTCGCTTTCTGCGCCGAAATCACGCGGCTGCCCGGCCACTGATCGCCTCGGGTCGCTCCCGTATAGGCCACCGCGCAAACCACCCCATCGCGATTGACCACCGTCGCCCACATGTCCAGGTTGAACCCTCCGTTGGCCTGCGAACGCGCTGCGATCAGCGCCGCCTTGAGGGCCGCATACGTAGGCACGTTCCGGCACGCAGCCCTCGTTTCGAAATCGAAATCATCCGCGAACGCGGTGCTGCCGGCCAGACTCAATGCGAGCCCCGTGATCGCAAGAGCCGTCGAAAACACTCTATCTCTTTTCATAACTTGTTGACGTCCTTTCGCGCCTCCAACTTCGCAAGGCATTATCGCACAAGGGGAATTCGGGGACCCTGAACTTCAGGCGGGCGAGGCCGCGCCGGCCATTCCGCCCCGCGGTTCGGCGTGCTCGAGAATTCGCGCGGCCGACTCCGCCAGCGGCCAGTCGCCGCGAATCACCACATCGGCGTACTCGCGCGCCGGCATCACGTAGCGTTCGCACATCGGACGCACTGTGGCCGTGTACTGTTTGATGACGGAATCGCGGGTGCGCCCGCGCTCCCGGACATCGCGGGCGATCCGCCGCTCGAGGCAGCGCGCATCCTCCAGATCGACGTAGACGCGCGTATCGTACAGTCCGCGGATCCGTTCATCGAGGGCGAAGATCCCATCCACCAGGACGACTGGCGCGGGCGTCACTCGCACGGCCCCGGCACCGCGCGTATGCGTGGCGAAATCGTAGTCGGGCCGCAAGATCGCTTCGCCTCGCTTGAGTGTCGCCAGTTGTTGTTCGATCAGCGGCCAGTCCAGACTGTCCGGATGGTCGAAGTTCTGACGCGCGCGCTCCTCCACTGGAAGGTAGGACAGGTCGCGATAGTAGTGATCGAGGGCCAGCACCAGGCTCTCGACACGAGACGAGACCGCGCGTGCCGCCTCCGACTTGCCGGAACCCGAAGGCCCGGCCACACCGATCATGCGAACGGTAGGCACCGGTCAGTGCCTTCGGGCCGCCGTTGGCAATCTACGGGCGGGTCGGAACCAGGGACGCATCTGCCCCAGGATGGCAGGCGGCAACCGGCGGGCGCAAGCGGTAGAGATCTCCGCGGACATGACTCCACATCACGGCCAACAAACGTCTGAGCGCCATGGGCCGATGCCCGCTCCGGCGGTTGACGGCCCCGATCTCGAAGGCTAGGCTCCAGTGGCGGAACAGCGCCCGGTACGCGCCGGCCAACGGGACCGCCGGATCGTAAATATGGGTCGGTTCAGCTCCGACGCCGTTGAGTTCGATCACCGTCAGATCGCCCCGCTGGAGAGCCTCCACCGAGGCCGCCCGCACGTCGAACCGGCCGAGAAAGAAACCGGGGTGCCGGCGGCTGATCTCGTCGATGCGCGTCTCCAGCGAGGGGGTCCACCAGCGCATGCCGTCCAGAAAGATAGCCCCGCGACAGTGCGACCCGAGTTCCGCAAGGTGCACCTCCTCGCCGGCTGCCGGGATTTCCTGCGGGCTGCGTTCGATCTGACGGAGGTACAGCGCGGCCAGATACCGCGCGCGACGATCGCGGCGGATCAACTCCGCTACCGTGGAGCGTCCGTCTCCAACAACCGTGGGAAAGCGCTTCTCGGTGATCGACAGAATCCGTCCGTGGGCCTGGCCGGGACGGCGGCAGTAGTAGAGGCCAAACTCCACGCCCTCGACGTATGACTGCACGACGGCATCGGCCTCGACCACAACCGCGTCCCTTTCCGCGCGAATGATCCGCACGCCCATCCCTCGTTGGCCGACGTCGGGCTTCACGACAACAGGCGCGTTCACCGGGCGCACGAGCGTCCCCGCCCGAGCGAAGAAAGTGGGCGCCACACCCGGCCCCTGAAGCCGGCGTAGGATCGCGAACTTGGATTCGCCCACAAGCCCTCCGGTGAAGATTCCGGGGTTGGCCGCCGTGAAGGCTGTCAACGAACGATGCCGGATCGCAAGAACGGCATACCAGAACGCCACCGGAACGTAGGTCAACCAGGGAGGAAGAAACTCCCACTGGGTCCACCGGGTCAGCACAGCTAGCGAGGGCCGCCGTTTCCACAGAAAAGCGAGACAGCCAAATAGCGCGGCCGCCGCCAGCGCGCGGGCCGTGTCGCGGACCACGGCTTCGCCTCCAATCGCCGCGGCGCCGACGAGTAACGGAGTCCACAACAGGCTCGCGACCAGCAGGCTGGCGGCGAAGCGCCCGGCCGGCCAGCGGAAGATGCCGGCCGCCAGATACGTGGGCAGCCGCAGGCCCGGAGTAAATCGGCTGAGCAGCACCACCCACATCCCGCGGCGTACAAACCACTGTTGAACCGATTGTCCGCGGTGGTCGTTCCACCGCGAGGCCACCCACCGGCCAACCCACGGGACCGATCGGGCCGCGCGCCCCGCCGCGAACAGCAGCAGATCGCCTACAAAGATGCCCAGCAGGCACGCCGCCGAGGCGGCTCCAAATTCCAACTGCCCCCGCGCGACCAGAACTCCCGCCGCAAGGCAGGCGGCGTCTTCGCTCACCAGGGTTCCAAGGGCGAGGGAAGCCAGCAGCGCGGCGGTCATGCCGGGCGTCTCCGCATTGCCACCGTCTGCGTCGCGGTGTCCCGGCAAGGGGCATCCGGCCAATATCGGAACGTCACCACATCGGACCCCACCTCGAGCCTGCTGTGGCTGACCGTCCGGGCATCGCTGCGGTGCATGCACACGGAGAATGCGCTCGGGCCATTCGCATGACTGCGGTGGAACGTTCCCAGAGTTTCCGTGCAGAGGCCCTCCGATTCGAGAAGCCTCCGGTACTCGTTGCGGCGGCGCTCGGCCACGCTCGCCGGCTCAAAAGAGGACGACGTCAGAACGCCGCCCTCGGCGCAGCCCATGCCCTTGGTTTGCCCGTCCCACTCCAGCAGCAGGGGACGCTCCCGATTGGGCGCCACCAACAGGCGGAAAGGGGGGAATGACTCCAGGCTCATCCCTTCGAATCGCGAGAGAGCCTCCTGGGGACCGCGTGAATCCACCAGGTCGAGAATCAAGCGGCCCCGGCTCAACGGCCTCTCCGGGCGGTGACGGGCGGGCCACTGGTTCAGCAGGCAGAACGCGAGGCCGTATTCGTTGGCGGCGATCCAGGTTCCTCCGGCGTCGGCATCGATGGGCGAAACGTACCGCACTCCGGCTTTCTCAAGTACTCGCGGCGGTTGGGCGGGTCCGCGGCTGCGCTGCTCATCGCGGTTGGAGAACAACTCGATACCGTCCTCCCGAGGCAGCCAACTCACCGTGCACATCAAGCCGCCTCCGAGGCCTGATAGCGCAACGTCGACGGCGCGACGCCCAGGTCAGCCTCGACCGGAACGCCGAGTGCCCTCAATAAGAAAGCGATCAGGGCGAAATGGTGAATGGCGTGGCTTCGCAGGAACTGCATTTCCCGGCCGGCGGTGGAGAGTAACCAGCCGTCGCCTATCCGGGCGTCTTCAGCGCGAACCCTCAGAAGAAAGCCGGCGGGCAGGCCACGAATCTGGTCGAAGCGGTGGATCAATTCGTCGATGCGCCGCACGGCGACCAGCGGATCCGTCTCGATCGCGCGTTCGCGCGGGCGCGCATCGTAGTCGACCTGAGCCGGCTCGTAGCCGTCCAGAAATACGGAGTAGAACTCCAGGACGTGCCGCATCTGCGCACCAATTCGCTGTCCCCCGGCCTCCCGGATCGAGGCTGCGTAGACCGCCGCCGGCAGACGCAATACCACCCTCTTCGCCTGTGCCAGCAAGAACTGGTTCTCGGCTACCAGAAACTCCGTCAGATCACCGTTTTCCATCTCGAAAAGATTGGTCGCGGATCGCCTCCGTTTTCTTCTCGATGGTGTTCACGGATTCCCGGCAAAACCCCTTGCTATATTGGTATTTCCCGATGCAAATCGACAAAGTGTACGAGCCCCAGCGCTTTGAGCCGCACTGGGCACAGTGGTGGATCCAGCAGAAAGTCTTTCATGCCGACGTCAAGGCGCCGGGACCCGTATTCTGCCTGGTAATTCCCCCGCCCAACGTCACCGGTTCGCTGCACATGGGCCACATGCTCGACCACACCGAGATCGACGTGGTGGTCCGCTGGCATCGGATGCGCGGCTACAACACGCTGTGGGTGCCCGGCACCGATCACGCCGGCATCGCGACCCAGATGGTGGTGGAGCGGCAACTCGCCGCGGAGAACTTGTCCCGGCACGACCTCGGCCGCGAAAAATTCGTAGAACGTGTGTGGCAGTGGAAGGCCGAATCGGGCGGGACCATCAAGGACCAGATGATCCGCCTCGGTACCAGTTGCGACTGGAGCCGGGAGCGGTTCACACTCGACGAAGGACTTTCCAACGCGGTGCGGGAAACCTTCGTCCGCCTGTACGAAAAGGGCCTCATCTACCGCGGCGAGTACATGGTCAACTGGTGTCCACGCTGCCAGACGGCCCTGTCGGACCTGGAAGTGGCGCACGAATCCGTGCCGGGCAACCTGTGGCACATCAAGTATCCGGTGAAAGGGTCCGACCGGTTTCTGGTGGTCGCGACGACGCGCCCGGAGACCATGCTGGGCGACACCGCGGTCGCCATCAACGAAAAGGACTCGCGCTACCTCGACCTGCACGGCAAGACCGTTCTGTTGCCATTGATGAATCGCGAGATCCCGATCGTGCTCGACGATCTGGCGGACCCGCAGTTCGGAACCGGCGTGGTGAAGGTGACACCGGCTCACGACCCCAACGATTTCGAGTGCGGCCGGCGTCACCAACTGCCCTTCGTCAAGGTGATTGGCGAAGACGCGAAGATCACCGCGGAGGGCGGCCCCTACGCGGGCCTGGACCGCTTCGAGGCGCGCACGCGAGTCCTGGCCGACCTGGAAGCGCTGGGCCTGTTGCTCAAAACGGAACCCTACGACCTGAGCGTGGGCAAGTGCGATCGCTGCAAGACGGTGGTCGAACCGCTCGTGTCCATGCAGTGGTACGTCAAGACCAAGCCTCTGGCGGAGAAGGCGATCGCCGCGGTCAAGGACGGGCGCATCCAGATCATCCCCGAGAACTGGGCCAAAACCTACTTCGAGTGGATGTACAACATCCGGGACTGGTGTGTCTCGAGGCAGTTGTGGTGGGGCCACCGCATTCCCGCGTGGCATTGCCAGGACTGCTCGGAGGTGGTGGTCGCGCGGACCGCGCCGATCACGTGCCCCCGCTGCGGCAAGGAGAATTTCCGCCAGGATTCCGACGTGCTCGACACCTGGTTCAGCTCCGGGCTATGGCCGTTCTCCACCCTCGGCTGGCCGGAAAAGACGGACGATCTCCAGATCTACTATCCGACCTCGCTGCTGATCACCGGCTTCGACATCATCTTCTTCTGGGTCGCGCGAATGATCATGCTCGGGCTGGAATGCACCGGCAGCATTCCGTTCCGCCAGGTCTACATGCACGGCCTGATTCGCGACGCCGAGCGCCAGAAGATGTCGAAGACGAAAGGGAACGTGATCGACCCTCTTGTGGTGACACCCAAGTACGGGACCGACGCGGTGCGCCTTGCTTTGCTGATCGGGGCCGCGCCGGGCACCGACATTGTTCTCTCCGAAGAGCGCATGGAGTCGACGCGCGCCTTCGCCAACAAGATCTGGAACGCCGCGCGGTTCCTGTTCCTGAACATGGACCGCTGCGCCGTCGAACCGTGGGTCCCCGAAGATCTGGAGACCTACCGGCCCGAGCCGGACTCCCAGACCCTGGAAGTGCCCATCGAGGACCGCTGGATTTTCAGCCGCCTGAACGACTGCGCCGAGCAGGCCAATCGCGCCATCGAACAGTACCGCTTCCACGAGGCCGCGCAGGTGCTGTGGCAGTTCTTCTGGCACGAATTCTGCGACTGGTACGTCGAATTGAAGAAGCTCCGCTTCCGCGACAATTCCGGCCTGAACGCGGACTGGAGGAACATCCTCGCGGCCTTTGAAGGCGCACTCCGCCTGTTGCATCCGCTGGCTCCTTTCCTGACCGAAGAACTCTGGCAGCGCCTGGCCGGGAGCCGCGCCGGCGGTGAGCGCCCGGTCTCGATCTCGCTCACCGGCTACCCGCAGTATCAGCGCGGGTGGGCCGACCACACCGCCGAGCGCGACATGCAACTGATCCAGGACGTCGTGACCGCCGCGCGTAACCTGCGGGCGGATCTCAAGACCGATCCGAAGCAGCCGCTGGACGCGGCGCTCTATAGCCGCGGGCAATCGCTCGCGGTGGTCCGGGAGAATGCCGAAGCGATTCAGCGGCTGGCCAACCTGAAGCTGGAACTCCACGACGGTTCGGCGCCCCAGGGCGGCGGCGCTGTCCGGTCGTCCAACGAGTTCGACCTGGTCATTCTCGTCTCGCAGGAGCAGGCCGCCGCCCAGCGCAAGCGGCTGGAAAAAGAAAAGGACCAGTTGGAGAAAGTCATCGCCAACTCGCGGCGGCAACTCGGCGACGAGACGTTCATGGGCAAGGCGCCGGCCAAAGTGATCGACGGCATTCGCTCCAAACTCGCCGAGTACGAAGCGCAACTCGCCAAGGTCGTGAGTTCGCTCGAACACCTGTAATGACGCCAGAAGAACGGAAAGAATTCCTGGACACCGTCCGGCGGGCGCTGGACGAAGATATCGGCCCGGGCGACCTGACGACCGAGGCCTGCGTCCCCGCCGGGCAGCGGGCCGCGGGGCAGTTCCTGGCCCGGCAGGACTTGGTCCTCGCCGGACTCGATCTTCTCCCGCTGGTCTACGAACAGCGCGCGGGAGTGGATCGGCTGGATCTGCTGAAGCAGAATGGGGACCGCGCCCGGGACGGTGACGTGGTCACAAAAGTGGAAGGGTCGGCCCGCACGCTGCTCTCGTGCGAACGGGTCGCCCTGAATTTCCTCCAGCACCTGAGCGGCATCGCGACGCTCGCCTCCAGATTTGTCGAGCAAACCCGGGGGACGTCGGCGCGGATGCTGGACACGCGCAAAACCACGCCCGGGCTGCGCCGCCTGGAAAAGCGCGCCGCGGCGGCGGGCGGCGTGCAAAACCACCGCATCGGGTTGTTCGACGCGATCCTGATCAAGAACAATCACATCACCGCGGCCGGAGGCGTGCGCGCCGCGCTCGACCGGGCGTTTGCCTTTCGGACGGAGGGCCATTGCGCACCCGGAACCACGATTGAGATCGAGGCCCGGACTCCAGAGGAGGTGGACCAAGCCCTGGCCGCCGGGGCGACCCATCTCCTGCTCGACAACTTTTCGCCGCAGGAAGCCGCCGTGTTGATCCGGCACATTCGCGGACGCGCCACGGTGGAACTGTCGGGAGGCATTACCCTCGATAACGTTCGCGCCTACGCGGAAGCGGGTCCCGACTTCATCTCATCGGGGGCCATCACGCATTCCGCGGTTGCCGTCGACCTGAGCTTCCGCCTGGAGTGGTTGTGAGCTTCGACGCCGCGTTCGTCCGCCGTGCCTTGAAAGGCCGGACTGTCGAGTTCTTTGACATCATCGACTCCACCATGCGCGAGGCCTCCGCCATGGCGGCGCGTGGGTGCGCCGCGGGCGCCGTCGTCGTCGCCGGCGAGCAGACCGCCGGTCAGGGCCGCCACGGCCACTCCTGGCACTCGGCTCCCGGCTCCGGCCTGTACTGCTCACTCGTATTGAGCGCGCAGGCCGCCGCGCCGGCGGTCACCATGGCGCTCGGCCTGGCGGCGTCGGAAGCCATCGCACGAGCCACCGATTTGGCCTGCGACCTTCGCTGGCCGAACGACCTGCTGTTGAACGGCCGCAAGGCGGCGGGTATCTTGGTGCAGGTGGAACCCTCGGCCCTCATCGCCGGCATCGGCATCAACGTCAACCACGTTGTCTTTCCGGACGACCTGCGTGCAATTGCCACGTCCCTGCGCATGGAATCCGGCCGCGAGCATTCGCGCGAGGATCTTCTGGTCGAAGTGGTGGAAGCTTCCGACCGCTACCTCCGGATGCTCAACCAGGCGGGCAAACACAAGATCTTCGAGCTGTTCTCCCTGCATTCGAGCTATGCGAGCGGAAAGCGCGTGACCGTCGACCTGCCCGAGGGCCGCGTCAGCGGCGTGACCCGCGGTCTCAACTCCGATGGATTCCTCTGCGTGACCACCGACGAAGGCCGGGAGGAACTGATTATTGCGGGAGGTGTGCGTGCTGCTGGCGATTGACGCTGGGAATACCAACATCACCATGGGGTTGTTCGACGGCTCCCGTCTGGCCGCGACGTGGCGCCTGCGCACCATTCACGAGCAGACCGCCGACGAGTGGGGCATCCTGATGCGCAGTCTCTTCCAGTTGAGCGACCAGGATCCGTCCCGGGTCGACGGCATGATCGTCGCCAGCGTGGTGCCCCCGGTGGATGCCACGCTGGCCCTGATGGCCCAGCGCTACTTTCACACCGAGCCTCTGTTCGTGACCCACGATCTCGACACCGGCCTGATCAACCGCTATGACAATCCGCGCGAAGTGGGGGCGGACCGCATCGTCAACGGTGTCGCCGCGTTCCATCAGCATGGCGGCCCATGCATCGTGGTGGATCTGGGCACGGCCATCACCTTCGACGCGATCTCGGCGAAGGGCGAATATCTGGGCGGCGTGATTGCCGCCGGCATCGGCATTTCCATCGGAGCCCTGGTGGCCAAGACCGCGCGTCTGCCCCTGGTCGAATTCCGCCAGCCCGCTACCCTCATCGGGTCGAATACCATGACCAGTATTCAATCGGGCCTGTTTTACGGCGCGCTCGGCACCATCGACGGCATTGTCGACCGTCTGGTTGCCGAACTTGGACCCAAAACGAAAGTCATCGGGACAGGGGGGCAAGCCCGCCTCATCGCCCCGTTTTCCCGGTACCTGGGCATGATCAACGAGAACCTCACGCTCGAGGGTCTCGAACTTATCTGGAAGCGACATCAGCGCACGTGAACGACTGGCCGCAGAATTACTTCAACTACTTCACGGAAATCGAAGAGCATTTCCAGAAGGCGCGGGGAACCGGCCTCTTCCTGCTGTCCCCCCTCGACTGGGCGTTGATCGAAAGCTGGAAGAACGAGGGCATTCCCCTCGAGGCGGTTCTACACGGCATCGATCTCTCGTTCGAGAAATGGCGCAAGCGCAAGTCGCGAACCCAGAAAGTGAATTCCCTGGCGTTTTGCTCGCAGGCCGTCCTGGCGGAGGCGGAACGGATCGCCAACGCGGCGACCCCGCAGCCCAAGGCCGAACCGGCGGCGGCCCCCTTCTCCGCCGCCGAGCTGCGCGGCTACCTCGAAACCAACGCCGCCCGGGTGGCTGCCGGCGGCTTGCCCGAGGTCGCCGATGGCCTTCGAAGCCTGGCCGCCGAAACGGAGAGCTACGAACACAACCTCGAAGAACTCGAGCAGCGGTTGTCCGCCCTGGAAGGAAAGCTGATCGCCGCCGTCACCTCGCGGCAAAACGACGAGCAATTGTTCGCGATTCGCCAGGATCTGGACGCGCAACTCCGCCCCTACCGCAGCAAGATGTCGGGCCCTCAATTGATGATGCTGGAGAAACAATACTTCGAGCGGCGTCTGCTCGAGTCGTCCGGTCTGCCCCGGCTCAGCCTGTTCTACATGCGGTGAGCGCCTGGGAAAGGGACCGCTCCCGCCCGATCCTCTACGGGAGAGCATAATATCTGTTAGGAGGCCACAGCATGACAAGGGGTTCCTTTTTGGCTGTTCTCGTGGCGTCCGTTCCAAGTGCGCTCACGGCTAAGGGAACGACAACTCGCATCATTGTGAGCGGACCGGACCTGGTATCGCCAATCGAAATCGTCGAAGATGTGCGCCGCTTTCATGTTTGGGCTGGCCCGGGCACAAGTTCCAACGAGGCGCAGAGCTTGATAGTGGACTGGGCGTCGGGACCCGTCGAGCCACCGAAGTTCCAACCTGTCTACAAGGTCTCTCTTGAGACGACACGACGCGACCCAGGCGCGTACGTGGTCTTCTACACCTTCGACCCATCGACAAACAAGGGCTACGTGTTCATCCCCGGAAAGGCGCATCCGGCATACAAGGACAATACTTGGTTAATCGTCCATGGCGTCGAAGGAAAGTGGTTTCGGGCCTGGAGCGAGTGGGATAAACTCGCGCGGCCCCTGATTGAGCAAGCTTCGAAGATCCGTTAGTTTACGTCGCGTGGGATTCAGGTGTCGACCGAAGCTATTCTCCTGTGAGTCGCCCGGCGTAGAGCCATCCGACGCATGGACCAAGAAGGGGACACTTTTCTCCCGCGCCTCGGCTACCCTCCGCACCGCCCCACGAGCACCGGCGGCGCTAGCAGGGTGCTGAAAAAGTCCATTTCCGACGGAAAACTGGCACGTAAGTCATTGATTCTGCAGTCGTCGTCCGACGCGAAACAGGGTTTTTCATCAGCCTGCTAGAGCTAGAACCTGCAAAATGGCTCGACGGGCCGCGAACGGTACCGCGGCACGTTAGCCCGTACGGCGTTTCGAGGTCGGACGAAGCTGGCGGCGAGGCAAACCGATTTTTCCCCGGCTCGTTTCGCAGCCCTCCGCGAGAGTTGACGAATCCGGTCGAATGAATTTTCGCGCCGAAACGTAGCGCTCGCAGATACGACTATTCGGCGCGTTTGAGTTCTTCCCGGATGACGCGCCTCAAGGTCTTCTCGAGCGGCTCCTGGCTTCGGCTCACGAAGTCCCTTAACGCCAGATTGATCAGCGTTTGATAGTTGCCCCCACCCGCCTTGTCCACTTCGTTCCGGAACCATTCCAGAAGGTCGTCATCCAGCCGAATCGTTACTCGGGTCTTACCCTGCGGTACGGGCACAACTGCGCCGCGTTTGCCCTTGCTGAAGTCGTATTCCTGCTTCATCGCGCTCGTCCTCAAACACTGGAACAGCATCCGCGAAGTGGATTCTTGCTTACGCGCGTTGCTGAAGGCCTTTCGGGGGTCCCATTCGAACGCTGTCACCGTGCACGATTCTACACCAGGCAGTCGATAGCCGATCTTTGGATCTGTTTGGCATTGCCTTGTATTCTTGCCCAGTATCTCCGGCATCGAGTTTCCGGCAGCCATAATAAGCGGCGCCACCCTCAGCGTAGGACGACTTCAGCCCCGTGACATTGCCACTGTACAGACGGAGGCGAGGGCCGGAATCAGGTCGGTGTGGAATTCGCGCGCCGTCGCGTAGCGGGGCGTCCGGGCGAACGAGATCGAACGGTCGAGGATCTCGGCTAACCGGTCCGTCCGTTCGGCGCCGGCCGCGAGGAACTGGTCCCGCAGCGCGCGCTTGAGCGGATCGCCCCGGAACTGGATTTCGCGCGGGCCTACGCCCGTCAACGACTCGATCACCATCATGCCGATAGCGAACAGATCGCTGCGCTCGTCGGCGCGGCCACCGGCCAGTTGCTCGGGCGGCATGTAGCCCATGGTGCCTAACGCGTTACCGGGCGTGGTCAGGTTGGGGGCTTGGGCGACGTCGACCAGGTTCATCTTTGCAAGCCCGAAATCGAGGATCTTGAGAAGAGACGTGTTCTTCGTGGCCACGCCGATGAAGACGTTCTCCGGCTTCAGGTCGCGATGAACGATGCCCGCCTCGTGAGCCGCGGCAATGCCGTCGAGGAGTTGATCGCACCAGTCGACCAGCGTGTGCGGCGGGATGCGCACCGAGCGCTTCAGTTCGGTGCGCCACGTGACGCCCTCGATGAGTTCCATTACCAGATACGCTCCGGTGGAGCCGATGCTGCCGTAGTCGTAGACGCGGATGATGTTGGGATGGTTCAGGCGGGCCGCCGCTTGAGCTTCCCGCGAGAACCGTTCCAGAGCGTTCGAATGGCTGAAGACATCGCCGAGGAGGATCTTCAAGGCAATCCGTCTGCCGAGGCGGAGGTCGGACGCTTCGAAGACCGCCCCCATGCCGCCCGAGCCCAGCAGGCGCTCCAGACGATATTTGCCGTCAACCACCCGTTCGACGGGGAACGAGACTTGCAGCACTTCCCCGTGTTGCGGGCAGGAGGTGGCGTCGAAGTCGAAGCACAGACTGCACTCCGGACACTGCAGCAGGCGGCGCTGGAAGGGCTCTTCCATCGCGGCGGCGGGCTCGTTCTTCGAACGCTCGATGCGCAGTTGCTCCTGTAACCAAGCCTTCTCATAGATGACGGCGATCTGCGCGGCCACCGCCTCGACAACCTGGATCTCGCGAGGGCCGTAGGGTTCGCCGTCCTTCCGCGCCGCGAGCAGGAGGGCGCCGATCAGTTTTTCGCCCTCGCCGAGGATGGGAGCGGCCAGACGAATGCCCTCCGTTGCCAGCCAAGTCGCGCCCGGCTCGTCGAATCCCGCCAGAAGCGTCCCGTCGAGTTCGAGAACGCACTTGCGGGAGGCCAACATCGTGTAGATCGCGTCGCCGGAGCGAATCCGGAAGCCGTCCGAAGTGGAGCCGGCCGAGGAGACGACGGCCAGGTCGCCTCCGGCGATTCCGCCGTGGGTCAGGATAAAGTGTGAGTCCGGATGAAGGGCGGATTCGATGCTGGAGGCCACCAGTCCGGGAACGTCTTTCGGCGACCCGGCGGAACGGGCGTAGTGGAGGATGCCGACCATCGAGGCGCTCATGTCGGCGGGCGGAGCAGACGCCGGCGATGTTGCGGCCGAGGGCGTTTGCGGCACTCCGCAGGCCTCGCGGAGCGCGGCGATGAAGGCGCGCGCTTCCGGATGTCCGGAGTCTGAGGCGAGATAGGGGATCACCGTGATGCCGTAACGGCGCTTCAGCGTCTCCGCACGCGACTGCCACTGCTCGCCGCCAAGGTGGACCAGCGCGTAGTGATTCCGTTTGGACGGCCGTTCGAAGGCGACGCCGCGCAGGGTGGACTCGATGCCCTCGAGACTGGCGCCCAGGAACAGCACGTTGCGCGAAGAAAGCACCCGGACCATGAACTCGAATAAGCCGGGGTTATCGGCCAGCGCCGCCGAGTATTGACTTGGGCTGAACAGCACCGACTCCGGACGGTCCGCGGAGCCGTAGAGTTTCAGGAGAAAGCGGTCGCGCCCGGGATCGGTTTTGGCCAGCGCGGCACTGTCGGCCATGGTGTAGATGCTGCCGACTACCTGAGGGAACGATCGCTCCAGATGCAGGTCGTAGTTGGTCGTGACGAAGCCCGCAAACGGGATCTGGCGCAGCGTGTCGAAGACTCCCGGAGGGCCGCTATGGGTCTCGAACTGGGAGCAAATGAACTGGCGCAGGTGCTTTTCGCGGCCGCTGCCGGCGGCGACGATGCGGTCGGCGACCTCGCCGGAGTGGCCATCTTCCAGTCCGGCGAAGCAGGAGTCGCGGTAGGGCCCCTGAAGGATCGCCTGGTCGCCGGCCCAGACGAGCACCCGCCGGACCAGTTCGTCCCAGACCGGGTGGCCGCTACCGGCGCTCAGACCGGCCCCAGCGTAGAGCACGCACTGGCCGGAGCGGCAAGCCTGGAGCAGATCGTCCGGAGGCAGCGGCCTTGGGATGGACACGTTGGGCGAATCCGGCTTGGCCGGCGGTTCCTCGGCTTCGGCTTCGGCGGACGCGATGAGGTAGGCCCTGAGGAGTCCCACGAGAAGGAACAACCCGAACACCGCGGGGATGGCGTACCCCATCATGGTGACAGTGGACTCCTCCCGCACGTGAGCGATGGATGCCCCTTTGGGGCCGGTCACGACGAGCGTGGGACCGCGCATGGCCAGCGCCGTGACCGACGACGGCGCGGCGGGGCCGACCCGCCGGGGCGCTTCCTTGGTCGCGACCCGGTAGACTCCCTCGAATTCGCCGGCGGCGAGCAGGTCGCCCGCTTCGCTGTAGGCCAACGCGCGAATGACACCGGGACCCTGGAGCGACTCGTTGCGTTCCAGAACCCGGCGGGAGGCGGCCACCGCCACCCGTCCGGTGTCCGAGAGAGCGGCAATGGTGAGCGGGCCATCGAACTTGCGGTACTCGATCATGGACAGGCGGCCGGAGTCGCCAGCCGAGTAGGTGACGACTTCGCTCGAGGCGTCGGCCAGCACGGCGATGTACGATCCGGCAGCCAACAGGCGGGAGGGCCGTTTCAGGTCGACGGCAGCCGAGGAAGCGACGCTCCCGGCCGGTAGTTGATAGAGGTCGAGGTGGCCGTCGCGGGACAGCGCCACCAGGCGCTGGTTGCCGGCGAAGACGAGGCTCGCGACGGGCCGGCGGCGTTCCAGGACAATCGGGCCGGGCTTGGAGTCCGCCGCAAGGCGCTCCACTCGCAAGGACCCGCCGGAGGTCCACGCTACGGCGGTCCCATCTGGCGAAAGCGCAAATGGCGTGCCGCCCCAATCGGCCTCGAGCCCAACCAGAGATACCGGCTTGTGCCAGCGGAGTCCGCCATCGGCCGCAGCCCAGTTCCACACCAGAAGGCGGCCGCCCTCCCGGCGCAGACCGGAAACGGTTGGGGTGTCCGCGGACAGGGACACCTGCACGGGGTGGGCTTTCAGGGCAATGGCCAGGCCGGAAGTGTACTGCGTTTCCAGACCCCACCGGGAGAAAGTCGCCCCGCCAAGGCAGAGACCGACGGCTGCCACGGTACCGAGTTGCCAGAAATGCGCGTTTGCCACGTCGCTTGATGGTGGGGCTTTGGGCCTGAAGTTGCAATAAGACAGAAACCGTTAAATCCACGCAATCTTCTGGAAGAGGCCTTAGTGTTTTACCCCAGTTCCGGGACGGGAGAAATCTCTGACGGACATAGGGTAGTCGCCGCCCCGAAAGGGCGAGAGTAGTGGCATACTGGCAGCGGGAAGCGGATTTTCTTCTCCACGTTTGAGCCGCGGGGGCGTCAAGCAAGATGGAACCCCGATGCGACTTGTGGTGTCCGCAATCCCCGGAGTCGAGACAATGGCGCCGGACGAACGGCCGATAACGACTTCCGCGCCGGCGGAGATCGAACGCCGCAACCGGTTCATTCAAGAGAACCTGCGCCGGATTTTTGTCCAGATCTACCGGATGGTTGGGAACGCGGCGGACGCGCAGGACTTAACCCAGGAAACGTTCATCAAAGCGCTGCAGCGCTCCGAGCAACTGAAGGACGAAGAGAAAGCGACTCATTGGCTTTCGCGGATCGCGACGAACACGGCGATCGATTTTCTCCGGAAGCGCGGACGGGCGACCCTGTGTGAACTGGACGACGCGCCCCAACATTCCTGGGAAACCCCGGAATCGCTGCTGCTGCGAAGCGAGCAAAGGGAACATCTGGAAGCAGGCCTGGAGCGGTTGACTGACCGGGAGCGCCTGGCCCTGCTGCTTCGGGACGTGGAAGGACTTCCGGCCGAGGAAGTGGCCGAGCACCTCAACTGCTCCAAGGCGACCGTGCGTTCGCATATTGCCAATGCGCGGGTGAAGTTCCGGCGCTACCTGCAGCGGAGGCGAACATGACCCGTCATCCCTCCGATCTGGATCTGGCACTGTTCGCGGGCCGGGATTTGGGCTGGCTGGCGCAATGGCGGGTGGGGCGGCACACGGCGGTGTGCGCCCGATGCGCTTCGCTGGCGGCGGAGTTCGAGGAAGGGCGTGGGCGCGTGAAGTCCGGCGATCCGCTGGCGGGGCTGGAGTGGAACCGGCTGGCGGCGGAGATGGAAGCCAATATCCATCTCGGCCTGGAGGCCGGCGAATGCGTGGCGCCGGTACGGAGCTTTCGCGAAATGCCGGCCGGTTGGCGCATGGTGGCCGCCTACGCGGCTGCTCTGGTGCTGGTGGTCGGGCTAGTGTGGTGGCAGCGCGCGACCCATCCCGCATCGCGGGGCGCCGGCGCCGGCGGAATGCGCATCGCGGCGGTGGAGGGCGCGATCGAATTAAGCGAAGGCGGCCGGACCATCGGGCTGGTGCACGAACGCGGAGGCGCGAAAGGCAAAGGTGGAGGATCGGGTGTGACGTATTCCGCGGCGGCCGATGGCGGGATGGCCGCCCGCTACGTCGATGCGGACGGCTACGTGACGATTCAAAGCGTGGTGTCCAGTGAATAAGCGGCTGTTGGGATTGCTGGTGGTGGCGTTGGCTGCGCTCGCGCAGGAGCAGCCTCTGGATCCGCGCAGTTCAGTGCGGATCGACCTCGCCGACGACGCGCCCCTGGCCGTGATGCAGGCAGACCTCGGACAATCGCGGGCGACAGCGCGCGGCGGCGCGATGATTCTCGACCTGCGGATGCTGCTGACCCTGAAGAACACGTCGGCGCGCCGCGTGCGCGCGGTGACGATGCTGGTGGCCGCGCAGGAGGTGACTCCCGGCGGCAAGGCCTCGGTCGCGGTGCCGAGCCTGGACGTCGCGCCGGGAGCGACGTTCCCCATCCGGATCGACCTGCGCCTGCTCCGCCCTCTGGCGGCGGGCGGAGGGCCGTTGATCAATGTTGGTCTGGACGGTGTGCTGTTCAGCGATCTTTCGTTTTACGGTCCGAACCGGCTGGACTCGAGGCGGGCGATGCTGGTGTGGGAGGCGGAGGCGCAGCGCGACCGGCAGTACTTCAAGAGCGTGCTGGTGTCGCGCGGTCCGGACGGACTGCAGCAGGAAGTGCTGGCGAGCCTGGACCGGCAGGCCGTTCGGCCGCGAGTGGACGTGGAAGTCGCCCGAGGGCGGGCCGTCACGTCGGCGGCGAACGAACGCCTGGTGCGCTTCGCGTTCCTCGACATGCCGGACGCGCCGGTGGCGGCGACCGAAGGCGTGGCGCTGGTCCACGACAACGAAGCGCGCGCTCCCCGAATCGACGTGCAGAACCGCTCGGCGAAGGAAGTGCGTCACTTTGAAATCGGCTGGCTGGTCCGCGATCCGAAGGGAACCGCGTACTGGGCAGCGTCGATTCCGGGCGGCCATGAACCGGTGCCGGCGGGGGCTTCCGCGCGGGCTTCGCAGGATTCGCTGCTGCGGTTCACGACCTCGCGAAAAGAGCCGCTGAGCGTGGCCAGCATGAGCGGGTACGTCAGCCAGGTGGAATTCGCGGACGGGAATGTCTGGGTTCCCGACCGGCGGTCTCTGGTCAACCATCAGTTGCTGCGGATCGTCGCGGCGTCGGCCGAGGAGCAGCGTCTGGCCGAACTGTACCGGCGCAAGGGACTGCAGGCGCTGATGGATGAGCTGAAGAAGTTCTGACACGAAATCGACGCTCGTTTCCTCGTGCATCGGGATTGATCGTGGAAACGTGAACATGTTCGTGAGAAGGCCTGCCGGGCGGATATCCTGAGGGGATGCCCTCCAGGATCGTGCGGCGCATAGAGGCGGAATCGGGAATCGCGGGCTTGCACGATGCGCTCGCCGAGAAATTGCCGCCCACCGACTTCCAATCCCTGTTGATGGAAGTCTGCCGGACGCGCGCCGTCCGGCGAAAGGCCTCGGAACTGGCGGCGCAGTTCGCGCGCGATCCGCTGCTGGCGCCCAGCGCCGTCAGCGCCCGCGTGTTGCTGGAGTTCGATCGCATTGCCTTTGAGGCGGCCGCGGGGTTCGACGCGCTGGACTTGTCGCCGGCTTGTCCCTTTGGAGCGAGTCATCTGTTGGGCGGGACCAGCCAGAACAACGTGCTGACCGCCATCCGGAATGTGGAGACGCTCGGCGACTCGACCATCGCCATGGCCTTCGAGGCGGCACGGCGCCGAAGGCTGAAGCAGACGGCCCAGTTGTGCGCGAGCCATCGGGTGGTACGCTTCCAGCCCGTCGACGTGCCGACGCCCGCCATGCGGCACTCGAACGGGAAGCGATCGAGCCATTGCGCGCCGAGTTTCCGGAAGCCCTATTTCGCGTGAATCAAGCGCGGCTCGAAGGCTTGGGCTACTACCGCCGCTTTGCGCTACGAATCTCGCCGCAAGCGCCGGACGGAGGGCGTTATCCCGCGGTGGATGGCGGATTCACCGACTGGAGGGCGCGCCTGCTGGCGAATGACCGGGAGCGCTTTCTGATCTCGGGAATCGGCAGCGAGTTTGTCTGCAAGAAGTACCGGAAAGATGCGCAGTCCTCCGGCGGCTGAGACGACCCGAGAGGGACCCAAGGAACGCACGAATCCGCGGGGTTAGTTAAGTTAGCGGACCCGGGCATGAATGAGACGTTAATCGGAGAAGAGGGGCGCTTCGGCACCCACCCGGAGATCCGGCCAGAAAAAATGAACCATCGATTTGGACCAGTCGTTGAGCTCGTCGTAGACTTCGGGAAGGAACTTAGGGTCCACAAGCCGGCCGCTCATTGAGGTGCCACGGGTCTCTTTGAATTCCTTCTGGTTCATTGCCAGAGCAACGGCATCGTTGTTTAGGGTGATCTCGTACAAGACCCCAATATGGCGTGATGCCCTGGCATTTTCGTCGGTTCTCACGAGAGCTCTTGGTCGGTCGCTCACCCGATATGCGTCTTTGATGAAGATCTCCTCAGAAAGTTCCCTTTCGAGCGCGGTCGAGAGAACATCAGAGGAGTCATCAGAAGAGTTTATGTGGCCGCCAGCCCACAGGAGATACTTGTCATGCAGGGCGTGCCCTTTCTTGTTGCGACGCAGCAGGAGGATTTGCTCTTTCCAGCGAATGATGGCACAAGGGATGGGCTGGATCAGGGTTGGATCACCTTCGGCCTCAGACCTGCGAAGGAATCGCTTGTGACGGTTCACGAGATCGACAAACTGGTCGACGACGGCGCGATCTTCTACCAGACCCTTGGCAGGGATATGTTCCGAGAGGAGATCGGCTGGCACCACACAGATCTCCTCGTCTAAGAAGTTCGTCAGCACCCCGAGAGTCTTCTCCGCGATCCTCACAGCAGTCTCCCGCGATTGCATGTCGGTTGTGTCGATGCGCTCGATCGCTCTGAACTCAGAGCCGAACGTGTCCATGGTGGCATCGATTGAATGATTGATCTGGCGCAACGTCTCCTCAGACATAATCGTACCTCGCTTGGTCGTGAGTTGGTTCGAGTACTCTCGCGCGATGGAAGTGCCTGGATCGCAAGTCATGATGAGCACGAGGTCCACCAGTTGCGTCCACCGGGCCATTGCGAAGAACTTATAGCAGGCCTCCTCCTCCCCCTTCGTTATTCTTCCCGGTTTGGGCCAGCCAGTGCGTCCAAACCAAAGCATCGAACACGCCGCGATCCAGGATGAAGACATCGAGTTCGGGCTTAGACAGAGCCTCGAGCATTCCTTGGAGGCTGGCGCAGGAGACCCAGGTATTGAAATTCAGGTGCCCTTTCGTCCGGATCGGCGCGATCGAGGCCCTCTCGATAAAGACATCCACCTTGAACCCGTTCCGCTTCAGGAAGAGTTCGAGAATGCTTATGGTTCTCGTCTTTCCGGCTTTGGGGAGACCGCTGAATTCAACTATAAGAGGACGCTTCGCCAACCCCTCATCTAGCTGAGCCCTCAGGGTTGCCGCCTCCGCCTCTAACCTGGCTACCGTCGCCGTGTCGTCTCCTTTGGGGTTGTTCACGATAGCCTGAGTGTAACAAAGGGCTCGTCCAGAACCTGAACGCCGGTGCACTTCTGGACGTCGAACATGGCGCCAAGTGCAGGTTGCCTATTGATACTGATCGTCATGGTTCATATCCTCTCATCAAGGGGTGTTCCAAAGCCTGCGAATGGGTGCCTACCTCGAGATCGGCCGGATATCACTTTCGTGCCCCCTTACGGCGAGCGTCAACCCCCACGCGGCGGCCATGGTGCCGCCGCAGCCGATCACCACGTACCAGTTCATGGCGGTCTGGGTGAGGAGGGAGACGCTTAACACGGCGGCCAGGCCCAATGCCGCCGCCACCAGCACGCCGCGTGAGGTCGCGCGCCGGATCACGATGCCGGAGAGGAAGATTCCCAGGATCACGCCGCCCATCACGCCCTGAATCTTGGTAAAGGCGAAGATCAGGGCGCCCAGTTTGCCGGCGTACAGTGCGCCCACGGTCGCCAGAACGGTCCAGCCGATGGTAGCCCATCGGCTGGCGACGGCATAGTGCCGGTCCTCCAGGCCCGGCCGGAAAATGCGCTGGTAGAAATCGATGACCGTCGAGGTGGCCAGGGAATTCAAACTGGCGCTGACGGTCGACATCGAGCCGGCGAAGATCGATGCCACTACCAAGCCGGCGAGCCCCGGGCGTAACTGGGTGGCCGCGAAATGCGCGACGACGGCGTCGGAATTCTTCAAGCTGGCCCGAACTTCGGGATGCTGCGCATAGAACACGTGGAGAATCACGCCCAGAAAACACAGCAGCAGGAACAGCGGGATGCTCGAGATCCCGTACAGCAGTAGGGATTTGGTGGTTTCCTTCGACGAGCGGGTGGTGAGGTACTTCTGCAGGACGGCCTGGTCCGTGCTCATCGCCTGAACATTGAGCAGCGTGTAGCAGATGAGCAGCAGCCAGCTATTGTCGATCGTGTTCGGCTGCCAGGTGAAATCGTAGAAGACCAGTTTGTCGCCCGCCGACCGCAGCACCTCGCCGAGTCCGCCAGGCACCGCCGCCAACGCCGAGGCGGCCACCGCGGTGAAACCGATCATCACGGTGATGACCTGAATCGAGTCGGTCCACACCACCGCCTTGATTCCGCCCAGGCTGGTGTAGACGCCGGTGAGCACCGCCATGCCCAGCACGGAGTAGAGGAGCGGAACCTGCATCAATTCCGCCATCATGAGGGCGGGCGCGTAGATGATGACCGCGACGTGCGCGCCGCGGATGAGCAGGAAGAAGACGCTGGCCAGGATGCGCACCCGGATGTCGAAACGCTGCTCCAGGTACTGATACGCTGTGTAGATGCCGCCCTTGGAGTAGATGGGCAGGAAGAACCGCACGACGATTGGCACGGCGAGAATTACGGTGACGCCGGCGACCAGCATCTTCAGGTCGTGCGAGAACGACCAGGCGGGCAGGCCCAGATACGTGATGGCGCTCGTGTCGGCCGCGAGGATCGACATCGCCGCGACCAGCCAGTTGACACCCTTGCCGCCGAGCAAGTATTCTTCCGTGTTTGTGTGACGGCGGTAGAACAGCGACCCGACGATCGTGATGCCAACCAGATAGACAGCAACCACCAGCAGGTCGACCGAATTGAGAATGCCCATGTGAAACACGTGAGTATATTCGTGAATGCAGACCGATGTAAAGCGACGGTAAGGAAAGGAAAGAGGAACAGAACGTGAAATACGCCACACTCGGCGGCTCGGGGATCCCGGTTCCCCGCATTTGTATCGGCACCATGACCTTCGGCAACCCGCTGGGCGAAGCGGAGTGCGACCGGTTGGTGTCGGCCGCCCTCGACCACGGGATCGGCTTTTTCGATACGGCGGATGTATACGAAGGTTACGACAGAAGTTGGGGATCGGAAGGTGGAATCAGCGAAGGGATTCTCGGCAAGACGCTCAAGGGCAGGCGCCATCGAGCGGTGATCTGCACGAAGTTCGGGAACCCCGCCGGCAGCGGTCCGCTGGACGCCGGCTTGTCGGCGCGGCATCTGGAACGGCAGCTCGAGGGGAGTCTCCGGCGCCTGCAGACGGACCACGTGGATGTATTCCTGGCGCATCGCTGGCACGGGGCGACGGCGATGGAAGACTTCCTCCGTGTATGCGAACGTTGGATACAAAGCGGCAAGGTCCGGGTGGTCGGCAGTTCGAACTGGCCGGTGTGGCGAATCGCGCAGGCCGCGGAGATGGCCCGGGGCGGCGCGGGGCCGATGATGCGGGTCACGTCGCCGAAGTACAACCTGATGCGGCGCGGGCCCGAACTCGAACAGGCGGCCTGCGCGCGCCACTACGGCATCGCGATGGTGCCGTACCAGCCGCTGGAGGCAGGAGTGCTCTCTGGGAAGTACCGCCGCGGGCAGGAAGCGCCCGCCGGTTCGCGCGGGAACGAGATGCCAGGCTGGATTCCCAAGCTCGACGAGCGCCAGTATCAGGCATTGGAGGAACTTCGCCGGCTTGCCGGAGAAGCGGGCGCCTCTATGGCCGAGTACTCGATCGCGTGGGTTCTTTCGCGTCCCGGGGTAGCGTCGGCAATTCTGGGAATCCGCAGCGAGCAACAACTGCAGGACGCGGTCCGGGCCGCGGCGCTGGAGATCCCGTCTTCTCACCTCGCTCAGCTTGATGCGCTGTTTCCGCCTCCAGCGCCTTCGGGAGACGAACGCATCCTGCAGTGGCGCGAGGGCGGCTGGATGCTGGAGTTGAGTGAGTAAACCATGCTTCTGACCAGGATGCGGACGGTGGCGGAAGTCGTTGCCGGACTGCGGCGCCACGACTTCCGCGCAGCGCGGACCTGGATCCAGACCTTTAATCCCGGCCGCTCGCTGCCGGTTCGGCTGGCGTTGTTCCTCCGGTGGGCGTTGACCCAGATCTGGCTTCGGATGCCCGAGACGGCTGCGTGGGCCTCGTTCGCGCGGCCGGTCTCGCGGACGCCGGTCTGGCTTGCCGATCCCGATCCTTTCGAAAACCATCCGTTCGCCGCCGACCCCGGCGCCCGCCTGCCGGAACAGGTGGAAGTGGCCGTGATCGGCGCCGGAATGATCGGCTCGGCGGCCGCCTACCACTGGTCGAAGCACGGCACAAAAACGCTGTTGGTGCTGGAAATGAACGGCGTCGCGAGCGGCTCGGCCGGCCGGAACGAAGGCCTGGTCGTGATGGGCCGCTATTTCTACTACGTCCATCACACCGTGCTCGACTATCTGGTACGCGCCCGGCGCGACCTGGACGACACGCAACGGGACGCGTTGGCGCACGAGTTTGCCGAAGCCTACTGCCGGGCCGCGTATCGGAACGCCGAGATGATCGCCGAGACCATCGAGCGTGAAGGCATCGAGTGCGACTTTACCCGCCAGGGCTGGGTGCAGGCGGCCGCGCCCGACGGCCTGGAACGGTTGGAAGCATCCACGCGGATGGCGGTTCGCACGGGGTTTACCGACTGGACGAAGATTTCGCCGGAAGAAGTGTTCCGCAAGGCCGGCCTCCGGAGCGATCGTCCCGCGGGATTCTCCATCGGCGCGGCGTGCTGGCATCCGGCCAAGTGGTGCTGGGGACTGATGCGGGTGGCCGTCGAGTCGCCGCACGTTCAACTGTTCACGCGAACCAGGGTGCTGCGCGTCGAGGATGGCGGCGACTACTACTCCGTACACACCTCCCGAGGCATCGTGCGGGCGCGCCATGTCATCAACGCCACGGAGTCCCACACTCCCTTTCTGTTCCCGGAGTTTCACGACACGATCCTGCCCATGCAGACGCAAGCTGCATTTGGGGCCAGCGACGGGGGAACGATGAAAGGCGGCGTGGGCATCAGCGGCGACCGGGCCTTCTTCGGGCGTCATGGAGACGGCATCATCTTCGGCTCCGATGCCACGCGGGTTCCCGATCACGAAGCGGGCCGCAACCAGCCGAGCCGTTTCATCACGCGCTTTCTGCTTACGGAGCTCAAACCGTTGTTTGACGTCCGCCGCGTCCATGTCTCCAACGAGTGGAGCGGGACCGTCAGCTACACGCCCGACGAGTTCCCGCTGGTCGGCCTGATGGACGGCAAGCGGATGTACATCGTCGCGGGCATGGCGGGCTCCGGTTCCGGAGTCTCGTTCAATGCCGCCCGCCACGTGGTGCAGAAGATTCTCTCGCTCGACGGCCCCGACGACTATCCGGAAAAATACTTTTCACCCGAGCGCTTTCGAGCCCCACGCCCGCGCGTTCCGTGACATCATTGTCCAATTACGCGCATGCCGGCAAGCACTTCCGAAGAACTCCCCCGTCTGCTCGGGCTCCTCGATTCCACCGTCGTCGTCATCGGGACCATGATCGGAGTGGGCGTGTTTCTCGTGCCCGCGTCCATCGCCCGCGAGGTGCCCTCCACGCCGCTCATTCTCGCGCTCTGGCTGGCCGGCGGCCTCATCTCGTTGTGCGGCGCGTTGGCCTACGCGGAACTCGGCGCCATGATGCCCAACTCCGGCGGGCCGTACGTCTATCTGCGTGAAGCCTATGGGCCACTGGTCGCCTTCCTGTGCGGCTGGACCTACTTCCTGGTCGTGAACTCCGGCGCGATCGCGACGGTTTCGGTTGGCTTTTCGATTTATTTGAGCTACCTGTTCCCCTCGCTGCCCGGGGTGACCCGGTGGGCGCCGATTCTGCTGATCACCGGGCTCACCTACGTCAACTATCGGGGTGTACGCGCCGGCGCCCGCGCACAGTTGATCTTCACCGTGCTCAAGCTGTCCGGGCTGGCGCTGGTGATTTCGTGCGCATTCATCACGCCGAATCCCCGCCCCTTCGACTGGTCGATTCCCTCGAGCGGAATCTCCGCCATGACGATCGGAGCGGCCTTGATGGGCTGCTTCGTCGCATACGATGGCTGGCACAACGTCGCGTTCATCGCCGGCGAGGTCCGCAATCCGCAGCGAATCCTGCCCCGCGCTCTGGCCATCGGCGTGATTGCCGTGATGGGTGTGTACCTGGCCGCCAACATCGCGTACCTCCGGGTGCTGCCGCTCGGTGTGATTGCGGCGACGGAGCGCGTCGCGGCTCGCACCGCGGCCGAAGTGCTCGGCCCGCTCGGCGCAACCCTGGTGACTCTGACCATCGTGCTGTCGAGCGCCGGCGCGGGGAACGGCGCGCTGATGACTTCCGCGCGCGTCTATTACGCGCAAGCCCGCGACGGACTCTTCTTCCGGTCCATGGCCGAAGTGCACGCGCGATACCGGACGCCCGCGGTGGCCATTTTGATTCAAGGCATCTGGACGGCGATACTCACCGTTACCGGGTCCTACGAGACGTTGTTTACGTACACGCTCTACGCCTCGTGGATGGTTCACGCAATGGCGGTATTCGCCCTGCTGGTGCTGCGCAGGAAAAAGCCCCACGCCGAGCGTCCGTACCGCATGTGGGGCTACCCGGTGGCGCCGTTGCTGTTCGTGGTGTTTGCTCTCTGGTTCGTAATCAATACGTTCGTGACAAGGCCCGGGTCGTCGCTGATCGGCACGCTCATCGTTGCCAGCGGCGTTCCGGCGTACTTCTTTTGGCGGCGCGGAAGAGGGTGAGGAAGGTCCGGTCGCGAGCGATAATGGGATAGACACGAGGAAACGGCCATGGCGAAGGATTACGTGGAAAGCGTGGACGGTGCCTACCGGGTGGCTGGCAGCCGCGTCTCGCTCGACTCGATCGTCTATTGTTTTCGCGAAGGCCTGACTCCAGAAGGCATCGCCGAAAGCCTTCCCACCCTGACCCTGGAGCAAGTATATGGCGCCGTTACTTTCTATCTGGCCAATCAGCGGATGGTGGACGACTATCTCCGGGAAGGGGAAATAGCATCCCATGAACTCCAGACTGAGTCCCGCCGGCGAAACGCCGACCTAGTCGCTCGCCTGCAACGGGCCCGCCATGAGAGTCGTATTCCAGGCTGATGCTGACCTGGATCGGCCAATTTCTTGATCAAGACCGTCCGCCCAAGGACGTTTCTCTCGAGGGCGCGGAAAGGCCACAATGAGAGCGTGAATCCGACAGCCTTCATTCTTCTGTTGTGCGTGACCGCGTGCGGCGTCCTGGGGGCCGAACGCCAGTTGACCTCCACGCCCGTCCATCACGCGCTCGACAATAACGACAATTTCTCCAAAGACGATCGCTACCTTTGCTTCGATATCCGGGACACGCTGGGACCCGGACCGGCGAATTCCACCCGCATCCTGAAGGTCGACGTCGCTTCTGGGGCGGAGAGCATCCTGTATGCGCCTCGACCCGTTCTGGTGTCCACTACCGAGTCCGCGCCCGGACTTGTCGCCGCATCGTTCAGCCCCGTCGCCGACGAGGTGATTTTCATTCACGGCCCCATGGTCAGCGAGATCCCGGTTCGTGGGGCCTACGCGCGGACCAACCGGCTGGGCGCCACCGTGCCGGGAGACGGCAGCGGGCGCGTGACATTTCTGGATGCCCGCGATGTGACCTCCGAGACCACTCCTCCCGGAGCGCACCGCGGAGGCACTCACCGCCACGAGTACTCGCGCGACGGGAAGCGGATCGGGTTCACCTACGACGACCACCTTCTCTCGAAATACGGCCGTAACCTCGGCATGATGGTGCGGCATCCCAAGGCGCCTCGCGGCGGCACGCACTGGACCGTGCTGCTGGTCCCCATCGTTCCGGCCGGAACGGCCAAACCCGGAGACATCGAGCACGCCGCCGATGATTCCTGGATCGGTGAACACGGCCTGATGCGCGCCTTTGTCGGCAAGGTGCGCGAGACGAACGGCGCCTATGCGAGCGCTCTTTTTGTTGTGGACATCCCGGCCGAGGTCGACGTCACCACGGCGAACGCCGGCACTCGCGAGCGATACCCTACGGCTCCGAAGGGAGTGAAGGTGCGGCGCCTGACGGCGACCGCGGCGCAGGGCATCGTCCGTGGTTCGCCGGACGGGAAGCGGATTGCCTACTACGATCGAGCCGCGGATGGCGCCCGCCAGGTATTCCTGATTTCGCCACTTGGAAAAGAGCGGCCGGTACAGGCCACTTCGCTTCCCGGCGGCGTGACCAGCGGCCTGCGATGGCACCCAACGGGCAATTCGATCGCGGCGATCAGCGGCCACGGTATTGTCGTGACGTGCGTCCAGGCCGGACCGCTGTTCGGAGTCTCGCACTACCTGACCTCCCACGGGCCGGACCTCCCGCCGGCCGAAGCGCTGGTGTGGTCGCACGATGGCAGGACGCTGGCGTTCAACCGGCGCGTCCCGATTCACGATGCCGCCGGGAAGCGGCAGGCCGATTTCGCCGGCAGGGATTTTCGACAGATTTTCCTCGCCGATTTCCCCGATTCCAACGGCAATGGTATCGCCGACCCGATTGAGGCAAAGCCGGCTTCGCGTTGATTGGCGTTACACTGAAGCCATCTGCGACCGCTTCGCACGAGAACCCTTCAAATGAGATCACTCGCCGCTGCATTTTTCCTCCTCAGCTTCCTTCCGATTGCCTCCGCTCAGTTGACGATGGATCAGAAGCTGGCTGATTTTCAGCAACTGGCTGCCCTTTTCGCCAAGAATTACGCCCCCTACGAGTGGAAAGTCCAGGTGGAGAAGTTCGATCTGTACGACATTGGGCCGTGGCTCGATCGCGTTCGCGCAACACAGACGGACCTTGAGTTTCTCGACGTCTGCACGCGCTACGTCGGCTCCCTGAACGATGGCCACGCCAACTTCAACTTCGAAACGGATTTCATCGCCCGCCTAGGCTTTGCGGTCGACCTGTACGAAGAAAAAGCCCTGGTGGAGCAGATTAACCGCACCCGCCTGCCGGTGGCGCAATATCCTTTCGAAATCGGGGACGAACTCATCTCCGTCGACGGGCGTCCGGTGGAAAACTGGCTGCGGGAGTTGTCGCCGTATACGCCGTCGGCCCACGCCCGCGCGACGCGGCGCTTCGCCGCCAACCTCATCACGATCCGGCCACAAGCCGTGATCCCGCGGGCGGTGGAGTTAGGGGAGAGCGCACAGGTCGTCATCCAGCGGCAAAACGGAGAACTGGCCACGTACTCGATGCCCTGGGTAAAATCGGGGACGCCGATCTTCAATGTCGGGCCGGTACCCTCTCCGCGCACGAGCGCGAAGACGGCCCCGAAAACCGCCGCCCGCGCCGCAGAAGCCGATGCGCCGCCGGAGTATCCGCGCCTCCTGCCCAATGTGCCCGGATTCCTGATGCGGGCCTCCAAGCGGCCGGAATCGATTCTGGGGTACGAATCCGTTCCTCCGATCTGGCGCCTGCCCCAGGGTTTCGCCACCAGACTGGGGCGAAGTCCCATCGACTACTTTTACTCGGGGACATTCGTCTCCGGGGGGTGGCGGATCGGCTATATCCGGATTCCGACGTTCTTCCCCGACGACCCCGATGGCGCTTTCTCGCAGTTCGTCAACGAGGTCCTGTACATGGAGCGCAATACGGACGGCCTCGTGGTCGACGTGATGCGCAACGGAGGGGGCTATCCCTGCTATTCGACCGATCTGGCCAGCCTCCTGATTCCGTACCAGCACCGCGCGATCGGCTTGGAGTGGAGGGCGAACCTGTTCATCCTGCAGAGCTACCTTTCCAATCTCGAAACGCTGAAAGCGGCGCGAGTGCCGGACTGGCAGATCGCCTACTACGAAGCGATTGTGGGCGACCTGAAACAGGCCTACCGGGAGAATCGAGGCCGTAGCGGGCCGCTGCCCGATTGCGGAATCAGCCTGGAACTCAATCCGTTCACCGATTCGCGAGGAAACATCGTCGGCTATTCCAAGCCGCTGATGGTTCTGACCGACGAGTTGTCTGCGTCGGCGGCCGAGTCGTTCACCGCGCAGATTCAGGATGCGGGCCGCGCGGTCGTTTTCGGCCAGCGCACATCCGGCCTGGGCGGCGGAACGGTGGGATGGGACCTGACGACCTACAGCGAAGGCACGGGCCGCATCACCATCGGGATGATGAACCGCAAAAGGCTGGCGGAAGTGGAAGGCTATCCCGTGGCGCCGTACATCGAGAACGTCGGCGTCCACCCCGACATCGTCGAGGATTACATGACCCGCGACAACCTGACGAACAGCGGCCAGACGTTCGTGCGGCGGTTCACCGACATCATCGTCCAACACATCAACAACAGCCAGTAGACGCCGGCTTGCGATGGGCAGCAGTGCCGCCACGACATGGCCTGGGTGGCGCCGCGGGACCCATGATAAGATAACCCGTCTGGCGCCGAGCGTTGTGCTCTTTGGCCCGACTGGTTATGCGCTGCCGACCCCGGATGCTCACGCGATTGACGGCTGTTCTGGCCTTCGGCGCGAACCTCGCCGTTGCTCAGGACACGCTTCCGCCCGGTGATCTGCCGGCCGGAAAGACGCTGCTGGTCGCGCAGCCTCACCACGACGACCATACCACCGACTACGGCATGGGCGGCCTGATTGCCCGCTTCATGGAAAGCGGCTATAAGGGCTACTACGTCCGCGGCTCCAACGACGAGAAGGACGGCTCGCACGGGTATGCCCGCAACGACATCATCAACCTGAAGGAAACCAACGACGCGATCCGTATCCTGGGCATGGAGAAGGTGATCAGCCTCAACTGGCGCAACGACTTCATGAATCCGATTCCCCTGAACGAACTGCGCGAACAGTTGATTTTCATCATCCGGAAATACCAGCCCGATGTCGTTCTCGGCCACAACGCCTGGGAGCACTACCAGAAGAATCCCGACCACCGGAACGTCGCCCGTGCGCTGGTGGAAGCCTACTGGCTGGCGGGGTATGAGACGGTGCATCCCGAGCACTTCAAACTCGGTCTGAAGCCCTGGGCCGCGTCGCATTACTACGGCAAGGCGCGGCTGGACTGGGGTCTCGGGCAGGTGGCGAACGTCGCCATGGAATTCAACGAGTCGCAGGTGCGGAAGAAGGAGAGGGCCATCGCCGCGCACCGCAACGTGTACCACAATCCCGGCGGCGCGCCCGCCATCCGGGCCCGGTTGGCCGCTCAGGGAAAGTACATTCCGGAGTGGGAAAACGTGAACGACGACCACGCCTCCGACATGATTCTTCACTGGTGGATGAACTGGATTTCCCGCGATATCGGCAAGAAGGCCAAAGTGAAGTACGCCGAAGACTACTACCACATGGACGAACTCGCTCATCTGCCCGGCCTTCGGGCGTACGTGGCGAAGAACGCCGGGAAGAAGTGATGAAGCGCCGCGAATTCCTGCAGGCTTCGGCCGCCGCTCTCACGGCCGCCATTCCGGCGTGGGCTGCCGGCAAGGTGGTCCTGGTGATCGCCGCGGACGCAGGATGGACCGCGCACGCCGGCGGCACGGTGGCGAAGATGATCGCCGAAGGGGCGGAGGCGTATCTGGTCCGCGTCACCAACGACGAGAAGGAATCGTGGGGCCTGTCGCCGGAGGAAACCGCGCTGCGCAACAAGAACGAGAGCGAAACCGCGGCCCGCATCCTCGGCATCAAGGAAGTGTTTTCCCTGGGCTATCGTGCTTCCGAATTGCGGGACGTGCCGCATACCACTCTGCGCGATCGCCTGATCTTCCTCATCCGTCTACACCGGCCGGCGGTCCTGTTCATTCCCAACCCGCACACCGAGCACGACCGCAATCTGGACCACTATTACGCGGGCGCCGCGGCGGAGGATGCCTGGCATTGCGCGCGGTTCGAGAACTTCCTGCCGGCCGCGGCGGACGGCGGACTCAAGCCTCATCTTGTTTCCGAGGTGTATTACTACGCGCCGCTCGTCGATCCGCGGCGGCGCGAACCGGAGAGCACGTCCACGTTCGTGCCGCAACCCGCCCGCGTGGACATTGGTGCGGTGTTCGCGAAGAAGCTTCAGGCGGTGCAGGCGCAGAGGACAATCAACCGGAGCATGGCGTACCGGTTGAAGCAGACCCTGGACGCATCCGGCCGCAAGCTGAGTCTGCTGAACACGGTGAACGATGCGTCCGTCAACAAACTGGTGGAGGAGAACCTCCGCGGGCTGGCCGCCCTGTGCGCCGAGGGAAGTAACTATCGGATGGCGGAAGAGTTCAGATACGCCGGGATCGAGTTCGGGATTCCGGCTGCCTACAGAAAGTGAGCTCGTGTTGACTGAAACTGGCCGTGGCCGCGCCCTTTCACCCCGAACCGCGGGCTTACACCCGCGGTTCGGAGCGATTCGTCCCGGGCTTGGTTTCGTCTTGACCTTAGCTCTCGTCGCCCCGGCAATCCTACACGGGCAACGCCCGGTCCCGGGAGGCAAGACGATCGTCGCGATCACAGCGGGCGGCGGCGACTATCTTCGCGGCGCCGGGGGCACGCTGGCGAAGTTCATCGACGAAGGCTACCGCGTCTTCGTCGTTCAGACCGGCAACGACGAAAAGAACTCTGTCGGGCTCAGCCCCGCGGAGACCCGCCTCGCGAACAATGCCGAGACGGAAGAAGCCGCGCGCGCGTTGGGTATCACCGAAGTCTTCAACCTGAACAACAAGAGCGGCGAGTTGAGCCAGTTGTCGAGCAACGAACTGCGCAACCAGATGTCGGCGCTGATCCGCTACTACAAACCGCAAAAGCTGTTCATCCCCGACCCTTTTATTCACTACGAGCCCGAGTGGGATCAGTTCTGGACCGCGCGCGCCGCCGAGGAAACGAACTATTCGAACTCCGGCTACTTCCTGGCGGAACTCACCCGCATGGGAATCGGCGGGCACGGTGTGGCCGAGACCTATTACTACTCCGCGCATCGGCCCTACCGGCCGGGCGAGGGCGGGCACAACCAGGCGAAGTTCATGCCCATCGACATCACCCGCACGTTTCCCCGCAAGGTCGAGGCCTATTTGAAACTGCGCACGGCGAACCGTGCCTACGCCACTCACGTCAAGAGCCGCCTGGAATCGATGGGCAAGCCCTCGTCCCTGCTTCGCGAGGTGAACGACTCGACCGCGGGCCCGCTGACTCGCGCGCTGCTCGAGGAACTTGGTGAAACCATAGGGACGAAGTACGGGTACCGGTACGGAGAAGAGTTCAACTACCACGGCGTCGCGCCCGGTGAGAAGCCCAAACTGTCGCCTTGGGTCGAGGAAAAGGTAAAGCCGCTTCCATCAAAGCGGTAGCGCCGCGATCCCTCCACACGCGGACGATCCGCGGGATCGCCGGGGTCCTTCGGACGACGGAGTGCGCGCAATTTCTGCACGTTAATTTCTGCGGCCCGGTGAGCAGAAAAAGCTCGAAGACTTGACCGAGTGTTGTATACTCACCCCTATCCAGGGCGCACTCCGCTCTAGCTACAAAGTTGCTTTGAGGAGGTTTGGTGAAACAGGGGATAACGATTCGTGTATTTCTGCTCGGGTTGGTTGCCGCGTTGGCGCTGTTCGCGCAACTCGGCTCCGACGGAGCCATCTTGGGTGTAGTCAACGATGCCACAGGGTCAGTCATCGTAGGGGCCAACGTGACGGTGACTAACCTGGGTAATGGTCTCCGAAAGTCCGTGACGACCAATGAGGCGGGGATTTTCGAAATTCTGGCCTTGCCCAACGGCAGCTACACGGTGACCGTGACCATGACTGGCTTCAAGACCTGGACGGTAAAGCAGGTCGACGTCGGTGTCGGCGAGCGCAGAAGAATTTCCCCGGCGCTGGAAGTCGGCGAAGTCACCGAGCAGGTCTCGGTGCAGGACACCGTCGAACTCATCCAGACGGACAAGGCGTCGGTGGGCGCCACCGTTGAACAGAAGCAGATCGTCGGGCTGCCGCTGAACGGCCGGAACCCGATCCAGTTGGTGTTGCTGGTACCCGGGATGCGGTTCGTTTCGAATCGCAGCGGCCCGGAACGCGGAACGACGGTGCAGGGTCTCGGCAACCGCCCCGATGTCACCGAATTCCAGGTGGACGGGTTGAACGCCAATGCCGGCATGGACGAACGGGCGATCACCATTCCCAACGTGGACACAATCGGCGAGTTTAACGTCGAAACGTCGAACTTCAGCGCCGAGCATGGACGTAACCCCGTGCAGATCCAGATGGTGACCAAGTCGGGCACGAACAACTTCCATGGGTCGGCCTGGGAGTTCCTCCGGAATCAAAAGCTGGACGCGTTCAACACGTTTGCCAAGCGGCCCGGCGCATCGAAACCCAAGCTGGCCCGGAACCAGTACGGCGGAACGATTGGTGGTCCGATCATCAAGAACCGGACCCACTTCTTTTTCGCGTACGAAGCGACGAAGATCCGCCAGGAAACGATCTATAACTCCATCGTGGTCCAGCCGGAAATGCTCCGTGGGGATTTCCGGAATATTGCGGCCGCGGCGGTTCGTGATCCGTTAAACGGCGGCCAGCCCTTTGCGAACAAGACCATTCCGGAATCGCGCTTTAGCAACGCCTCGAAGTTCTTCTTCCCCTGGGTACTGCAGCCGAACTCGCCGGATGGCCGATTCCGTTCAGTGGCGTCGAGGCCGGATGACACCAATGAATATGTGAGCCGCATCGACCACCAGATCACCAGCAACCACCGGATCTTCGGCCGCTGGATCATCTACGACAACAAGTCGGGCGTGCCGGACTACCGGCCCGATATCGTTCAGGAGAACAACACCAAACAGCACAACGCCGGCCTCACCTACAACTACTCCATCACTCCGACGATGTTGCTGACGGTGACCGGCGGCTATACCAACTCGTTCAACCGGTTCAAATCCCCGGTCGTTGGAATCGACAATCTGACCCAACAGGCGGGCATCCGCGGATTCCCCACGGCCGGCCGCGAAGGCTCCACGGGCCTGCCGACTGTCGGCATTTCCGGCTACACCGGCTTCAACGCTCCTTGGGGCAATCCCGGCCGCCTCTGGATGGAAGCCAAGAACGGCAAGGCCGGCCTCAGCATCATCCGTGGCAAGCACACCCTGAACCTGGGGTATGAATTGAACGACCGGACCACCTTCGGAGGGCACGCTTCGTTCGCCACGCGCGGCAACTTCACCTTCAACTCGCAGTACACGGGCGATGGCTTTGCCGACTACCTCCTGGGCCTTACCTCCGCCGGAGGCCGCAACTTCCCGTTGCAGACTTTCGGTATGAAGCACTCTCCGTACTCAGGCCTGTACGTCCAGGATGCCTGGAAGATCAGCCCAACCATTACGTTGAACGTCGGAGTCCGCTATGACTACTGGCACGAGAAGCGCGCCGTCCGCGGCAACGTTGGCGGGTTCCATGTCGGCCTGGGCAAGGCGCTGGCCGGCGAGGACAAGAACGGGCAGGTCGACCTGACGGCCCAGCCGGTGGCCCGATTTGTCGCCAAGGCCACGGAAGGGCTCTGGGTGTCAGCTTCGCAAGCCGGCGTGCCGCGGGGTCTGTTCAAAGCCAATGGCTATCTCTCTCCCCGGTTCGGCATCGCCTGGCGGCCCGGCGGAAAGAACGACCTCGTAATTCGCGGCGGGTACGGGATCTTCCCGCACAACGGGTTTACCGGGAACAACACGGCTTCGGCAATCGTCGGGCCGCCCTATTGGAACTACGAGAATCCGGTCTACACGGCCTCGTCGCTGACCCGCTGGGAGACCGCCTTTTCCGACGACCCCAGCGTCTTCCTGTCGCCGTCGGTCATCGCTCCCGCGTGGGACATCCTGACCCAGAAGTCGCACGAGTTCAACATTTCGATCCAGAAGTCGATCTTCTTCAAATCGGCAGTGACGGTGTCGTACGTCGGCAACCGGGTGATCGATGTTGTGGGCGGTCGCGACGTTGATGCGGTGCGGCCGGGTACCTACACGAACCTCCAGGCGGCGCGACCGTTCCCGGCCTTTGCCGGCGTCACCCTGTACACGAATCAGGGGAAATCCTGGTACAACTCCATGCAACTCAAATGGGAACGCCGCTTCTCGAGCGGGCTCAACTTTACTGGCGTCTATGCCTGGAGCAAGTACATGCAGGACGAGGTCACCTACACCCCCTTCGCGCCCGTCGGCTACAATCGGTGGCGCGCCGGCGACGACCGCAAGCACATCCTCACGGCCTCGGGCATCTACGAGCTGCCTTTCGGCCGCGGCCGGAAGTACATGTCCTCGTTGCATCCGGTGGCCAATGGCGTCCTGGGAGGTTGGGAGGTGGATGGCATTTACTCGTTCGTCTCGGGAGCGCCGCTGAGCTTCACGGTACAGGGCGCGCCCCTCGGCAACGGGTACGGTACGCGGGCGAACCTGGTGGGCGATCCCAAGGTCTCGAACCCCAGCGTCACGCAGTGGTTCAATCCGGCCGCTTTTGCGGCACCGCCCGCGCTGACGTTCGGCAACTCCGGCGGCGGCATCCTGGACGGTCCCGGCTCGCATTCGTTCGACGTTGGGTTGTTCAAGAACTTCTACGTGCGGGAAACCAAGTACGTACAGTTCCGCTGGGAGATGTTCAATTCCACAAACCACGTCAATCTGGGCAACCCCACGACGGTCATCGGCCTGGTCAACACCGGCTTGATCACCACGGCAGGAGGGGCCCGGCAGATGCAACTGGGGTTGAAGTTCATCTTCTAACGGCCGATTTACAAGCGACTACACTGGGGGATGCGGACTTCGCGTCCCCCTTTCTTTTTTTCATGTGGTTCTTCGGGCGTGCACTTCTCTGTGTCCTGCTGGCGGCGAACTTCGGGGCCGGCGCCGAGCGGCTGCAAGACCTGATCCGAAAAGCGCAACAGGCGGAACAGAAGGACGACCTCGAGGGCGCGGCCGCCGCCTACCGGGAAATTCTCCGCGTGAAACCGGGTTGGGGCGCGGCCGAGTTGAACCTGGGCCTCGTGCTCAATTCCCAGAAGAAGTACAAAGAGGCGTTCGATTCTTTCGACAAGGCTCTCGCGCACGACCGCTCGCTGGCTTCGGCGTGGCTGGGCCGCGGAGTCGCGGAGTTCAACATGGGGCGCTATCGCGGCGCCTTGACCTCACTCGAGACGTACGTCCAGTTTCGGCCGGACGATACGGAAGTGCACGACTACCTGGGGCGCACATACCTCGCGTTGGCCGACTACCCGTCGGCGGCCCTGGCTTTCCGCAAACAACTGGCTCTTACCCCGCAAAGCCCGGAACTCCACTACCAACTGGTGGAGACCCACCGTCTGTTATGCGCCTCGCTGGCGTTGCGCCTGGCGAAGGCCCCGGCCGGATCGTATTACTTCAAGCTGCTGGCCGCCGAAGAGCCGGGTTCCCGCGATCGCGCGGCGGTGGAAGCCGACATCCGCGAGACCATCGGTACGAATCCGGAAGCTCCGGAGGGGTACGTCACCGCCGGCCTTCATCTGCTGGCCTCCGGCAAGCGCAAGGAAGCGGCCACGAGCTTTGAAGAGGCGTGGAAGCGCAACTCGACCGATTGCCGCATTTCCTCGTCGTGCACGGAGAAGAGGGACAGCGCGCACGGCTTCTCGCGAGCGCCCGATCCCCGGACCGCCTTCGAGGAGTTCCACCGGTCCAAGCGGTTGGCCGAGGCCGCCCTCGCACGGCTCGACCGGCTCGCCCCGGATTCCTACCAGGCGGCGCTGGCGCGCGCGCGCCTGTGGGACCAGATCAATCGCAATGAGGAGGCCGAGACGCAGTACCGCAAGGCGCTGGACGTGAGCCGCCGCGAGCCCTCCGTCCTGATCGACTACGGCAAGTTCCTCTCGAAGATCAACCAGATCGAGCGGGCCGCGGAACTGTTCGAAGAGGCCTTGCGGTCCGATCCGGCAAATCCGGCGGTCCGGTTGTTGTTGGGGGAAGCCTATGTACTGCGCGACCGTCCGGAGCAGGCGCTGCCGCACCTAAAGGTGGGCCTGGAAGGCCGGCCCGCCGACGTGCAGTCGCGCCTGTATCTCGCCCAGAGCCTCGCCCGGCTAGGTCGCATTCAGGAAGCGGCCTCCACGCTGGAAGCCGCGCCGGAGGATCCGGAAGGGCGGCTGCATTACCAGTTGGGCCTGCTCTACCAGCGTCTCGGCCAGCCGCAGAAGGCGGAGCGGGCGTTCCAGACGTTTCGCGCGAGGAAGAAATGATCGGAAACGCCAAGTGCCGCCGGGCGACGTAGTTTGTCGCCCGTCGGTGGCCAGCCAACTGCCCCACCGCTCAGAAGGTGTAAGAAAATCGTCCGCAAACGCTCTCCGTGGGGCGGTCCCCCTGGACCGCGGGCCGGCCCCCTGGCCGGCCCACCGGGCGAAGCCCGGCGATGCCTCGGCCCCGACCGTCACCGCAAAGGGCCCGCCCAATTGCATCAATCCCGGGCGACTGTCCTCGAACCTGTCAGCTTCCGGGAACCGCCGTTGCCTCACAATATCGCGACATCGTATCTCTGGAGCGCGGCGTCTGCCGAGAGGATCGGCATCCCTTCCGCCCGCGCCTGAGCGACCAACATCCGGTCGAACGGGTCCCGGTGTAGCGGCGGCAACTTCTCCAATTCGGCCAAGTGTGTCATGCGAATCGGCAGCACGGCGACCCGGTTCTTCTCCATCTGCTTCGCCAGGTAATCGGCCGCCGGAACCGGCAAGGTGAGTCTGCCGAGCCCAACCTTGATCAGCGTCTCCCAGAGACTCGCCACGCTGAGGTACAACTCGTTCTCCGGATCGGTGTACTTGAGGCGGTGAACATTCGACAGACGCGGGTCATCCGTGATGGCCCACAGAAACATGTGAGTGTCGAGCAGAATCCTCACCGCTCGAAATCCGCCAGAACTTCGTCGGGCAGAGGCGTGTCGAAGTCATCCGGCACCACGAAATCTGCTTTCGCCGTTCCCAGGGTGCGTCGGCGGGGCGCCGACTCGACAGGAGTCAACCGGACGAGCGGCCTGCCAGCCCGCATAATAATCACATCTTCGCCGGCCATGGCTTGGTCCAGCAGGCGAGAGAGGTGAGTTTTAGCCTCATGCACATTCACCTCGACCGACATGACTAGATAATAGACTAAGTCAACTAATTAGTCAACTGAGCGACAGGGGGGGCCTCGGTGCCAGGCACCTCGCGGTGCCCTCTAACCTATCGCCCCAGGTCTGTCGTCGTGACCTATCACTTCCGCCACGTCTCGTCAGGACGCTCCGCCATGGCGCGGAATCACGCCACAAAAAGGGCCACCATTCGTCGGCGTGCGACGTACGATAATGACGAATCGAGGTGACCGTTGATGCCCAGCGCCTCCGGCGAGGTGACGGCTCTGTTGGCCGAGTTGAAAGGCGGACGCAAGGACGCCGTCGACCGGTTGATTCCCCTCGTCTACCGGGAACTCCGCCGCCTGGCCGGCTACTACATGCGCGGCGAGCGTCCCGGCCACACGCTCCAAGCCACCGCCCTCGTTCACGAAGCCTTCCTGTTATTGGTGGACCAAAGCCGGGCCGACTGGCAGAACCGCGCGCAGTTCATGGGCGTGGCCGGCCAACTGATGCGGCGTTTGCTGGTCGATCATGCGCGCAGGCGGAAAGCCGTCAAGCGAGGCGGCTTCCCCTTGACATTGGATGAGGGTAGATTCGACTTGGGGGCGGACCTCGCCCAGACCGAGGAGATCCTGGCGGTGGATGAGGTGCTGGCACGACTGGCCGATCTGGATCCGCAGCAGGCGAAGGTGATCGAACTTCGCTACTTCGGCGGGCTGTCGATCGAGGAAACGGCGCAGGCCCTCGGGATTTCCACCCGCACCGTCAAGCGGGACTGGACGATGGCCAAGGCCTGGCTGCGAGGTCAACTCGCTTCGGGCGCATCGCCATGACGGCCGAACGCTGGGCGCACATCAAAGAGATCTTCAGTGCGGCGGTGGAGATGCCGGAAACGGCTCGCCGCTCCTACCTGGAGTCCGCCTGCGGCGCGGACTCGGACTTACGCGGCGAGGTCGAGCGCCTGCTCGCCGATCACGCGTCCCAAACCCTGCCCAGTCCAGCGGTCCGCGTGCTCGCCCAAGTCCCTGAGCTCACCCCCGGCGAGATGCTGGCGCACTACCGGGTGGAGGCCAAACTCGGCGAAGGGGGCATGGGCGCGGTCTATCGGGCGTTTGACACGCGCCTGGAACGGCAGGTGGCGGTGAAGGTTCTGCTTCCCGATCCTTACGCCGATCCGGACCGTCAGCAGCGGCTGATGCGTGAGGCGCGGGCGGCTTCGGCTCTCAACCATCCGAACATCGTCACCGTTTACGAGATTGCTTCGGAACGCGGGCTGGACTTCATCGGCATGGAGTACGTGGAGGGCCGCTCACTGGCCACGCTGATTCCTTCGAAGGGCTTGCCAGTGGGGCGCGCGCTCGACTATGCCATCCAAATCGCGGATGCACTGGCACAGGCGCACGCGGCGGGCGTCGTTCATCGCGACCTGAAGCCGGCCAATGTCATGGTGAACGGCGAGGGCCGGATCAAGCTGTTGGACTTCGGGCTAGCCAGACGTGTGCCGCTGGATGCGGCCGCGACCGCCACGCTCACCGTGCCGGGTGCAGTGATGGGCACGCCGGCCTACATGTCGCCGGAGCAGGCCGAAGGCAAAAAGGCGGACCACCGTTCAGACATTTTCTCCTTCGGCACGGTGCTGTACGAGATGCTGAGCGGCCATCGCCCGTTCGCGGCCAGGACGACGCTGGCCCTGCTGGCGGCGATCCTGCATGAGCAACCCCAGCCACTCCGGGAGATCGTGCCGGATTTGCCGCGAGAGTTGGATCGCGTGATCGCCCTGTGTCTGAAGAAGGACCCGGCGCGGCGGTTTGCGCACATGGGTGATCTCCGGCTGCAACTCGAGGACTTGCGCCAGGAACTCGAGTCCGGAACGCTTGCGACCGTGCCAGGACCCGCTCACCAGAGGCGAAAACGCCTGTCTGCGGCCGCCCTGGGGGCCACGGCACTCGTTCTGGTCACTGCTGCAAGCCTTGGCGTGTGGCTGAACCGCGGCCGTGATCCTTCGTCCGAGCAGACAATGACCCGTCTTACCGCGGATGTCGGCCTCACCTTTCAGCCGGCGATTTCGCCGGATGGCAAGCTATTGGCCTACAGCTCAGACCGGGCCGGCCGGTCGAACCTGGACGTTTGGGTTCAGCACGTGGCGGGCGGGACTCCGATTCAATTGACGAATGATCCCGCGGACGATTCCGAGCCTTCGTTTTCGCCAGACGGCAGCGAGGTTGTCTTTCGTTCCGAACGCGAGGGGGGAGGGATCTATGTGGTTTCGTCACTGGGTGGCGATGCCAGGCTGATTGCCCGGCGTGGTGGGAGCCCCCGCTTCTCCCCGGATGGCAGCCAGATCGCCTACTCGGACGGTAGAGTCGGCTACCCCGGACTAGCCTCGGGCATCTACGTAGTGGCTTCTAAAGGCGGTCCGCCGAGGCGGTTGCTGCCCGAGTTCCGGGTCGCCGGTCTGCCCGTCTGGACGGGTGACGGCCGGCACTTGCTCTTCCAGGGCTTTTTCGACGAGCGTGACCAGGAGCAGAGCGACTGGTGGGTTGTGCCGGTCGACGGCGGACCGGCGATCCGGACGCGGGCGGGCGAGGTCCTGCGACAGAGAAGAGCTTGGAACCTTTATGGGTCTCCCAAGGCTTGGATCGGAAGCCGCCTCCTCTTTTCGGCGCCCGCGACAGACTCCGGGAATCTCTGGCAGATTCCAATCTCGACCAGAAACTGGGAAGTGGCCGGAGAGCCACAACGGCTGACCTTCGGAGCCGGAAAGAACATCGAACCGTCCGTATCGGCGGGCGGGCAGGTCGTCTTCACCAGCCTGATGGTCAACCGGGACGTCTGGAGCCTGGGGCTTGACCCTCTGCGCGCGAAGGTTGTCGGAGAGTTGAAGCGCCTAACCCAGGAGACTGAGTCCAATAGGGACCCCACGGTTTCCCGCGATGGAGCGAAGGTGGCCTTTGTGACGCGGGGCCGAGGCCAATCGCGGCTCCGAATCAGAGATGTGGCTACCGCTAAAGAGGCTGTGCTGTCGGGCATTCCGAACAGTCATTTGTATCCCGGTTTCAGTATGGACGGATCGAAGCTCGCGTTTGCCGGCCCCCGTCAGACTCTTTATGTCGTGCCCGTCCGCGGCGGCGTGGCGGAGAAGGTCTGCGAGGATTGCGGCAATGCCCCGGCCTGGTCCTCCGACGGGACGAAGTTACTCTACGACCGGTTTGGCCGGCAGCGGCGGCACGTGGGGCTATTCGACACGGTCTCCGGCGCGAACAGACCAATTCTGGAGCATCCTGTCTACTCCATCGTTCAGCCGCAGTACTGTCCCGGAGACCGCTGGATGAGTTTCGCTTATGTCACGAACCCGGACCGAGCCCGCGTGGCCGTAGCGCCCCTCCCAGCCGTGGGGTTGATCCCCGAGTCGGAGTGGATCCTCGTGTCCGACGGCTCGGGCTTCGACTCTCGGCCCCGTTGGTCGCCGGACGGAAACCTGCTCTATTTCACATCCGACCGGGACGGATTCCGATGCATCTGGGCCCAGCGCCTGGATCCGGCCACCAAGCGGCCTATCGGACCTCTGATGAGTGTCTACCATTTTCACGACCCGAAACGCCTGCTGTCGGACATCCCCGAACTCGGCTTCGGCGTCGCGAAGGACAAGATGGTCTTCAATCTGACCGAGCGCACCGGCAACATCTGGGCGTTTCAATTGCCGCAGACACCCTGACCCCTTCCGAGCCGCGACCGGAAGGGAGCGGACATTCTGGTTTTTTCACCTCCCCCGCGCAACCGTCTGGGCGGAACGTAAACTTGAAACTCCCGCGCGCAACTGCTTCAACTGGTACCCCGGCATCGCCGGACCTTTGAGGAAACTTGCCAGCTCCTGCTTGCCGACGTTGTCGCGCATGATTCCGTAGGGCGCGTGCTCCAGGCCCAGCGAGTGCAGGATCTCGTGCACCATCACGCACGCCAGCGCCCGCGCGAACGGATCCTTTCCCGCCGCCTTGCGCACTGCGCTCTCAAACACATACACCTGCGGGTGGCCACCGGCCGCCGCGTCCATTCTCGCGAACCCCAGGATTGTCCCCTTCGTCCAGCCCACCACGCTCACCCGCACGTAGGCGCCTTCAGAGGGCATGGGGCACGAGGCCAGCGACCGGCACACTGTCCAGTCTGTCGAAATCTCCAGGTTCTGGAAGAACCACCGGGCCTGCTCCAGCGCGTACTTCGTGTCCTGCTCTTCGATCCCAACGGAGTCGAACAGGACCACCGCCAACCGTTGCTGGCCGCTCAGGCAGGTTGCCGAAGCCGCCATCCACATCGCCGTGACCATCCATCCGTGACGTTCCATTTCGCTGCTCCCGCCATGTCGCGGAAGCGGGCGAAAAAAAGGGCCAACAATTTTTTTTGGGGGGACGGCGTAAGATAGACGAACCGGGCTGCGGGCTAACGGGCGCCCGGTGGATTGCTATGACCGCGGAGCGCTGGGCGCACATCAAAGAGATCTTCAGTGCGGCGGTGGAGATGCCGGAAACGGATCGTCACGCCTACCTGGAATCCGCCTGTGGCGGGAATGCGGAATTGCGCGGCGAGGTCGAGCGTCTGTTGGCCGATCACGGGACCCAAACCCTGAACAGCCCCGCCGCCGGCGTGTTTGCCCAAGTCCCCACGTTCGCCCCCGGCGAGATGCTGGCGCAGTATCGCGTGGAGGCGAAACTGGGCGAGGGGGGCATGGGAGCCGTTTACCGGGCGTATGACACGCGCCTTCAACGGCAGGTAGCGGTAAAGGTCCTGCTGCCCGATCCCGACCAGAAGCGGAGGCTGATGCGGGAAGCGCGCGCGGCTTCCGCCCTCAACCATCCGAACATCGTCACCGTGCATGAAATCAGCTCCGATCGTGGAGTGGACTTCATCGCGATGGAATACGTGGAAGGCCGTTCGCTGGACAAGGTGATTCCGTCCAAGGGCCTGCCCGTGGCGCGGGCGCTGGACTACGCCATCCAGATCGCAGATGCGCTGGAACAGGCGCACGCGGCGGGTGTGGTTCACCGCGACCTGAAGCCAGCCAACATCATGGTCAACGGAGGCGGCCGGATCAAGCTCCTGGATTTCGGGCTGGCGCGGCGAATGCCGATGGCTGACGGCGCAACGGTCACTCTGACTGTGCCGGGCGCGGTGATGGGGACGCCGGCCTACATGTCGCCCGAGCAGGCCGAAGGGCGGAAGAGCGACCTCCGTACAGACGTCTTTTCGTTTGGAGCGGTGCTGTACGAGATGCTCGCGGGGCGGCGCGCCTTTGTGGGAGAGACGACCGTGGCGCTGCTGGCAGCGATTCTGCACCAGGAACCTGGACTGCTCCGAGAGATTGCGCCCGGTGTCCCCGGGGAGTTGGAGCGTGTCGTTTTGCTGTGCCTGAAGAAAGACCCGGCGCGGCGCTTCCAGCACATCGGCGACGTCAGGATCCAACTCGATGCGATCAGGGAAGATACTCTTTCTGGGGAGCCTGTGGCCGCAGCTCCGAAAGGGCGGGGGAGACTCTGGGCATTGTCCCTCACAGGCGCAGCCGTCGTTCTGGCCGCCATGGGCTTCGCGTTCCGGCTGAGATGGTCTCCACACCCGAGTGCGACGCCACAGCTAATCCGGCTCACTTCCGATTCCGGACTGACAACTCAGCCTGCATTGTCGCCCGATGGCAAACTCCTGGCCTTCGCCTCCGACCGCGCCGGAGAGGGCAATCTGGACATCTGGGTCCAACAGATCGATGGTGGTGTACCAATGCGCCTGACAAGGGACCCAGCGAACGAGCAATCACCCGATTTCTCTCCCGACGGCACCCGGATTGTCTTCCGCTCGGAAAAGGACGGCGGCGGCGTTTACGTCATTCCCGCGCTTGGCGGCGAGGCCCGGCTGATCGCCAGTTCGGGGTCGATGCCGCGGTTTTCTCCCGATGGCTCCGAGATCGCGTATGCAGTCGGTGGGATGGTCACCAGCGCTCAAGGTTCCGGCATCTACGTAGCTTCTTCCGGCGGCGGACGGCCTCGGCGGCTGCAGCCCGATTTCTTTGATGCCATCAGGCCGCTGTGGACCCCCGATGGAAAGCACTTGGTGTTTCGTGGAATTCCTGAAGTGGGAGGAGCCGCCGACTGGTGGGTCACCCCCTTGGATGGCGGGCCTGCCAACAAGACAGGGGCAGCCGACATTTTCGCCCAGGAGGGGCGGCCGTTTACCGAACGAAGACAGGAGGTGGGGCCGTCCCCCGGCGCTTGGCATGGCGGAGACCTCGTGTTCTCTGAGCAGAGCGGGGACACGACGAATCTCTGGCGGATTCCGATCTCGACCACAACCTGGCGGATCGCAGGCAAGCCCAGGCAATTGACATTCGGAGTCGGCCTGAATGTCAACGCGCGCATCTCGGCGGACGGCCGGGTGGTTTTCGCCAACCTGACACGGAATATCAACATCTGGAACTTGCCGGTCGACGCGAGTCGTGGGAAAGTCACGGGTGAGCTGCAGCACCTAACCCACGGCGCGGCCTTCCAATTGCACCCCTCCCTCTCACCGGATGCAAAGAGGCTGGCTTTCGTTGCGAACGGGCCTACACGGAGTGAAGTAGTCCTGAAGGACCTTGCCAGTGGCAGGGAAGCCCCTGTTTTCGCCGTGCCGCTCAACAGAGGATACCCTGCCTTCAACGCGGACGGCTCGAAGATCGCTTTCTCCATTGATGGCAATGACAGGAGTTCGATCCACGTCGTCCGTGCTGGTGGCGGCGTTCCGGAGATGGTGTGCGAGGACTGCGGCGCTGCTCCCGCCTGGTCTACTGACGGAACGAGGATCCTCTACGATTGGGGAGCTCCCAAGTACATAGGGATGCTCCAGGTTGCCACTGGAGAAACCATGCGGATCGTGAGGCACTCGAAGCACGGGCTGATTCAAGCCCGCTTCTCTCCGGACGACCGCTGGATCAGCTTTCTTCGGATGGGAGCCACCGTACGAAGTCAGGTTATGGTCGCCCCCTTCCTCGGCGCGGCTGTGATCCCAGATTCCCAATGGATTCCGATTACGGACGGTGCAGCTTCGGACTTTCGGCCACGCTGGTCTCCGGATGGGAATCTGATCTACTACCACTCCGACCGCGATGGGTTCCGCTGCCTGTGGGCCCAGCGCCTGGACCCGGCTACGAAGCGGCCCGCCGGGGCACCGATCGAAGTCCGCCATTTTCATAGCCCTGGACTGTCGCTACAGAGCCCGGGCCTCTTTCACCTAGGTATTGCGATAGCCCGTGACCGCATCGCACTGAGCCTGCTCGAGAGCACTGGAAATATCTGGACATTCAAGTTGCCGGAAGAGAGATAAAGCCCTTCAGTTTCCGTCAGCGACCGTTGGTGATGGACTTAGCCGGGCGAGGCCCGCGCGGAGTTGCTTCAACTGGTAGGCCGGCATCGCCAGCCCATTCAGGAAGCTGGCCAGTTCGTGGTTGCCCACCGTGTCGCGCATGATTCCGTGGGGGGTGTGCTCCAAGCCCAGCGAGTGCAGGATCTCGTGCACCATCACGCACGCCAGCGCCCGCGCGAACGGATCTTTTCCCGCCGTCTTGCGCACCGCACCTTCAAAGACATAGACCTGCGGGTTGCCGCCCGCTGCCGAATCCATCCGGGCAAAGCCGAGAAGCGTCCCTTTTGTCCAGCCCACCACGCTCACCCGCACGTAGGCGCCTTCAGAGGGCATCGGGCACGATGACAGAGAGCGGCACACGGTCCACTCAGTGGGAATGCCCAGGTTCTGGAAGAACCACTGGGCCTGTTCCAGCGCGTACTTCGTATCCTGCTCTTCGATCCCAACGGAGTCGAACAGGACCACCGCCAACCGTTGCTGGCCGCTCAGGCAGGTTGCCGAAGCCGCCATCCACATCGCCGTGACCATCCATCCGTGACGTTCCAT
>CAZGUX010000284.1:0-28895 GCA_964529305.1 uncultured Solibacteraceae bacterium | reverse complement strand
GACCAGCAACCGCCGTCGCCGCAGCGAAGAGGCGCCGGAGAGACACGGTAGTTCATCGCGCGAAAGCAATGCTCCGCGGGATGAACCAGGCGTGACGGCCTGGAAATGGCACGGACGATCCACTCTCGCTCGCCATCGGTCAGACGATGGATACTGCCTGGAAACCCGGCGGCGAACGACTTCTCGCGATCCGACAGAGGCAGTTCCCGCAAATGCCGAAACGCGGCGGGCAGGCGAATCGACGCCGCCGGCGTGGGCGGGGAGCGTCGCGCGGCGACAGGCGCCAGGGCCGCGGACGCAGCGGCGACAAAGAAGATCAGTGGGCTTCGCATGGCCGTTCCCGGAATCGAGAGGTCAGGTACGAGATGGCGAAACACGCTCCGAGGAACGCCGCGATGCCAACGCCGCTGTGGGTGAAGGCAGGCCACTCCAGGCCGCCGGCTTCCAGATAAAACAACGCGGTGGCCCGCAGCACGTTGGCGACCACAACCACGCCCGACGCGGCGGTGAGTGCGAGCGCAGTGGATCCGGCCGGAAGACGCCGCCGGCAACCCAGGATCAGCACGAGGAGCCATCCCGTCCACAGCATATGAACCCCGCTGCAGGGTGCGTCGACCTCGACGACGCGCGGACCCGCCTCGAGCAGCGTTCCTTGCGCGACAACCGTCCACCCGTTGGCTCGCAGCCAGGCAGCCGAAAGCTGCGCCGACAACCATCGCAGCGGAAAACCAAGCGTGAATTCGAGGGACGCCGCGAGCGGAGTTCCGAGCAGCCACAGGCCGGTGAGAACTGCCGGCGGAGCACCGCCGCGACGTCCCTCCCGCAGGGTCGCGCCCACGGAGACGAGCGCCAACGCCGCCGAAGCAATGGCGGGCAGCCAGGCGTAGCCGGCGGCGTAGGCAAATAGGAGAAAGGCCGGCGTCCGGAGCGATACCGGAGAGACGGCGTGGCGCTGGAACGTAAAATACGCGGCGGCCGCCAGAGCCGCCAGCGAGCCCCACTCCTCGGGCGCGGTGGCGAAGCGCCTCCAGAGCCAAGGCCACACTGGCCAGCAGGCAACGACTTCGACCGCGACCAGGAATGCCAGCAGCGTGTCGCGATGCCAGTCGCGGGGGGAACTAAAGTTCCCTTGCAAACTGAAGTTTGCGCCACCTGGAGCCAGTCGCTCGAAGCACCGGATCTTGTTCCACGCGGGCGTAGCGCGGAGGACCGGTTCTAAACTGTGCACGGCTTCCTCCGCAAGGTGACCAGGAGGACAGCGAAAGCCGCCAGCAACAACGCCCACGTCTCGGGTTCGGGCACGGTGGGGACCGTCCCTCTGGCCGCGGGATGCAGTCCGTGCTGCTCAAACTGCTGCGCCGTTTCCAGGACCACGGCGCCGGACGCCGGAGTCACCAGTTGATACGTGCGCGCCAGCTCGGCGGCGTCCTCGGGACGATTCGCCCCGGTGCGCCGCAGAACCTCCCGGAAGGCCCACAGCCGCGAGAGGTGATCGGAGGTCTTGACCGGTGGAAGGGCGGCGCCGTCCCTCGCCAGGTGGTCGTATTCCCAGCCCGGGCCCGCACCCCAGTCCGTGAACAGGGCCCGGAGTTGTCGTTCGAGACCCCCGCCTGGCGCGACCGCCTCCAACAGACGGTCGCGATCCAGGGCCGCGAGGATCGCGTTGGGTCCATCGGCCGCCCGCACCGCGAACATCCTCACGGGCCGGCGCTCGCGGATTTGCAGGAGGCGCTCCAGGTTGCCGAAGGCCGAGGGCTGCGAACCGTGAATCCAGACGATGGCATCGCGGGGATCGGAGGCGAACTCATGGGCCGCCTCGAGCGCCGGGATCGCGTCGGTTCCGCCGGCAAAGGCGGTCGAGGCCAGGGTGCGTGCGAGGTTCCGGTCGTCCGCGATGACCTCCTCCGAAGCGATGAGCAGTTTCGTGGGAGTCGCGCGCAGAGCCGCCAGTGCCGCCGTCACCTGGGGTACCGCCGCAGCCAGATGCTTGGAGCCGTCCAACACCAGCGCAACCCGTCGAGGAATTTGGGGCGGCCGCGTGACGCGCCGGCCGATGGTCACGAAATCGGGGTCGCGCGCATCGTCGCTCCAGACCTCCGGTGCAGGGCTTTCCGGAAGTTCCACCGCCGCCTCGGCAGGATTGGGCACCTGGCCGCGCAAGCGCCCGCCGGCGGCCGTCAGTCCGGGATTGGACGTTGTGAACTTTGCTTTCGACTCGAGCCAGATCGAGTGTTTGAGCGAGGGGTCGACGGTGAAGTTTCGCTCCGCGAAGTAGGGCAATGCGAGAGACTGACCGCGGCCGCTTCGGGCGGCGGCCAGCGGCGCCGTCACGCCGATGCGAATCTTCATCTGGTTGTTCGGCGGAATCGGAAAGCATTGGACCAGCACGCGCCCAGGACCGCTGGTGGTCACCAGAAGAGGATCCCTGCGCGCGCTGACGACGCGTTGATAGGCTTGGCGAACCTGGGCCCTTCCGCCGAAGGCCGCTTCACGCTCTTCGCCGTTGATCCACAGCGTGGCGCGGGAAACGACCGCGCCGTGCGGCATCTGAATTTGCGCCCTCGCCTCCTGCTGGAGTTGGGAATCGTTGCGAAGGCTCAGCGTCCACTCCACGTAGCCGACGCCTCCGTTCGCATCCACCGAGCCATCCAACCGCGACTCGTGAAGAGACAATCCCTGGATCCTGCCGCCGATCGTGGCGCCGCCCACATCCGGGTCGAAGGAGAGACCTCGTCCCCAGCGGCCCGCGCGGTGAGAGGGAACCGTATCGAAGGGGTCTCCGGTGACCCGATAGAAGACTTCGCGCGCCCTCTCGGCGGGCACGGGATCGACGATGGTCGTGAGAGCGCCCAGCAGACTTGCCGTGCCTTGACGCCAATAGCAGGCCCGCAGCAGGTCCTCGCGGTCCGCGAAGGCCCGCAGGAACCGCACGGCTCGTGCCTGTTCTGCCGGATCGGTGGACATCGCGCGCCGAAGGCCGTAGCGGGTGGCCACTCCCGGCGCCTCCAGCAATGCCAGCATCACGGCTGCCGAGGCCGCGCCGTACCAGACATAGCGGCGTGCCTCCGGCCAGCGGGCGGCGATTCTTCGCCGTATCAGCCAGGCAGTGATCGCGGACAGCAAGGGCGATAGCGCAAGCAGGCCGAGCCCCGTCCACACCAGCAACAGAGCCAGGGGAGTGATTGGCGCGAACAGCAGGGCGTACGCGGTGGAGATGCCGAGCGAGAACCCGCAGATCCAGGCCATGGATCGAGGTTCCATACGCTCAGGCCGGTGAAGAAACCAGCAGCACAGGGCCATCCCCGCGGGCGCGGCCAACACGAGGATCAAATGGCCGATCGAGGGAAGAGGATCGAAGAACGCCTCCGCGCACATGTGCGAGGCGGCCTCGATGGCCACTGCGATCAGGGGCAGCAGAACGCCGGCCGCCAGGGCCGCGACCGGAGGTTTCGACTTGGGCGGCGGCAGAGGAACCGGCGCGGCGGCGGGCCGGCTGAGGGTCAGGAGATCCATACATCAAGTACTTTGCCATACAAAGCCTATCCACGCAAGAGGATTTTTCGAAGTGCGTGCTAGCGTGTGGAGAGCATGCCAGCGGACCTGGTTTTCTACGATGGCGGCTGCGCGCTGTGTCACGGGGCGGTGCGATTCTTCATCAAACGCGACCGCCATGGCCGGATCCATTACGCGCCGCTGGGCGGCCCGACGTTCGAACAGCGGCTGACCCCGAAAGAGCGAAGCCGGCTGCCGGACAGCCTGGTGGTGCTGGCGGAAGGGGGCGATCTGCTGGTGCGCTCCGCGGCGGTGCTATATCTGCTGCGCGTGATCGGCGGGGTGTGGCTGCCTTTGGCGTGGTTGGCGGGTCTGGTTCCACGCCGTCTGGCGGATGCGATGTACGACGCGGTGGCGCGTTCGCGGCGGCGCTGGTTCGGCAAACCGCCAACCACCTGTCCGGTGACTCCGCCCGAACTCCGGTCCAGATTCGACCCGTAAGGGTCCGTCGTGTTTTTGCGGAACCGCGCGAAGCAATACGCTATATTGGGGTTACTGGAATGGACATCGAGCGGAAGCCGGCGTTTAGCCCCTTCCTCCGCTACGTGGAAGCACGGGCGAGCCGCATCGACGATCCCGTGGCGCGTCTGCGCTATTTGCGCCGCATGATGGCGCTGCCCCTGCTGAACTGGTCGTTGTCCCCTCGCCAGGTGGTTCGATGGGGCGCTCCCCTGGCCGCCGCCATGGTCCTGCTGGCGGTTCCCTGGCGCAAGGCGATTTCGATCTCCGAACCGGTGCGCACCAGGCTGACCGAAAGCTCCGCCGCCATTGAGACCTTCCGCGATCAGCCGCCGCAGGCCGTGTGGCCGGTGGATACGCAGAACGCCTTCGAGGTGTACTCAAACGGCCTCCGTGTGGAACGGCGTTTTGAGACCAACTACGCTGCTCGCAAGTTCCTCGCGTTCCCGCGGGATTCGAGGAAGAAGCCCGAACCGCGGCAACTTCCGGTCGGCATTGTGTTCCACACCACCGAGAGCGCTCTGGCTCCATTTGACAGCAAACACAACCAATCGCTGCGGCGCTTCGGCGAGGGACTGGTGCTCTATGCCAAGACGGAGAAGCTTTATCACTACGTGGTCGACCGTTTCGGGCGAGTCTACCGGGTGGTGCGGGAGACCGATGTGGCCAATCACTCCGGCCACTCCGCCTGGGGCGATACCGACTTCCTGTACGTGAAGCTGAATCAGAGCTACCTGGGGGTCGCCTTCGAAGGCAAGAGCGCCGGCAATGGCGACGATGCCAGCATCAACGATGCCCAGATTCACTCCGCGAAGCTCCTGACGTGGATGCTCCGCGACAAGTACAAGATCCGTCCCGAGAACTGCGTCACCCACGCCCAGGTCTCCGTATCACCGCAAGCACGGAGAATCGGTTACCATACGGACTGGGCCGCGAACTTCCCTTTCGCCAGCGTTGGCCTTCCGAACAATTACCGGCTGCCCGTGGCCAATCAGGATGCGTTCGGTTTCGAATACGATCCCGACTACCTGGCGTTGGCGGGGCCCGATTTGGCCTTGTCCCTCAAGCAGACGGATGCTCGCCTCGCACGGACGGCACGAGAGCGCGGGATGACGCCGGCTCAGTACCGGGCGGAGTTGATCAAAGGGTTTGTCAGGCTGAACGAAGCGATGCGGCAGTTTGCGTTCACGAAGGAGAGCGATTGAATGCCATCGAAGAAAGAAGAGTACCTGGGAGTCGGGCTGGACGTGGGCACCAGCCGCATCGTGCAGGCGCGGCGTAGCGAAAACGGCTTTGACTTCAAGTCGCAACTCGATGCCTTCGTCGAGGTTCCCAACTCGCGGATGACCAAGAACGTTCTCGAGAAGGAAGGGATTCCGCACCTGGTACGGGAGAACACGATCCTCGTCTTCGGCAACGAGGCCGAGACCTTCGCCAACCTCTTCCATTCGGAAACGCGCCGCCCGATGCGGCAAGGCATGCTGAATCCCGATGAACCCGATGGCCTGAACCTCATCAAGCACATCATTCAGGCGCTGGCCAGCACCAGCCGCACCGACAAGGAGAAGTTGTGCTTCAGCGTGCCCGCCCCTCCCCTGGGCACCTCGGAAGTGCCTTCGTATCACCAGGCAGCGCTGAAGCAAATCCTGAACGATCTGGGCTACGAAGCTGAACCCGTCGACGAAGGACTGGCTATCATCTATAGCGAACTCGAATCCAGCAACTTCACCGGGATCGGTGTGAGCTGCGGCGGCGGCATGTGCAACGTGTGCCTGTCGTACCTGTCGGTGCCGATTTTCAGCTACAGCGTCGCCAAGGCCGGCGACTACGTGGACGAGCAGGCGGCGCGGGCTTCGGGCGAGATGGCGACCCGGGTACGCACGATCAAGGAAGATTCGTTCCGCTTCGCCGGCCAATATGAGAACAACATCCTGCAGGCCATCGGGGTGTACTACGAAGACCTGATCAATTCGCTGGTGGACAGTCTGGAAGAAGCGTTCACCAAGACGAAGAAAGTGCCCCGAATCGCAAAGCCCGTGCCGCTGGTGTTGAGCGGCGGCAGTTCGGTACCCGAAGGGTTCAAGGAGCGATTCCAAAAGGCACTGGAATCGCGCAAATTCCCGGTTGCCGTATCCGAAATCCGCATGGCTTCCGATCCCCTCAACGCGACCGCGCGGGGCGCCCTAGTGGCGACGCTGAGCGCGATGTAATTCGCCGATGCCGGAGGAGACGATTCCGGTTCGAGATCCACTCGATCTCGAGGCGTTGGGGAAATTCTTCAGCCGTTCGGCTTGGCCGCAGGAATTTGAAGTGCGGCAGTTCCCGGCCGGGCACTCGAACCTGACTTACCTGGTGCGCAACGAATCGGGCGAGTTTGTACTTCGCCGCCCGCCGCCCGGGCCGATCGCTCCCAAAGCTCACGATATGGTGCGAGAGGCGCGGATCCTGGCGGCGGTCCACCCGGGATATCCGTTGGCGCCCCGACCGCTTCTGGTGTGCGACGATCCATCGGTTCTCGGCGCGGCGTTCTATGTCATGGAGCGCCGGCGCGGCCGGGCGCTGTTGAGGGCGGGCGAACCGGAGGACGAAGGCATTCGCGGGCGCATCGCGGACTCGTTGGTGGCGGCGCTTGCCGATCTGCATCGGCTCGACGCCACGGCCCCGGAGATTGCCGCTCTCGGCCGTCCGGATGGGTTCTTAGAACGCCAAGTGCAAGGCTGGGCCTCGCGCTGGGACCGCGCGCAGACGCGCGAGGTCCCGGCCATGAAGGAAGTGCGCGAGCGGCTGATCGCCACGCTACCGCCACCCTCCGGCGCGGCCGTGCTCCACAACGATTTCAAACCGGACAACGTGCTGCTCGCCCACGAAGATCTGACCCGCCCCACCGCGGTTCTGGACTGGGAGATGTCGGCACTGGGAGATCCCCTGATCGATTTGGGCATTCTCCTCTGCTACTGGCCCGAGCCGACGGATCCGCCGGGGCGGCGTGAGTCGGTCTGTCCGGTCAGCGCCGCTCCAGGGTGGCCGGCGCGCGCGGATATCGCTTTGCGCTACGGCCGCCTCACCGGCCGCGACGTCTCCGATACCGCCTACTACGAAGCGTTCGCGCTGTTCAAGCTGGCGGTGATCCTTCAACAGATCTTCCACCGCCACTCGATGGGGCTGACGAGCGATCCGCGGTTCGGCGCGCTGGAAGGGAAAGTCCTCGATCTGGCCGATTGCGCGCTCGAGTGCGCACGGCGAGCCATTCCATGAGTTCTCTTTATCTCATCCGTCACGGGCAGGCAGGTTCCCGTGAGAATTACGACCTGTTGTCGGAACAAGGCAAGCAGCAGGCCGCATGCCTCGGCGACTATCTGCGGGAACACGGCGTGCGGTTTGCCGCGGCATACTGCGGCCGGATGCGCCGGCAACGCGAGACGGCCGAGGCCGTTCTGGCGAGGCTGCCGGAGCCTCCCGGGATCCGCGAGGAGCCAGGCTGGAACGAGTTCAGCCTCGAGGGCCTGTGGGAACACCTGGGACCGAGAATGCTGGAGACCGATCCGGACTTCGCCGGGGAGTATGAACGGCTGCACTCGAACAATCCCGGCGTCGATCGTGTCATCACGCAGTGCGACGTCCAGTTGATCCGTGCCTGGATTCGCGGCGATCATCCCACGCCCGGCGTGGAGCCCTGGGCCGACTTCCGGGCCCGGGTCGAAGGGACGCGAGAGGAACTGGTGGGATTCAACTCCGGGGAGAGCGTCGCGGTGTTCACGTCGGCGACCCCGACGGGAATCTGGTGCGGGAATGCGTTTTCGCTCGAACCTCGGCAGATGCTGCGGATCGCGGCGGTGCTGTACAACTCGAGCTTCAGCACGCTGCGGCTGCGCTCGGATGATCTGATGCTGTTCAGCCTCAACCAGACACCGCATCTCGCGCCGGCGATGCGCACGTTCCGCTAGTCCGCGGTCGCGCGCACGAGAGATCCCACGCCTGAGTGTCCTGGGCTGCCCGCTCCCTTCCGGTCGCGGCCCGGATGAAATGCAACTCCCCGGCTGACCGCCTTACGGCGCCGGACGCACCTGATGCAGCAGGCGAACGCTCGCGTCCACCAGCATTCCCGCGGCTTCCGGCTGATAGTGCATCGGCAGCATGTACGACTGGCACAGCATGTCGGGGACGTAGTACGTCTCCCAAGGCGACCAGCCTCCCTCCGGATAACACTCCGCCGGAGGAATGTAATTGACACAGCCGTTGGAGTAGCCCAGAAACAGGGTTTCCGCGAAGGGCGATCGTTCCTTGGCGCGCAGCCCCAGTTCCACCAGCGTCTCGCCGGCGGCGGCGGCGATGCCGAGGCTGCCGATCCGGAGCGCCTGCACCGGCACGGGCACGGACAGGCGCCGTTTGCCCGACTCCACCTCGCGCAGCAGGTATTCCGCCCAGTCGCGAAAGCGGATGAAGAATCGCTGATTGGGTTCGGGCACGCCCTCGCGCCGGGATTTGGCGAGCAACTCTTCGCGCAGCGCCAGAATCTTCCGCGCATCTTCCACGGAAGGCGGATCCACCAGGGGCAACTGGACGGTTTCGCTGGCCGCCGCAAGCGAGATCTCGTACGGATCCGCCGGCAGCAGCGGGTACATCTTGTTCCGCGTCAGGGAGGCGAAGATCACCGGATCGCCGCGCTTCTGGTGCGTGCGGATGGCATGGGCCACTTTGAGAACCTCGGCGCCCAAAGTGTGGCCCAACCGCGTCATGTTGCCGGTGTCGTCCTCGGTCGCCCCGATGCCCGTGACCGGGTTGATGTTGCCTCCGGCCGCCTGCAGGAAGAGCGTGGTGGCGCCGGTGGCCCGCTCGATCAACTCGCGCGCCGGCCCCGGAAAATCCGGGGAAAATCCCAGGAATTTGGGGCCCATGGTGACCGTGTGGCAGCCATAACTGAACACGATGGCCAGCGGACGGCCGTTCATCTCGTCGACACGAATCACGCCCACGGTTGGATCCATCGGCCCGGATGGATTCTCGCCGAGCATGATCTTGCCGTCGTCGCCCGGTTCGCGGCGGTTGATGCCGATCCACGCCGAGCCGTAGCCGGTTCCCAAACGGGCGGGGCGCGCTCGTTCGTTCGCCACGCTGGCGCAGCCCACCAGCAGATTGGCCAGGTTGGCCAGATACTCCCGCTGCAGCCGCTTCTGATGGGCGTCGTCCCAGGAGTAGTCCCAGATATTCGGCCCGCAGTGGGTGTGGCTGCAGTTGATCAGGACCGACTCGACGGTGGTGCCGAGCTCGCTGGCGATCGACTGGCGAATCCGGTCCACCTCGGGGCTGAGAATAAAGACGAGATCGCACGCGACGATACACACCTTGCGGTCCCCGTCTGTGAGGACCAGTGCCGTCGCGGTCAAGGGGCGGTCGATGCAGCGCGCCACTCCGTCGCGTGCGATGTAGCCGCACAGGCTGATTCCGAGCGGCCCGGTGATGTCCACACGGTAGACGCCGGCTTGCAGATTCGAGGTCATTGGAAAGTTATGTTAGCGGAGTATGTCAAATCGTGGAGGGCTCGTCAACACACGCGACAACGGCCTTGGGCCGCCGTTTGGGCCGGCGATCCTGCGCTACCCTGATAGTTCCTCGTACCCAGCCGAAAGCGGCCGGCCCCCGGTTTGCAGCGACCCGAGGACCAAGGGGCCGCGCCCAGGAGACGACGAAGTGAGCGACTCGACGAAACACCCACGCCGCCGGCCCCTGGCCTACAAGAACGACGAGTTTCTGGCGACCTCCGACGCCCGGCCGTTGCGGATCCTGTCGGAGTACCTGGAGCCGCGCGCGCACTTCCGAAAGAACGGGATCCTGGACACGGTTGTGTTCTTCGGATCGGCTCGCATCCCCGAGCAGGGCCCGATGTCGGAGTTTTACCACGCCGCCCGCGACCTGGCCCGGGAATTCACCGCCTGGAGCGAGCGCATGGTTGAACAGAACGGCAACCGCCGTTTCGTGGTCTGCTCGGGCGGAGGGCCGGGGATCATGGAAGCCGCCAATCGCGGCGCGGCGGACGCGGGCGGCCTGAACATCGGCCTGAACATTTCGCTGCCCTTCGAGCAGTTCCCCAATCCGTACATCACCCCGGAGCTGAACTTCGAGTTCCACTACTTCTTCATGCGGAAGTTCTGGTTCGCCTACCTGGCCAAAGCGCTGGTGGCGTTCCCCGGAGGATTCGGGACGCTCGATGAGGTGATGGAGATCCTGACCCTGGCGCAGACTCAGAAGCTCGCGAAGAAGCTGGTGATCGTTCTCTACGGGACCCAATACTGGAACCGCGTGCTGAACTTCGACGCACTCGTGGAAATGGGGATGATCGCACCCGAAGATCTGAGCCTGTTTCACTTTGCCGACGACACCGAGACCGCGATGAAGATTCTGACCGAGGGGCTGCTCGAGTATCACGTCAAGCCGGAACCCGAGTTACCGGCCATCGCCAAGACCCGCGTGCAGGAACCCGGCCGGAAGAAATGAATCTCCTGTCGAAGCTCGGCTGGCTGGAGAGGTTGTTCCTGCTCGTGGCGGCGGGACAGGCCCTCGCGTTGATCTTTGGCCGGCGCCCGGAAATCGGGGCGTTTCCGCTGATTGTCCTCGGATTCCTGCTGGCGGTCCGCCACGGGAAACGCGTCGTGAGGCGCCTGGTGTGGCGGGTCCGCAATCGTCTCATCGTGACCTATGTGTTCATCGCGGTGGTCCCGATGTCGTTGCTGTTTCTGCTGGTGGGCATTGCCCTGTGGTTACTGATCGGCCAGATGGCGGTGTACACGGTCTACAACGAGTACAAGCGGATGGGATCGACGCCTTCGGGAGAGCTGAAAGAGCCGACGCCGGAGCTGCTGGCGTCTCTGGCGCCACAGCTCGGAGACGTCGTGGTGCTGGACACCCGGCAGCAGATCGCCGTAGGCGGAGGGGGCTCGCGTGGCCTGGGGTTTCGCGGGGCCCCGAGGGAACGGCGCCTGCCCGCCCCCGTGAACCGCTTCGACATCGAGGTCGCGGGTTTCACCCTGGTCTCGATTGTCGGCAACCGCTACGTGCTGGCGGTCACGACGCGGCCCTCGGCCGTGTTCCGGAGCCTGTTCGGCATCAGCCTCGAAGGCCAGCAGATCTACATCTACTTCGCCTCCGCGGTCGGCATCCTGCTGCTGCTGGCACAACTGGTTTCCATCTTCATCGGTGTGTCGATCACGCGAACGCTGACCGGCGCCGTCCATGATCTCTACGAGGCGACGCAGAGGGTGCGAGCGGCCGACTTCTCCCACCGGATTCAAGTCAAGGGCTCCGACCAGTTGGCCGAGTTGTCCACGTCTTTCAACCAGATGACGGAAAACCTGGAGCGGCTCATTGTCGTCGCCAAGGAGAAAGAGCGGCTGGAGTCGGAGTTGGAGATCGCGCGGCACGTTCAATCCGGGCTGTTTCCGAAGGCGCCGCCGCGTCCCAGGACGTTGACGATTGCCGGCGTCTGCCGGCCGGCGAGGGTCGTGTCGGGCGACTACTACGACTACCTGGCCGTGGACGATTCGAAAGTGGCGCTCGCCATTGGAGACATTGCGGGCAAGGGGATCTCGGCGGCGCTGCTGATGGCGTCCATGCAGTCAGTGCTCCGCAGCCAGTTGGCCGAAGTTCACGATGTCACGCCCCGGACGCTGGTCTCGATGTTGAATCGCCAGTTGTACGCCAATACGACGCCGGAGAAGTACGCGACGTTCTGCCTCGGCATCTACGACGACTCAACCGGGGTCCTGACCTACACGAACGCAGGGCACCTGCAACCCCTCATCGTGCACGGAGAGCAGGCGACCCTGCTGGATGTCACCGGCACGGTGGTGGGCGCATTCCCCATGATTCTCTACGAGGAGAAGCAGGTAACCCTGGCTTGCGGGGACATGGTGGTGGCGTACACCGATGGCATCACCGAGCCCGAGAACTCCTACGGCGAGATGTTCGGAGTGGAACGCCTGCGCGACCTGGTTTTGAAGTACCGCGACGCCGATCTGGAGGAAGTGATTGCCCGCGCGATGGAAGCGTCGCGGGAGTGGGCCAGCGCGCCGGAGCAGGAAGACGACATGACCATGGTGCTCGCCCGGAGGGTGGCCTAGAATCAGGTTGACGGCATGCAAGTCGACTTCTCGCACGCGACCCTGGGGAGGCTGCCGAATCGCGTCCTCAGGCTCGGGTTGTCCGCGAGTTATCGTCCCGGACAGGCGGCGGTGCGCCGCGCTATCGATCTCGGAGTCGGTTGCTTCTTCCTCTACGGATTCGACTCGCAGATGGTTCGAGTGCTGCGCGCCCTTCCTGCTTCGGAGCGGGAGCGCCTGGTTCTTGCGACGGGAGCCTACAACCTGGTCTGGACCCGGCAGAACTTCCGGCGGACCCTCGAGAAGCGGCTGCGCCAGCTTCGCACCGACTACCTGGACGTGTTCCTGTACCTCGGCGTGATGAAGCCGGCGGATCTCGACGAGCGGGCGCTGGATGAGTTGAACGCCATTCGCCAGGACCCTCGGGTGCGGGCCGTCGGCATGTCGTGTCACGACCGGAAGTTCGCCGCTGAGATGGGCCTGCGCGGCGCATTGGACACGCTGATGATCCGCTACAACGCGGCGCACCGGGGCGCCGAGACCGAGGTGTTTCCTTCACTCGACCCTCGGCGGACGGGCGTGATCAGTTACACGGCCACCCGGTGGACGGCTCTGTTGCGGAAGACGCCGAACTGGAAGGGTCCGGTTCCCGACGCCAGCCTCTGCTACCGCTTCGTCCTCAGCCACCCGTCGGTGGACGTGTGCCTGACCGCTCCTCGCAATCAACGGGAATTGGAGTTCAACCTGCGCTCCCTAGAGCGCGGACCCTTGGATGAGGACGAACTGCGCTTCATGCGCGAATTCGGCGATGCCGTTCACGCACGCCAGCAGTGGTTCATGTAGCGCGGTGCGCCGCTTATGGGCTCGGCTTCCGGGGATTCTCGCCCTCGTCGGGGTGGGGCAACGACCCCTCCAGCGCGGCCTTCATCTGGTTGTGGTCGAGTTCACCTTCCTCTTCGATCGCGTCAAGAAAGAAGGTGATGGCCTCCTCGACCAGGGACTCGGCGTTCTCGAACGAGCCGCTGCGGACGTGCTGTTGCAGACGCCGCCAGAGGAGAGGGGAGATAGTGATCGTCATGGAGTTTGTTCAGGCAGAGGGTTGCGCGCGAAGATGTGCTCTTCCACCGGGCGCCCTCCGGCCAAATGCTCCCGGATGATGCGCTCCAGCACCTGCGGCGTGCAGTTACGATACCACGTTCCCTCGGGATAGACCACGGCGACCGGGCCCTGTTCGCAAACCCGGAGACAGTTGGCCTTGGTGCGGTAGACGACCTGCTCGCCCTTTCCCATATCGAGTTCGGCCAGGCGCGTTTTAAGATACTCCCAGGAAGCCAGCCCATCCTCTTTGCTGCAACAGGCGGGCTTGGTCTGGTCGGCACAGAGGAAGATGTGACGCCGGATATTTCCGATTCCGAGCTTGCCGGCGATTTGTTCGATGCGGTCCATTTCCTCTTTCTACAATAACGCCCTGCCGCTATCCTGAGCGTAGGGAGGCTCTGCCATTATGACCGCGTTCGAGGAACTCGTGGAAGAGTCGCTCGAACGGATTCCGGGACGCTTCCGGAGGAGACTCCACAATGTTGCCTTTGTGGTGAAGAGCGAACCGGGTGCAGAGGAGTACGAGCGGGCGGGGGGTAGCCGGGGCACGCTGCTGGGACTTTACGAAGGACGTCCGCTGACGCGGCGCAGCGTCTTTGAACCCATCGCCATGCCGGACCGCATCACGATCTTCGAAGGGCCGCACCGGCGCATGGCGCGCAACCCGGCCCACCTGCGGAACCTGGTGGCCGACACGGTGCTGCACGAGGTCGCGCATTACTTCGGGATGAACGAGCGGCAGGTGCAAGGCTGGGAACTGAAGCGCGAACGGCGGCGCGGATCGAGGCGCCCGGCCTCCCGCAACCCGGGTACGAAACCCGGGGACAACGGAGGCGATCCCTCCGGCCCGGCGTAGACGGGGAGTCAGCTCTGCTGCTCCTGCTGGATGATGATCGTCTGCTGGTGTTTGTGCTGGATGTCTTCCATCACCACCGAGTTGCCGCCGATACGAATGACTTTGTACCGCTTTTTGATCAACTCTCCCTCGGCGGCGACGAAGATCTCCTCGCCGTCCAGAAAGAAGGCGCGTTTGCCCCCCCCGGAGCGTCCCTCCGAGTAGCCATAAAACTTGAGCGTGATGGGTGGGGGACCCGGCTTGGCAGCCGGGCCGGCCTGGGCCGCCGCGGTCCGAGCTTTTTGTTCCTGGGCCAATTGTTCAGGAGTCTTTGGCGTGATCTTGACCTTCGATGCAGGTGGGGCGGGCGGCGGCGGGGCGGCCGCAAACTGAAACAGGTTCCGGACGCCTCCGGAGCGCTCGACGCCCTGAACCTTCGCCAGCAAGTCCAGTCGAATGGTCGGGTCGATCTTGGAAAGGTCCGGCCGCTCTTCGTTGCGGCCGAATCCGATGGCCGGCCGGAACGAATCGCCCCGCAGGCGATCGCGCCCGGACATACGGCGGCCGGTGGGCGCCGCCGGGGCCGGACGTGCCGGTACAGGCGCCTCCAGGACGGCGGCGGCCGGAGCCGCGACGGGAGCAGCCACAGGGGCTGGAGCGCTCTCCTCGCTCCCCAGGTTCACGTAAAAAACGGCGGCCGCGGCTCCGGTGAGCACGACGAGTAGGGCTACCTTCTTCGGCTCCGCGCCAAGGTTCACTGTTCGATCCCTCCTTCATTCCGGATGAAGACATTCAGTTTCATGGTCACGTTGATGGCCTGTCCCTGGGTTTGCGGGGCGGCCTGCACCGTGTCCATGACGAGGAATTTCGGGGACCGGTCGACGAGATTGACGAACTGGGTGAGGTTCGGGTACTCGCCCTCGAAGTTGGCCGAAACCGTCATCATGCCGATGGTCTCGCTGCCTTCGACGGGTTCGACGGAGAACTGGCTGTCCTTGCTCTTGATGCCGGCCTTCCCGGCCGCTTCATCGAGTTCGCCAATGACGGTGGAATAGGCGGTGCGGGCGTCCAGAATGTACTGGGAGAGGAACTTCTCGCCTTGCGCGCGGCCCTTCTGGACTTTGTCGAGGATCTGCTTGCTGGAAGCGAGAGCCCGGCGTTTCAGCAGCAGTTGCTGTTCCAGGCGCGACCGCGTATTGATGAGATCTTCGGCTGAGCCGCCCCAGGGCTTGAACAGGACCAGGGCGGCCGCGACATCGAGAGCCAGCAGCGTGCCGAGCGCCACTCGGGCCACGAAGCGAGGGTCGCGACGCCTGGCGCCGCTGGAGAGTTTGCGGCGCAAGTCGTTGAACTGGAGCCGGACGTCAGAGGCGCTGGGCATAGCTCACCTGAATCTTGTAGCGGTACAACGGCTCGTTCTGGCTGGGCGGCTGGCGCGTGGCGACGCTGGTGGAGCCGAACAGCTCGGAGTTCTCGAGGGCCATGATGAATTTGAGAAGCGGTTCGGTCTGCTCGGCGCCGGCCGTCATCTCGAGCATGATCTGGTTGCGGCCCGTGATCCATGGCCGAATCGCAACCACGCGGACGTTGTAAGGGACAACCTTTTCGAGGTCGGCAAACAGGCGGGTCCAACTGATGCCCTTGCGGAACAGGAGGCTGTTCAGGAACAGGCTGCGCTCCAGGACCTGGGCGTTCTCCGGACGCCGCAAGGCCGCGTCGACCTTGGACTGTTCGGCCTGGACCTTCGCCAGTTCGGCTTCGAGGTGGGCGATGTCCGCCCGGGTGCCGGCGAGTTCGCTGCGCTCCATCCACGACAGGGACGCGAGCACGACAGCGAGCGCCGCCATGAGAACGCCCACCACCCAAGACGCGACGATCAAGGGGCGATCGCGCCGGAACGGCTGGCTGGCGAGGTTGATGACGACCTTCTTCATACGGCCGCGCCCTCCAGTTGCGTCAGGTAGCCGAGAAGGCCGGCGTTGAACTCGCCCGGGGCTCCGAACGGCGATTCCATCGCTCGAACCGGGACGGCAAGCTCCGCCTCGAACCTCTGGCTGGCCTCGTCCACCTTCGGGCCGAAGCCGCACAACGACAGCCGATCCGCCTTGCGCCCGAGTTGATCTTCGATGAAGACAAAGGTGGGGTACAGATCGGCCGCCAGGCCGGAGAGTTCAGGCTGGGTCTCGAGGCAGCGCACCAGCTTGAGGTGGCCGCCGAGGGTAACCAGCACGGTGAGGAAGCGGCCGCTCAGCTTGGCCGTGACCGTCAATCCGGGGCCGTCCAGCAGTTGCAGAAAACACAGGGACGAGGCGGTGACGAACCCGGGCGTGAGGCCCGCGGCGCGGAAGGGCGCCTCGTAGCGGGCGAGAGTTTCGAGAGGGGCTACGGCGGCGATGACTTCCGTTTTCTTACCCTCCGCCGGCTGAGAAATGAAACCGACCACCGCCGCTTCAATGTCGAAGGGCACGCTCTTCTTCAGGCGGAATTTGACCAGGGTCGACTGTTCCTTCGCATCCCGGGGAAAGCTGTCGAAATCGAGAATCGAGAGCCGGACCGCGTAGTCGGGCAGGAGCACGGCCGCGTCGCGATTCTTCCTGCCCGGGACCGGCGGGGCGATCGTCTTGACCAACTCGGCCAGCACATCGGGCGCCAGGATATTGTCGTCGATCGGGGACACGCGAAGGGCCCCCGGCGGCAACGGGTGGAACTCCACCGCCGGACCCTTCTCCGTGTACGCCACCGCGATGCCGGCCTCGGACACCTCGAATGCGTAGGCGGGGGGCGGGTCGTGCAGAACCTTGAGGAGCGACTTCCACATACTATCTATTCGATGAACGTCACCTTGTTGATCTCGCGCATGGTCGTCACGCCGATGCGGACCTTCTCCACGGCCGACTCGCGCAGGAACGTCATGCCGTCTTCGCGTGCGGCGCGTTTGATTTCCGACGAGGCCCGCCGCTCGAGGATCATCTCGCGAATGCGGTCGGTCAGATCCAGCAGTTCGTGGATGGCGGTGCGGCCGCGATACCCCGTGCCGCCGCACTCGAAGCAGCCCGCGCCTTCATAAAAGGTCACGTCGCGCCACTCTTCCGGGTTGAGCGCGGATTCCACCAGGAACGAATCGGGATAGGAGACCGGCTTCTTGCAGTGCTCGCAGATCACACGCACCAGGCGCTGAGCGAGGATACAGTTCAACGCCGAGACGAAGTTGTACGCTTCCACGCCGATGTTGAGAAAGCGTCCCAGCACGTCGAGGACGTTGTTGGCGTGAACGGTCGTGAACACCAGGTGGCCGGTCAGGGCGGCGTTGATGGCGATCTGGGCGGTCTCCTGATCGCGGATCTCGCCGACCATGATCTTGTCGGGGTCGTGGCGCAGGATGGAGCGAAGGCCTCGGGCGAAGGTCAGGCCTTTCTTCTCATTCACGGGAATCTGTGTGATGCCCTTGAGCTGATACTCGACCGGGTCCTCGACGGTGATGATCTTGTCCTCGTCGGTCTTGATCTCGCTCAACGCCGCGTAGAGCGTGGTGGTCTTGCCGGATCCGGTTGGTCCCGTCACCAGCACCATCCCGTACGGCTCCTTGATGTACCGGCGGAACTTGACCAGGTCGCCTTCGGAGAAGCCCACCACTTCGAGCGAAAGCTTGGAGAACTTCTCGCTCATCGACTCCTTGTCGAGGACACGAAGCACCGCGTCCTCGCCATGGATCGTCGGCATGATGGAGACGCGGAAGTCGATCAGACGGCCCTTGTAGCGCACCCGGAAACGGCCGTCCTGGGGGACGCGGCGCTCGGCGATGTCGAGTTCGCTCATGACCTTGATGCGCGAGATGATGGTCGAGTGCCAGTCCTTGGCGATGGGCGGCATGGCGTACTGCAGGACGCCGTCGATGCGGTACTTGATGGCGACTTCCTGGTCGCGGGACTCGATGTGGATGTCGCTGGCCCGGCGTTCCAGGGCGTTGAAGATCGTGGTGTCAACCAGTTTGATGACCGGGGCGATGTCGCTGTCGGCGGTCAGGCGGTCGATCGACAGGGTCTCGTCGGCGTTCTCCTCGTCGCCGATGACGTCAAGGGCAAACCCCTCCGTCACCTCCTCGAGCACGCGTTGGGACTGCTCGGTCTTTTTGAGCAGGTCGCCGATCTGCGACATCGTGGCCACTTTGATGCGCAGTTTCTTGTTGAGCAGGAGGCCCAGTTCGTCGATCTGATGGAGGTTGCGGGGGTCGGCCAGGGCGATGTCGAGGGTCCCGTTCTGCTGGTGGATGGGGACGAAGTTATACCGGAACATCAGGTCGACGGGAATGGTGCGGAACAACTCGTGGTCGATGGCGGTTTCCCGCAGGTCCACGTACTCGCACCGGTAGCGGGTCGCAACCGCTTGAGCCTGCGCGGCTTCCGCGCCGGGGTCCTGAATCTTGATGCGGTCGGTGGCCATGGGCGTACTCCCGTTCCAAGGCGGAGGGACTGCCTCCGCCTACCTGGATAGACGAGGGACAGAGGAAGGGCGTGGAGGGTAATTTTGACCTCCACGCGCGGCTGGGACGCTTGCGACGGGTTCGCAAAACGAAGCCAATTATCTATTTAAGTACCTGATTCTAATGGATATCATGATTGGCTTCGGTGGCCGGCACGAATGCGCCTCCGGTAAGGGTTGTCCGCCGATGGTGGAATCACCACGCCTCGCCGGGCGCCTCCACCGAGATGGATGAAAAAGCCCTCGCCGGGCTTCGCCCGATGGGCCGGCCAGGGGGCCGGCCCGCGGTCCTGGGGGACCGCCCTGGGGACCGCCCCACTTTTCGCCCCGGTCGGGGGGGTACCTCTGGTGGAAGCTATTGACTTTATTGAGCGTCAGTCGCGGTAGCCACGGCGATACTTGAAGCGATCATACCCACGATACGGCGAACCCTTATACCGGCCACGCAGGCGGTACGGCGACCAATAGCCATCGCGCCAGCGATAGCGAGGCCCGAAGTGATGCCAATATCCGGGTACCCAGAAGTAACCCGGTCCAGGGCATGGCGGGGCGTACACATACACGGGCGGGGGAGGCGGGGCCGGATAGTAGCCGTAGGCGCCACCCACGAAGACTCCGACCGACACGTGCGTCCTCGCTGACGCGGAAGCGGCGGTCAACAGCAAAAAGAGGACCATCATTCTCGCCATGTGCAGTGCTCCTTTCCGCTCGATCCGAGCATGCGCCGACAGGAGCAATTGCTTCGCCAGACGGGAGTGCCGTGTTCTCAGGCAATTAGCATTCAGTGAGGACCGCCGCGCGGTGGCCGATTACCACCAGGCCGAACGAAATCAACCAACCGCGGGATGCTCTGTGGCAGCGAGTTTGCCCAAGCCGCAAGAGGGACCCATCCCCGAGAACCCGTACGAGAATTGGACTGCCCGCCTTGAAAAACCGCTCTTGGGCCGTGCGCTCTTTACGGGAAGGGACCCCCTCGCTGAACGCTCGGGGCTGCAGCGCGTTTTTCATCACCTTTGGTGGACCGCAGGCCCATGGACACTCGCTTCCGGTCGCGGCTCTGCCAGAAGCTAGACCAACTCCTCGACGGCTTTGCCGGCCTTGTCTCCAATCGAGTTGGCGATGTAGATCGGCCGGCCGCCCGGCCCGAGATAGGTCTTCGACCAATCGATGCCCAGCGCTTTGTAGATGGTCGCGAACAGGTCGCCCTGCGTCACCATCCGCTCGGCGACGGTGGCTGCCCGCTCGTCACTCGATCCCACAATCTTGCCGCCGCGGATTCCGCCGCCTCCGATCAGCAGCGACCAGCATTTGGCCCAATGATCGCGTCCGCCTTCCGGATTGATGTCCGGCGTTCGCCCGAACTCGCCCATCACGACGACCACGGTGGACTCGATCAACCCTCGCTGGCCCAAATCCTCCACCAGGACCGAGAGCGCCTGGTCCAGTTTGGGAGCCAGGGTCTTGCGCAGGATGTCGTCGTTCTTGAAGTGCGTATCCCACTCGCTGTGCTCATAGCCTTCAGCGGTGACGAAGCGGCACCCGGCTTCAACCAGCCGGCGCGCCAGCAGCATCGACTGGCCAAACCGCGTGCGTCCGTAGGCTTCGCGGTTCTTCTGCGATTCCTGCGTCAGGTCGAACGCGTTCCGCACGTTCGGCGCCAGGATCATCCGGAGCGCCTGCTGCTGATAGGTGTCCATACTGTTGAACTCGGCAAACTCCTCTTTCTCGCGGACCTTCCGGTCGACGATCTTGAGCAGAGCCTGCCGGTTCTCGATCAGTTCCGGAGAGAGGGACTTCGGCAGGGTCAGGTCCGGCACCTTGAAGTCTTCCTGGCTGGGATCGGGCACCACCAGCGGATCGAAGCTCGGGCCGATGAAGCCCGCGGCGTACGAATGAGCGTAGGACTGCGGCGGCGTCACCACATAAGGAGGGATGTCATTGCGCGAGCCCAATTCCTTGCTGATGATCGACCCAAAGCTCGGAAAGCGCATTGTCGGGTTGGGGCGATGGCCCGTCATCCCGTAATAGGTTCCCTCGGGATGATTGTTCTCCTCGGTGTGCATGGACCGGATGATGGAAAGCCGATCCATCAGCTTGGCGACCCGGGGGAACAGCTCGGAAATCTGGATGCCGGCGGTGTTGGTCGAAATCGACTTGAAGTTGCTGTTCGGCTTGGGATCCCACGTGTCCATCTGCGGCGGACCGCCGGAGAGCCAGACCAGAATGCAGGCCTGCCCTTTATGGGTTCGAGGACTCCCCGCAACGCGCGCGGCCTCCGCCGCGCTGGCCAGGCGCAGGTACTGCGCCGTCGTCAAACCAAGGAAGCTCAGGCCCCCCACCCGTAGAAAGTCTCTGCGCCTCGGATTCCAATGAGCTTCGCGGAGGTCGTGTTCCATGCTGGTTCTCTCCAGTTTAATGCCGGTATGCAAATTCCCGTGAGCTGATCAAGGCCCAGATCAGGTCGCTGATCGCCTGCAGCCTCGAAGGTCCGGTCCGGAGCGCCTTTTCCAGGGCGGCGGTCTCTTCACGGTCCGGGTATCTCGCCAAAGCGGTCAAGTAAAGTTCTTCGATCAGATCCTTGTTGGACAGCTTGCCGCGGGCCAAACGGTCGGCGCGCCCGCCGTCCTGCCCGAGTTTGTCCGAGTAGGCGGGTCCCGTCATCAGGTGAAGCGCCTGCGCGAGGCTCGGCTCGGGCTTGGCCTCCGGTAGCGTCGCGCGGTCGTTCTGCCCGTAGGCCTCCAGGAACTTGGACGAGAACACGTCGGGGCACAATTCGATGGCGCGGGATCCCTTGGGAGGCGCCATGTTCCCGGTCTTGAAGTCCTCCTCCACCTGGGTCACCGCGACGACCGCATCCAGCAGCACCGCGGCGTCCAGCGGCTTCGGGTTCGCGTGCGAGAAGTTCGTCCGGTCGCCCCGATTGGTTTCGTTGGGCACGCTCGAAAGCTGGTACGTTCGCGAGCTGACGATGAGCTTCATCAGGTATTTCAAGTCGTAATGGTGTTCCCTCAGATCCTTCGCCAAGGCCTCCATCAGTTCGGGATGGCTGGGCGGGTTGGTGGAGCGGAAGTCGTCCACGGGTTCGACAAACCCGCGCCCGAAGAACCAATCCCAAGACCGGTTGACGATGGTTTGGGCGAAGTATGGATGAGAGGTGACCCACTCGGCCAGCGCCCGGCGAGGATCCGGCTGTCTTTCCTTCGGCAGCAAATGGCCATCGAGGAAGGCCGGCTGTACCACCTTTTTGGTGCGGGGGTGAAGGACCGCGTTGGCCAATTCCGGGGCGTCCACCACCACCGAATCGTCCATCACGGTGGTTCGCAGATCGGTCATCCGTCCGTAGAAGGCCGCCATGCCCCAGAACTGGTCCTGACTCCACGCCTCGTAGGGGTGGTTGTGACAGCGGGCGCATTCCAGGCGCCGGCCCATGAACACGCGCATCTGTTCGGAGATGATCTCCGGCGGCGCGCTCAGGAACCGCAGTTCGTAGTAATAGCGGCTGGGACCGGTGAAGCCTTCCGCGGCGATCCGTTCCCTGGCGATCTGGTCGAACGGTTTGTTTTGCGCGATGCTGTTGCGGATCCACTCGCCGTACAGCTGGGTGTCCTTCATCAACTGCGTCGCGCGCTGCCGGTAGCGCAAAAGCTCGCTGAATCGGAACGTCCAATAGTCGACGAACTCCGGCGAGTCGAGCAGCGCATCGATCAGCTTGTCGCGCTTGCGCGGGTCCTTGGATGCCAGGAATTCGCGCACCCGCTCCGGCGGAGGAATCGTGCCCGCGAGATCGAGGCACACTCGCCGCAGAAACTCCGAGTCGCTCGACAAGTCCGAGGGAATCATGTTGAGTTTCCGCAGCTTGGCGAATACATGCTGGTCGATGTAGTTCCGGGCCGGCACCGCCGGGTAGTTCGCGATCGGTTTGGACGCTACGCCGATCTGCGTGCTCACCGCGTGTCCGGCCGCGCGAATCACCACGGCGGTCTCGCCGGTGGTTCCGGCGATCGCCACGCCTTCGGGCGTCACCTTGGCCACTTCAGGATTTCCGGCCGAGTACACCGCTTCGCTCGTAACGTCCTCCGAAGCTCCGTCCGACAGATGGGCCGTCACCAACAACTGCAGCCGTCCGGCCGCGTCCAGAACGGCGCCTTTCGGCTGCACGTCCAGTTTTTCGATGTGGGCGGCTTCCTGGCGGGATTCCTCTCCATAGGGCGCGCCCTGCCGCACCCACCGCAGCAAAGCCTCATAATCCGGTGAGGTGGGAGTGAAGCGCCGGCCGCCCCCGTGGGGCGAGAGCATGGTGGGCTTGAGTAGCAGCGAACTCTTCTCCGGTTCCTTCAGATTGACGCGGGGCACCTTGGCGCCCGCCGATTCCGCCGACAGCACCTGGTAGACGCCGCCTTCCACGATCCACTTGTAGTCTTCCTTTGGCTGCGTGCCGTTCACCGACAGCTTGAATCCGCCTTGGCCTTTCACGCCGCCATGACAATCGCTGCCGTTACAGCCCTTCCGCGTGAGAATGCCGCCGACCTCCCGCGAAAAACTGAAGGGGCGCTGCTTGCCGGCCTGCTCGACGCGAATGGGCGCCTGAGCGGAGCGGCCTTCCAACTTGAACTGGAGAATTGTTTGTCCGTTGGCCCGCGCGGTCACCCGATGGTCCGGCGAAATGCCGGCGATTTGCTCATCGGAGACCGATAACTTGCCGGCCGTGGTCACGTCGCGTTCGAAGCCGTCAGAATATTTGGCCAGCGCCACAAACCGTTGGGAGGCGCCCGCGCCCCTCAGCGTCCGATCCTCGGGAATCAGCCGGAGCGAGACGATCCTGGGAGCTTCTTGGCTCCGCCTGACGGCCTTGGTGTCCTTGGCCGCGCCGCCCGCGAGCGCGGCACTCACCGCCGTGAGAACGACGAACCGCCGCAACCGCCCCATTTGTTTTCGGTGATCCATCATCGTTGTCCCGCCGGAGGAAGAACCATCACCGGCAACTCTCCTATGTCGATCGAACGGCCTGGCTTCCCGTTCACGTACGATCGCGCCCTTACCTTCGCCAGCACCGGCATCTTCGTCGCCAAAGCGTCCTCCCCGGCTTCGAGAACAATCGACAGATTCTGGCTGCTGGGATAGTATCGCTCCGGCTTTTGGACGGCGGGGCCCGTGAAGCGCGAGGCCAGGCTGGGATTGCTCGATCCGGACACGGCAATCACGCCCGGCGGAAGCCCGTCGATATGAATCGAAACCAGATTCGCGGGGTGGTAGAACCCTTCCTCGTGATCCACGATCACGTTCAGTTTCCTGGCTTCGCCGGCGCGGAGGTTGACACGCCAGGGATCGAGACGGCCGTCTTCGTTGAGCCGGGTTCGGGTCTCCACCACGATGTCCCCGATATGCGGAATCTGCGGGCGGATCATTACACGGTAGCGGTACGCCGCATTCCCGCCGCGGTTGGTCACATCGCGGATTTTCAGGCAGTACTCGCCTTCCTGTTCGAAGGTCGCGACCACTTTGGGCTCCACCGCAATCAGGTACGCCGCCTTGGAATCCCGGTACTTCGGCGTCCTGGCGACGTTCGTCAGGAACTCCGTCCCCTTTGCGTCGAAGATGTCCAGGCGCGGGTTGAATTCGGGTGGCGCCGCGTTCGGCGTCTCGATCTCGAAGGCCAGTTTTTGTCCCTGGCTTACCATGAAGCGGAAGGCGTCGATGTCGCCTTCGTGGTCGATCGCCCCTTCCAGTACGGCGGGGATGGAAACCCGCGGGGCCTGGGCTTCGGAGTCATTTGGCTCCTGTTCCACCGAAGCGGCGAGGCGGGCCTCCAGACCTGTGGCGGCGGAGGGGAGGTCCGCGGCCTTCGCGGCCACCGGCGCATTGCCGGAGGTCGCGGCCGTGGCCGGTGCGGAGGGCACCGTCTGCGGGACGGTTCTGGCGCGAACCAGGTCCACATGGGCCGCCCCGACCGGCCTCGCAAAATTTCGCTCCTTCCACGGGTGCTGCTCCCAGAAGGAGATCGGCGGGGCTTTCTCCGCTTCGGCCACTCGCAACTGGTAGATGTTCTCCGGCCCGCCCTTGCCGTAGAGTGAGCCGACCTCCAGGTAATACCGGCCCGCCCCGGTGAACCGATGCCGGAGCGTCACCCAGGTGCCCGTCCGGTCTCGAGGATCCGTATTGATGATGACACTCTCCCCGCGCAGTTGATCCGTGAAGGCGATCCGTTCCGCCCGCGCCGGGTTGAACCAGCTTGAAGCCAGCCGATAGAGCGCCATCTGCGGGTGAAACGCGGTGGCGGCCGCTTCCCGGCTCGCGATCACATCGAACACCGGTTCCTGGTCCTTCGCGACGTCAAACGCGTAGTGATCGGTTTCGCCCGGTTTCTCGATCCGGCCATTGACCACCACCGGAAAGCGGATCGCTTGAGCGGTTCGGGGGGACTCGTGCGCCTCTACGGTTTCCGTCACCACCGGCAGGTCGTGGACGCGCAATTGAACCGCGTTGGACAAGCCGAGGCTGGAGATGAGCCGCATGAAGTGGATTCCGGTCCCCGCCGTGGGCTCAGTTTCCATTTGGACGGTGACCCGGTACTCCTTGACCGCCTTCGGTTTTTCGCCCTCGGGCGGTTTCACCTCTTCCAGCTTCAAGACCTCGCCCTTCAGACCGGGCTTCGAGAACCAAACCGCACGAGCACCCTCCAGATTCCGGCCGGAGATGGTGGCCTGCCACCGGGTAGATCTCCGGGATGCCTGGGGGAAGACGGACACGATTTCCGGCTCCGGAGGATTCGGGTCGTTGGCATCCTGGGCAGGGACCGGTATCGCCAAGAGGAGAAATCCGAGACACACCGCGCCCACGCTGACTTTTGCAGAACGCAGAAGGCGGCACCGGCTCAGGAAGATGGCACCCGAACCCATCACCTAACTGATTGAAACGCAAGCATATCTCAGGCTGTCGCCAACGCTGCGCTCATGCTCCTTTCCTCGATCTGTTGAGAGCTTCCCTGGGCGGGAGCAGGGCTCCAGCGGCGCCCGGTGCCCTTCCCTCATTCTAGACGCGGCCTTCCAGTCCTGCCCTGCAAATCTTGCGGCGCGGCTGGAGAATCTTTGGATACGTCGCTACGATTGGATTGAGGTGAGGGGAAGCTCGTTGGACGGCAACAAGCTACTCCGGTTCCCCTTACCCGATGGCCGCCGGGCTCCAATACGACAACGCCTTGTCGAGCAAAGAAGCGACCCGTATCATGGTAAACTCCGGTTGACGATGGACAAGTCCGGGTCGCAGGACGTGTTTGAGGTTCTCGCGCGGTGGGACACCGAGGCTGGTGTCTGGGTCGCGGAAAGCGACGATATCCCCGGTCTTGTTGCCGAGGCCGACTCGCCGAACAGCCTGTCTCAGAAACTGAGAACCCTCGTCCCGGAGTTGCTCGAACTCAATGGAGTCCTTACCGACCGGACGGCGAAATACCACGTGCGGTACGAGCACGAAGAGAGTGAACTGCTTAGCATCCTGATGGCGAGCTACACGCCAAGGGTGAAGCAGATTCTTCGAGCTCATGGATGCCACTAGGAACGACCCGGCCGCGGAGACCACGAGATCTGGTATAGCCCCATCACACGTCGACGGTTTCCCGTCGACGAGAAGATTTTGTCGCGGCACACGGCAAATGCTGTGCTGAGGCCGACTGCAGGTTGCACGCCGGAGCTCACTACCGCCGGAACGTGCCCGACCCGGCGGACGACTCCATGGTTCGCCATGCGGGTTTCCACCACAGATCGATTTTTGGTTCCCCCGTGGACACGAAATCGGTGACGTGCACATTCAAGCGGAACTCGCGCCAATCTCCGCCTTGCATCCGGTTCAAGTACTCGACGGGAATCGCGAACTCGGCATGGTAACCGTTCGCACTCCGCCGGCAGGCGCGCAACAGTCCCTGGGGCAAAGGCACCCGGTAGGACGGTTGTGGCATCGTGAGCGCCGCATCCGGCGACACCGATGGCGAAAGCCGGGCCAGGAGAAATGTGTCCTGATAGCCGTCCGCCCACGCCTTGCTTTCCGACCGCATCGGGTCGGCGCGCGCGTCGAGCCACACCTCGACGCCATCCTGCTCCGCCGAGGGCCGATCGGGCCGGATCACGAGCCGTGAATCGTCCACCGCGACCCCTACATATAAGAACGTGTCGTCGTACGCGGCGGCGAACCGCGCACGGGATACCCCTCCCGACGACGGCTCGATGGCAAACGGCAATGCGCTCCACTCTCCAAGGTCCCCATCGACCTTTGGCGTCTTTTCCACTTTCGCCACAGGCAATTTCACATAGTCGCTGGCGCGAAAGCCCTCGACGGGCATTTGCGCTTTCAATCCGGAAAACTCCGCCGTGACTGTCGTCCGGCCCGGTCCGGCATTCCGCACGCGGCCAGGTTCCCTGGCATCGACGAGTGCCACAGAGGGATCGTCGATTCGCAGCCGTGCCGTCACCGCGTTGAGATAGAATCCGTGCTCGTATTGCACTTCCGGCCAGAGGTAGGCCCGGTCTCCGGCCGTCTCCAGGCGCAACTCAGTCGCTCGCGGATCCGCCAAGGGCTTCAGAGCGATCCCCCGAACCGCCGGCCGCTCCTTTCGCAGAAGAAAATAGAGCATGTTCCGCATCCGCTCGCGCTGCGCGGTTCGCCCGTGGAGATGCCCATACCCAAGCTGGAAGGCAAGATCGTCTCCTTCCACCCAGCCTTTTTCCGCCAACACGTTCATCATCCGCGGCGTGACGGTTTCGATGTCCGCCGAGTCCCGTTGGCCCGCGTCCAGCCAGAATCGAGTCGCGGTCTTTCGCTTTCCATCGCGCGCCACCTCGCCCACCAGCTTGGAATCCATGAGCCAGAGCGAAGGCGAGGTGCACCCGGCGAAACCAAACGTTTCCGGATGCCGGTAGCCGAGGTAAAACGACGCCAACCCGCCCAGCGAGTTTCCCGACACTCCGGTAAACTGCGCTTCCGGCCTGGTGCGAAAATGCGAGTCGATGTACGGCTTCAGGCGATTCGCGAGAAACGAGTAGTATTCGTCGATCCTCCCGGGCGAATCGTGGGTCCACCGCGGCACGAGGTCGATCGACCGTCCGCCCGCCACGCGCTTGGTATTCGTCACTGCCACCAGGATGGCGGGGTAGATCAATTTTTCCGCGAGCAGTTCATCGATGGCATAATCGGCGTCGACGAAAACGCCCCGGGACTTGTCCAGACCACCGAACAGGCCCTCGCCATCATGGAAGTAAATGACGCGATACCGATCCTGAACGGACGAGTACCCGGCCGGCAGGAAGACATGAATGTCCCGAGGGCCGGCAGTCGTTCCACCATCCGGGAAATTCCCGAGAGTCACGTACCGGTCGCCCGTTTGCCGCCGGACGATGTTTCCGGCCGGTTGGGCGCATAACGCACCCGCCACCGCGAACCAGATGATCCAGCCGAGTTTTGCGTCATACATCGGCGCCCATTCTACCGCTTCCGGCCAAACCGCCAAATACAGCGAGTTGCGCGCTACGAGCACGAAGGGGCGCTGCCGGCCTCCTGATGGTCGAGTATCCGCTCAAGATTGGCGGCCGATCTCATGTCCGGAGCAGGGGGCGCCGCGTCCGGGCGAACGATTCCAGGCTATTGGGGGGCAGAAACCAGGGACAGACCGGTTCGTCCAAACCACGGTCGCTGGGGCGCAAGTGGTTGGTGGAATTGATCCGGTGGTTGCGGAAAACGGGAAACTCGATGGACGGCCCCGGTTCCCGGCGGAAGAGAGTGACGTTTGACGTGGTATGAATTGTAAATCATACTTCAGAGTATGAAGATCGGTGAGCGTGGCCAGGTAACGATTCCCAAGGAGATCCGCGAACAATTCGGCCTGGGTCCGGAAACCGAGGTCGAGTTCCGTGTGATTGGAGGCTCCATCACTCTGAAGAAGGCTCCTAGAAAGTTGAACCTTGCCAAATGGAAAGGCCGCTGCGGGGACACGTTCGCGAAGCTGGGTCATTCCTCAGTGGACAAGTTCATTGAGGACGTGCGCGGACGATGACCACGGCCATTGACACCAATGTCCTGCTCGACATCCTGGTGCCAAACGAGGATTTCTACGAGTCGTCAGCCGATGCGCTTCAGAGGGCGGCAGGCGAAGGCTCGCTCGTGATCAGCGATATCGTGTACGCCGAACTCTGCATCCATTTCGAGGCCCAACGCGAATGCGATGCTTTTCTGGGGAGCAATGAGATCCGTGTGCAGGCATTGACGCGCGAAGCACATTTCCTCGCAAGCCGTGCATGGCGGACGTATCGAAAGCAGGGGGGGAAGCCCACCCGAATCCTCGCCGACTTCCTGATCGGAGCTCACGCGCAACGTCAGACGACCAGGCTGCTCGGGCG
>CAZGUX010000283.1:0-30921 GCA_964529305.1 uncultured Solibacteraceae bacterium | reverse complement strand
GTTTCGGCGCGGACGTGCGCCGGTATCACCTGAACGAGACCATCCAGCAAAACCACCGGGGCTTCTGGACGTTCGCCGCCGAAGGTCCTTACAGCGCGCTCGAGAACTTTGCCCGAGGCGTCGTGCAGACGTACCAGCAGGGCTTCGGGCCGGCGGACAACGGCTACCGCACGACTGAGTTGAACTTGTACGCACAGGACCAGTACCGCGCGACGCGCAACCTGACGTTCGACCTGGGGGCGCGCTTCGAGAATGTCGGCCGGCCGACAGAGGTAAACAATGTGGTGGACCTTGGTTACGGCACTGCGCGCTACGTCGAGCCGCGCTTCGGGTTCGCGTATTCGCCGCCGCGGCAGGAGGGATTCCTAAGCAAGCTCACGGGCGGGCCGGGAAACAGCTCGATCCGCGGCGGGTACGGCATTTTCCACGGCCGAGTGTTTCAGTCGATCTTCGCGCAAGGAGGGGTGACGGTGCGGTTCAACCCGCCCAACGGCGCGACGCTGACCTTCCGCGATCCCGCCATGTCGGTCGCGAATCCCCTCGGCAGCTTCCGCTTCGTTCCCGGGCCGCCGACGTCGCAGGTGGCCCTGGCGCTGGTGGATCCGAACCTGAGCATGCCGTACACCCAGCAATGGAATCTCACGATGGAGCGCCAGTTGAAGGGGAACGTGGGGTTGTCGATTTCGTATATTGGGAACCGGGGCATCGGCTTCATCCAGTTCGATGCGCGGAATCGCGCACAGTTCCCGGCCACCTCTACGGTTCCAGCCAGTTACGCGGGCACGAACTTCCCCGGCGTCCGCTTCGACCAGATCGATCCGAATCCCTTCAACGCGAATCCGGCGGCGGGGTTCATCTCGCTGCAGCAACAGCGAATCAACCAGCGGCGGCCCGACGGGCGCTATGGCGCCATCTTCTACACGACCAACCGCGTGTGGACGTACTACAACGCCCTGCAGGTTGCCGTGTCGAAGCGGATGTCGCACGGGCTGTCGATGCAGGCCTGGTATAGCTGGTCGAAGAACATCGACACGACGTCGGAGGCGACCTTTGTCGGCACCGGCGACACCAACTTCCTGATCAGCGACACGCAGGGTCCGCGGGGCAATCGCGGTCCGAGCCGCCTCGACCAGCCGCGGCGGTTTGTGTGGACGTTCGTTTACGAACTGCCGTTCTATCGGGGCCAGCGGGGCGCGCTCGGCCGGATGTTCGGCGGTTGGGCGGTGAACGGCATCGCAACCTTCGGTTCGGGCAACCCGGTGACCGCCGTGTTGGGATACGACCTGAACGGCGATGGCATTGGCGCGGACCGGCCGTTTTTGCTCGATCCGGGTGTATGGGGACACGCGATCGACAACGCCCGCATCAACCCGGCCAACGGCCGCCAGTTCGCGCAGGATCAGGTTCCCGTCGGGTCCTTCTTCCCGAATGCGGAAGCGGCCGCTCAACGCGCGTGGCCGTGGTACCCCGGGACGGGCTTCGTGGCCTCGGCCGGCCGCAATATTCTGCGGGTGCAGGGCCAGAATCAGTGGGACCTGGTGTTTGTGAAGAACACGAAAATCCTGGGGAAGGATCGCGGCCACGAACTCCAGTTCCGGGCGGAACTGTTCAACGCATTCAACCGGGTTCAGTTCGGGCTTCCCAATCTGACCGTGGTGGACACCGGGGTGGCGGGCTGGAGGATCAATCCGCTGTTCGGACAGATTAGCGGCTTGAACAACACGCCGCGCAACGTGCAGTTGATGTTGCGCTACCAGTTCTGAAAAAAAAGTCCTCCAGGGACGGCCCCCCGGCGGTCCCCAGAGGCTGGCGCCAGAGGATCTAGCGGGCGCCAGTCAGGATCGTAACCGGCGCCTTCGAAGTGATCTGGCGATCGCCCGGCGTGGTGAGCCAGGCTTCCAGGATGTATTCGCCATCGGGAAGGGGCCGGCCGCTTTGATCGGCGACCGGCATCTCAAACTCGTAACTCTCCTCCGTGGCCAGGATCTCGGTAGAGACCTGCGCGAAGAGTTTGTCGGCGCTCCAGGTTTGGAGGACGCGACCCGAGGAATCTGTCAACCGGAGGTCATAGCGCTGGGCGCTCGGGAAGAACAGGCGCAACGGCTGCCCGGTCACCGAAAGCCGCAGGCTACCCCTCAGCAGGATCTGGTCAGTGGCGTTGGTGCGCAGGATCGCCGGGGTCAGCAGCCCCACGCGGAACGCCGCAGTCGTTTCCGGTTCATACGTAATCGCCCCGACGCGGGCATAGACAAGCTCGTAGAACAGCGGGCCGCCGATGCTCGAGGCCACCCGGCGCACCATGCCGACGTTCTGAAGGTATAGCTCCGATTGCAGCCCCGCGTCGACACACCAGGACTGATACCGGATCTCGAGCGCCTGCAGCGGTTCGGCTCCCGGCTGCCGCTCGAAGGGTACCCGGCGTTCCTGGGTTTTGGCGTCGTGCAGGCATTCCGGGGCGATGGTGGTCTGGTAGACCGCCGAAGCGGGGTCGAACGACGTCAGCAGCACGTCTCTCTCGATGTTCTCGTTCCGGATGTACAGGTTGCCGTCATCGCCCCGGCGGATCAGGGCCCGTTGTCCGGCGTACCCGTTTACCGTGTAGTAGATCCGGCCGTCCGTCTGGACCGGAGTCCCTACCGTTACTGTCAGTGTTTGAGTGATCACCGGCGAGGAAGCCCGGTACACCCATCGATTCCCCGTCTGAAGGGGGAAGTAGTTGGCATCGACAGCCGCAAAGCTCCCGGCAGCCAGTCCGAGAATGCCAGCGGTAAGCGAAATCAGTCTTTTCATTGTTGGTTTGGTTCTCCCTTGAGTCGTTTCCTGGGGTACTTCCGAGGTTGCGCAAGAAGTGCAGTGTGGAGAACTTCACCGCCCTCCACTGGAATACGCGAGATTAGATCGTGCTTCGGGATCACACGATGGAATAGCAACGTTCACCGTATTTGCCATTCATCCAAGCGCTTACGAACGAGCGCAGGGTCGCCCGGCGAAAATCCATTGACAGGTGTCTGAGACAATCATATGATTGATTCACTCGAATGAGTCAATCGTATGAATGAAACGATTGTTCGAACTGACACCAAGCAGAAGATTCTCGATTGCGCCGAACGGCTATTCGGAGAACACGGAATCCAAGCAACCTCTCTGCGGCAGATCATCGGCGAGGCGAACGTCAACCTGGCGGCCATCCACTATCACTTTCAGTCGAAGGAAGCCCTGCTGGAAGCGATTCTCCAACGGCGGCTTGGCGCCGTGAACCGGATGAGGCTGGTCCGGCTGGATGTCTACGAAACGGATGGAAGGATCCCCACCGTGGAGGAGATCCTGGAGTGCTTTCTCACTCCGGTCTTCGACGCGATCGAACAAGCCGATGGCCGGCAGTTCGCGCGTTTCATCGGGAGGGTCCAGACCGAATCGAGTGACCTGGTTCCGAAAATGTTCGCCGGACCGTTCCGTCCCGAGCTGGACCGGTTTCTTGGCGCGCTCAGAAGCGCTCTGCCGGGGCTGGATGCCGAGGACCTGATGTGGCGGGTGTTCTTCGCCATCGGGGCAATGGCGTACACGCTAACCAATGGGGAGAAGGTGGTGCCGATGTTCACGCGCGACGAGACGACGGGCGATCTGCGAGAGGCTTCCTGGCGCCTGATCCAATTTGTGGCGGCGGGCTTTCGCGCGAGCCAGACTCCGAGGGCCCTGCCATGAGGAAGTGGGTTGCCGTCTTTTTCGTGGTGGCGGTTTGCGGCTTGCACGCACAGCCGCCCAAACTGCAACTCAGTCTGAAACAAGCCGTGGAGATCGCGACGTCGCCTACCGGGAACGCGCGGATTCAACTCTCGGCGGAATCGCTGAAGCAGGCCGAGTCGCGAGCCGGCCAGGCTCGGGCCTCGCTCCTGCCGAACATTGATGGGTCGGCCTCCTATCAGAGCCTCACCCGGAATCTGCAGGCGTTCGGGCTGAGCGTCCAGTCGCCGATTCCCGGCTTCCAGATTCCGACCTTCGTCGGGCCGTTCAATGTCTTCGACGCCAGGGTGACAGCCTCCCAGAGCCTGCTGGACATGAGTTCGATCCGGCGGTATCAGGCCTCGCGTGTAGGGATTCGCTCCGCAAAGGAAGACCAGGACGCCGCGGCGGATCAGGTTGCCTCGCAGACGGCAAAGGCGTACGTGTCCGCCCTTCGGGCCCGAGCCGATATCGAAGCCGTGAAGGCCAATATCGAACTGGCTTCGGCGGTGGTGAAGCAGGCCGAGAACCTGAAGGCGGCCGGTACCGGCACGGGTATCGAGATCACGCGCGCCCGGGTGCAACTGGCCAACGAACAGCAGCGGCTGATCGTGGCCGTGAATGAGCTGCGCAAGTCGCAATTGCAGTTGATGCGTGCTTTGAATGTCGACTTGGGCGCCGATGTGGAACTCACGGACACCTTGGTCTATCACCCGGTGGACACCGAGACGATCGGAAGAGCGCTGCCGCTGGCCTTGGACACGCGGCCGGACTTGAAGGCGCAACTCCGCCGCGAGGACACGGCGCGTCTGTCGGCGAGCGCGACCAAGCTCGAGAGGCTGCCATCGGTCGCGGCTTTCGGCGACTACGGGAGCATCGGGACGGCGGTGAGCCAGAGCCTTCCCACGCGGGTAGTTGGCGTGGCGGTGAAGGTGCCGATTTTCGACGGCGGACGAAAGGATGCGCGGCGCGCCGAATCCGCGTCGCAGCACCGCCAGGAGCAGATCCGCTCGCGCGATCTGAAAGAGCAGATCCGGCTGGAGGTGCAACTGGCGGTGGACTCGCTCCGTTCGGCCGATGAGCAGGTGAAGGTCGCCGCCGAGGGGTTGAAGCTCTCCGAAAGCGAGTTGGCTCAGGCGCGCCGCCGCTACGACGCCGGTGTCGCCAATTCGCTGGAAGTCACCGACGCCCAGACGCGCCTGGCGCGCGCGCGGGACAATCACGTCATTGCCCTGTTCGCGCACGAAGCGGCGCGCATCGATTTCGGCCAGGCGACGGGCTTACTGCGCCGGCTGATCGACTGACGCGAGGACCGTATCTATGAAAAAGAAACTCATCCCTGTTCTCATCGTTCTGATTGCGGCCGTCTCGGTGATCGCGTATCGGCAGTTGAACCGGAAGGCCGATAATGTGATTCGCTTCTCGGGGAACCTGGAACTGACGGAGGTCAACATCGCTTTCAAGATTCCGGGCCGAATCAGCGAGCTGAACGTGGTCGAGGGCGCGCCGGTGGAAGCAGGCAAGGTGCTGGCGCGGCTCGACAAGGATCAGTTGATGCGGCAAAAGGATCGCGAGCAGGCTGGCGTAGTTTCGGCGCAGTCGCTGCTCGCCCAGTCGTTGACCGCGGTCGAATGGCAGCGCCAAACCTGGGCGAGCGACCTGGACGCGAGGAAGGCGGAACTGGCGTCGGCGGAAGCGCGATTGAGAGAAGTCGAGACAGGCTCCCGGCCGCAGGAGATCGAAGAGGCCAAGGCTGCAGTCGCCGGAGCGCGGACGGAAGCCGATCGCGCGGCCAAGGACTGGCAGCGAGCTCAAACGCTGTACAAGCAGGACGACATCTCGACGTCGCAGTTCGACCAGTTCCGGACGCGGTACGAAGCTTCCGCCTCGGCGCTCCGGCAGGCCGAGCAGCGGCTGGCGCTGGTGAAGGAGGGCCCGAGGCAGGAAGTGATCGCGGCCACACGGGCGCAGGTGGCGCGGGCGCGGGCGGCGGTCGCCTACGGCGAAGCGCAGGGCCTGGAGCTTCAACGCCGGAGGCAGGAGGTGTCGACGCGGCGGGCCGAGATCGAGAGGGCCAAAGCACAGGCGGCACTGGTCGATTCCCAACTCACGGACACAGAGGTCGCCTCTCCCGTGAACGGTGTGGTCCTGGTGAAGTCGGCGGACGCCGGGGAGGTGGTCGCGGCGGGAACCACTCTGGCGACGGTTGGCGACCTCGAGCGCCCCTGGCTGCGCGGGTATATCGGCGAACGAGACCTCGGCCGAGTCAAGCTCGGCCAGAAGGTGAAGATCACGACCGACTCGTACCCGGGGAAGGTCTACTGGGGAACCATGTCGTTTATCTCATCGGAGGCTGAGTTCACGCCCAAGCAAATCCAGACGCCGGAAGAACGGGTAAAGCTGGTCTATCGAATCAAGGTGGATGTCGAGAACCCGAATCAGGAGTTGAAGTCGAACATGCCGGCGGATGCGGAGATCGTCCTTGACCCGGGCGACCGCGATCCGAGCCGCGACCGGAAGGGAGCGGTCACCCCATAACGCCCCATGGCAAACGACGTCATCATCCGCATCGACCGGTTGACCCGGCGTTTTGGCGAGCTGACCGCGCTCGATTCGCTGTCGCTCGAAATCCACCGCGGCGAGATCTTCGGCCTGGTCGGACCGGATGGCGCGGGCAAGACCACGACCTTGCGGCTTCTCTGCGGTTTGATGGACCCAACGGGGGGCTCGGCCATCGTGGCCGGGCACGATGTCGCCAAGGACCCGGACCTGGTCAAAGACCGGATCGGCTACATGGCGCAGCGGTTCGGTCTCTATCAGGACCTCACGGTCGACGAGAACATGGAGTTCTACGCGGACCTGTTCGGGATCTCGCACCGCGAGCGCGACGAGATGACGCCACGTCTGCTGCGGATGACGCGGATGGAGCCCTTCCGCGCACGGGCGGCGGGGAAACTCTCTGGAGGCATGAAGCAGAAGCTGGCGTTGATGTGCACCCTGCTGCACAAACCCCAGATCCTGTTCCTCGATGAACCGACCAACGGTGTCGATCCGGTATCCCGGCGGGACTTCTGGGCGATCCTCTACCAGATCGTTCGCGACGGCATTACGGTGGTAACCACGACCGCTTACCTGGACGAAGCCGAACGCTGCAACCGGCTGGGACTACTGGATCGGGGCCGCCTGATCCGGTGCGACACGCCCAAGGCGTTGAAGAGGTGTCTCACCGAACAGTGCTACGAACTCGACAGCAGCGATCTTCGCGCATCGCGCAATCTGCTGCGAGGGCTGCCCGGAGTGTTGAGCGCGGAATCCGCCGGCGCCGAAGTGCACTTCTTCCTCGACCCGCGGCGGACAACACCGGAAGAAGTCGAATCGTCGCTGCGGGGCGCGGGCCTGCCGCCCAAGGTTCTCCGTATGATCGAACCCTCGCTCGAAGACGTATTCATCGCCCTCATCCGAAAGGCCGCCGCATGAACGGACAGCCGGTAACGCTCGACGGGCTGACCAAGCGCTTCGGCGACTTTGTCGCCGTGGACCGCGTGACTCTGGAAGTCGCCAGGGGCGAGATCTTCGGCTTTCTGGGCCCGAACGGAGCGGGAAAGTCCACCACCATCCGGATTCTGTGCGGCTTGCTCGCACCCAGCGATGGCCGCGGCACGGTCGCCGGCTACGACGTTGCGACCCAGCCGGAACTGGTGCGCCAGAACATCGGCTACATGTCCCAGAAGTTTTCGCTCTACGACGACCTGACGGTGGAAGAGAACCTGAACTTCTTCGCCGGGATCTACGGGGTGCCTCGCGATCAGCGCGAGAGCCGCAAGCAGCATGCCCTGGAGATGGCCGGCCTGGCCGCGCGCCGCGACACCATGACGCGGCTGTTGCCCGGCGGGTGGAAGCAGCGCCTGGCCCTGGGCGCGGCGATCCTCCATCAGCCTCCGATTCTTTTCCTCGACGAGCCGACCTCGGGCGTCGACCCGATCGCCCGCCGGTCGTTCTGGGAGCTGATCAACGAGCTTTCCGCCGGCGGCCAGACCATCTTCGTTACCACTCACTACATGGATGAAGCGGAATACTGCCACCGCATCGCCCTGATGTATCGAGGGAAAGTGATTGCCCTGGGCGCGCCCAGGGATCTGAAGCGAAGCCTGAACGAACGCGAGCTTCTGATGGTGGAATCGCCCGAGTTGCTCGACACGATGAAGGCGCTCGAGACCACGGAAGGGGTTTTCGAGATCGCCGTCTTCGGCAGCGGCCTGCATGTTGCCGTCGCGAACGCGGCAGCAGCTTTGCCAGTGGTCCGCGGGAGCCTGGAGACTCGGGGCATTCCCTTTGACAGGATCGAACCGATTCTGCCCTCGATGGAGGACGTGTTCGTCGCCCTGATCGAAGCCGAAGAGCGGAGGGCCGAATGAGTTTCCGCCGCACGCGGGCCGTCGCCCTGAAGGAGTTCCGCCACATCGTCCGGGATGTGCGCAGCTTGATTCTCGCCCTGGCGCTGCCGGTGGTGATGCTGATCATGTTCGGTACGGCGCTCTCGCTGGATGTCGACCGGATTCCGACGGTGATCTACGATGCGGATAACACGTCGGCCAGCCGTCTGCTGGTGGAGCGCTTTCGAGGCTCGCGGTTTTTCAGCGTGACCGGCCACGTCTCGAGTTACCCGGAAATCGAACGGCTGATCGACCGGAACCAGATCATCCTGGCCGTGGTGGTGCCGCGCGATTACTCCGACCATCTGCGATCGGGCGGAGACGCGCAGGTGCAGCTTTTGCTGGACGGCAGCGACTCGAACACGGCATCCATCGCGCTGTCGTACGCGGAGGGCCTGATACGGGCCTACTCGCTCGAAATCCGGCGGGACGCCCAGAACCAGCGAGGGGCCATCACCAACCTTCATGGCGCGGCTCCTGTCGATACGCGCCTGAGGGTCTGGTACAACAGCGAACTGCAATCGAGGAACTACATCGTTCCGGGCTTGACCGCGGTGATCCTGATGATCATCGCCGCGCTGCTGACGTCCCTCACCATCGCCCGCGAGTGGGAGCAGGGGACGATGGAGCAACTGCTGTCGACGCCGCTCCGCCCGGCCGAGATCGTGCTGGGCAAGATGGCCGCGCACTTCGCGGTCGGAACCGTGGATACGTTCATCACGCTGGTGCTGGGCGCGTGGTTTTTCGAAGTGCCGTTCCGGGGAAGCGTGTTGGTGGTGGCCGCTTCGAGCTTTGTTTTTCTGTTCGGAGCGCTGTTCTGGGGGATCTTCCTGTCGGCGGCGACGCGCAGCCAGTCTCTCGCGTTCCAGGCCGGACTCATCAGCTCGTTTCTTCCTTCGTTTCTGCTTTCGGGGTTTGTCTACGCGATCGAGAGCATGCCGCTGGGGCCGCGACTGATCAGCCACATCACGCCGGCGCGCTATTTCATTACGATTCTCAAGGGCGCATTTCTGAAGGGCGTCGGCTTTGAAATCCTGTGGGCTGATTTCCTGTTCCTGGTTGGCTTCGGCAGCCTTGTCTTCTTCCTGGCAACCCGCAAGATGCGGCAAAAGCTGGCTTAACACAATGCTGCTCACTCATGAGTCAAGGAGCCGGATAGGGGGCCTGAGCGTATGAGGGACCGGATTCGCGAGATCGTCCGCAAGGAGTTCTTTCAGATGCTGCGCGAGCCGCGGATGCGGGTGTTGCTGTTCGTGCCGCCGATGATCCAGCTCATCATCTTCGGCTACGCGGTGAATCTGGATATCGAAAATGCCAAGATTGCCTGGCTGGATCAGGACCGGACGCGGCAAAGCCGCGAATTACGCGCCGCCTTCGAATTGTCGCCGAACTTTACCGTGACCCACATGCTGGAGAGCGACCGCGAAGTGCAGTTTCTGCTCGACGGATCGAAGGTGCAGGCAGTGGTCCGGATCCTGCCCGGCTTCGAAAAGGACATCGTGCGCGGCCGGCAAGCCCAGGTCCAGATTCTCATCGACGGATCGAACTCGAACACGGCGTCGCTGGTATCGAACTATGCCTCCAACGTGGTCGCGGATTTCACCCGCCGCGTTCAGCGGGATCAGTCCTCGGTCTTGCCTTTGTCTCGAGGAGCGACGGCCCCGGCCAACGTGACGTTCGCATCGGTAACGTCGCGCGGCCGGGTGTGGTTCAATCCCGAGTTACGCAGCCGGAACTACTTCGTGCCGGGCGTCATCGTCAATATCATCATGATCGTCACCATGATGCTGACGTGTCTGGCGATCGTTCGGGAAAAAGAAATCGGCACGCTGGAACAATTGATGGTCACGCCGATCCGCCCGATCGAATTGATGATCGGCAAGACGATTCCGTTCGCGATCGTCGGCCTGTTCGACCTGGTGCTGGTCACCGGCATCGCCCTGTTGGTGTTTCATATCCCGTTTCGAGGAAGTCCTTTGGTCCTGCTGGTGAGCTCGATCTTTTACCTGATGACCACGCTCGGCGCGGGCCTGTTCATCTCCACCGTGTCGAACACGCAGCAGCAGGCGATGATGTCGTCGTTCTTCTTCCTGATCCCGGCCTTCATGCTGAGCGGATTCGCGTTCCCCATCCGCAACATGCCCGAGTTCATCCAGTACATGACCTACCTGAATCCGCTGCGGTATTTCGTCGAGATCGTGCGCGGGGTGTTCCTGAAAGGGGTCGGCCCCGACGTCCTCTGGCCTCAGATGACCGCGTTGTTCGTGTACGGAAGCGTGGTCCTGGTGTTGAGCGCTTTGCGCTTCCACAAGCGGCTGGATTGAGCGATCGGCCGACGATGTCCACTTCGCGCGGCACTCCGCGAACCGTGTATTGCACGAGGTTTGCCTGCTTCTTCGTGCCTACATGCCAGCATCGGGTGCAGGCTGGCGGAGAAGGACACGAAGATCGATATGGGAGCATCGAACACCCGCTCATTGCACTTCGAACTTCAGCTCCGACTCCGATCCGAAACGTTTGAAGGGTGAATAGCGGAACTTGTTCTCCATGAACACGACCTCGTCGACGACCTCGCGGTGTGTCACCGACTGCGGGACCACGACGCCGTGCTTGGAAGGGGCGTACTCGACCGTGGCTTCCGTGCGGACGGGTTTGAACTCCATCCGTGTGGCCTGCAGCGTAATCCGTAACGGGGTGAAGTCGGAGCCTCGAACCAGTAACTCGCCCCCCGGACGAAAGCGGCTGGCCTGCTTGGCGCCGAAGACGGTGAGCGCTTCCGGCCCATCGCTCTGCTCGTACTCGATTGCCAGAACGCGCTCCGCGCCGACGTAACGCTCCCCGGCGAGGCGAAAGCGGTAGTTCTTCTGGTTGCCGGCCGTGAAGAGCAGCAGAAGCTGTCCGAAATCGGTCACCGCGCCGTGAAGCCCGTTCTTTTCGAAATCTTTCAGAAGCTTCTGCTTCAAGGAGTCGTCCTTGGAGCGAAGGCCCAGGAGAAGGGTGCGGCGGGCGGCGTTGGCGCCCTTGGTGCGTTTGCCGTCGACGGAGATCACCTGCCGGAACTCGTGGAGCGCGCCGGGCGCTTCGTTGAACGCACCATAGCCGTACTCGGAAACCAGTTCGCGGGTCTGGTATTCCAGTTCGGGAGGCTTCAGGGCGGCCGCACCCAGGCGCGGCCGGAAGCGCTTCTTGCGCAGCAGCGAGCGCTGAACCAGGGTCTCTTCCGACAGCAGATCGCGGGCGATCCCGGAGAAGAGAGCGGCTTCGTCGGCGACGCGTTCCAGTGCCGCGGCCAACTGGCGGTTTTCGGCAAAGGCCGTGAGCGCGCACGCCAGCGCCAATGCCGCAAGCCTTGCCATTCCTCCAGTGTAGACTTGACCGGGGCGATTGTGGGATAACAGCGAAGACCATGACGGACTACGGAATCAACGGGAAGATTGCCCTTGTGGCGGCAGCAAGCCAGGGATTGGGAAAGGCCTCGGCCGCGGCACTGGCCAAAGCGGGCGCGCGGGTGGCCATTTTGAGCCGCCGCCCCAGGGAGTTGGCGGACACCGCGAGAGAGATCGGGGCCGAACTGGCGGTGGAATGCGATTTGAGCAAAGCCGATTCGATCGCGGGAGCGGTGGAGGAAGTGAAGAACCGGGTGGGGCCGGTGTCGATCCTGGTGAACAACTGCGGGGGCCCTCCCGGAGGGACGTTCGACAGCATCACGGAAGAACAGTGGTACTCCTCCTTCGAGCAGGTGTTCATGAGCGCGTTGCGGCTGACCCGCGGCGTCCTGCCCATGATGCGGGCGGAGAAATGGGGACGGATCGTCAATATCGTCTCCACGTCGGTGGAGCAGCCGATTCCGGGACTGCTGATTTCGAATGCCTATCGCCCGGCGCTGGCGGGATGGGCCAAGACGCTGTCCAACGAAGTGGCCAAGGACGGGATTCTGGTGAACTGCGTCTCTCCAGGGCGGATTCTCACGGCGCGGGCGGATTTCTTCGACAAGGCGGCCGCCGAGAAGACCGGGAAGTCCATTGACGAGATCCGGGCCGAGCGCTCGGAGCCAGTGCCGCTGAAACGGTACGGCCAACCCGGGGAGTTCGGCGAGGTGGTGGCATTCCTGTGCTCGCAGAAAGCCTCCTATCTGACCGGTTCGGTGATCCGGGTGGATGGAGGGGCGGTCACGGCGATATGAAATGGATGACCTTCTCGCACCACGGCAGCCAGCACGCGGGAGTCGTCACGCCTGGCGGGGTGGTGCCCGTCGAGGAGATCCAGGCACGACACGGCGGCGACCTGCCGGATGATCTGTTGGCTCTCATCCGCGCAGGCGTCTCGCAAGTGCCCATCGCGGACGTTGCCGCGCTGCCGTTCAGCGAGATCGAGCCGTGCCTGCCGTATGAGACGCCGCCCAAGATCTGGTGCATCGGGCTGAATTACAAGTCCCACGCCGAAGACATCAACGCGGTCCAGCCGGAAGAGCCGGGAAGCTTCATGAAACCGGCGTCGTCGATGTTCCCGCCGGGCGGAGAGATCGTGCTGCCGCCGCCCGAGGTCTCCGATGACGTGGATGCCGAGGGTGAACTGGGGGTGGTGATCGGCAAGACCTGCCGGTTCGTGCCGGCCGAGCACGTCCGCGAGGTCATCTTCGGCTATACGGTCACGCTCGATCTGACGGCGCTCGATGTACTCCGCAAGAATCCGCGCTACCTGACGAGATCGAAGAGCATCGATACGTTCTTCAGCTTTGGCCCCGTGATCGTGACGGCCGACGAGATCGCCGACGTAGACGGCCTGGAAGTGATCACCGAACACAACGACGGGATCTGCTCCCGGGACTTCGTGAGGAACATGCGGACGCGTCCGTTCGAGCTGGTCCGGTTCCACAGCGACTTCATGACGCTTCACCCAGGCGATCTCATCTCGACGGGTTGCCCGAAAGGGGCCCGCATCAAGCCGGGCGACCGGGTCGGGGGCAGGATTGAAGGGGTCGGCGCGATTCACGCGCGGGTGACGCAGGGCTCGCGCACTTCCCTGTATTGATTTTTTTTAGCCGTCGAAAGGAACCCGGCCCCGGGCTGCGTTCTCATCAAGTGCAGGCCCGCGGGACTCTACCCCCCACCAGTGCTCCGCGAGGCTTCGGGCGGAATGCCAGCCGGCCGCTGGCTCCGCCCTTTTTTGTTGGCCGCGACCCCGTGGAGGCAGACTTCCAGGATTGCGCCGGGCGACACGAGCTACTCCACCTGGAACCGGTTGTGAGACTCCTGGGTCTGCTTGGCGACCTCGTCGCTGGCCCTCACGGTCAGGACGAACGTCTGCGGCTTGGTGTCAGGCTGGATGTTGAGGTTGAGCATGCAGGACACGTAGCTCTTCGGATAGAAGGACGAACTCTTCTCCACCGTCGGTTCGGCCTGGCGGTACAAGACCCTTCCGGCGGAATCCGCGATAGAGATGCCCCACGTAAGGTCGATCTCATTCTTCGCGGCGAGTTTGAACCCGGTCAGGTCGAACCGGGCCCAGAGCGTATCTCCCGGCCGGTACACGGGAAGCCGCAAGGGCTGTGTGTCGTTCTCGCCCCGATAGAAGGCAAAATTCTGAATGCTCAAACCGGCTGACGGCTTCAGGGCGCGGCCACGGACGGGAAACGGCACTTCGATCTTCGCCTGGGTTCGGCTGTTCTCGTCCTCGAGGGCGACCCGAACGAAGTACTTGCCGGTTGCCGCGAACGCGGGCATGACGAAGGAATGCCGGATGACCGGATTCCAGTTCTTGTCTTCCTCCGAAAGCGTGGAATCGACTTTCCCGGCCTTGGGCTCGACCAGCGGAACTCCGGCCTCGTCGACTGGCTCGACGACGTACGTGAAGGTGACCTGGCGCGTGGCCGATGGCGTGTAGCCACGAACCTCGCAGCGAAAGAAGATGGTCTCGCCCGGAACGAAGAACGAGTTGGCACTCACCGGCGGTCCATCTTCAATCTGATGAAACGTCGGATTCACGACCGCCAACGCTTTGGCGGGAGGGATGGGCTGCTGAGCGAACAGGACCCCTCCCAGCGCCAAGACCGCCAGGGAGGAGCTAACGCATCCGGAGTATGTCATCCTACCGCGGGGCATCCGGTTTGCTTTGGGGGAGAAGGCTCTCGGGAGTCTCGAACTTGAGCGGCAACTCCACGACCGCCAGCTTGGCTTCCGCGGGCGAATCCTGGAGTCTTAACTTATAGGAACCCGGGCTGACATCGAAGACGAAGGCCCCCTCCAGCGTGTCCGCCGCCTTTACGGCGCGGGCCAACCCGACCCATCCTTCAAGGGCGCCCACGTCCATCACCTCCTGGTGCGCGTTGTCACTCGAATCCAGGAGGGTCAGGGGTGGTATCGAGTTCTCCTCCGAAGACGTGTTTGTGACACTCATCCGAACCACCAGAAAACGGCCGGCCGGGACACGTTGGGTCACGCCCTCGCCTAAGTGGGTCATCCATTGCGTGTCAACCACGCTGTAAATAAATGGCGGAAGCTCGACTTTCTCGCCCATCTGGAAAGCCGGAATCCGGGTTTTGGGGGCCGTCTCGGAACATCCGCCGAACACCAGGAAGGCAGCCAGCAGGACGGCACGTGGGCTGGAAACCATATGGCAAAAGCATGACGTGCGGGCATGGCTCCTGTCAACCGTACCCGAGCGTCATGGCGGTAGATCGTGCAACGCCTCCTTGGCAACCTGTACGGGAATCGGCGGGCACAACCATCGCACCCGTCCGTCGCGGCGCAGAAACACAGGTCCCGGCTGACGGCCCGGGCTCGAGGGGCTTGGCTCCGGTCTTAGGCGGCAGGGGTGCGAAGCAGTTGAGGAAGCCGTTGGCAAAACGAAGCCAATTTGACGGGAAGCGATTGATTCGACAGGGACCGATTGGGTTCGACCAGTGGCTTCGATTGGCTTTGCTCCGGTGCCAGGCACCCGTTCCGTTGAAGCACCGGACAGCCCCCTTCGGGTGAACGTGGGCGGAAATTGGATTGCCCGCTCCCTGCCGGTCGCGGCCAACCCTTGCGGTCGGGCCTTCCATGATGGTGTGGACCGGTCGGGGCTGCGCGGCATCGCCGGGCTTCGCCCGGTGGGCCGGCCCGCGGTCCAGGGGGGACCGCCCTGGGGACCGCCCCACCGAGAGCGTTTGCGAACGATTTTCTACACCCTCTGACGGGTCGGGGCGTTCAGCTTGCCATCCGCAGGGAAGCCGGGCCCTCAGGCGTAGTTCCAATGGCCTTGCGAATCTGGCTGACCACGTCGCTTGCCAGAAAGGGCTTGCGAATCAGGGTCAGACCGGTCCGGCGGCATTCCTCCTCTTCCGCCGGTGAGATCTGCAACCCTGACAGGACCAGCACCGGCAAAGCCGTGTTGGTATCCCTGAGCTTCCGGGCGAGTTCCAACCCGCCCGCCGGTGGCTGGCGCTGGTCGATGAGGACGGCGCTGACCGGATTTTCACGGACAAGGGCCATAGCCTCTTCGGCGTCCTTGGCCGTCAGAAGCGACCACCCCGCCCGGGCGAACTGCAGTTCCAGGAATCGGGTCATCTCCGGGCTGTCGTTCACGATGAGCACCTGCGGAGGCGCCGCCCTCTCCAGGGACCGTATATCGAGTCCATCCCCCGCCGCGGAGCGATGTGCTTCCAGCATCGCGCCGGGCTGGACGGCGCCGCGAACCACCATGGAGGCCAGAGGCTGCAGGAGGCTCCGGTGGATTGTGCGGTTCAGTTCCCGGGCTCCATACTCGGGGCTGGTTCCCTTCTCCAAAAGGAACTGCCTGCCCTCGGGCGTGATGGCGAACGAGAACGCATTTGGGCCGAGTTTCCGGCGCAGGTGCATGCCGAGCGCTTCCAGTTGCAGGTCGAGGATTCCCTCGAGTTCTTGCCGGCCAAGCGGCTGGTAGGTCAGGACACGGTCGATCCGGTTCACGAACTCGGGCGAGAACCGCTTCCGGACGGCGCCGACTCCAATGGACTCGAGCTTGGACGACAACTCCTTCGGATCCGGGGCGCCTCCGGCATGGAAGCCGAAATCCGGCCGCATCTCCTTCATCATGTCCCGCGCACCCAGGTTGCTGGTGAGGAATATGACACTGTTCTCGAAGTTAACTGTGGTATTATCACCCAGTTTGAGTGTTGCTTTGTCCAACACGCCGAGCAGGAGGCGGGCCAGCGAGGGAGCAGCCTTCTCCACTTCGTCGAACAGGACGATCGACAGATTCGAGTTCTCACTCGTGGCCGCCGCCAGCTTTTGTTGGGTAAGCATAGGCTGCGTCTCGCGGTGCCCGAGATAGCCAGGAGGGGCGCCAATCAACTTAGCCACCTCGTGCTCCATCTGGAACTCGCCGCAATCGATTCGGACGAGACACTTCTCGCTGCCGTGAAGCACTTCGGCTAGTGCTTCCACGGTTTTGGTTTTGCCGGTACCAGTCGGACCGAGGAGTAGAAACACGCCCACGGGGCGTCCCTCGGGCGCCAGTCCCGCTTGATGCATCTCGACATAAGGGACAATTGCTTCCGTGGCCGAAGCCTGCCCGATGATGCGCTGCGCCAGGAGCTTTGCGAGCTCCCGCGCCGGCGACACGGCTGGAAGTGTCCGGATTGGCTGTTGGCTTGTCATGACCCACCGCCTCCTGCCCCGAGTGTCTCATGGCACTCTGGACATCCTGGCTGACGGAGTGAGCCACCGGCCGGTTTCGGGGTTTCTTGTAACGTTTTGTATTGAATCCAGTTAGGTACCAGGTTCATCTATGTCTGAAGGGCCAAAAATAAATCTTCAACCATTGTGAACGGCTTTTTGGGGGTCCCACACTTTTGAAGGACTCAGCCATCATTAAGGATGGCATCCCCTGCAGGCTTTGCAAACTTAGTTCCCCTGCACCGAAAATTGGATGGGCCGACGGAAACCCGGCGGGATACCGAGGGAGATTCCGGCTCACACCTGTGACGGGCAGCCACTCCAGGAGCGAATTCCAAAAACGGTAGCGAGAGCCCAGGAATTTTACACAACCGTACCAGGCAAGGGCATCAACCCGGTTTGACACATCGTGTTACACTCATTCTGAGGTATAAGCTCTACCCGGATCTTCCAAATCCGGTAACTTGTCAGCAGTCTGGTGCGTCGAGTGCACTGGGACAGTCGCTCCCCCGGGAGCCGTGCACGAAAATGTCGGAATCAGCGAATCCCATTCCTAGTCGCTCTGTGGGCTCGGACGATCATCTGAACCGGCTCCTCATGGTCAAGGAGCCGTGGCTTGGTTCGTTCGTCCGTAACTTGAAGGAAGCTGTCTTCCCCGAAAAACTCCCTCCTCTGGAATTGCAGTCGAAACCGGTTGCCGTAAAAGATTGGGAAGAATCCTGGCTACAGGGTTTCGTCCGTAACCTTCGCGATACGATCAACCCGCCGAAACTGCCTCCACTCGAACTTCAGTCCCGCCCGGTCGAGGTTCGAGATGTGGAAGAGCCGTGGTTGAAGGCATTCGTCCGCAACATCCAGGAGACCCTGTTTCCGCCCAAGCTACCGCCCTTGGAGCTTCAGTCCAAGCCGGTACCGGTCAAAGACATCTGGGGACTATACGGACGGGACAAGCGATCGGGCGCCATGTCGCTGCTGATCCACGGAACCGTGGTACTGCTGATGTTCACGCTGTTATCCAACCAGAACATCCAGCAGAAGATGAAGGACGCGGTTCTGTTCACGCCGCTCGACATCGCCCCTTATGTTCCGCAGGCGCCTCCCAAGCCGAAGACGATGGGGGGTGGCGGCGGTGGCGGCGACCGGTCTCCGATTCCCGCGAGCAAGGGTAAGCTGCCGAAGTTTTCGCCCAAGCAGTTCACGCCCCCAATGGCGGTGGTCCATAATCTCGAGCCTAAGCTCGTGATGGAGCCCACACTGGTGATTCCCCAGGACACTCAAGTTCCAAACGTGAACATGAACGTGTTCGGCGATCCGCTGGCGAAGATCGGTCCCCCTTCCAATGGTCCAGGTTCGGGCGGAGGGATCGGGTCCGGCTCCGGAGGCGGGGTCGGGCCGGGACGTGGCGCCGGCTTTGGTCCTGGCGAAGGCGGCGGATTCGGGGGCGGCGTGTTCCGGGTAGGCGGCGGCGTGTCGGCGCCGGTGGTTCTCTACAAGGTCGATCCCGAGTACTCGGATGAAGCGCGGAAGGCGAAGTACTCCGGGACGGTGGTGCTCTACATCGAAGTGGACACCTCCGGGAAGGCCAAGAACATCAAAGTGGTGAAGGGCATTGGGCTCGGATTGGACGAGAAGGCGATCGAGGCCGTCAACAAGTGGCGCTTCAAACCAGGCTTGAAGGATGGGAAGCCCGTGGTGGTGGCCGCACACATCGAAGTGAACTTCCGGCTCCTGTAAGGACGACTAACTGAACGAGGGAGAAAAGGGCGGCCCAGCGGGCCGTCCTTTTCATTTCCGTGGGGCGGCGTTTATTGATCTTCCGAGAGATCCGTGGGGAACGGCGAGGGCGGAGGCGGCGGTCCGACCGAGTCCAGCCACCGTTTCGCCAGAGCCTCCGCCTTCCCGGTCAGATCAATCCGCTCTTTGGCTGCTTCCGCGCCGTTGACCAGAAAATGGGCGCTCACGCCTTCGCCGGAGGGCCGCAACTCCAGGCGGTGCTCGCGAGCATCCAGACGCAGCATCGGACCGATCCACGCGATATGGACCTTGGTGCGGATCCCGTGACCGATCCGCGTCGCCGCGCTCAACAGCTCGGAAGTGAACCTGGAGGTCCGCAGATTCTCCACGGGCAGGGTCCCGCCTCGCTTGGCTTTTCGTCCGCGGCTGGTTTCCCGTTCGCCTCTCGCTTCCAGGTTCTTCAGGGTGTTCTCCAGATTGTCGCTAAAACTCATGGCCGGGTTTTTGATTATCTCAAAATTTGTTCTACGTGGCAGCGGCCGCGCTCCGGCAGGCCGGGCAAGGGCAAATCTTACGGAGATGGTCGTACGAATAGATCCCGGAGCCATGGCCGTCGTTCCAGAGGATCCTCACCGCGTAGTTGCCGACCGGCTCCACCGAAGTCATCTTGAGAGCGGGCTGATACAACTGAAGCGGCGAAGGCGTCAATGGCAGGGCCTGGGGAGGCGTGCCGTGGCTGCCGGTGCAGTGTGCGCACGGACAATGATGACGCAGGTACCGCAGGCCGTACTCGCTGCGATGGCCGTCCTTCCAGTCGATAGTGATCCCCTTCGATTTCGAGATCGAAATGTGTTCGGGATCGGTGGGCACTTCGTTCTTCTCCACAAGAGTCATAGGCGCAAATCTAATGAATCACCCGCTCGACGTCACGAACTCCCGACAGCCGCCTCATCGCCCCTAGCAGCTTTTCGAGCTGCTTCTTGTCCTTGACGTCGACCGTCATCTCGATGACCGCGCCGTCGCCGCTGTCGGTTTCCGTGCGGGCCTCGAGATTCCGGATGTTGGTGTTTTCGTTCGAGAGGATCGACGTCAACTGATTGAGCAGACCGGGCTGGTCGTTGGTGTGAACCACCAGCTTTACGGGGAAGAAATCCGAGGCGCTTCGCGCCCAATCCACGTCGATCTTGCGCTCCGACTCGTACAGCAGGTTCTGCACGTTCGAGCAATTCCGGGAGTGGACCGCGATTCCCTTGCCGCGGGTGACGTAGCCCACGATGGCCTCGCCCCGAATGGGATTGCAGCACCGCGCCCGGTAGATCAGGAGATCAGCGGCGCCGTTTACCTGAATGGTGAGGTCGGAATCCCGATCGCCGGCAGAACCCGGGGCGCTTGGCGGCGCCGTTTCCGGAGCCGGAGGCTTTTCGGCCGCGGGTTCGGAAGGAACCGCTTCCGGAGCCAGTTTCTGTAACACCTGGCGGGCCGAGAACCTTCCGTATCCAAGGGCGGCGTACAAATCGTCGATTCGTGAATACCCGTAGTCCGCCGCCACACTCTCCATCTGACTTCGGGGCACCCGGCCCAATTGCACCCCGAACCGGCGAGCCTCTTTCTCCAAATACTTTTGTCCGATCTCCAAAGCCTGCGCGCGGGCCGCCTGATTGATGAAATGCTTGATCTTGTTGCGGGCGCGCGATGTCTTGACGATCGACAGCCAGTCCTTCGACGGCTGGTGGTTGGGCTGGGTCAGGATCTCGACGATATCGCCGTTGCGTAAGGCGTATCGCAAGGTGACAATGCGGCCGTTGACTTTCGCCCCAACGCAGGTGTTGCCAACGTCGGAATGGATGGCGTAGGCAAAGTCGATGGGAGTTCCATCGCGGGGAAGGACGATGACGCGGCCTCGCGGCGTGAACGTGTAGACTTCCTCCGGGTAGAGATCCACCTTGAGGGTGGACATGAATTCGCCCGGGTCCTGCATCTCGCGCTGCCACTCCACCAACTGGCGCAGCCAGGCGATTCGCTGATCCTCTTCCACCGCTCCGTGGCGGCCTTCTTTGTACTTCCAGTGCGCGGCGATGCCTTCTTCGGCCACGCGGTGCATCTGCTCGGTGCGGATCTGTACTTCAAACGGCTGCCCTTGAGGTCCCATCACCGACGTGTGCAGGGACTGATAGAGGTTCGGCCGCGGGATGGCGATGAAATCCTTGATTCGGCCGGGAATCGGATGCCACTCGTTGTGGATCACGCCCAGCGCGGCATAGCAGTTCTTCACCGAGTCGGTGACGATTCGCAGAGCGAGCAAATCGTACACCTGATCCACGCCGATCCGCTGGCGTTTCAGCTTCTGGTAGACCGAATAGGCGCGCTTGACACGCGCTTCCACCTTGGCGGGAATCCCCTCGCGCCGGAGTTCCGCCTCGACCTTCTGCCTGATCTCCGTCAGGGTCTCCTCGTTCGAGTGCTTCCGGGCCTCGATCTCGCGAGCGATCTCGGTGAACGCCTCGGTCTCCAGATAGCGAAACGCGAGATCTTCCAGTTCGCCCCGCATTTTTCCCATCCCGAGGCGGTTGGCGATGGGCGCGTAGATCTCCAGCGTCTCGCGGGCGATGCGTTCCTGGCGCTGGGGCGACAGGTAGTGCAGCGTCCGCATGTTGTGGAGGCGGTCCGCGAGCTTCACCAAGATCACCCGGATGTCGCTCACCATGGCCAGCAACATCTTGCGGTAGGTCTCCGCCTGCCGGTCCTCGGCGGAGTGGAAATCGAGCTTGGTCAGCTTGGTGACGCCGTCCACCACGCGGCCCACTTCGTCGCCGAACTCTCTTCGGATGTCCGCGGCGCTGACGTGAGTATCCTCGATCACGTCGTGAAGGAGGGCGGCCTGGATGGAGACCAGATCAATGCGCATGTCGGCCAGAATGATCGCGACCGACAACGGGTGGACCATGTACGGCTCGCCGGAATCGCGCTTCTGGCCAACGTGGATCTGGCTGGCGAACCGGTAGGACTTCTCGAGCGGAGCGAGGTCCTCCTTCGGACGGGTCTCACGAACCTTTTGCGCCAACTCCTCGTGGAGGGCGTCGCAGATCGCAAGATCATCCGGGGCTACTGGAGGGGACACTGTTCTTCCATTGTAGGGGGGATTGGGACCGGCACGCGGACCGGCGACGGCGCCTTCTGGGGCCCGGCCACAAACGAAAAGAGCGCCACGCGAAAACGGTGGCGCTCTTCAGATGAGGGCGTAAGGTGCGAGGTCTACTTGGTTTGATCCATGACAATGCCGCCGGCGGCGGGCTGGCGCTCAGCCTTGATCTTCTTGGTTTGCAGCGCCTTCTCGACCCATGTGTCGGCGATTTCGACTTCCTTCTTGTACTCTTCCGGAGTATCCACCAAATCCGCGCGATAGCGGATCAGCAGGTTCATGTAGGCCATCGCCTCGTCATACTCCTTGTCGATATCGAGGGCCTTCTGCATCTGCTTGATCCCGTCGTCGAGGGTCGGCATGAACTGGGCTCGAAGCTCCTCGCGAACCTTCTTGTCCTTCAGTGGGCCGGGGTCTTCCGGCTTCATGTTCATCTTGTTGCGAGCCTCGCGGTCGGGCTGGAGCCACTTGGTCCAGGCGATGACCCCCAGCGTGTAGTAGGCTTCCTTGCTGTTCGGATTGATTGCGATGAGCTTGCGGTTCCACTCCGCCGCCTCGTCCAGCTTCTTCTGGTTGAAGAACAGAGACGCGATCGACGCGGTGGCCAGTTCATTCTTCGAATCCAGCTGGAGCACATGCTGGAAGGTGTCGTAGGCGTTTTTCGCCATCTGGACATTCTCTTCCGACTCGGCGCCCGGGATGTACTGGCTCATATACGCCGAAGCCAGATAGAGGTGGGTCGTGGAGAAGGACGGGTCGAGTTCGACGGCCTTCTGGAAGTACGCCACGGCTTCGGGGTACTTCGCCTGGCGGTACGCCTGGACACCCTTGTTCAGGTTGTCGCGAGCCTTGAGCTGACTACAGCCTGTCGAGATCAGCGCACCAGCCGCGAGGGCAATCAGAGCAACGGCTGTGTTCGGCTTCATCACTGGCCAGCCTCCATGAGCGGGGTCATAAGACCGACCTTGTCCATGCCTACGCCCTTCGCGATGTCAATCACTTTGGCGACCGCCTCGAACTCGAGGTCGGGATCGCCCTTGACGAACATCACGCGCTCGGCGCGGGTCTTGAAAATATCCTCGAGCCGCTTGCCCATCGTGTCCAATGTCGTGGGCTCGGTGTTGATCATCATCGACTTGTCCTTGTTGATGACCACGACGACAGTCCGCTGATCCTGCTCCGCCTGTTGATTCGGGGGCGGGGGCTGCGGAACCAGTGTTTCGAGGCCCTTCGGGGTCAACGGTGTGATGACCATGAAGATAATGATCAACACCAGCAGAATGTCGATCATCGGCGTCATGTTAATGTCTGCTTTGGGGCCGCTGCCGCTCCCGCCAACTGCCATTGCCATAAGAAGAACTCCTTTTCCTAGATGCGCCCGCTCCTGGGGAATCGAGCGCCGTTTCCCAGCCGAGCCGACCGCCTACTCCTTCTTCTTGGCGGTATCCTCACCCTTGTCCTGAACCTGTTCCGTCAACAAGCCAAGCTGGTCGACTCCGGCCGCCCTCATGTTGTTCACGACATCAACTACGACCTCGTACCTCGCCCGTGCGTCGGACTTCACATAGCAGGTCTTATCCAGACGGTTCGTGAGCAAGTCCCGCACCTTGGCGGGAAGCTGGTCGGGCTTGGTTTGAGTGTTACCCAGAAATACCTTCCCGTCACGGGTCACAGCCACCAGCACCGCGTCTTCCTTGTCGGCGGCCTGCATGGCGATGGGGTTCTTGGTCCTGACCATGTCCACGCTGACACCCTTCGACAACATGGGCGTGATGACCATGAAAATGATCAGCAGCACCAGCATCACGTCGACCATGGGGGTGACGTTGATGTCGGAGACGACAGCGGGGACCCTACCTTTCTTTGACATCTCGCCCTCCTCGAGTCCAGAGTATTTCGAAGCGGACCACCCGGAATCGGGCGGCCCGCTCATCCATCAACTCGCCGGACTCGAACTGTTGGGTAGCTACTTACGAGCTCCCTGCTTCTGCTGCGACCGCTTAATGAAGTAGTCGACCAATTCAGAGCTTGAATTGTCCATCTCGACCGTGAACGATTCCACGCGGCCCGTGAAGTAATTGAACATCCAGACCGCGGGAATAGCCACGAACAGACCGATCGCGGTCGTGACAAGGGCTTCTGAAATGCCGCCGGCGACCGCGCCGAGACCGGTCGACTTCTCGGTCGAAATCCCCTTGAACGCGTTAATGATGCCGACCGTGGTGCCGAACAGACCGACGAACGGACCGGTCGAACCAATGGTCGCCAGACTGGCGATTCCGCGCTTGAGTTCGGCCTGGACGATGGCTTCCGCACGCTCGAGGGCGCGTTTGGAAGCCTCGATCTCTTCGCCGGATATGTCGTTGCTCATCTGGTGCGCCTGGAATTCCTGGAGGCCCGCCACAACGACTTTTGCCAGATGACTCTTCTTGAAGCGATCGGCAATCTTGATCGCCTCGTCCAACCGGCCTTCGCGGAGGGCGCCGGCGACCGCTGGGGCAAAGGCTCGCGACTGCTTGCGCGCCGCGCTGAATGCCAGCAGACGATCAATCATCACACCGATGGACCAAGCCGACATCAGAAACAGAATGACGACGACGGCCTTGGCCATCCAACCCATCTGGTTCCAGAGGGACCGCGGATCCCATCCGATCGCGGCTCCCTCCTGGAGCAGAAACAGAAACGACCACAACTGAACCTGTAAGAAAAGCATTCTCGAATCTCCTGCGAGTTGATTTACTGACTAGCTGGGCCGCAAGCTCGGAAGAACCCGCAACCCTTGGTTTCACTGACTCAACGTGAAGTTGACATCAATCACGGTAACGACCTCCACCGGTTCGCCGTTCAGCAACGTGGGCTGATAGAGCCATTGCCGTACGGCGTCCATCGCGGAGGGGACCAACAGAGGGTGCCCGCTCGCGGCCTGGAGGTTCTGAATGGTGCCGTCCTTGCCGATGATGGCGTTCAGCCGAACCGTGCCCTGAATGCGGGCCTGTTTCGCCAGCGGCGGATAGACCGGCTTCGGCGAGCGCACCAATTTGGCGCTCTGCACATTGCCACCCACGCGGATGCGCTGCGGAGCGGCCGGCTTGGGCGCTTCCGTCTTGACGGGAGGCGGAGGCGGCGGTGGGGCCGCCGAGGGCAGTCCGCCGATAATGCCGCCAATCACGCCACCGGTGACGCCTCCGGGAACCCCGCCCGGAACGCCGCCAACCACACCCTGGATGCCCGAGGCGGGAGGCAGCTCTTCCTCCTTGATCATCGCGATATCTTTCGGAATCTGCTTCGGTTGCAGTAGCTTACCCGCGTCGAACTGGCGGGGAATCACCTTCACGACTTTCACCGGAGCGGCCGGCGGAGGCGGCGGAGGTGGAGGCGGCGGAGGCGGCGCCAGAAACACCGCGCTCAACTGGTTGATTTTGAGTGTTTCCGTAAAAATCAGCGGAATCAGGATCATCACGCCGATCATTCCCATTTGCCCCAGGAACGATACCAGGATCGTCCAGGACTTGCTCGTCTTCCCCATCCCGTCTACGAACGTTTGCTCAAACATGACCCGTCCTCACTTGAGAAGCGGCCGGACGCCGCGGATTACTTTGCCTTCTTTGCCAAAGTCTTCTCCGGAGGTTTCACGGCCGACACCTTGGCCGTCACCGCGGGAGCCGACTTTCCTCCTCGCTTGCGCGCTTCGTAGTAGTTCTGCCAGGCCACCACAATCGGGCTGGCGACAAACACCGATGAATACGTTCCGACGAGAATTCCCATCACCATCGCGAACGAAAACCCGTTCAGAACCGGACCGCCGAACAGCCAAAGGGCCAGAACCGTCAGAAACGTCAACCCGGAGGTGAGAGCCGTCCTTCTCAGCGTTTGATTCACGCTCTTGTTGATGATCGATTCCAATTTCTCCCTACGGAGCAGCTTGAGGTTCTCGCGGATACGATCGAAGATCACGATCGTGTCGTTCATGGAGTACCCGACCAGGGTCAGCAAGGCAGCGATCACCGTTAGGGAGATCTCCTTGTCCGTCAGAGAAAACAGCCCGACCGTGATGACCACGTCGTGGAACACCGCGATCACCGCGGCCACTCCGTAGATCCACTCGAACCGAAAAGCAATGTACACCAGCATGCCGCCGAGCGCAAGCAGCGTTGCGTTGACGGCCTGAGTGCGCAGGTCACGAGCGACCTTCGGACCGACGATCTCCACCTGCCGCACCGCGAACGGAGCAAGGAAACATTCCTGCTTGAGGGTCTTCAGGACGGCCGGTGTGACGCCGGGTACGCCCGAGAGTTGATCAAAATTGGCAATCAGCCCCGAGCGCGGCGGCTGATTGCGGAAGTCGAGAATATCTCTTACCAGTTGCTGCAGCTTCTGGTCATCCAACTGGGCGCCCGCCCGTTGGAGGGGCTCGCGCAGTCTCGCCACCAGCGCTTCCTGGCTGGTATTGGTAAAGTCCAACTGGCCGCTGGGGGATTTGGCGAAGGTCGTCTCGAGCGTCTGGATCATTTTGCGCCGTGTCGCATCGAGTTCCCGTTCGTCCTTCAGCTCGGTGCCGATGATCACTTCGTTGTTCCCGTCGGTGAGGCCTTGGACGGTGATATCGCCGGCAATCGTCTTCGCCAGAGCCGACCGGATCTGGGCGACAGGAGGCGGACCGGAGAAGCGTACATACATCAGCGCGCCGCCGGTAAAGTCGATCCCCCACTTGATCCCGCCCTTCATGGCAACACTCCCCAGACCAGCGGTCGTGAGCACCAACGAAGCGATGATGAAGGGCCACTTCTTGCCGAGAAAATCGAAGTTTGTGTCTTTGAATAACTCCATCGAATCACGTAGCCGCTGGCGCCCAATACCCTAGACACCAACTCTTTCCACTTTGTTCCCTCGGAGGAACCGCCAGCCTTTGTGGGACAGTTCGGTATTGTACACCGATTTCGGCCGTGGCGGGCGCCCCCCTGGTACTCAAATACTCAATTCCGTCAACTGGCGCTTGCCGGCGGTCTGGTAGTCGAAGATCACCCGCGAGACGAAGACCGCCGTAAACACGTTGGCAATCAAGCCGATGACGAGGGTGACCGCAAACCCCCGAACTGGGCCCGTTCCGAAGATGAAGAGAAACGCACACGACACAACCGTCGTCACGTGAGTGTCGATGATCGTGAGAAAAGCCTTGCCAAAGCCGGCGTCGATCGCCGACACAACCGTCTTCCCGGCCCGCAACTCCTCCTTGATTCGTTCGAAGATGAGCACATTGCTGTCGACCGCCATACCAATCGTCAGAATCACGCCGGCGATGCCCGGCAGGGTCAACACCGCGCCGAAGTAGCCCAAAGCCGCCAGCAGGAGGATCGTGTTGAGAATCAGGGCAAGAACCGCGTTGACACCACTAGCCTTGTAGTAGACAAGCATCATGAGGATCACAGCCGTCAGGCCGGCGAGACCCGCGATAATCCCCTGACGGATGGAATCGGCTCCCAGCGATGGGCCGACGGAACGCTCTTCGCTGTAGACAATCCCCGCCGGCAATGAGCCGGAGCGAAGGAATTGTGCCAGGTTGGAGGCCTCCGTTTCACTGCCCAGGTTGGTGATCCGTCCGGAGTCTTCAATCCGGCTTTGGATGGTAGCGACGCTGATCAACTGGTTGTCTAACGCGACACCCAGACGGTTACCGACGTTCGACTCGGTGTGGCGGGCAAAGCGTTTCCCGGCATCCGGACTGAGCGTGAAGGAGGTCTCCCACTTGCGGAATTCGTCCTGTCCAGCCCTCGCGTTGCGCAAATCGCGCCCGGTAACGATCGGAGTCCGGGTCACCAGGTACCACGACTCGCCCCCGCCGCCCCTGGGCATCTCCTTCATCGGACGCGTGCCCACCGGAAAAACTCCACCATGCTTGCCACGAGCCTCCTGCTCGCTGGCAAAGGGTCCGTCTTTGACTTCGTGAATCCCGAGTACGGCCGCGGTGCCAATGATCTCTTTTACGCGGGCCGGGTCGTCCACGCCGGGCAGTTGGACCATGATCTCGAACTCCGCGTCGGCGCGTCCGTGTTGCTGGACGATCGGCTCGGTCAGGCCGAGATTGTTAATTCTTGTTCCGATTGTCTGGATCGCCCGGTCGACCGTGTCCCGCTTCAACGCGATCAACTCCGTCGGCCGCAACGAAAGCTTGTAGTCAGTCGAGTTCTCCGGGGTGAGGAGCCAGGCGTTGAAGCGCTCGTTGACCAAGCTACGGAATTCGCTGGTGCGTTGCGCCGGCACGCCCTTGATCGTCACCTGGATCGAGTCGGCCTGCTCCACGCTTTGCGGGTCGTTCCGGTCGATCGAGGCGTAGTCGATGTTCTGCCGCCTCATCTCTTCTTTCAAACGTTCGATCAGGTTGTCCGCCTCGCCCTTGATGGCGTCCTGCACTTGTACCTGAAGGATGAGGTGGCTTCCGCCTTTCAGGTCCAGCCCCAGGCGGATGTTTTTCTCCAGGTTCTTCTTGATGTCGGCGCCGCTCTTAGGAATCCCGAAGATTCCAAAAAGACACAGCAGAACCGTGGCGATGATAATGATCGTCTTCGTCGTCAGATTCTTCTGCATGGATTCTTTCCTGCTCGAGGCGCCCGGGAAGCGGAAGTGTCTCGATGCTAACGCGCTACTTCGGCTCCTTGGGCGGACCCATCAGGCTGGATACCGAACTTCGCGCAATCTGTAGTTTTACCCCATCCGGCTTGACGCGCACAACCAGCGTGTCGTCGTCTGCGACCGACACGATGGTTCCGATGATGCCTCCGCTGGTCACCACGGTGTTGCCGCTTTGCAACTCCGAGAGCATCTTCTGCTGCGCCTTCTTCTGCCTCTGCATGGGCAGAAAGACGAGCAGGTAGAAGATGGCAAAAATGAGAACGACCGGCAGAAAGCTGAGTGCGGGATTCGGTGGACTTTGGAGAAGCAGGGCTGCTGTCACTTCGCGGCCTCTTCGGATATGTCGGTGGTTAGGGAGTTCGGACTTCGAGAAGCGGTTTAGACCTCAACCGGCGTCCCGCGCACAGACTTCAAGTATTCGGGGAATTGACCCAAAATGATAGATTCCCGCATCTCCCTCATGATGTCAAGATATCGCGAGAGATTGTGCCGCGTGGCGAGGGAAGAATACAGGATCTCCCCGGCCTGGAACAAATGGCGAAGATACGCTTTGGAGTAACTCCGGCAGGTCTCACACCGGCAAGCCGGATCGAGGGCGGACTCGTCCTCCTTGTACTTCGCGTGTTTGATGATCACCCGGCCCTGCGATGTGAACAGGTAGCCGTTGCGTGCGTTCCGCGTCGGTAACACGCAGTCCATCATGTCGATCCCGCGAGCGACGTATTCGGGAAGTTCCTCGGGCATGCCGACGCCCATGGCGTAGCGCGGCCGGTCTCGCGGTAAGTGCGGCTCGGTAGCTTCGACCATCTCCAGGCTGAGCGGCCGGGGTTCGCCGACCGAGAGTCCTCCGATCGCATACCCGTCCGCATCCAACTGCCGCAACCGGACTGCGCAATCTTTTCGCAGGTCGGCGAACATCGACCCCTGAACGATGGGAAACAGGGAGTGGCGGCTGGCAAGCGCGTCCCGCCGGGAACCAAAGTGGCGGTACGCCGCCTCGGCCCACGCGACCGTCCGCTCCATGGACACACGGGCGTACTCATGGCTGACCGGGTACTCGGGACATTCGTCCAGCACCATCAGGATGTCACTGCCGTACGCGAGCTGGACGTCGACCGTGGACTCAGGCGTGAACTTGTGAGCGTCCCCATTCAGGTGCGAGTTGAAGATCACGCCGTCGCCGGTGATCTTCCGGAGTCCCGAAAGGCTGAAGACCTGAAAGCCGCCCGAATCCGTCAGGATCGCTCCGGGCCACGACATGAATCTGTGCAAACCGCCCAACCGGCCGATGGTCTCGTGGCCGGGTCGCAGGTACAGGTGATAGGTATTCGCGAGGACGATCCTGGCCCCTAAGTCCGTCCACAGATCCCTCTGTGTCAGCCCCTTCACCGTTGCCTGGGTCCCCACCGGCATGAAGGCGGGAGTCTCGACATCGCCGTGTCCGGTATGGAGGATCCCCGCGCGAGCCCGTGTTTCCGGGCATTCGGCGATCACCTCGAACGTCACCCCTCGTACTTGCGGCACCTCTTTCATCTTAAGTAGACTCAGGCGTAGTGCGGAACTTATCTCTGTTGTTCTTTCTGGCAGCAGCCTTGCTGCCGGCACAAAACACCTCGCGCGTGTATATGAGCGCCAAGCGTCCCCGCGCGCTGGCCCTTATCGGCGATCGCTATCACAGCCCTGTCTACATCCGGGACAATCTGGCGCCGGCCTTCGTGCATGAGAACATCCCCGCGACGTTCATCGAGAACGTCGAAGAACTGAACGCCGACAACCTCAAGAACTTCGAATTGCTGGTGATCCTGCGGGACGGCATGAACTGGCCTAACGGCTACGCCAAGGAGCCCGTCAAGTGGATGACCGACGCCCAACAGAAGGCAATCTGGGATTTCGTGAACTCGGGCGGCGGGTTCCTGGCGCTCCACAATGCCCAGGGCATTTATCCTCCCGGCGGCCTGTACTACAAGCTCTTCGGGGGCGACTACGGCGGCCATCCCAAGCCGTATGTCTTTACCGTCCGCATCGAGGACAAGAATCATCCCATCACGTCCGGCGTCGAGGACTACTCGATGTTCGACGAACAACACACGGTGAAGTATTACCTCGACCGGGAGCACCTGCTGCTGCGATCGATCGCGCCCGACAATCTGCAATCGGAAGCGGGCTGGTGGCGCGAGATGGGGCAGGGCCGGTTCGTCTACCTGGCGCCGGGCCACACGCCGCAAGCCCTCGGTCATCCGATGATGCAGCGGCTGATCCGGAACTCGCTGAACTGGCTACTGAAGAACCGGTAGTCTACGGCTCGAAGGGTTGAAGGCCCAGGCGCCGCACGGTAACGCGCGCACCTTCACAGTCGGCGGGCAGCACGTAGAAGAAAGCGCCGACGCGCTCGGACTGGAAGACGACTCCCCCGCGATAGCGGTCGGCTTCCACGTAGTAATCCAAGCCGCTTTCGGTGAGCGCGGCCTCGAGGGCGAGGGCGTCTCGAAGGCGCTTGGCGATAAAGACCAGGTCCATCTCGGCGTCGCCGAAGAATTCCGCTTCCTGCTTCATTGAAACTCCTTCGGCACAGGGAAGAGCGTGCCCCTTCCCAGAAGCCAGCGCGGGTCCAGGCGGCGCTTGACCTCGAGCA
>CAZGUX010000282.1:0-14403 GCA_964529305.1 uncultured Solibacteraceae bacterium | reverse complement strand
GCGCTAGTACTGCCTCTTCTCGCGCTCGGAGGGCTTCTGGATGTGCTTGCTGGCTTCTTCCAGGGCACCTTGGGTGTTGTCCTTCGTGCGCAACGCCTGCTTGTATTCGTTCACGGCGCGGTCGCGCTGGCTGGTGATGTCGAAGATCTTGCCCAGATTGATGTGGCTCCAGACCTCGGTCCACTTCGGCTCCAGATCGCCGTTCAGGGTCTCCCGAAACTCGTTGGCCGCGGCCTGATAATTGTTCTGCAGGAAGAACACTTCGGCGATCCGGTAATGCGCCAGCGAACTGGCGCGATTCACTTCCAGCGCCTTCTGGTATTCCTTCAGCGCTTCGCCGTACTCGCTGATTTCGGCAAATTGCTCGCCGCGGCGGATGGCGACCGCGATGCGCATCTGGCTGGAGAAGCGCAACACCCGGTTGTTCGGATCGAGCGTGATCGCCTTGGGCTTACCAAACGTATCGAGCGAGAACTCGCTCGAGGTCCCGACCACTTCCACCTTCTTTTCCTCGGGGTTGCCCTCGGTTTCGATCTTCAGGTCCACCGGCATGCGGAAGGTGTCCAGATCCTGCGCCACCTTGCCCACGACGCGGAAGCCCTTCTGCGTGCGGAAAATCGTGTATTCGAGTTTGAACTCGGGCGCGCCGCTCGACTCCACCCACTGAATGAAGAAGTAGCTCAACTGCTGGTGGGAGGCCGCCTCCATCGCTTTGCGAAAATCGTCGGTGGTGGCCGGCCGGCCGGCCATCGCGGTAGCGTAGCTCTTCAGGCCCTCAAAGAACGCCTTGTCGCCAACGACGTGGCGCAGCATGTGGGCCGTGACCGCCCCCTTGGAGCCGATGAGCGCGTTTAACTCGGGGGAGTAGTCCTCGAGGCGGGCGGCCTGGGCTTGCGGAACATTATCGACAGTCAACGCTTCGACCTGGGCATCATGGATTTCGGATTCCAGCGCGGAGGGGCCCTGCAGGTGCTCCTGATAGAGGGCTTCGGAGTAAGTCGCCAGGCCGTTCGATAGCCAGAGGTGATTGCGGGTGGCGGGAGACGTCTGCAATCCAAACCATTGGCGCGATACCTGGTTGGCCAGCAGGCGGAGATTGGGCTGCTGCCCTATGGCGCGAGGACTGAGGAAGAGAATGCCGGGGGCTGCATACCCGTTGGGCGCGCCGTTCTCGGTTTCAATCAGGGTGAGATTGGCGTAGGGCGCGAGCCCGAACAGCGAAGTCAGATGCGCGACGACCTTGCCGGATTCTTCACCGTAGCCCTGAGCGGCCGCTTTCTGCGACCGGAAGTACACAAACGTCGTCGCGCCGGCGGAGGTGACCCGTGAGGGTTCGCCCTTCACGATACCGACGCTGCCGGGGAACCCTGGCTTGTCGAACTTGAATTGAAAGGCCAGCTTGCCGTCGGCTTCTTCCTTGGTCTCCAAGCCGCTGGCGAGTACGCGTTCACCGGGAGCGACCGTAATGCGCATCTCCATGGTGTAACGGTCGGTGGTGTAGCCGCTGACGGGGAACCAACGGGACGGATACATGAGGTAGGCAAAGTCGTTCTGAATCGAAGCGAAGCGGATGCCGTAGACCGGCGAGTCCTCCTGCCCGGTCAGCTTGCCGCTGTAATGGAACAACACGGTTTGGGGTTGACCCTTGGGAAGGGTGTCAGGGTAGTTGAGCCGTACGGTGAAATCGTCCTGGGAGCGCGAGGAGGGAATCTGCTCGCCCTTTTCGTTCACGACCTTGGAAATGGCGAGGGCATTGTTCAACTCGAAGGCGACCGAGGTGGTGCGGTCGTCGAGGGGGATATAGCGGATGGCGGCAACGGCGTTGACGGACTGGGTGCGCAGACTGATGTCGGCGACCACGCGATAGGCATCGACATCGATGGGGGAGCGCCGCTCCGGCTGGGCCGACGCCACCATCACAAACGGGAGAATCAGACTAAACTTCCACGCGCTTCGCCTTTTCATAGAGAAACCCTTCGACAATTGCCGCCGCCCGATCCATGGGATCGCCGGCCACGGTCAGTTTGGCCGCCACTTCCTGGAGATCCCGCTTCATCCGTTCGCGGGCGCCCGCTTCGTTCAGAAGAAAGAGAGCCGCCGAGGCCAGGTTTTCCCCGGTCATCTCCGATTGCATCCACTCGGTGACGATTTTGCGTCCGGCCACCAGATTTACCATACAGTAGAACGGCACCCGCACCAGCAGTTTTCCGAGAATCCAACTGGGGAGGGTCACCTTGTAGAACGTGACGAGGGGCGTACCGAGCAGAGCGGCCTCCACCGTGACTGTCCCCGAGGCGGCCAGGGCAACGTCTGCATGTGCGATTGCGTCCCAAGTCTCTCCTTCAATCACCTGGATGGGCGCCGCGCCGATCCGGTCGCGAAAAAACTCAGCCCCGGTATGCACCGACGCCGGAAGCAAACAGTTGACGGCGCGCTCCCGGTAGATCCGGCGGACGGCATCGGCCACAGCGGGCAGATGTCGCGCTGCTTCCCCACGACGGCTTCCTGGGAGCACCACTACCAACGGACGGTCAGGAGCCAATCGGTGTTTCCGGAAAAACTCCTCCCGGCTTGTAAAGATGCGTAAACTCGCCGCCAGGGGGTGCCCGATGTAGGTGGCGCGGACGCCATGTTTGCGGAAGAAATCCTCTTCAAAGGGGAAGATGCAGAGTAGTTGGTCGAGGATGCGGCGCATGGTCCGGACCCGGCCCTGACGCCACGCCCACACCTGGGGGGCGACCAGGTAGATGACCGGGATGCCCATCCGTTTCAATTGCTTGGCGACCCGAAGGTGAAAGTCGGGCGAGTCGGTGAGGATGGCCAGGTCGGGCCGTTCACGGCGGGCGGCCCGGAGCAGTTTCCGGTACTCGGCGTAGATCCGGGGGATGTGGGAGACCACCTCGATCAGGCCTACCACGGCGAGGCTGGCGGAGTCGACGATGGTACGGACCCCGGCCTTTCGCATCTCGGGGCCGGTGCAGCCGAACAGGTCGGCGTCCGGCCAGCAGCGCCGGAGCCGGCCGGCCAGGGCGGCGGCATAGCGGTCGCCCGAAGCCTCTCCCGCGGAGATGAGGATCTTGGGGGGCACCTACTGTCAGGATACCGGAGGGGCCCGCCTCCGGAGGGGGTGGCTTCCGTGGACCGTTCGGATTATAAGGAGGTATAGGAAAGGGAACTACCCGATGCACCCGAAATCTTACCTCATGGAATTTACTGTTTGCGCGGTGTTGGTGGCACTGGCGGCCTGCGGTACGACGACGAAGAAAGCGGAGGTCGACCGGGCCAAGCTCAGCATGTTCGCACCGCTGCCCGCGGTGATGGAATCCGGCGCGAACCCGATTACGGAAGAGAAGGTCACGCTGGGCCGGATGCTGTACTACGAGCCCCGCCTGTCCAAAGGGCATAATGTCTCGTGCAATTCGTGTCACCTGCTGGACCGGTACGGGGTTGACTCCGAGCGTACGTCGGAAGGGCACAAGGGCCAGCGAGGCGACCGAAACGCGCCGACCGTCTACAACGCGGGCGGCCACTTTGTGCAGTTCTGGGATGGACGCGCCCCCACCGTGGAGGCGCAGGCCAAAGGCCCGGTGTTGAATCCGGTGGAGATGGCCATGCCGTCGGAGAAGCATGTCCTGATGGTGCTGAAGTCGATGCCGGAGTACACGGAAATCTTCAAGAAAGCCTTTCCCGAGGACAAGGATCCGGTGACCTACGACAACATGGCCAAGGCGATTGGGGCGTTCGAACGAAAGCTAGTGACGCCCGCGCGCTGGGACCACTTCCTGAAAGGCGATGATGCCGCACTGACGGAAGCCGAGAAGGCCGGCCTGGCCAAATTCGTGGAAGCGGGCTGCTCCGCCTGTCATGCGGGAACCTACGTGGGAGCCGGCACTTATCAAAAGCTCGGGGCGGCGAAGCCGTTGCCGGACGTGAAGGACATGGGGCGTTTTGCGGTGACCAAGGAGGAAGGCGACAAGCTGATGTTCAAGGTGCCGTCCCTGCGGAACATCGAGAAGACGGGGCCTTACTATCACGACGGGTCGGTGCCGGCGCTGGATGCCGCCGTGAAGTCAATGGCGGAATACCAGCTTGGCAAAACGCTGAAGGAGGAGGAAGTCGCTTCGATCGTCACATGGCTCAAGGCGCTGACGGGTGAAGTACCGGCCGACTACATCAAAGCTCCGCAGTTGCCCAAGAGCGGGCCGAAGACTCCGAAGCCGGATTTGTCCTGAACGGGGCGACGGGAACTAAAGTTCCCGGAACACTTTCGACACCGCACCACAGGTGTAAGGTCGAGTCGCGGGGCCAAACCGGAGGGGCGTCGCTCAAGCGCGCCGCGGCCTGAAGGGCCACCCCACGTTTAGAACGAGAGTAGGGTGCCGGCGATGTAGCGCAGGCCGTCGTTGTGGTTGATGTAATAGGTGGCCAGGATCCGCCGGTTGGGGAGAACCACGGCCCACGGATAGCCCAGGTCGGTGCTGCCGCCATCGTCGCGGAGTACGATTTCCGGAGCGCTCGCGAAGTTCGTGCACTCCGCATCGAGGACACGCGCGCGGATGCCGTACGGTTTGTGACGGTAGCCGTAGACGAGAAACACCCGGTTGTCCGGGAGGCGGACGGCATGGTGAGGATGTCCCTGCCACCCGGCGTCCTGCCATTTTTCGAAGCTCTTGCCGCCATCGCGCGAACGGGCGATCACCGTGTGGTCGTCGAAGTTTGCCGTGCGGACAAAGGCGACCAGATCGCCTTTGGGCGTTTCGTACATGGACGTTTCATTGAACGTGACCTTGCTGTCGGTCGCGATGGGACAGGAGTATTTCCAGGTCTCGCCGCGGTCCCTGGAGATCATCAGGTGAATGTCGGACTCGCGATCGCTCTGGTCTTTGGCGTAGGCCACGGCCCAGTACAGACGGCCGTCCCGGCCCTGGCACATCGCGCCCCGGTTATAGGCGGGAAGAGGTTTGCCGAAGGCGTCCTTGACGTCGCGGCCGGGAACCGGAGGCGGATAGAAAGGTCCCTTCCAGGTACGCGCGCCGTCATCGGAGCGGACCAGATAGCCGCCCTGATAGACATACTGGGGCCGCTCGGCGGTGCCTTGGGTCTTGGCGCCGGCCTGGCGGTTGAGCCAAGTCCAGAGGTAGGTGGTGCAGACGATGGAGCCGTCGCGGAGTTGCACCATGCACGGATCCTGCGATCCGCCATAGGGGTGGGCGTAGATCAGGTCGGGTTCTTTGGTCCAGGTTTCGCCGTTGTCGCGCGAGCGGATGAGGACGCAGTAGCTGTTGGGGTCGGTGTGGCTGTAGCCTTTCTCGCCAAGGAGACGGCGATTTGGAGCGCGGCGGAAAGCGACCAGCAACTCGCCGCTGGGCCGTCGAACGATGGAGGGGAATGCGCAATAGAAGAGGTCGTTCGAGTAGAGGGTGACGTCTTTGAGTTTCTTCAGGCCGCCGTCCTGCGCGGAGGCGATCGAAGCAGCGGCCAGGGAAAGAGAGAATTGCCTGCGGTCCATGGGGTTCCGCGGAGCATTGTACCAACTCGCGCCGTCACTTCACTTCAACCACCACGAGTTCGATGGGCTGATCGGAGGCATTCTCCTCGCTGTGCTTCGCCTTGCCCGACCAGGCGATCTCGCCCGCCTGCTTGCGCGACTCGGTGACTTTGCCGTCCGGCGCGGTGATATTCATGGCCGTTTGCGTCAGGTACACCACCACGCGGTTGAGCGAGTGCTCGTGCATCGGGATCTTGCCGTGAGGAGAGTTTTTGAAACGGATCACCCGGACCTGGCTGTTCTCGAACTCGACCTTGTAATGTTTGGGATCGACCTTGACGGGGTCGAGCGGGCTCGAGGGTGATGGCCGGTTGACGCCAGCGTCGGTCTTGAGTTCGACCTCGACGACGCGGAAGGGCGTCTTCCCGGTGTTTTGCGCGGTGTGGGCGCCGCCGGCGGGACTCCAGCGGACGACGCCGGCTTTCCAGCGGGAATCCTGGTTCTTGCCGCCCTCGTAAGCCAGGCGCTGTTGTCCGGCGTTCATGTAGATCATGACGCGGTTGACCTTGTGGTCATGCGGGCGGCCGGGCGGCCCGGGGTCGACGCTCACGTCGAGGACGCGGACGAATTCGTTGTCGATGACGGGCGGCCGTTGTGCGGAGAGCAGGGACACGGAGAAAAGCAAAGCCGGCAAAATGTGCGATTGCATCGCAAATAGCATATCGCTAACGAGGCGGCCCTCCGTGGGTGTTACGGCAGAATTCACTTGACAGCAGAGCAGAATGTGTATATACATGTAAATGGTTGACCACAGACGAGCACTCTCCGGCAGAAACATCCTTGCCAGTGCTACCGTGTGCTTGCGCAAATCTTCGTCGGGCGGCGCGGGCGGTTACAAGAATGTACGACCGCGAGCTTCGAAAAGCCGGGATCGAGCCAACGCAATACAGCCTCCTCATGGCACTAAATCTCAAAGGCGAGATCACGCAGGGTGAGTTGAGTGCGCTGCTGGCGCTGGACAGCACAACGTTGACACGCGTGCTCAAACCTATGACGGCCCTCGGTTGGATCGGGGAGCGGCCCGGGCAGGATCGCAGGCGTCGGCTACTGCGGCTCACGGCATCGGGACGTTCGAAGTACATCCAATCGCGGCGTTACTGGGAACGGGCGCAAAAACAACTGAAGGAGAGCCTGGGGGAACCCGGCTGGAGTGAGATGGGAACTCTGCTCACCCGTGTCACGCGCGCATCGCTCGAGGACTGAGAACCTCGGCTCGCGCAATCAGAAATCAAATCCACAGACGCGACAGGAGACCGGCGAAGGCGCGACTGCCCAACATCCAAGAGGGAAGCAGTTTCGGAAACTGAGGCTGCGGGCCAGTCGCACCTTGCTCAGCCCGCGGATCCGGCTGAGCCGATCGGTCCAGGTTTTGCGTTCGGCAAGTGCTTTGTCGCCGAGCGGCATCGAGCGGGCGTTCCATTTCGAAAGAAGCAAACTCGAATCAGAAAACAAAGGAGATACAGCTATGGAAACGAAACCGACACACGAACAGGCACAACTTCACCTGCAGGTTTACGACCTCCGGCGCGAGCCGAGATTGCGTGAGGCGCGCGATTGGTTCAGGAAGAACTACATCGTGGATTCCTTTGATGACGCCATGCGAATCGCGCCGCCCGGATCGGAAGGCGGAACGTTCGCAGGCATGGTGTTCGGGTATTGGGAGCAGGCGTGCGCGCTCCTGAACTACGGCCTGCTCAATGAAGACCTTTTCTTCGAGACCAGCGGCGAGTTCTTCGGCGTGTGGGAGATGGTGAAGCCTACCGTCGCGGAAGCTCGGAAGCGATTCGTGAACAACGAGCTTCTCGGCAACCTGGAAAAGGCGGCAAAGCGTTACGAAGCCTGGTCGGAACGGCGCACACCCGGCCATATTGCGGCGATGCGGCAGTACATGCAACAGATGCGCAAGCAGACAACGGCCACGGCCAAAGCCTGACGCCGCACCACCCCTCTTGCATGCCGGTGTCCGCTGACCGGCCGCACCGGCATGCAACCCACTCCTGGCTAACGAATCCACAAAAGTACGGAAGCACGGCTGGTGCGCGAGCCCACCCGCAGCGTAACGGCAACGGGTCTCGGCACGGCGGCCGCGGTGATGGACAGCGGCAGACGCGCGTTCACTTGCACGAGGCCAGTGAAGCCGGGAACCTCGCCGGCGAACACGACGACGCCAGGTTGGTTGTCGATGGTCACCTCAGAGGGCAGGGTCAACCGGGGATGAGGAAGCGGCGCCTTGAGTCCGGCGTCGCCGGGCGGGGAGGTCTCGCCTCCGCCACTTGCGAACAACACCACGATGCTGCCGGGCGCCGCCGGATTGGAGCCGGCGTTGCGGGAGCCGTCTTCGTTGAGGGCGATCACGGAGCGGGTAGTGAAGTCGTGAAAGATCTCCGGAGCCGCCTCCACCACATCGACGACCGCGCGATTGGAGGGGACGCCCTGGAACCACACCTGCATCGTGGACCGGGTTCCGGGAACCAGGGAATACGGGACCTGCACATTAATCTGGAACGCGCCGGCGTACAGAATCGGCGCAGGGACTCCGTCGAAGCGCACCTCGGTGCCACCGGCGTTTACCGGCAGGCGGCCCGTCTCGCCGAAGGCCGTAACGATCGCCGGATCCGGTCCCAATTGCTCGACGAAGAGTGACAGGAGTTGGCCGGGAGCGACCGGGCTGGCCGGACCTCCCGCGCTGTTGGCAATGCGGTCGGGCCCGATGTACCCGAAGCCGGTCGGATCGCCCGTGGTTGCCAGCAGCAGGGCCTCTCCCATTCCGGCACGGGGGTTCGACGTGGGGTCGCAGTTCCAGGGAACATCGAGCGTCGTCGGGAGGTAGTCGGTAACGTCTGTGACCAGGCTTCCCGGCTCGAACGACGCGGCGGTCCAGGAGACCGCGCGTTGCTCGAAGTAGGCAGCGGTGTCAAGAACGATGCGATTAGCCTGCTCGACATCGCGGGGGAACGCCGTACAGCCCGGAGTGTTCCCTCTCAGTTCGAGACCCCACTCGCCGGCATACAACGGCTCGCGCGACGCGAGAAAGCCGAAGGCGGACTGGCGTACGGTGTCCCCGAAACCGAAATCGTACGAAGGATGCGCCTCGTAGAGGATATTGACGCCGGCGACCAGCAGGTCGTCCGGCAATCCCTGAAAACCGAGGCGGTCGTGAAAGGCGGGGACGGCGATGAGTTGCGGGGCGCCGGTGGAGCGAATGGCGTCGGTCAACTCCTGCATGCCGACGGCGCGTTGGCCGCCGGACGCCGTGCCGCCCCGGAGCCAGAAGCTCCAATCGGCCGCGGTCCGCTCGGCGGCAGTGGCGCCGGGTACGTTGCGGGCGGAGGGCTCGTGAAACAGGGAGTAGACGACGCGCGGGTTGTCCTTGAAACGGGCGGCCCATTCACGCCAGAAGGCGAGGGTGTCGGGACTGGGCAGGCCCGCCGAGGAGGGATCCTCGCGGGCGGCGAGCACTGCAACGAGGTCAGCCGCGTTGGCCAGGCGAACGATGTCCGCGACGCGGTCGAGGTAGCGGACGCCGTCCCGCTTCCACAACGCCACGCTGACCGGAAGCCTGACCGTGTTCAGGTTCCAGCGCAGCCGGATGACGCCGAAGGTGGCTGCGTTGAGGGCCGCGGCGTTCGAGTAGGCGTCGGTCTCGAGGCCGGGCACCGTCAGGCCGCGAAGGATCACCGGCTCGCCGGTGGCATCCAGCAGGCGGTTTGCCTGCGTTCGCAAGGGCCCTTTCACGGCGGGCAGGATGGGCGCGTGCGCGTGCGCGGCGGCAACCAGCAGGAGCGGCAGGACGATCAGGCGCATGGGATCACTCGGCGGCTCGCAAACGGAACCTCAGAAAGAACTGCATGCCCACGGGCCGCTCGCCGTAAATCGGGCGGAGATTCCGCGGGACCCCATACAACATCAACTGGCCGCCGGCGCCGGCGCTGAGCCAGGAAAGATGACTGTCGATTTCGCGTTCGTAGCCCGCGGTGTAGACCTGCACGCGAGTGTAGCGCTGCTCTTCGGTGAGCCGGACGAAGGGAGCTTCCTCGTAGAGCACGTAGGAGTCGCGGTCGGTATTCTCGGCGCGGCCCCAGACCCAGTTCCGGCGGCGGAACCGCAGCGTCGTTTCGGCCAGGTAGGAGTTGTAAATGTAGCCCGGCACGCGCGTGGGCACGAGCACGATGTGAAACCGCTCGTTGGTCTTCTTCGTGGTGAGGAGGAGATTGGCGTTCGGCTGCTGGGTGAACTCCAGATCGCGGTTGCGGCCCCACACCAGCGTACTGGACCAATGACCGCCGGTGAACGCGCGCGAATAGCCGAGCGAGGCGCTGGTGCGGAGTGTGTCTCGATCCGGATGCGTCTCCTCGCGGTTGTTGATACGGCCCATGGAAAACTGCGCGACCCAGCGGGGCGTGGGAGCAACCGTCAGGCGGGAGGCGAACGAATCGATGGCGCCCTGCTCCATGCCCCAGCGCTTCTCGTCCGGTTCACGTCCGTGGAAGCCGGAAGCCTCGAGGGTCACGGGGCCTACCGTGAGTCCGGCGGCAACGACGCTGGACGAGATGTGCGTCGAGTCCTGATAGTGGTGGCTGACGACGGCTGTGGGGATCTCCGAGGCACTCATCCGGTGGGGGAACGCGGGCGGTCCCAGGGTGGGCTCGCCGCGCGGTCCAGCAAAGAAGTTCAGGCGCGCACGGCCGCCTAGTGGGTGCTGGTAGGCGACACCCAACTCCATGAACAGGTCGTGCGGATGCTGGCCGTTGATGATGGGCGTGCCGTTGGCCAACTCGCCGGTCTGGAAGAGTAGCGGATAGCGCTTCTGCGTGATGGTGGCGGGCTCGAGCGTGAACATCGACCGGAAGGTGACGAGTCCACGACCGACCCGGCGCGAAGCCATGGGCATGATCCAGTTCGGCGCGAAGAGTTTGTCGCGGCCGCGCGGGCCGGTCTGATTCGTGTAGACCCCGTAGAAGACGCCGGAGAGCATGAAGTCCCACGCTCCTTTGCTCCCGTGAAGCATGTACATCGGGGTCTCGCGAGGGACCTGGCTGGTACCGGAGGAATACCAACCGCCGGAAGGGCCAGGTTGCATGGCGGCCATGGGATCGCGCCCGGCGTGGTGATGCTCATGAACATGGGCTTCGGCCGGCTCCTGGGCAGATGCGGCGCGCGCGGCGAGGACGAAGACCATGAGGCGCAGGATCATGCTGGGAGGCTACCGGATGGACACGAACGTCGAGTTACTGGCCTGTCCGACGGAGCGTAACACCAGGGGAACCTCGTCGCCGATGGGCGCCTCTTCCGGGATCAACACGTTGGCTTGGGCCAGACCGATGAAGCCGGGCGTGAGGCCGAGAAACTGCACGGGTGCGTCAACGCCACCGAGAGTCGCGACCGCGGGGGAGTTGGCGTAGTGGAGCGAGGTCAGGGGCGCGGCGTCGCCGGTGGCGACGGCCGGGTTCACCTGGCCGATACCGGTCAGGAAGACGGCGAGGACGCGGCCCCGGGTTTCGGCCTGCGACGGCGAGTTGAGCGAAGTGTCCTGATTGAGCGCAATGGCCCTGCGAGACGGCGCAAGCGTAAACACTCCGATGGCCGATTCGGCGACGGCGGCAAACTCGATGCCGCTGGCGCCTCGCGGGCCCGCGACCTCGACGCGCGCTTCCCCGGGCGCGGCCGCGTACGGCAGTTGCGCATTGATCTGCGCGGGAGAAACGAAAAACAGAGGTGCAGGTTCTCCGTTGACGCGCACGGAAACACCGTCGAGAACGGTTGGCCAGGGAGACTGTTCGGCGGAGAGCGATGAGGACGCGAGATTCGCGCCGAAGATGGTGAACAAACCGCCGGGCGCAGTGGGCCCCAGGGCGAAACTGGCGGCATTGCGAATCCCGTTGGTGGAGATGACGGGAGTGCCGCTGTAGGTGATGCGGCGCAGAAGACAGTTACCCCAATCGACCACGAGCACGTCGCCCTTGGCGTCGATGGCGAGGCCGGTGGGAAGGAACAGGCTGCTGGCGGTGGCCACGCCACCGTCGGGGCCGCGAACCGGTACACCGTCGCCGGCAACGGTGCGAATGATGCCGGAGGGATCGATACGCCGCACACGGTGATTCAGCATGTCGGAAATGTAGATGTTGCCGCGCGCGTCGACTTTCACGTCGGCCGGGCGGTCGAGTTGCGCGGAAGCAGCCAGTCCGCCGTCGCCGCTGAACCCGGCAGCGCTGCCGGCGATCGTTGTCAGTGCGCCTGCGGGCGTGACTTTGCGGACGCGATGGTTGCCCTGGTCGGCAATGTAGAGATTGCCTTCCACGTCCAGCGCAAGTCCGGTGGGGCTCGAGAGGCGGATGGAAGTGGCTTGCCCGCTGTCGCCGTTATAGCCGGGGATGCCGGTGCCGGCCACGGTCACCAGGCGTCCATCAGCGCCGATGCGGGCGACGCGTCCGCTGTGAAGTTCGGAGAAGTAGATGACGCCGGCCGCGTTGACGGCAATGGCGGTCGGCCAGTCGAGGCCCGAGTTGAGCGCCGGGACCTGCGGTGCGTAGAACGCGTGAAGGCCATTGCCCGCGATGGTGGTGAGGATGCCGGAAGGGCTGATCCGGACGATGCGATTGCTTTGCTGGTCGGCCACGACCAGACCGCCAGCGGGGTGTGCGGCGAGTCCCGCCGGGAAATGCAAGCGTGCATTGACCGCAGGTCCGCCGTCACCCAGGATCGCTCCCCCGGTGGGGACGCAGGTACGGGGATCGACGGGAGGCTTTTCGCCATTCCCGGCGATGGTGGTGACGGTGCCAGGGAGACTGACACGACGGACCCGCTGGTTCGCCGAATCGCTCACGTAGAGGTTCCCGTCGGGGTCGATGGCAACGTGAGAGATCTGGTCGTAGAGGCTGGGATCGCAATCGTTCTGGCGGTTGGCGAAGGCGAATGACGCTTTGCGCGCGGGACCGCCATCACCGCCGAATCCGCGCGCGGGAGGACCGTTCAGAACCGTGGAACCGGCGAGGGTCGCCATGATCCCATCCGTCTGCGCGGGCGCTGCGGGAAGCAGGCAGAGCACGCCCGCACAGAAAGAGAATCCCCTGACCGCGGGGCGGCGCCACCCAAGCACAGGACCAGTCTACCGGCGCCAGGTGTTCCCCTGTGCGCAATCACCCATGACCAAGTGTAAATTCAGCAGCCGCGAGAGCTGCAATCTTCAAGTCCCGTCGGGCGCGATGTTGTGGTTCTGGCGAAAGAAATTCGTGGGGTCGTAGGCAGCCTTCAGCTTTGCCAATCGGGCGTATTTCTCCGGCCCGTAGGCCGCCCGCACTCGCGCCTCGCCTTCATCCGCGGTCATGTGATTCGAGTAGACGGCGGGTGAGACAAAGGGCTGTGCCGCGGTCCAGACGTCGCGCGCCCAGCGTGTGTTCTCCGCATCCTGGCCGGGATCCGTCCAATGGCCGATGATTGACATCTCGAAGTTCACATCGCGATGGTCGAAGGCCATTGCGTCCTTCGGGACACGCTGGATCTGGCCGCCGACCTGGAACACGAGAATCATCGAATACGGGGAGGGCATGGCGTTGGCGCCGTTCTCGAGCGCGGCCGCGAGGCCAGGGGCCAGCGCCGGCACGAAGTTCGACTTCCAGTAATAGCGGTGACCCACCGGCACGGCGTTGTCCACCATGCTCTGTGCCTCGGAATACGTCATGGGCCGAACGAGGTCGGCCACCGGCGGACCGAAGGCCCGGAGGGGCTGCAGCAGGCGTTCCCCTTCCTGGATCGGCCCCGCGTAGAACGCGATGATCCCTACGAGAGGCACGCCCTCCGGTGAATTGAGGAAGCCCACCGTCGTGTTCAGTTCGTCGGGAGTGTTGATCAGAAATTCCCGGTGAAACGCGATGAGTTCGCCGGCGCGCTCGCGAGGGTGCAACAACATGCCGGCGAGAACACCGGTCAAGGGATGCAGGCGATAGCGGAACGACACGACAATGCCGAAGTTAGCGCCGGCGCCCCGCATGGCCCAAAACAAATCCGGATTCTGCTCCGCGCTGGCCGTGAGCATTTCGCCATCGGCCGTCACCACGTCCAGCGAGAGCAGATTGTCGCAGGCCGCGCCGTGCTTACCCATCAGGTAGCCGAGTCCGCCTCCCAGCGTCAGGCCGGCGATTCCGGTGTGCGACACCTGGCCCCCGGTGGTCGCCAACTGATGAGCCTGGGTGGCGCGGTCGAACTCGCCCCAGAGCACGCCGGGGCCGGCGGCGACCTCGCGAGCGATGGGGTCCACCCGCAGGCTCTTCATCAGCGAGAGGTCGATCATGAGCCCGTCTTCGCAGACCGCGGATCCGGCCACGTTGTGTCCTCCGCCTCTTACGCTGACCGTCAACTGTTCGGCCCGGGCAAGTTTCACGGCCGCGCGAACGTCCGCGGCCGAGGTGCATTGCGCGATCAGAGCGGGGCGGCGGTCGATCATGCCGTTCCAGACGCGGCGTGACGTCTCGTAGCCATCCTGATCGGGCAGTAGCAGCCGGCCGTTGAATTCACCTTGCCATTGATTGGCGATCGAAGCCGCCCCGATTCCTGCCATGATGCCTCCTGACTTTTCTTCACACAAGCTTACCCTCTTTCGGTTGCTTCTCTCGGGAACGCGGAAAAAGACCAATCCGCGCCCAAGAACATGTGTGGAAAGTAGACTGCGCCGTTGAAGAGCATGGCAACCCCCTCCCTGAGGAACCCGTGCGGAAGTTGGATTGCCCGCTCCCATGAAAATCATGGTGCCGGTAGTTCAGCCGACGGTTCGGCATCGAGGGGAGTGATCGTGACGGTATATCCCAATCTACGCAAGGTTTGAGCCAGCTTTTGAGCACGGCGCTTCTTGGCCTGGGGGG
>CAZGUX010000281.1:0-10052 GCA_964529305.1 uncultured Solibacteraceae bacterium | reverse complement strand
CCGGATCAAACTCCCTTACGGCCTCGACTTCTCCAGAGCGGTTACGACCTCTTCACCTCCCCGCCGAGTCACAGCTTACACCGATCGCGGCGATTTTCATCTCCTTCCCTGGGCATTCCCAGGCCCATCAGGACTCCCTTCAGGGAGCGATGGCCGGTGCACCATTTCTTCACACCTTCTGCCGGTCGCGGCTCAGCGCCACGCGCCCGCTCCGGCCCGAAGTTCCGTCGCAACGTACTGCCGATACCATAGCCCGCCAAACCGACCTTTCCCTAAAGACCATGTCTGTAGAGACCATGTCTGTGCAAACTTTGCGTTTTTCTGCTTGTCGACTGCCGGGTCTTTGGTCTATACTCGCGAACAAGCGTGTTCTTTCTGAGACATCGGTTTACCCCCCGGACCGTGCTGTTCGACCGGCAGAATGAACCGTTTACCCGTTGGTGCTTAAGTATGGGCAAGCAATAGCGAGGCCCCCCCGGGTTACCTGGATCGTGGAAGTTACGTCTCTTCAAGAGACCCGAATAGACACTGCGCCTGTAGGACAACTTTGATCTGCCACGAGGGTTGGCTTTTGGTCAGGCGATGCCTGGACCCTCCGAATCTCAGTAGACAAGGAATCAGATGATCGAACAGCTTGATAACCCTGTAGTTGAACCAGGAGTGGAAAGCGAAATCAAACGGCGCCTGGCGGAAGAACGCGCCAAACTACGGCGGGAGACGGGACTGGTACAAATTCGGCCCTTCCAACGCCCGGTGGAACGCTCGTTCACCGCCGAGGAGCGGGACCGAGTGACGATTCTGTTTGGCGGCCTGACTGCCAAGCACGAAGCTCTGATTCAAGCGGTCTTTCGCGGCGCGGGCTATAAGTGCGAGATCCTGCCCACCCCGGACGTGCCCGCCTTCCAGGCGGGGAAAGAGTTCGGGAACAACGGCCAGTGCAATCCGACCTACTTCACGGTCGGGAATCTGGTTCAATACCTGCAGCGGCTGGAAGCCGGCGGGATGCGGCGGGACGACATCCTTGACAACTATGTCTTCTTCACCGCCGGTTCCTGCGGTCCCTGCCGTTTTGGCATGTATGAGGCCGAGTACCGCTTCGCGCTGCAAAACGCCGGGTACGACGGCTTCCGCGTGCTGCTGTTCCAACAGCAGGAAGGGATCAACGCCAAGTCCGGCGAAGCCGGGCTCAAGTTCAACGTGGATTTCGGGTTGGGGATGCTGAACGCGCTCCACCTGGGCGACACGATGAACGAGATGGCCTACCTGATCCGGCCCTACGAGACCACCAAAGGCGAAACCAATCGGGTGTTTGATGAGGCGATGAGCCGCCTGGTGACGCTTCTCAAGGACCGCAAGCACTTCGAGATCATGGAACGGTCCCCTGGTTGGGTGCAGAACTATCTCGCCGACCGCAAGGGTGTGCGCAACCCTTCAAACACCATCGGGAAGATTCGTGAGCACCTCTACGGAGATGTGTTCATCAACACCATCGACGAGGTGAGGAATCTCATCAACACGATTGAAGTCGACCGCTTCAAAGTGAAGCCCATCGTCAAGATCACCGGCGAGTTCTGGGCGCAGACCACCGAAGGCGACGGCAACTTCAATATGTTCAGGTTCCTCGAGCGCGAAGGCGCCGAGGTGAAGGTGGAACCGATCGCGACGTGGGTTGCCTACCTGTGTCACCAGGCCAAGACGATCGCGCGCAATAAGCACGACGTGGAATCTCACGCCCATCCCCTGGCCTGGCACGAATTCCGTAAGCGCCTGACCCGCGCGATGAACCTGCAGAAGAAGGTGTTCGGTCTGCACATGGGCGAAGTGCTGTGGTCGCACTTCTACCACCGCATCATCGACAAACTCGGAGGCACAGCCCACCACCTGATTCCCCAGGATGAACTGGCGGCCTTGGCGCACCCGTTCTACCACAAGATGAGCCGCGGCGGAGAAGGCCACCTCGAAATCGGAAAGAACATCTATTACCACATTCACCACTTGACCCACATGGTCCTGGCGGTGAAGCCCTTTGGCTGCATGCCTTCGTCGCAGTCGGACGGCGTGCAATCGGCGGTGGTCAACAAGTACCGCGACATGATCTTCCTGCCGATCGAGACGTCGGGCGAAGGTGAAGTCAACGCTCATAGCCGCGTCCAAATGGCGTTGGGCGAAGCGAAGGCCAAGGCTAAACTGGAATTTGAAACCGTGCTGCAATCCTGCGGCAAGACCTTGCCCGAATTGCGCTCCTACGTCGCCGATCATCCGGAACTGAAACGGCCTCTCTACAAGGTGCCTCACAAGCATGGAGTCGCCGGCACGGCCGCTCATTTCGCGGCCCACGTGAGTGATCTGATGGATCGCCGCCGCCGCTTCTGGCCGCAGCGGTCTTCCTCGCCGAAACCGAATTACGCGTAGTAATGTGCCTGGCCGGGCGTTGCGCGACTGTTCGCTGTAGCGCCCGGTTTCCAAAGTCAGCCAATACAGGAGAATCATGGAAAGCCGTTACTCGGTAGGTTTAGACGTTGGATCGACCACGGTGAAAGCGGTGGTCACGGATGCGCAGACGGATCAGGTGCTGTGGCAGGACTATCAGCGCCATGAGACCAAGCAACCCGAGAAGGTAGACGAGTTCCTCCGCCGGATGGAGACGGAAGTCGGCATCGCGGAAGGAACGGCCAGGATTTTCATGACGGGGTCGGGCGGCGGCTCCATCGCCGAGCAGATCGGCGCCAAGTTCGTCCAGGAAGTCACCGCCGTTTCGCTCGCGGTCGAGAAGGAACACCCCGAAGTCTATTCGGTGATCGAGCTCGGAGGCCAGGACGCCAAGATCATCGTCTTCAAGGACGACGATGAGAGCGGCCGCAAGAAGAAGATCCCTTCGATGAACGACAAGTGTGCCGGCGGCACCGGCGCGGTCATCGACAAGATCAACGCCAAGCTGCGCATTCCACCCGATCTTCTTTGCCAGCAGGCCTATCACGGCATCAAACTCCACAAGGTCGCCGGCAAGTGCGGCGTCTTCGCGGAAACCGACATCAACGGCCTCCAAAAGGAAGGGACTCCTTCGGACGAACTCATGGCGTCGTTGTTCGAAGCCATTGTGCTTCAGAACCTCAGCGTCCTGACGCGCGGCCATACCCTGCGCCCGCACGTCCTGCTTCTCGGAGGCCCGAACACGTTCATCCGCGGCATGAAGGAAGCATGGCAGGCCAACATCCCGCGCATGTGGCAGGAACGCAAGGTTGAGGTGCCGGACGGCCACAAGCCTGAAGATCTCATCAAGGTTCCCGAGAACGCACAGTATTTTGCAGCGATGGGCGCCATCCAGTTCGGAAAGGATGAGGACGCCGAGGTCGGCCGCTATACCGGCATGGCCAAACTTCGCTACTACATCGATTTCGGCCGCGCGGAGGAGAAAGCCAAGTCGGGGGGTTCGGGTCTATCCAAGAGCAGCGAAGAATTGGAAGCCTTCAAGGTCGCCTACCGTCGCAAGAAGTTCACCCCCGCGACCTTTCAGTCCGGTACCACGGTCGGCGCTTTCATCGGTATTGACGGCGGCTCGACTTCCACCAAGGGCGTCCTTCTCAATGAGAACGGCGACATTCTCGTCAAGTCCTACCAGTTGTCCAAGGGGAATCCGATTGAGGACACCAAGGACATCTTCGAGAATCTCCGCAAGCAGGTGGAGGCACAGAACGCCAAACTGGAAGTGCTCGGAGTCGGTACCACCGGCTACGCCAAGGACGTTCTTCGCGACGTACTGAAAGCCGATGTCGCCTTGGTGGAAACCGTCGCCCACACCGAGTCGGCGCTGAAGTTCTACGACGATCCGCATGTCATCGTCGACGTTGGCGGCCAGGACATCAAGCTCATCGTCCTGAAGAACGGACGTGTCAAGGACTTCAAGCTCAACACGCAGTGCTCGGCCGGTAACGGCTATTTTCTGCAGTCGACCGCCGAGGGTTTTGGCATCGACGTGATGCAATATTCCGACCTGGCATTCTCCGCGACTGCCATGCCGGTCTTCGGGTACGGCTGCGCGGTGTTCATGCAGTCGGACATCGTCAACTTCCAGCGCCAGGGCTGGCGGGCGGAAGAGATCATGGCCGGCCTGGCTGCGGTGCTTCCGAAGAACGTTTTCCTGTACGTCGCCAGTATCCCGAATCTGGCCGCGCTCGGAGAGCGTTTTGTCCTCCAGGGAGGTACGCAGAACAACCTCGCCGTGGTGAAGGCGGAAGTGGATTTCATCCGCAGCAGCTTCAGGGCGAACGGCAAGGTGCCGGAGATTATCGTCCACGAGCACTGCGGTGAATCGGGCGCGATCGGCGCCGGCGTCGAAGCGTTGCGCCTGTGGAAGAATGGCAAGCGCACCGAGTTTGTCGGCCTCGATGGCGTGCGCGACATTCAATACCGCACGACACGCAACGAGGAGACTCGCTGCAACTTCTGCAAGAACAACTGTCTCCGCACGTTCATCGACTACACGATGGGCCCCAGCGCCGACTCCGCGATGAGCCCCAGTGCCGGTGGCGGCGGGTTTGTTCCGCTGAACAAGATCGCCCCGCCCCCTGCTCCCAAGAAGGTCACCAAGGTGCCGTTGCTCGAAGGGGAGCAGCGCCTCATCATCGCCACCTGCGAGAAGGGAACGGTGGAAGATGTCAATGACATGAAGGACATCAAGGGTGCGCTCGATACGGTAAAGAACGCGAACCCGAATTTCGTTGACATCGCCGCACACGAGCCGTTCCGGCTTCGCTCGCCCAAGTCAGTGGCTGACCCGATTCCGACGATCGCCTGGACCAAGGCTGCCAAGGAACGGGTCGCCCTGATGAAGAACCGGGGCAACCTGCGGATCGGAATCCCTCGCGTTCTGAACATCTACGGGTACGCGCCGCTGTTCAACAGCTATTTGGAGAGCCTCGGAGTGAAGGGCGAAAACATCGTCTACTCCGATTACACGAGCGGCGACCTGTATCGCGCAGGCTCCAGCCGGGGCGCCATCGATCCCTGCTTCCCGGCCAAGATCGGCATCGCCCACGTTCACAATCTCCTGACCGTCAAGAGCGCGAGGAAGAAGATCGACATCATTTTCTTCCCGATGTTCGATGTGCTCACCACGCACCTGGTGAAGCTGACGGCCTCCAATGCCTGCCCGACCGTCACCACGACCCCGGAGACGGTGAAGGCGGCCTTTACCAAGGAGTCCGACCTCTTCGCCGAGCACAACGTCAAATACCTGAATCCGATGACCAACGTCGCGGACCGGAAGATCCTGGCGCACCAGATGTTCGAGTGCTGGGGTCCGGTTCTCGGCTTGTCTTCGCAGGAGAACGACCGTGCGCTGGAAGTGGGCTTCAAGGCGCTTGCCGATTACGAAACCAGCATTCAACGCCGCGCCCGCGAGGTGTTGGACCAACTCGAGCGCGAGGACCGGATCGGCATTGTGATGCTGGGCCGGCCCTATCACCACGATCCGGGCCTGAACCACGAAATCATGGAGGAGTTCCAGAAACTCGGCTACCCGATTTTCTCGCAGAGCACGCTGCCGATCGACGAAGACCTGCTGGACCGGCTCTTCGCCGACGACATGCGGCAGGGCCTGATCACCAGCCCGCTGGAAATCCAGGACGTGTGGAAAAACTCGTACTCCGCTAGCACCAACCACAAAGTGTGGGCGGCCAAGTTCACCGCGCGGCATCCAAACCTGGTCGCGCTCGAAATCTCGAGTTTCAAGTGCGGCCACGACGCGCCCATCTACGGCGTGATCGAAGGCATTATCGAGAAGTCCGGCACGCCGTACTTCTGCTTCAAGGACATGGACGAGAACAAGCCGTCCGGTTCGATCCGGATCCGTGTCGAAACCATCGACTACTTCCTCCGGCGGTATCGCGAAGACGTGATCAAGAAGCGAATGGCGGCCGACGATGTCGAGCGTCGCCTTGCCGAGTACGAGCAGGAACTGCGAGCTCAGTTGGTGGGCGGGAACATCCAGACGGCTTGCGCCGCCGACTGATCGTCTACTCCAGCTTTTCACCTTTCGGGCCCGCGGGCGCAAGTCCGCGGGCCTTCGATTTTCTGGACGTCCCCAAAAGTGTCGCCGGGCGACGCCGTTTGTCGCCCGGCGCCTCTCGGTTACTCAGATCAGAAGCTCAGCCGAAACTCCAGAAAGATCACGCGCGGTGCGTTGTTCTGCTGCGGGCTGATCTGCCCGAAATTGGCGTTGGTCACGTTCGGCGGATTCCCCACCAACTGCGTAAAATACGGATGGTTGAACGAGTTGATGAAGTCCGCGCGCACCTGCGTCTTCACCCGCTCCCGGATCACGATGTCTTTGGCGATCGAGAAGTCGTAATTGGAGAGCCCTTGAAACCGGACGTCCGGGAACCTTGACGGGAAATTGCGGAGCGTGAACGGCGCCGGACCGGCCACCCGAGGGAACAGCGAAGTGTCGAACCAGCGCTCCAGGGTGCGCTGCTCGGACGGAAGTTTGGCGCTGCGGGCTTCGAGCGGCGCGGCATTCGGGAAATCGATTGGGAAGCCCCCCTGGAACGTGACGTTCCAGCCCAGCTTCCAATTGCCCAGAAGACCGTTCGCGACCGGGTGCATGGAGTTCAACAGCGGGCGGCCGCGTCCAAAGGGCAGTTCATACGTGCCCAGCAGCGCGAGCTTTTGCGGAATGTCGAAGATCGTCAGGCGTTTTTCCAGCTTGGGGTTCAGGATGTCCGCCGCGTTGAGGTCCTGCGCGTTCAACAGGACCAACTGTTCCAGAGTCTTGGCCGCCATATAGTTGACTTGCAGGTTCAGCCCGTTCGAGAAGCGCTTGCGCACGGAAACCTGCAGCGAGTCGTAGCGGTTCCGCCCAGCGGGGATATTGCTCACGCTGACGCCGGAGTACTGAGGAAAGGCCACCAGGAGCAGTTGCCGTTGAATCGTCGCGCCATTCAGCGCGGCGTTGTTGGGTAGCAGTCCTGCGAGGGGATTGGTGACGCGATCGGAATAGTAACTGGCAGCCTTGCCCAACTCGGAAACAGGGATCGAATTCAGGTTGCCGCTGATAGGCAGGCGACTGGTGAAGTTGCCGACATAAGATACGTCGGCAAAGATTCCGAACGGCAATTCGCGCTGAATACCGAAGGACACCTGCTTGGACAAGGGAAGGGGACGGTCGGTGTACGTGACGCCGAGCCCAAGACCGAGATCGGTTGCCAGGCCGAGGCTCGAGCCGATGGGCTGGAGCAGTCCACCGGGAAACGGGTTGCTCATCGACGCCGAGGGGGTCAGACCGTCGGTGGTCGTGATGACGGGCGTGGAACGGCTGAACCCGGTGGACGGGCCGAGCGCCCATTGGCCGAGCGTGTAGATCCCAAAGCCCCCGCGGAGTACCGTCTTGCTGTTGAACGAGTAGGCCGCGCCAATCCGCGGTTGGAAGTTATTGCGGTCGGGCGCGAACGCGAACCGCTCATCCCCGCTGGTACCGGCAAACAACAGTCCGCCGGTCAAGGACCGGCACGCCGGACAATTCTCGATTCCCGGCTTGCCCGTCACCTGAGCGGCGATCGGGCTGGCCTGGCCGAACGCGAACCCGCGCGTCTGGCGGTTGTAGCGCTCCGCCACCGGGCTCTCGTAGTCCCACCGCAAGCCCAGGTTCAGGGTTAGCTTGCGAGTCAGCTTCCAGTCGTCCTGGAAGAAGAAGGACCAGTAGCGCCCACGGTACGCCGGCGTAATCGGAATATCGATGGAGCCCGACGCAGGATAACCCAGCAGCGCGCTGGCGATCTCATTGCCCGAAAGCGCATCCGCCCGGTTGGGGTCGGCTTGGGTCCACAAGCGCGTGAACGAGTAACTGCCGCCGGCCGATCCATAGCTCAGATTGGTGGTGCGAAAATCTCGCGCCTCCACGCCGAACTTCATCAGGTGCGTCCCCACGACTTTTCCGCCCGACGCCGCCACGGTGTACGTATCGTCCCCTTGCAGGAACGGGCCCGCGCCTTGTGACATGTAGGCGCCCATGCTGACGAACGGGTATTGCGTGCGGGCGAATTGAGACACCAGGGACGCGGGAAAGCCGAGTTCTTTGGGATCGAATGCCAGCGTTTGCGGGTTCCACGCCAGGTTCTCCAGCCGCGAAAACCCGGCGCGCAGGTTGAAGGTCATCGAGGCGCTCAAGGTGCGCGTCCAGTCCAGAGTCAGGGTCCGGCCGCGGCGGCCGCGAGGCAGAATCGTACTGGTCTCTGCCGGGTTGCCGGCCGGATAGCGCTGATCGCAGCAGCGCGTCATGTTGGTTTCCCCGTATCGGCCGAAGAAAGCGTCCTTAGTTCCCGTGCGGATGTCCAGTCGACCCGTCCATTGCCACAAATCGCCCTTGTTGTCGCTGGTCTGGAAGAAGTTGTTCACTGCGGCGGGTCCGGTCCCGGCGCTGGTCGGGTCGGGATAGTAGCTCACGATCTTCGCCCCCACCGGGTTGATCTGTGCCGCCGGAATCCGGTTGTCCGCGAACGGAGTCCGGATGAACGCGCCGCCCGTTCCGGCCCGGGTCGTGTTGGGGTCGTAAATCGTAATGCGTTGGCCGTTACTCGCCAGCAGGTTCGAGAAGTCGCCCGTCTTCATCTCCTTCAGCGGCGTTGTGAACTGGCTGGTGTACAGCGAACTGGACGGGCTGTTGTCGTAGCTGATCATGTAAAACAGCTTGTTCCGACCGTCGAATACCTTCGGAATCCAGATCGGACCATTGCTCTGAAAGCCGTAATTGTTGGCGGTTCGATCCGGGCGCGGAACCCTGTTCCGGTTGTTCGACCAGCTATTGGCGCCCAGGCGCTGGTCGAAATACCGGTCGAACACGACGCCGTGGAACTGATTGGTGCCCGACTTGGTGGTGGTGGTGATGATGCCGCCGCCAGTCCGTCCATATTGCGCGTCGTAGATGTTGGTCAGGACGCGAAACTCCTGAACCGACTCGAGCGCCGGAATCATGACCACCTGCCGGTCGCCCTTGGCCGCGCTCGTTCCGTCGATCAGTACGTCGGTGTTCGATTCGGTTCCGGCCACCCCACTGGCGGCGCCGTTGATCGCCGTCCGGGAATTCGCCAGTCCGTCCAGACTGAACTCGGTTGCCTGCGAAGTCGACGGCTTATACACCCCGGGCATGGCGAACGCCAGTTGATACACATTGCGGCCCGCGTTCGGTACGCTCTGCAACAGATCGTTGTCCACAATGCCGCCGCGCGACGCGGTCTCCGTTTCGAGCAGCGACATCTGGCCGCTCACCGTGACCTGCTCGGTCACGGCGCCAATTTCCATGGAGACGTCCAGGGCGGCCACGACGCTGATCTGCAATTCCACGTTTTCGCGAACAAATTTCTTGAAGCCTTGAGCTTCGACCTCGACGCGGTATTTCCCGGGAATTAAGAACGAAATCGAATAGCGACCGGCATCGTTGGCGGTCACGACGGTGGAAGCGTTTGTCTGAATGTTGGTAGCCCTTACCTTGGCGCCCGGGATGGCCGCGCTCGCCGGATCGGCGACGAGCCCAGTAAGGCCGGCGCGAAAATCCTGGGCGTCGACGCGGACTACCAAAAGAAGCAGGGCCGTAAGCCCGGCAATGCGTCGCATCTTGACCTCCTGATTGAAGCTGGTCTACCTCAATTATGCACATCCCGGTGTGGTTCGCAGCAGGAAAAGAAGCGAGGAAAGAGGGGAATTTTCACCTGGGAAGCGTCCGACGATCGGACGCCAGGGACCGGGCTATCGCGGGGCAGGCGCTCGAGGGGCAGGGAATTTCACGATCCGGGACTATGCCCAGCGGATCAAGTCCGGGCAGGGCCGTGTCAGGGGATCATCGCGGTGGTTCGGGCTGATGCGCAGGGCGTAACCCAACCGCCCGGTTTGGACCGGGACCAGTTCGCTCGAAAACACCGTCACCGACCCCTGGCTTTCCTTGGCAGGCAGCAGCGTGACCTCCGTTTCTTCGAGGGCGCCGCTGGGTCCAACGCGGCCGACGACGACTTCCACACGGACATCATCCGGCGTCAGGCCGGCCAGTTCCACCGCGGCCCGCA
>CAZGUX010000280.1:0-65683 GCA_964529305.1 uncultured Solibacteraceae bacterium | reverse complement strand
CATTGGCGGACAGGCAGTAGCGGTTCCAGGCGGAGACTGGCGTCCGGGAGCGCGAATGGACGGCGCGCCGGGAGGACATCGCCGTGGAGAAGATACCGGACGCCCCAGTAGCGCTCCACCAACTCATAGACCGCCCACAGGGTCGCTCGTGGACTTCCGCCTCCGGCCACCAGCGCCGCGCGCCCACCGATTGAGGCGCGTGCGACGACGATGCCTTGTTCACCCAGGCCGGTGAATCGCGACGACACCTCGCTTTCACCAATCAGTCGATTCGTTTGAGGAGAGCCGATGAGGAAGACCGAAGTTGCGGACTTCGGCATGGAGGTTACCGGCCGGGCCTGGATTCCGAAGAGCTTTGAAAGATAGTCGCTGAGTTGTTCGGCGGCGAACTGTTCCAGGCCGGAGGCGGTCTTGCCCACCACCACCGCGACGCCGTCCGCCGCCGGAAGCAACGCGGTGGTCAGGAATCCTGCCATTGCCACTCGAAAGAGGGATTTCATACTTTGTCACGATTCTACGTCCGAGCGGCCGTCACGGAAAATCGGGGACAAAGCCGCACGACGAGGCTTAAGCGCCCTGTCCAGTATACTGATGAACCGAACCTGCCTTTGCGGTCGTGCCGCAGGGCGGTGTGCAGCCAAAACAGAGTGGAAAAGGGCGTTGGTCGAGAGGAGGCCGAAGCACATGTTCCAGGCGAGTGAGAGCCGTAGAGGCTTTCTATACAGACTGCGGGGATATTCTCTGCTCGCTCTTGTCCTTGGGCGCGACATGGCTCGAGAGGCGCTTGCCAAAACCACTGGGCGGGACTTGAACAGCAATGTCTACACGCGTCTTGGCGTCCGGCCCATGATCAGCGCCAATATCCCCTTCACCTTCCTGAGCGCGACGCTGGTGTGGCCCGAGGTTCGCCGCGCGATGGAGGAGGCGTCGCAGTATTTTGTGGACATCGTCGAGCTTCAACGGGCGGTGGGACGAAGGCTGGCGCAGATTTCCGGGGCGGAATCGGGCATGATCACCAGCGGAGCGGCGGGCGCGCAGGCTGTCGCGATGGCCGCTTGCATCGCGGGGAAGGATCCGGAGAAGATCTGGCAGCTTCCGGACACGACCGGGCTCAAACACGAAGTCATCATGTGGGGCGGCCGCAGCATTTTCGACAGCGCGTTGCGGCTGGCCGGAGGAAAGCCCGTGGTGGCGCGCAACCTGGACGAGTTGCGCTCCGCATTGAACGGGAACACGGCGATGTTCTTCACCGGCTACCCCGCCGATCCCGACCCACAGCATGCGCCGCCCTTGAAAGAGATCATTCCCATCTGCAAGGCCGCGGGTGTCCCCGTATTTGTCGATGCCGCCGGCGGCATTCCGCCCATCAGCAATCTGCGGCGCTACTCCGCGCTGGGCGTGGACCTGTACGCGTTCAGCGGGGGCAAGGGCCTGTGCGGACCGCAGTGCAGCGGTCTGCTGCTCGGCCGCAAGGACCTGATCGAGGCTGCGCTGGCGAACAACAATCCAGTGGAGGGCGCGGTTTGCCGCGCGTTGAAAGTGGGCAAGGAGGAGATTGTCGGCTGCCTGGCGGCAGTCGAAAAGTGGCTCACGGTGGACTTGGACAGCCTGTATGGCGAACAGACTCGCAAGCTGAAACGGATCGCGGCGATGGTGGAGACGGTTTCAGGCGTCACCACCGCGATCGACGTCCGGACCGGCAGCAACCGCTTCATGCAGTTGACGGTTCGATGGAATGACGCGGCCGTGAGCCTCACGCCGGAGGAATGCGAACGACAGATGCGGGAGGGGAACCCCTCGATTTCCGTGCTCGCGAGCTACAACCCCTACATTGTCCGCGCCGGCGAGTGGGCTGCCGATCCGAAGGTCCCGAAGACGCAGGATCGCTCCGTGGTGGTCTACTCGTTTGGGCTTCAACCGGGAGAGGATCTGATTGTGGGCAAGCGCCTGCGAGATGTTCTGAAAGGCCGGTAGCACGGAATCCGGATTTTGGCGACAGACCGCTCCGTTTGAGGCTGTGAAAAAAAGGGGACGGCCACCCCGTTTCCCGATCAACGATTTGTGGAGAATCAACGAGTTGTCGTCGTGAAACGGGGTGACCGCCCCCAATTTTTCACGGCTTATTACCGTCGCGGCACGGTTTGAACGTTCGGCCCTATCAAACGCGCGCCGCCGGCTTGGTCTTCTGCAGCCGCTTCGAACCGGCCCAATAGAGGCTGATCTCGTGGCCGTCCGGGTCGTCGAGATACGCATGCTTCCAACCCCACGGCATCGTCGCTGCCGGCTTGGTGAATTTTGCACCTTTGGCCTCGAGTCGCCTGCAGAAGCGGTCGAGCGCCCGAACTTCAAAGTACAGACGAACGCCGCCGGTGTGGAGCGCCTCACCAGGCCCGAGCAGGTGCAAGGCAATGGTCGCCGTGCCGGAGGGCAGCTTTAGACGGGCGTACACCGGCCGGTCCCCTGCGCGGAACTCTTCAAGGAGGGTCAGGCCGAGGAGGTCGCGATAGAAGGCAAGGGCGCGCGACACGTCGCGTGTGTAGATCATGGCGTGATTGAGATCCAGTTCCGCAGGGATTTTCGTGGGCTTGGCGACCATGCACGACACGCTAACACCTTCGCAGGTTTGTCGTCCATACCCGACGCCCTGGGTGCAGACGTTCTTGGCCTCGCATACGCTGTTGTCTCGCCGGACCGGAACGGGTGATAATGCTTCCGCGGTGGCGTGTTGGCTTCACTGAAGTGCCGAAGTTGCCAAATGAAGGGAGAGAACGTGATGGCCGTTTCCAGAAGAGCGCTCCTGGCGGGCGCGGGTTCGTTGCCACTGCTTACCGGCGGAGGAGGCGATCGCCCCCGGCGCACCATGCAGCAATTGAGAGATGCGCTGCGAGGCGTGCACAACTTCATGACCACGCCCTTTCGGGCCAACCTCGACCTCGACGCAGAGGGTCTCCGCCGCAATGTGGCGCACCATGCGAACCACCCCGTCGCCGATACGACCATCGTGGTCGGCGGCGGACTGGGCGAGTTGTTCACCCTCGACCTGGACGAGCAGAAGGCCATGGCGGCGGCCGCCGTCGCGGGTTCCGCGGGCAGGTTACCAGTGGTTGCGGGCGCGGGCGGCGGATACAAGATGGCGCTGCGGATGGCGGAAAACGCCGAGAAGGCCGGCGCCGACGCGATCCTGCTCTTTTCGCCGCCCTACGGCAGCGAGAGCGAAGAAGGCGCTTACCGGTACTTTCGCGACGTGGCGTCGTCGGTGGGGATTGGCGTCGTGGCATACCCGCGCGGAAACGATGAGTATTGGCCCTCGGTGCTGAAGCGGCTGTCCGAAGTCCCGAACGTCGTCGGGTTCAAAGACCCTTCCGGGGGCACGGCGATCGGCAAGGCTCTGGGTACTTTGATCGCCGAGCGCCTGGTGTGGGTGGCCGAAGGCGAAACGCACGCGGTGGAGGCACTCCCGGCCGGGGCCCGCGCCTACACCAGCGCCGTCGCCACGTTCGTCCCCAAGGCATGCCGCGAGTTCTGGAAACAGGGGGTCGCCGGCGATCGGGAACGGATGCGGCAGACCCTGACCTCGGCCATCGACCCGGTGGTGCGGGTCCGGTCGCTGCGGCCCGGTTACGGGGTCAGCGGCATCAAGGTCGCGTTGGAAGCTCTGGGCCGGGCGGGTGGCCCGGTAAGACCTCCGGGAACCCCGGTGGCGGCGGAGGATCGAGGCAGCATCGGGGAAATTGCCCGCAAGCATGCGGAACCAGCCTGACACCATGTCGATGAACACAACCGGGACGAATCCATCCGGAGGCTCGATGCGCCGGACCTTTCTCGAGATGTGCGGTGGCGCCGTTGCCGCCCAGGCGGCAACGCACGATCAGCGGGTCCGCTTTGGCCAGACCGATTTGTACGTTTCCCGTTTGTGCCAGGGCACGGCCTTCCGCAAGGTCACCCGCGAAGCCAATGATTCCGCGGCGCAGGCCATTCTGCACCGCTGCCTCGACCTCGGAATCAACTTCTTCGATTCGTCGAACGCGTACGGTTGGGGCGGCGCGGAGATGGCGCTCGGCAAGGCCATCGCCGGCCGGCGGGACAAAGTGGTGATCGCCACCAAGATCTCGCCGTCGCTCAAACCCGTGGGAAACGCTCCATCGGCAACTACGCGGCTCTCGCGCGACTTCGTGATGACGCAGGTGGAAGGAAGCCTGCGCCGGCTGAATACCGATCACATCGATTTATACCTGTACCACGATACGGACAACGAAACCCGCTCCGAAGAACTGGCGGAAACGATGGACGCTCTCGTGCGCGCGGGGAAGATCCGGTACTGGGGCGCCTCGAATTTCTCGGCTGGGCAGATCGGCGAGTTCGTTGACCTGGCGAAGCGGAAAGGCAAGGCGCCCATCGCGGGGCTGGAAGACTACTACAACCTCATCGCCGGCAAGCGTCGTGATTTCATGGAGAACGAACTGTTCCCTCTGATCCGCCGGGGACGCCTGGGCCTGATGGCGTTCAGTCCGCTGGCGGAGGGGAGGCTGGCGCCCGGCAGGCCCGTGGACGCGGCAAAGCCATGGGCGCCGGTGGTCGCCGCGCTGGACTCGGTCGCCCGCGATCTCGGGGCCACGCGTCCCCAGGTTTGCATCGCGTGGGTGCTCGCGCACCGGGAAGTCACCAGCGTCCTGGCCGGCGCGGAGGAACCCCGGCACGTCGAAGACAACCTCAAGGGCACGCAATTGGCGCTGCCTCCCGAAGCCTTCAAGACTCTGAACGCGGCCAGCGACCGCCTGCGCGGCATCGACACCGCCGGACGATAGCCGGCGTCAAAATCGGGGACATCCAACATGAATCTGACACGCCGTCAAACCTGGGGACCCATCGCCGCCGTCCTCAGCGGTGGGGCCTCTCTTTCAGCGCAAGACCCCGCATACGTGGACGCCCACGTTCACATCTGGACTTCCGATACGGTCAAGTACCCGCCGGCTCCGGGCTTCCGCAAAGAGGACTTCTGGTTTCCCAGTTTCAGCGCCGAGGAACTGCTCGCGCACGCCCGGCCGGCCGGAGTCCGGCGCATCAACCTGGTGCAGATGACCTGGTACGGTCTCGATCACACCTACATCCTGGATGTCATCGCCATGGATCCGCGAACGTTTTGCGGCACCGGCATCGTGCCCGCGATGAGCGACGTCTCCGGGCCCAGCCCGGACAACACGATGGTCGCTCTTTCGAAAGGGGGGATCTTCGCGTTTCGCGTGCGCGGCAAGAGTACCCGGCCCCCTCTGCCGGACATGCAGCGTTGGATGGATCACCCCGGGTACGACAAGATGTTCGCCGCCGGCGCGAAGCACAATCTCGCCCTGAGCTTTCTCATGGGGCCGGCCGACCTGCCCGAATTGGATCGAATGTGCTCCAAGTTTCCGGAGACACCCGTGATCATCGATCACTTCTGCCTGATCGGCCGCAAAGGCCAATTCATCGAAGAGGAGATTCAGGCGTTGGTCCGGATGGCGAAGCACAAGCGGGTGATGGTCAAGTTCGGGGGCTTCTACGCCCTGGGCGCGGCAAAGCCACCGTACATCGACATGCTCCCGCTCATGCGCAGGCTGGTGGAGGCGTTTGGTCCCCAACGCTGTATGTGGGAGAGTGACGCTCCCCTTCAGACCAAAACGCCGCAGAGCTATGCAGCCGCCGTGGCCGTGATCCGAGACCACGCGGACTTCCTGAGCGCCTCCGACCGGCATCAGATTCTCACCAAAACCGCCGAGGATTTCTTCTTCCGGCGGTAAGCCTCGGGCCCCGATTGCGCCGCGCGGGCCCACTGAGAGATTCTGGGCACGATCAGCGGCAAGGAGACTCGGACGCGTGGACAGATACCTGGTAGTGCTCGCCGGAGCAGGTTTGGGAGGCTTGGCCCGATATTTGCTCGGGACGTGGATCATGGCGAAGTACGGGGGCCGGTTTCCGTTGGGCACGTTCGTCATCAACGTCAGCGGAGCATTTTTGATTGGCGTCCTGATGACCCTGTTCACCGAGCGATTGCACCCCCATCCCAACTGGCGGCTGTTCCTGGTCGTCGGGGTCCTGGGCGGCTACACCACGTTCTCCAGTTTCGAGTACGAGGCTCTCGAGGCCGTCAAGGATGGCGCGCATTGGATGGGCCTTGCTTATCTGGCGGGCAGTGTCCTGCTTGGCTACGCGGCGGTATGGCTGGGCGCGGCCCTGACCGCGCGCCGATAATGAAACTGGAGGCGTCATGCTGACCAAAGGCCCGGCGAAGAAGGTCACGATCTTCATCAATGAGGACGCGCAACATCACCACATGGCGCTGCACGACTCGATCATGACCTTCCTTCTTCACAAGGGAGTCTCCGGGGCCACAGCCACTCGGGCGTATTCGGGATTCGGGGCGCAACAGTTATTGCACACGCCCAAGGTCGAGCTGTTGGCGGAACACCTGCCCATCCGGATCGAGTTTGTCGAGTCCCCGGAGAAGGTCGAAGAGGTGCTGCCGACGCTGTACGAGATGGTCTCCGACGGCATGATCGAGATTCAGGACACCACCGTCGTGAAGGTGGCGCGAAGGCCGCCGAACGGAGAGCCACCGGCCGCCCACCAGAGAAAGCAGGGACCGGCGAAACTGCTGCGCGTGTTCCTGGGAGAGGCCGACAAATGGCACGGCGAGCCTCTCTATGACGCGATCGTGAAGAAACTGCTCCTGATGGACATCGCGGGTGCGACGGTCTACCGCGGAATCCTGGGGTATGGAGCCAAAGGTCAACCGCATAAGGCCTCGTTCTTCCACCCCGCGCGCGACCTGCCCATCATGATTTCGGTGATCGACACCGCCGAAAAGATCTCGGCCGCCTCGGATGTGATTGAAGGCATGCTGCAGGACGGCCTCATCGTGACCTCCGATGCCGAGATTGTCCGCCTGGTGCGCAGCCAGGGAACCGTGGGGGCGTGACCGATGCAGAAAGGGACTTCCAGTCAGCTTCTGCGCATTCACATCTCGGAAGGAGACCGCTTCCAGGGGCAACCCCTCTACGAGGCGATCATCGCCAGGTGCCGTGAGATGAAGATTGCGGGCGCCACCGTGTTCCGGGGTCTGGAAGGATACGGCGAGAGCGCCGAGATCCACCGGTCCCGCCTGACCCGTCATGACCAGCCGATCCTGATCTCGATCGTCGATTCGGCCGAGAACGTGAGCTGCCTGGCGCCGGCCGTTGCGGAGATGATGGACACCGGTTTGATCGCCGTGTCCGAGGTCACGGTCGTTCGCGTCCAGAAAGCGGGATCCGCGCCTGCTGGGGAGCCTACGAATTCGTAGGACGGGCTGGCGCAACAGACGATTACCCGGGTGCGCGGATCCGTTTCCCCAACTGAAGTACTAAGCTCTTGCAGACCCGTTACCGGTGCTCGCGAGCGACCGGAACATCAGCCCGCAACTCTCACAAAACAAGGATCAAGCGTGCCGGTGTAGAGGAGTGGAGACCCTCCTTTCCCTGTCAGAGAAACACCTTACAGACAAGGATCACGGGTGCCGCAACCGCATTACTCGCCTGTCTTGCTTGGTTCGGCGATGCGCCCTAGACTCGTCTCGTGGCCAATCGCAAGCAAACCAGTTCGGAGACGGTTTCGGATGGTCACAGACGGTTCGGGCAATCGGAGGCAAGGCACATGGCAGTTATTGTTCGTTTGGGAATTTTTCTTCTCGCCGCTTCGGCGTTCGCGCAGACTAAGATCGCGCCGGACCTGAGAGACCAACTGGGTCGCATGGTTCGCGCTCCACAAACGCCGGTCGACGTCATCATCCAGTTTCCAAAGGGGCGGGATGGCGATTTCCTGAAGCTGGTGGCCCCATACGCGAGGGTTCGGAAGCAGTTCACCCGGATACCGGCAATTCACATGCAGATTCCGTCGGGCGTACTCAAGATGTTGGAGGCGAGCCCACTGATCAAGTACATCTCGCCGGACCGCCCGACCAAAGGCTCGCTCGACTTCGCGACCCAGACGACGTATGCACCGTACGCCTGGACCTCCGGGTGGGACGGAACGGGCATCGGCGTCGCGGTGATCGACAGCGGGATCTCCGCGGATTCGGATTTACTGAACGGTTCCCAGAATACGCGGGTTGTGTACAACGAAAGCTTCCTTGCCGACACGAGCGCGGCCGACAAGTACGGCCACGGCACGCATGTCGCCGGCATCATCGCCTCCGCGGGCCGTGATTCCAGCGGCACCGGCTTCATCCGTACGTTCAAGGGCATCGCTCCCAATGTCAACCTGGTCAACTTGCGGGTGTTGGATCAGAACGGATCCGGCCCGGAGAGCGCGGTCATCGCGGCAATCCAGCGAGCGATCGAACTGAAGAACACGTACAACATCAAAGTCATCAACCTGTCGCTGGGAAGGCCGGTTTACGAAAGCTACACGCTCGACCCGCTGTGCCAGGCCGTCGAGGCTGCATGGCAGGCCGGGATCACGGTCGTGGTCGCCGCGGGCAACTTGGGCCGCGACAATACCCAGGGCACCAAGGGTTACGCCACCATCACGTCTCCGGGGAACGACCCGTACGTCATCACCGTGGGCGCGACCAAGATGAAGAACTCGATCACGAGGGCCGACGACGAAGTGGCCTCTTACAGTTCCAAGGGGCCGACCCGCATCGACCACATTGTCAAACCGGATCTGGTGGCGCCCGGGACGAACATCGTTTCGATCCTGGCGAACGGCGCCACGCTACCCACGTCGTACCCGGGGAACAAGGTCAAGGAGTACGTCTACAAGTCGAACGGATCAACGTCGGCCACCCAGTATTACAAGCTGAGCGGAACCAGCATGGCGGCTCCAGTGGTCGCCGGCGCGGTCGCGCTGCTGCTGCAGAAGACGCCGACATTGACGCCCGACCAGGTGAAGGCCCGCCTGATGAAGACGGCCAGCAAATCGTTCGCTTCATACACGTCGTACTTCCATTCCCAGTCGGGCGTCCTGTACAACAACCAGTCCGACATCTTTTCGGTGGGCGCCGGCTATCTGAACATCATGGCCGCTCTGGCCAGCAACGATCTGGTGACCAAACCCGCCAAGTCGCCGACGGCGTACTACAACGCGGCGACCCGGAAAGTCACAGTCATGCGCGACATGTCCGTCGTCTGGGGTGACTCCGTGGTCTGGGGCGACTCGGTGGTGTGGGGCGATAGCGTGTTCGTCAGCGGCAGTTCGGTGGTGTGGGGCGACTCGGTGGTGTGGGGTGACAGTGCCGTAACCGGCTTCAGCGTCGTGTGGGGAGACTTCGCCGACTACAATCCAGCGCTCCTGGCAATGGCAGAGATGCAGGGGATGAGTGCCGGCATCGAGGGTGAGGAATAGCAGCGCACTGAACATCCGGTGTTGTGCTGGAGTCTGCCATGAGCGTCAGTGCAAAAGCTTATATCGGTGGCGTTGTCGCGTTGGGGCTTGCCCTACTCGCCGCATCCCCTCTGATTTCCGGACCCGAACCCGAATGGACGCGATTCACCGCCTACCTGGCGCTGTGCATGCTCGCGTCCGCGCTGAAAGTGAGGTTGCCCGGAATCCGGGGAACGTGCTCGCTAAATTTCGTCGTGTACCTGCTGGCGGTGGCACAACTCACGCTGGCGGAAACCGTGTACCTGGTGTGCGCGGGAACCATCGTGCAGTCGGTCTGGAACACGGCGCGCCGCCCCAGCCTCATCCAGGTGGCGTTCAATGTCGCCGCGATGATGGTGAGCATCGTGCCGTCGTTCGCAATCCATGCCCGGTGGCCGACGCTGCCGGCGATGGCTCTCGCCGCGGGGCTGTTTTACACGATTGACACGGCCCTGATCTCGACCGTGATTTCGCTGACTCAGGAACGATCGCTGTCACAGGTGTGGAACGCGTGCTATCTCTGGACGCTGCCGTACTACCTGATCGGAGCGATCGCCGCGGCCTCCGCCGAGGCATCGAGAGACCAATTCGGGTGGGCCGCCTCGCTTCTGATCCTGCCGCTGATGTACATGGTGTACCGCCACTACCGGCTCATGGTGGCGAACCACTCGCCCGGGAACAGCACTCAGTAGGTTACCGGCGAGGGCGGGCGTCGCGTCGGCCCTCGCCGGCCCGGCGATCAGTTCGAATCCTCGAAATTCAAACGGCGGCCTTCCAGATACACGCGCCGGATGTCCACCTGATCGTCCAGCACGAGGATGTCCGCCTTCTTCCCTCGAGCGAGGCTTCCAATATCGCCGCTCCGTCCGGCAATCTCCGCCGGGGTCAATGACGCCATCCGCATCGCTTGCCACAAAGGACAGCCGGTCAGATCGCGAAATGTGCGCACCATTTCGTTCATCGCGAACACCGAAGAAGCCAGCGCCGTGCCGTCCGGAATCCTTGCCTCGCGGTTGCGCACAACGGCCGTCATGCCGTGCCGAGGGCCGAAGGTGTACTCCCCATCCGGCATTCCCGCCCCTCGCATGGCGTCCGTGATGATCGCGAGCTTCTCGTAGCCTTTATTCCGGAGCGCCATGTGCAGCATCTCGGCCGACAGGTGCTTCCCGTCGGTAATCAACTCCGAGCTGAGTTCGTCGTTCAGGTAAACGGCCTCCACCATTCCGGCGGCACGAGGGTTGGGTGTGCCCCGCCAGCGATTGTTCATGGCGTCGGTCATGGCGCAATACAGGTGCGTGACGTGCCGAACGCCCCAGGCAATGGCCTCTGTCATCTCGTGATAGAGAGCTTCACTGTGCCCGGCGCTGGCGATCGCGCCGCGGCGGTACAGCGCTTCAACCAGCTCGCGCCCGCCGGGCAGCTCCGGCGCCAAGGTCATGGAAGCGATCTGGCCGCGCTCCAGGATCTGCTGCCACTCGTGATGCTCGGGAGTCCGCACGTGTTCCGGCAAATGGCAGCCGCGCTTGGACATGGTGAGGTACGGTCCCTCGACATGGACCCCAAGAATCCGCGCCCACTGGGGGGCGGCCCTCCGGCCTTCAATCGCGTCGATGGCGGCGAGGATCTCGTTCAAAGGAGCCGTTGCCGTGGTTGGGCAGATCGAGGTCGTGCCATGCCGGGCATGGAATCGCAGGACCCGGTCGACCTCTTCGGGTTTTGCGTCCATGAAGTCGGCGCCGTCGCCCCCGTGGACGTGAATGTCGACGAAGCCGGGCGCGATGAAGAGGCCTCCGGCGTCCACCGATTCTGCGCCGTGAGGCAGACGGCCCGATTCGAACGGACCCACATATTCGATGATGCCGCCGCGGACCACGACCATCCCGTCCGGCGTCACACCTGAATCCGTCAGCAGCGCGCCATTATGAAAAACGATGTATTCGCCAGGCACAGCTTGATTCTACGGCAGCCGGTAGAGCGAGACGAAACCGGCCTGGCCGGTTTTCTCGATGCCCCAGTCCTTCTCAAAGCCAACGATGTGCTGGGCCAACTGCCAACCGCCGACCCATTCGGTCGGCAGCAGAAGATACCGAATGCCCGAGCGCTTGAGGTGCCGGACGGCCGCGGGACGCAGGTCGTCCACGCCGCGGCGGTGCGCTTCTGGAGCGCCCTGGAGGCGCTTCCAGCGGCCCTGCAGGTCCAGACCGTAAATCTCCCATCGGGCTTCGAACACCGGGGTGTGCGAGACCATGTCCACCGCCGAGATGCGCTGCGGCCGGTCGAACCGGGCTTCGACAAACATGCCCGGCCGCATGGGTTGCCATGTCCTCCAGCGCGATGCGAGATTGCCGTCAAAGGCCGACGGGACTTCCCAGCGATTGGGCCACGACGTCACGGACCACTGGGGGCTGGAGTAAACCCGGTCGTCCCCCAGATACGTCCGGATCTCGTGGACGCACCACTCGGCTTCGGAGGGAGCCTTCCCGGTGGAGACCAACCGGAAGCGGAGACCGCGAATGGGCTCGGCCGGCCATTCCCCACGCACGTCGTAAAAGGGATTGAACCGGTATTGAGAGGCCACCATCAACGAGTCGGTCAGGCGTTCGCCCAGCGCGCTCTGCCACATCTCCACCATTTCGTGATCGAGGAACGCGCGAGGCGCGTCCATCAACGTGAGCACCGGTTCGCCCGGCTTGACGAATTCGCGGACGAGCGTGGCGATCGGATATTCGACCGTCGTCCGCCGCAGGTAGGCGTCTTCCGTCTCCAGGCGCAGCGCGGCGCGCCACGGGGCCGCGCCCAGCCGCCACGCGTGTGGGTTCACGTAGCGGGCCATCGCCTGCGGCCAGCACAGGATGGCCACCGCGGCCACCACTCCCCAGCGTGCGATTCGCGGAAGCACGAGGACCAGGGCCACCAGGACGAACGGCAGCGCCGGCATGAGAAAGCGCGTTCCGTGGTTCAGCACCCAGGGAAATGCCAGGACCGCGGCCACGAGCCACAACCACCGGCCTTCCTTCTTCTTCAACGCCAGCAGTCCCACAGGTATCAGGAACAGGATCGGTCCCAGGATGCCTTGAAATGCCACGCCCGCCGCTAACTGCCACGGCACTTCCGGCCAGGAGACCGGAAGCGAACCCCAGGTTTTCCGCAGGGATTCCTCCGCCGTGAGATGAACGTAGGGATTCGGAAACCAGGCGTTCGCCAGCGGGGCCAGTGGATTCCGCGCCACGATCCAGTTCCTCACGAGCCAGGGCAGAGCGGACACGGCCGCGCCGGCGGCAAATCGGGAGCCCGCTCGAAGTCCGCCCCGGCGCACGACGATGGCCCCGGCGGCCACTCCGGCCACTCCGGCATTCATCTTGATGGCGTAGCAAAAGCCCGAGAGGAGTCCGGCCAACGCCGGATGTTCGTGGGCCATCCACACCGCCGCCAGGATGAAAAAGACCAATGCGGCATCGTTATAGCCGGAGGTTCCGGTCAGGCCCACAATCGGAGTCAGGACATACAAGAGCGCTGCCGCCCACGACACGCCGGACGGGATCTCGAACTGTTTGCCCACTTCGACGATCAGGAACGGCGTCAGACAAAGCAGAAAGAAATGCGTCAGCTTCGCCGCCGAGTGGGCGCCCACCTGATAAGCAGGGACGAATAGCATTTCAATCCCCTGCGGGATCATCTCGAAAAAAGCCACGCGGCCGGGAAACGAACCCGTCCGCGCGTACTCACGCACCAGGCCGAGATGGTAGGTCATCGCGTCCGGCTGAATCTCGGGAGCCAGAGCGTGGATCAGGTAGAAGGCACCATAAATGCCCGCTATGATCCATAGCAGCCAACGGGGCGCGTCCCCGAAATCGGGCCGGTGGAACCGAGGTCGATGGATCAGCAGCGGCGCCACCGCCAGGGCGCAGAGTGGAAGGGTGACCCAGGAGTGAGCGATTCCGGCGGCCAGGAGGAGGAAGATCAACAGACTCTCCACGGCCGCGCCCACTGCGAGGCGAACGACCTCCGGGAATGGCTGCCGCGCGGTTACGAATCGCCCGAGCGACCACGCCGCGGCCACCGGCAGCAGGCCGCCCGCGAGAATCAGTGCCAAACCCAGGATCAAGAAGGTTTCCGTCTCTTCCGTGCCGACCCTATGATAATGAGGGTATGTACCATTATGATCCCGCCCAAGCGCTCGAGGAATTGAACGAAGAGGCGATGCTCCCACATCCTGTCCGCCTCCGGGACATGATCGTACGGTCGCGCCTTTCGCCGGAGCAGGCCCTGGAACTCAATCGAAAATTCCAGGAGTACCTTCACGGCTTCGGGGAACTGCAGAAGCTGATCGCACCGGTGCTGGAGGAATTGGCGCATGCCGGGAAGAAGGCCTGAGCGCGGGCCGGCCAATACGGCAATGACCTCGATGACTGCCGGTCTGCTGACACTTGCCTTCGCCACGGTACTGGCCGCCCAATCGGGAGGCTGGGTGCGTCATCCCTTTGGCCAGGGCTCCATCGAAGTGCCGGCCGGCTGGAAGGTTGAATCGAAGACGGAAGCAGGCGTCCTTTCGCTCCAGGCCCAGCAGGACCCCGACGATGGCGCGGCGCCTTCGCTGATCATTTACCGGTCGCCCATGAACCCGAACCAGTCGCCGGACCAGATTGTTCGGGGCATGGTCCAGGGTTCCCCGGGAACGAGGATCCTCCGTCAGGAACGGGCGGAGGAGGGGCAGGTCTTCTACTTCAGTTATCCGCTCGACGGGGCTGAAGGGCACGGAGCGTTTGTCGTCCAGGCCAACCTGGTGGCGGCCTTTACCGCGTCGAAGACGCGCTTTTCACAGTCGGGAGGAGCGGCGGTAGCGAAACGATTCCTAGCCAGTCTCCGCTGGCCCGGTGCGCCCGCACCCGCCCGGACTCCGGTTGCACCGGTCGCCTCCTCCGCGCCGGTCCGGACCGGCGATCTTGCCGGCCAGTTCATCCCGCTGGCGGAAGTGCTGTCCCGATTTCCGGGATTTGCCGCCGCGGATCTTCCCGGCATGTGGGGAGAAGGGCAGGGCTCGGTGGTGACACAGGTCCGCCAGCGCAGGATCGACGAGAACACCCTGGAGGAGATCTCGAGAACAACCGGATCGCAGGGAAAGGCGCGCATCATTCGCTTCCTGCCCAATCAGCGCTACCAGTGGCTCACCACGACAGAGGTATCGAGCACGGGTTGCCGCAGCCAATCGTCCATCACCGAAACCGGCGTTTGGCAGTTCGACGGAAACGCCCTGGTGGTGACTCCGCAGCAATATGACGGCATGATTTCGATCTGTGGCGACCGCGAGCGTCAACGCGGGACAAGCGCGCCCGTCCGGCGCTACCAGGTGTCCGGAGCACTCATTCGCCGCGCGCTCGGTTCGGCCGGCGATCCCACGCGGCGGGCGCTGTTGCTGGCCGGACCGTGCGGCAAGCACCTCGCCGACTGCGGGTACACCAACCAGGTGGAGATCGTCCTGCAGAAATTCTGATTCACTTAGGAATCCTCGGTGGCCGGCCGCTTCGAACCACGGCGTATGCCGTGGGGTTGCGTTCTCTTCAGAGCCGCGACCGGAAGGGAAGCGGACAGTCTGATTTCCGCAGACGTTCACGTTCCCACGGGAGCCGCCAGCGATGGAGAGCGGCGCCACAGCCGAGGGAGACCGAGAAAGACAACGAGACCACCTCTCGTCGGGCCGCGTTCGATCATGCTCCTCCATCGGAGTCGAACAACAATTCGTTCGGCCGCCGATCCCGGGCGCACGGCCCTGCCGGTCGATTCTGCCTGTGGCGGCTGAAAACCACCGTCCGGCTTAGCCCGGCCACTGTTCGTCCGTCGGACCCACTGTGTTTTCACAGAGTTGACGTTGGGCCAGACAGGTGCATACAACACTGCGTGCGAGCCGTTGAGATCGACGGACGCGGAAAAGGAGAACGGACCATGAGGCGCGATTGGGTAGCGAAGTTGGTGATTGCGGGAGGGTTGTGTTCGGCGATGTTCGGGCAGCAGTATCCTCGGCAGTACCCGCCCGATCAAAGCGACCCGAACGATGACGGGCAGTATGGCAACGCGCCCTACGGCGCGAACCCGTACGGAGACCCGGCGTACGACGCGAACTACCAGGGAGTCTACGCGCCGCCTCCACCGGCGCCGCCACCGGTGTATGGGTACCGGCGGCCTCCGATGCCGGGCCCCGGGTACTTCTGGGTGGACGGCTACTGGAACTTTGCCGGGGGGCGGTATGTGTGGGTTGCCGGCTTTTGGGGTCTCCCGCCGTACTCTGGCGGGTATTGGGTCGCGCCGCGGTATTCGAGCGGCCGCTTCTTCACGGGGTTCTGGGGTGGGCGGAGGAATGTCGTGATCCGCAACAACTACCGGTATGCTCCACGGCCGGCCTACCGGGCTCCCGGGCGGAGCGGTTTCCGGAACGGCGACCGCCGCCGGTAACCTCGCCGGCAGCGAGTTGAAACCGATCGCCCGCGCGGCTTCGGCTGCGCGGGCGGTTCTGTTTTGGTTCACTCGCGGTCGCGCAGAAAAAACCCGAAAGACGGGACGTCCAACGCGATTCTACCCACGGCGCGCCGGGCCGCCGATGCGCTTACGCCAACGCGTGTAACAGGCGGTCCACGTCTTCGCCGGTATTGAATACCGACACCGCGATCCGCATCTGATTGCCGAAACGGAGAGTCAACTCGATGTTGGCCTTCCTCAACCTCTCGGCTACCGCCTTGGGATCCTTGACCAGAAACGTTACGATCGGGCTCTCGTTGCCCACTGGCGTGATCGAACGGTATCCCAGACCCGGCAGTTCCTTCTGGAGACGATTGGTGAGCGACCGCGCATGCGCCCGGATGTTGTCGATCCCTAACCGCTCGATGTACTGCAGGCTTTCGTACTGGCAGAACGAGGCCACGTTCGAGTCGTTGCCGACCTCGTATTCCGCGGTCCCTTTCCTCGGCGTGAACCCGATCTCCGGGACGCCCGGGTCGGGCTGCGAGGTCCATGGCGCATAGTTGAACCGCACGCCGCCCCCGAATTGAGTCGGCTTCACCACCGTGCCCTGCAGATCCTCACGGACGTACAGATAGCCGAATCCGCGCAGACCCATCAGCCACTTGTAGGTGGAACACGACGCGAAGTCGATTCCCATCGCTTTCACATCGATGGGAATGGCGCCGGCGCCCTGGATGATGTCGGCAAACAGGTACGCTCCGTGCGCATGGGCCAGGTCGCTCATCGCCTTGACGTTCTGCAGCAGGCCGTTGACGTTCGAGACCAGCGTGGTGGCGATCAGGCGGGTCTTGCGGTCGACGACCTTTTCCAGATCGCGCATGTCGATTTGCCAGTCGCGATTCCGGACGATCCGGACGTCCAGGCCGGCCTTCTGCCGCATCTTGTAGCTGTAGAGGCAGGCCTCGTAGTGGAGATCGTTGGTCACCACGTTGCCGCCCGAGGCCTGGATATCCATTCCATTGACGACGATGTTCTCGCCGACCTGGGTGCTCTTCACAAACGCCAACTCCGAGGGTTTGGCATTGATCAAGCTGCCGAACATCGGCTTGATCTGGCGCAGGCGGGCATCGCGGTAATCGGCGACTTCCCGAGGCGTGTTCACCCACTCGGCGCGGGTCAGGTCCGTAGTGAGGTAGTCGATGTAGCGCTTCATCGCGCGGGCGGAGTGGATGCTGACGGGGTGCTCGGAAGCGGAGTTGAAATACACCCGGTTCGCTGCGATCGGGAAATCCGCGCGCCAGGCGGCGCCGGAGGGAACCGTGGAAGCCGTGCCGGAGACGGCGGCCAGGGCCGCCGCGGTCAGAAAATCACGCCGGTTGGTGTTCATCGTCAACCTCCAGGGGAATCACGAACACTATACACCGAGTCCGGCGGATTACCGTAACTGGCCTTCGATCCGCCGGAGATAGGCCGAGGCTTCGCGGGCAACCGTCTCGCCGTCGGGACGGAAGTCGAACACTTCCACCGAGACCCAGCCCTGATACCGCAGATCCTTCAGCGACTGCAGCACGGTAGCGAAGGGAAACGCGCCAAGGCCCGGTCTCCGGCCGTCCAACTCGTTCACGTGAACGTGGCAGAGATACGGAAAGTATCGCCGGATAACCTGGTCCAAGGGCAGCGTCTCGGCGGTCGTGTTGTGGGTGTCGAGCATGGACTGAACGCCGGGGCTGTTGATCCGCTTCACGATGGCGACCGCTTCGTCCAGAGAGTTGATGACGTCGCAGAGGTGCGGCGCCAGCGGCTCCAGCAGGATCGTGACCTGGCGCGCCGCGGCGGCGGGCGCCAGATCGGCCAGTCCTTCTTCGATGCGCCGGGCAGCGTCGGCGGGGGAACTGCCGCCGGTGGTCCCGCGCTGACGCCCAGAGCCCATCACCATCACTGGCCGATCGCCGAGATCCGCGCACAGATCGACGAGGCGGCGGATGTACGTCCAGGTCCGGGCGCGAACGGCGACGTCCGGCGTGGAGGCGTGAAGCCCTTTGGGCGTTTTCAGAAACGAGTGCAACCCGACGTAGGCGATGCCGGTGTCGCGCATCCGGTCGCGCAGTTCACGCCGCCGCGCCGGAGGCAGGGCCGCGGGGTCGTCGCCCAGGTTGGACGGGTCGATTTCCAGGCCGGTATAGCCGGTCCGGCCGGCGACGCGGCAGACCTCCTCGAAGGGCATGCCGGTGAAGGTCTCGCTGCAGATGGCCAGACGAAACGGCCGGGGGGGCAGATACGCGGCGGCGCCCATGGCCAGAAGGTCACGCCGCCGGATCGCCCCATGTTTGCGATCCTGATCGCCATTCTGCCCTCTGGGTCTCATGTCGAGGCAGTGTACCAGCCTTTTAGGGCTTTGATTGTGAGGCCGGAGGTGGAGATGATGGAAACAGGATCGACCGATGTCAGAAGCCTCCAAATTATCCGCGGAAGCGGTTCGCCGGTGGTGCGACCCGGCCAGTTTTGATTTTGAGACCACGGACTCCCTGCCGCTGCTGAGCGAAGTCCTGGGACAGCCCAGGGCGGTGGCGGCGCTGGAGTTTGGCGCGAGCATGGCGAGCCATGGGTTCAATCTATTCGCGCTGGGGCAACCCGGATCGGGGAAGACCACCCTGATCCGCGAGTACCTGGAGAAGCGGGCAAGCACGCAGGAGGTTCCGCCGGACCTCTGCTACGTGAATAACTTCGGCGATCTGCGGCGGCCCACCGTCCTGCGCCTGCCGCCCGGCGTGGGGGCGAAACTCAAGGAAGACATCGCCGCGCTGGTGGAAGAGCTGATGACGGCCATCCCGCGCGCCTTCGACGCCAAAGAGTATACCCGGCAGCGCGACAAGGTTCTGCGCGAGTTGGAAGAACGGCGCCGCGAGGAGTTCGCGCGGATGGAACAGCACGTGAACGAATCGGGAATGCATCTGGTGAAGGCGCCGGGAGGCCTGATGCTGGTTCCGTCGATCAACGGGAAGCCGTCGGGGGACGCCGAACTGGAGGCTCTGACGGCGGAGCAAAAGGAGCAGCTGTTCGAGATCCGCGTGCGGCTGGAACGGGAACTGGAGGAACGGCTGCGCGCGATCCGCGAGATCGAGAAGGGCGCTCGCGACGCCATCCGGGCGCTGGATACCGAGACGGCTGGATTTGCGGCGCGGCACGTGATGGACGACTTGCGCGAGAGCTACCGGGAACAGAAGGAGGTCATGGAGCACCTGGCCTCGATGCAGGCGGACATCGTGGCGCACATCGACGATTTTCGCAAGGGCAAAGAGGGCGAGACGCCGCAGACGCCGGTTCCCCCATCCGCGCCGGCCCCCAACGATTCGCCGTTTACGCGCTACCAGGTGAACGTCCTGGTGGACAACGGCGATCTGAAAGGCGCGCCGGTGCTGGTGGAATCGAACCCGACCTATCACAACCTGACGGGACGGATCGAGCACCAGGCGCTGTGGGGCGGCACCATCACGGATTTCACGATGATCAAGCCGGGAGCCCTGCACCGCGCCAACGGAGGCTACCTGATCATCCCGGCGCGAGAATGCCTGATGAATCCGTTCGCGTGGGAAGGGCTGAAGCGGTCGTTGAAAGACCGTGCGCTGCGGGTGGAAGAGTTGGGGACGCAACTGAGCATGATCAGCACGGTGACGCTGGAACCGGAACCGGTTCCGCTCGACGTGAAGGTGGTGCTGATCGGCAGCCCCAACCTCTATTACCTGCTCTACGGGTACGACGAAGATTTCCAGAAGCTGTTCAAGGTGAAGGCGGACTTCACGACGCAGATGGAGCGGACGCCGGATTCCGAACGGGCGTACGCGCTGTTCGTCCACACGATCACGCGGCAGGAGAACTATCGCCCGTTCGACCGGGGAGCGGTGGCGCGCGTGGTGGAATACGGCTCACGAGCGGCGGACAATCAGGACAAGTTGTCGACGCGATTCGGCGAAGTGGCCGATTTGATTCGCGAGGCGGCGCACCGCGCCGGCCAGAACGGCAATCCGGTGGTGACGGCGGCCGACGTGCGCGCCACCGAAGAGGCGCAGCGCTACCGGCAAAGCCTGATCGAGGAACGAATGCGGGAATCGATTCTCAAAGGCACGGTGCTGCTGGATACGACGGCGTCCGCGGTGGGACGGATCAACGGGCTCTCGGTGATGAGTTCGGGCGATTACTCCTTCGGCCACCCGGCGCGGCTGACGGCGACGGTCGCCCCAGGCCGTCGCGGCATTGTCAGCATCGAGCGGGAGGTGGAACTGAGCGGCCCGATTCACGGCAAGGGGGTGCTGATTCTGAGCGGCTACCTGCTGCGGAAATACGCGCATACCGGGCCGCTCAGCCTTTCGGCCAGCCTCGTCTTCGAGCAGTTGTACGGCATGGTCGAGGGCGATAGCGCGTCGCTGGCCGAACTCTGCGTCCTGCTCTCAGCCATCTCGGGCGTGCCGCTCCGGCAGGACCTGGCGATCACCGGATCGGTGAATCAGCACGGGCAGGTTCAACCGGTGGGGGGCGTGACGGAGAAGATCGAGGGGTTCTTCGAGGTGTGCCGGGAGCGCGGCCTGACCGGCACGCAGGGCGTAGTGATTCCCGCAAGCAACCAGCGTCACATCATGCTGCGAGACGAAATCGTCGAGGCGGTACGGTCGGGCCAGTTCCATGTCTGGGTGGTGACGGAGGTCGACGAAGCGCTGCGGTTGCTGACGGGCGTCGAACCCGGGGACACGGCCGCCCCGGGAGAGTACCCGGAGGGCACGCTGCACGGCGGCGTCATCAGGCGGTTGCAGGAATATACGAATGCGCTGAAGGCGCTGGGGGCGGAAGAGAAGAAGGCGTAGCGGACGGTGACCGGGGCGATCACCCGTTGACCGGAGCCAATTCCAGCGCCTGTCGAATGCGTTCTCTTTGCACGGCCGAACTCACCGGCATCGGCGCGCGGGGCACTCCGCCGTTACGGCCTTCCATCGCCATCGCCGTCCGGACGTTGGCCGGCAGATTCGCGTCGAAGATGGCGTTCCACAAGCGCAGAAGGCGGCGATGCAGTTCCAGCGCGCGGACCTGATTTCCCGCGTGTACGGCATTCCACAGATCCACGCACCAATGGGGAGCGGCCGTCAGCACGGCCGCGATCGCGCCGTGCGCGCCCAGTTGAAACGACGGGTACAGCAGCGCGTCCACGGCCGAGAGGATGCGCTTGTTCCGGCCCGCCGCTCCCTCCTCGGTCAGCAGCAGCAGATCGGCCAGGGCCTTCATGTCGCTGGCGCTCTGCTTGACGCCCAACACCCCGTCCACCTCGCGCAGGATGCGCGCCAGCAGCGGCGGCATCAGGTACGACCACGGGATGACGTTATAGATGATCACGGGCACACCGCTTTTTTCCGCGATGGTGGCGAAGAACTCGAGCATCGCGTCGTCGTCGGGCCGGAAGACATAGTGAACCGGCGTCACCTGCAGCGCCGAAACGCCCAGGTCCGCGACGGCCTTGGCTTTTTCCACCGCTGCGCTCGTGCTGTCGGCGATGATGCCCGCAATCACCGGCACGCGATCGCCGGCCTCCTCGACCGTCCACCGCACCAGGCCGGTCAACTCCTCGAGAGTGAGGGTGTGTCCCTCGCCGGTACTCCCTCCCACCGCCAGGCCATGGACGCCCGCCATCTCGATCTGAAAGCGAACCTCGGCGCGGTGTGCAGGCTCGTCAATCGATCCGTCCGGGCGGAACGGGGTCACCAAAGGCGGAATGATTCCACGGATATCGTGTCGGGGCATAACGCTTCCATTGTGTGCGAGACGGCGGCCGGAGACAAACGCGGTGTCCCATGCTCCGAAACCCGGCCGGAAGGCCGCCGACCAGCGTTCCCGGACCGAGCAGGAGATGATCCCATCGCCGACCGCACCTGGCAGTGGCCTATCCACCTGTGGGGTGGCCTTTCAGGCCGCGGCGCGTTTGAGCGCGCCCCTGGAGGTTGGACATTTACCCATGTAGGGGTCGCATACATGCGACCCGCTGGAGTTTCTACATTCAGAAAAGGCTGTGCTGCTCCGAACCGCGGGCGTCAGCCCGCGGGTTGCGGTGCCGCAGAGCCCTCAAAAAACAATGCCCAACCGACCCCCAGGGCCAACGCAACCCGTGGGCTGACGCCCACGGTTCGGAGCCATCGTGTCGCCACGGCTTCGCTGTGGTTAGGTCGCACATATGCGACCCGCCGGCCGCAAGGCCGGCCTGTTTTGGCGTTCCCACCAGAACGGATAAGGCCGGGAGCGGAACGTAAAGCGTGCGCCACGTGAAAAGGCCGAACTCGAGACCGCGGCTGGCAAGCGCACGCCGCGACCGTCATGGAGAGCGGTGGCGAGGCGAATCTCCCCTTACCGCCTCGAAGGGAGTAGGCACTGTCACGAGCCCGGCGGCCTGACAAGCCGCGGAACGAGAGGCCGTGGCGCCGGGAAGTCGTTCACGAGCGATCTTGCCCTCGCCGCCCCTCGTGGGAGGGATGCCGGTTCGCCGGCGCTCGTCCGGCGGATGGTGATAACGTGTCGCGTCGGAAAGCACAGGTACGTCCTCCCGCCCACGGAGGCGCGAGCTTCAGCCCGCACCGAACTTCCGTTCCGCGGCCACGGCAAAGCGGTGGCTGGACCTTCGCCCTTTTGCCCAACCCGTAGGGCGCCTTTCAGTCCGCTGGATCGCGCCCATGTGGCAGAACCGGAACTCGCGCCGGTGTCTCCTGCACGCGGCTTCTCCACCCGGGCAAACCAACCGAACCCGCTTATGTCATTAGGCGGGCGGGGAGCTTGAACAACTTCAATTCCTGCTCGGCCACGTCAGCATTCAAACAACGGAATGGTACCTCGGCTGCAAGCAGTGGCTCCGAAATGCGGTCAACGACAAAATCGGTCTTGAGCCAGCGACCTCGTGACCAGCAATCGTCACGCTGGCCGACTCCTGGGGGGTGTGATTCCGCCTTAGTTCCCCGCCTTCCGACGATTCGGCGTCGAGCTTGGTCGCGCCGATTAGGACCGAGGGCCCCCAAATGGGATCCCACCATAACTCAATTTCCGCCGTTTACCCGCCGTGGGCACGGCAAAGCAGCCTAGGCGGGATCAACCACCGAAACATTTTCTCATTGGCATGTTCTATGACATAATCACTACGATGTCGCTGGTGTGTCCAAGATCGACGGCTTGGGGCACCCGCTCGGCATCCCACTTGCTATCGTGGAATGGTCGAACCGACCGCGTTTCGGGTTCCGTTTCAGGGTCGGCACGGATCTCGCGCAACCATTGTCAAATGAATCAGTTCCCAGCATACATCCGGCGACAATCCCTGAGGTTTAGCTGTGGATCTTGATCAGGTCCTCGACTCGCTTCAGTACCGCGGCTCGCCGAATTTCCTTTCCGGGAAGGCGCTTGAATCCGACCGCGACCTCGGTCACGTTTTTCGGAAGGCCCAGCAGCCTGAGTGCAATTTGCGCGGCGCCTACGTTTTGAACGCAGGGGCCTACAACTTGCCTCAAGGGGATGTACCGGTCGTCTACATTTGCGAGGCGAAATCGGAAACTGAAGCCCGCCAAATACACAAGAGAGTCTGGAACCAAAACGTCGTTCCGTTTCTCTTGGTAGTGAGTCGAAACTGGGTTCGTCTGTACCCAGGATTCAAATATGATCGTGATGTCTCACGTGATCCCCGTGAAGGCGCACTTCAGATACTCACAGATTTCAATCAGATCTCCACCCAACTCAACGCACTCCGCGCCGACTCAGTCGATTCGGGCTTGGTTTGGCAGGCGTTCGCCAACGATGCTGCACCGGAGAACCGTGTAGACTGGCGACTCCTGGATAACCTTGGAAAGCTCAGCGATTGGCTGCGCCTGGACGGTATCGAGGATCAGCGGCTTTCCCACGCTATGGTTGGCAAATTCGTCTATCTTCACTACCTTCGCCAGCGGGACATCTTGTCGGATAGCCGGTTGGGGCAGTGGAGTCTGGATCCCGAGCACATCTTTACACGCCTGACCACCTTCACCGAACTCGTGCGCAATGTAGATGAGTGGTTAAACGGATCAGTCTTCCCAATCTCGGCGAACAAAATCAAAGAATTTGGTGCAGACAGGCTTCGGAAGATGGCCGCCGTTTTTCGGGGCGAAGAAGCCATGAGTGGTCAGCTTCCACTTTTCGACATTTACGATTTCTCGTTCATTCCGATTGAGACCTTGTCCGTGATCTACGAGCAGTTCCTGCATAATACCCTCCGGCCCTCTGGAAAGTCCGAAGGCAAGGTCAAGGGCGCGTACTATACACCCGTCCCTCTCGTGAACTACATGCTCGACAAATTGGACTCGCAGAAACCGCTCCAGTCCGGGATGCGCGTGCTCGACATATCATGCGGTTCAGGGGCGTTCCTGGTCCAGTGTTACCGGAAACTCATCGAGCGACGGATGCGGGAACTGGGACGGCGCCTTCGGCCGGCAGAACTCGGCCGGATTCTTACGAACAACATCTTTGGGGTGGATATCGACGAAGATGCGTGCCAAATCGCCGAGCTCAGTCTCGCGCTGACGCTTCTTGAATACATCGATCCTCCGGACTTGACCGAGACCCGGTTCCAGTTGCCGGCGCTGCGAGACCGGAACGTTCATTGCGCCAACGCTTTTGATGACGCAGCCCCCTGGTACGTCGAAGGCCGCACCCGGCGCTTTCAATGGATTGTTGGCAATCCGCCATGGAAGGACCTCAATCCCGCAAAGCTTGAGCCAGATGAGGCACTGGCTTGGCAGTGGATATTGAAGAGTCAATCCGACCATCCCACTGGGGGGAACCAGCTAGCAGAGGCGTTTGCGTGGCGCGCTTCCGAGGTTCTCGATGCGGAGGGATGCGTCGCTCTGCTTCTTCCGGCAATGACCCTGTTCAAATACGAGTCCACGGGTTTCCGAAAGGCGTTTTTGCTCCACCACCGCCTGTGGTCGGTGGGAAATTTCGCCAATCTCCGAGAAGTGCTTTTCGGGGGGCGTTCCAGACTGCCTGCGGCCGCCCTCTTCTACTCCCCAATGCTTGCGTCGGCTAACCAAGACGTTAAGGGCGGGACGATCGAAACCTATTCGCCGCTGGTGGCGAATCAGCCGGCGGCGCATGCGGGCGGCCATCGAAAGAAGACGGGGAACATAATCGTAAACTCCAGTGAGGTGCAGGAGATTGCTTATTCGAAGGTCCTGGGCGGCGAGCCGATCCCTTGGAAACTTGCCATGTGGGGTTCGGCCGTCGATGCCAAGGTGCTTCAGGTGGTCGAACGAAACTTCAAGACAGTGGGCGAGCTGGAGACAGCCAAACAACTAAGCCTCTCAGAAGGGCCCCAGCTACGCGATTCGGCGGGGGAGAAAGCCGAAAACGAATATCATCCAGAACTGGTCGGCGAGGCGACCCTAGACCTTGCCCATCTGAAGCGGCGGCGCTATTTGGTGCGCTTTCCCAAAGACTCAATCCGCCTTCTGAAGGCCTCAGAGGTATTTCTCAACAAGCGCGCCGGCATCAAGCGGAAACTTAGCATTTGCCAGCCGCCACACGTTGTTGTGAGCGAATCCCGCAACTTTGCGGTCTACACTGAAGCGTTTTTGGTGGTGCCTGCGCGCCAGATCGGAATCGGCTCCCCGTCGGCGAACCGGACCCTGTTGAAGGCTATGGCACTGTATCTGAACTCGACGTTCGCTATGTATCACCAATTTCTGAAATCGCCTCAGTCTGGAATAGAGAAATTCGTAAATACTCTTACCGCGCTTCGTGATTTGCCCGTTCCTTTTGAAGACTCTGCCAACCTGGAAAGGTGGGACGCACTTTACTCGCGGATTGCAGGAAACCCGACGAAGGACGATTTCGATCAAACGAGCTTCATCGATGAGCTGGACGAAGTGACCTTCGATTCGTTGAGACTAAGCTCGCGCGCAACGGCTGCCGTCGAAGATCTCGTTCGGGTGCGGCTAGGTCTAGTTGAAGGAAAGATAGACCAGTCAGCGGTCAAAATACCGTCGAAGGATGAACTTGAAACTTACGCGAGAACGCTTGGAGACGACCTCGATCAATTCATCAGCCAATCGAGTTCCACGCGACACCATGTCGACATCCTGACCGGGGCCGACTCAGGATTGGTTGCGGTTGAACTGGTTCAAGGTATCGAAGCTCAAAGCGTCGGCAATGTCTGGACTGCCTCCAGTCCAGAGGCACATCAATTAGCCGAGACTCGGAGCCGGTTGATGGAGCAACGCGCTCAGTGGCTCTATTTCAACCGAAACCTGCGGGTCTATGAGGGTTCTCGGACCTACATATTGAAGCCGCTCCAGCGCTTTCACTGGACGCGAACGCAGGCGATTCAGGACGCAGCCGAGATTATCGCCGATTGCCTTGGCCCCGACTCCGGCACACCGGCTGGGATGCTCAACTAATGCCAGGCGGCCCGTCGCAAGGACAACAGAGTCTGTATCGGCAGGCATTCGTAAAGAACTGCTTTATTCTTCTTGTTCGGGCTCGCGGCAATATGGGTGCCTATTCTCTTCGGGGTGCGGAAGAACCTCACATCACGGGCGAGTTGATTCGGTGTGCCAGGATGATCGTCGAAAGTGATAGTGCGGCACCGTGGATGGAACATATGGAGGTCCTCGATGATCCGCCGCAGGCCGCGGCCGGTCGCCACGGAAAGCAGCGCCCTCGGATCGATATTGAATTCGTGCGAACTGGACGTGGGCAGAGACCACGATTTCACGTCGAAGCCAAAAGACTGTACCGATCAGACTCCGTGAACGAATATTTTGGATCCGGCGGCCTCCAAATGTTTGTCAATGGAGACTACGCTGGAAATTGGCCGTCGGCGGGAATGCTCGGTTATGTGCAGATCGACACGTGCGGGGTCTGGCTGCGCCGGCTGGCTTCCGGCTTTGCGACGCGGCGTGTCGAAATCTGTGCCTCCGAGGATTTCCGCGATTGGGCGCCGGCTGGATGGCAGGGAGACGGGTTAGACGGTGTGTACACGTCTCGACACGACCGGCGCGCTGAGAATTTGGGTCCAATTCAGATCTTCCATTTACTCGTTGAATTTACCTAGGCTTCGAAGCACTTGGTTTGTATTGCCATTGATCCATGCTTCCCGTCCATCTCACCTGACATCAGTCGTTGTGCGCCCGCATTACTCCCCATAAACGCCCTTGTGTCCGTTCCTCCCGAATCGTTCGGCAAGCCGGAAGTTGAGATTTGGTGCCGGCGTCGAGGTGACAGTGCACTGGGTCCGTCACCAACACCAGGGTGAAGCGATCTGCGCGTCAAGCGGCCTTTTGGCGACGAACGCGCCGTTACTCGCGACCGGCTCCAATCTCCAGGCGTCCTCTGCGAGGAATCTCCCGCCGCCTGGCAAACACATCCCTGAGTCTTTTCTCGGTCCGTTCGGGCCGGAGTTGTCAGGAACGCAACCAAGGCTTGGAAGCCGCTGGAAGGCCTGGCTGCCGTCATGGTGATGTCGGACTGAACCGGCAACACACCCGCCAGCGTGCCTGCCGGGAGGCAGAACGAGGCCTGCGCCAGGGTAATTTGCCGGTCGGCCCTCGACGGCCGCTCACGCCCGCCGGGGCCTCTGGTTCCTGCCTGCCGAACGGGTGGCGTCTTCCGTTGACAAGGGTCGTTTTTTTATTGATCCTGTGTTTTCGATAAGTTGCAGGTTTTGAGAGTTTGCCAACGTCTCTCAGGGTCTAGTCTGCGGATGAAAGGACCTTATGTCGTCTCCAGCCCAATTCCAAGCCAATCGCGCCAATGCGCTCAAATCGACGGGGCCCCGCTCACCCGAGGGCAAAGCCGCCTCGGCCCGCAACCCCCTCAAGCACGGACTCCGCAGCCGCGAGGTGGTCCTCAAGGGCATCGAATCCGTCGACGAGTTCGAACAACTCCGTGACTCCTTCAACCTTCAGTTCTCCCCCGTCGGGTCGGTGGAAACCTCCCTGGTCGATCGAATGGTTACTGCCGAGTGGCGTCTGCGCCGCATCCGCCGTCTCGAATCTTCCACCCTCCTCGACCGGCTGGTCGAGTGCGGTGTGGAAAACCTCCTCGAGGATCCGCACCACGCCGAGGATGCCGAAGCGTACGAATACGAGTCCGCGATCCTCCACCAGGCTCACCGTGACGCGATCTATCATCTTCAGCAGTTGTACCGGTTTGAAGCCCAGTTCGAGCGTTCGATCGAGCGCTGCTTGCGCCAGTTGGAACTCTTGCGCAAGTCCCGCGTTCTCCACGCCGGCGAAACCCCTCCCCCGGAACCGCCCGCCGAGGCGGTGTCCGCGGCGCCAGCCCCGAATTCGAACGAACAAAGCCAACCACACGCCGCCGTCGCCGGTCACCCGGCGCAGCCGTGTCCCCATCGCCTGACCCTGGTCCCGTCTCATCCCTCCGGCCCGCCGGAGAAGCCTTGCTTCCCTGCGAAAGCCCCTTCGCCTACCGTCGCGGCGCGGAATCTCACCGATCCGCGGGTGTAAACCCCCGGCGCCGGAATGAAACAGCCGCGTCCCTGGGGTTTACCGCCCGGGTGGTGCCTGGCACCACGAAAGTGTGCCGGAATGAAACAGCCGCGTCCCTGGGAGTTACTCGGCCGGGTGGTGCCTGGCACCGCGAAAGTGTGCCGGAATGAAACAGCCGCGTCTGAGTTGCCCGGCCGGGTGGTGCCTGGCACCACAAATAGCCGGTCTCCGACCAGCCAGCGCTGGGCAGTGCCGCTGGATGTGGCCCCGCAGCCGCAATCGTGGAATGTAGAAACTCCACCGCGGGTTTACACCCCGCGGTTCGGAGCCATCGTCCGGCGCAGTTTCCTGAAAGCCACTGCGCCTGGCCAAGGCTTCGCCGGGGTTGCGGGATCAGGCTCCGATAGGGCCTTCGCGCCTGCGGAGAGTTCGGGCTATCCGATCAGTTCCCGCAGCCTGCGGCCGATGGCGTCCGGGTCTTCCGGACGCAGGCAGGCAGGGTTAAAGCCGATGATGCCGCTGGCGGCCTGCGAGGGATCGACGTGAATCGACGGTGTGCCGTTTTGCAGCGCAATGCAGACGTCCATGCCCGTCATTTTGGAGTCGCGCTCGAGCGTGAGGATGAACCTGGGGGTGCCGCCCCCGGCGCGCACTTCGGTCCGGGCGTTGCGAAGGGAACCGGCGGCCGCATCGAGCCGCTTCACCAGGCCGAGCAGGCGGTCGTGGCGGGTTTGCTCATTCTCGGCGAGGAAGCGGCGAAGCGCCACCAGCAGGCCCACGATGGTTTCCTTGCCCACCTTGCACTGCCGGCCGATCCCGTGCGGGGGCAGTCCGGCCAGCCGGCTTTTGTCGATCAGGTTCGGGGGCGGCGACCATTGCTCCCAGGCGATGTCGAGGTCGAGTTGCTGCAGCACGGCCGACATGATGAGGTCGCGCCCGCCACAGAGGATGCCGGAGCCTTGAGGGCCGCCGATGGCCTTGCCGCCCGAGAACGCCACCAGATTGGCCCCCGCGGCGACGAAGCGGCGGAGGTTGGCGGCGGGCGGCAGTTGCGCGGCCGCATCGACGAGCAGCGGCACGTGTTGGGAGTTGGCCACGCGGGCCACTTCCTCGATCGTGGGGCGAGCGTTTGCGTTGGCCACGTAGACAATGGCGGCGGTGCGCTCGGTCACGGCGGCGGCGATTTCCCACGGCTCGGCGTCCCGGACGCCCGCGCCCGCGATGCGGTCGGGCAAACCGGCTTCCACAATGTGGACGCCGGCCGAGCGGACGGCATGGTCATACTGGTTGCGCTGGCTGCGCACCATCACCACTTCATTCTTCATGCCGGTGGTGTCGGGCAGGCGCGCCATTTTAGCCGGGTCGAGACCCGCCACACAGGCGGCGGTGCCCACCAGGAGTCCGGCCGCCGCGCCCGAGGTGACGATGCCTGCTTCGGCGCCCGTGGCCTCGGCGATGATCTTGCTCGCGGCCGCCTGAAGCTCGGCCATGTCGACGCAATACTCGGCGGCCTCCCGCATCGCCGTCGTGACTTCCGGCGCCAGCAACGCGCCGGAGACGCGTGTGGAGGTGCCTTTCGCGTTGATGATGGTGCGCGCGCCAATCGTGTCGTAGATGCTCATGGTCTTTTGTTGCATCATCTCACGGCAGGCCCGCCGCGGTTTTGAGCCCGGATCTCTCGCCGCGCTACCGGCGATTGTGGGAGGTGTCTACGGGGTGATCTCGCCGAAAGGCGCCGGCGAGCCTTCGTTTGACGGACAAGGCCCCCCGGGGATACGCTTGAATCCGTGCGGTTGCCGCGCCACGTGACTCCAGCGCTGATCCTCGGCGCCGCTCTCGGCGCCCAGGCCCTTCGGGCCGAGGTGGAGGTCCACTTCTCTCCGGACGTGGTTTCTATCCTCACCATCAAAGGCTGCAATGGCTCCAGTTGCCATGGGTCGCCGGCCGGGCAGGCCGGGTTCAAGCTGTCGCTGTTCGGCTACGATCCGGAGGCCGACCACCGCATGATCACCAATTCGCGGCGCGTGGCCGCGGGCGATCCGGAGAACAGCCTGTTTCTTCGCAAACCATCCTTTGCCGTTCCCCATGGCGGCGGCCGCGTGCTGTCTGTCGACTCGGACGAATACCAGACTCTCCGCAAGTGGCTTCATCAGGGCGCTCGTCTGAACTCGAGCGGAGTGCGCCTGGAGAAGCTGACCGTCGACCCAATGGAGCGAATCCTGGTGGGCGCCGGGCAGACTCTCGCGCTGCGGGTGACCGGACGTCTCTCGAATGGCGCGACCCGGGACATGACCGGCGAGGTCCGCTACCAATCCGCGGACGAGAGCGTCGCCACCGTCTCGGCGCGAGGTGTCCTCGCCTCCACCGGCCGTGGATTGACCACCATCACGGCCCGGGCCATGGGGCAGGTGGCGACGGCACAGATCGGCGTCGTTCTCGCCCGAGCGGGTCCGGAGTACCCCACGCCGGCGGTCACGAACTTCATCGACGAACTCGTGTTCGACAAACTCCGCGCAATGAACATTGCGTCCTATCCGCTCTCAGGCGACCGCGAGTTTATTCGACGCGTGTTCCTGGACACGATCGGGACCCTTCCGCTCCCGGAGGAGATTCGGGCCTTCACCGAAGCTACGCGCAATGACAAGCGGGCGCGATTGATCGATGACCTGCTCGAGCGCCCCGAGTATGCTTCGCATTGGACCGTCAAATTCGAGGACTGGTTCCGCAACTGCCAACTCAACAACCAGGGCCGGTCGATGGGAGTCTTCAAGGACTGGCTGCGGGAGTCGCTCGACGAGGACCGGCCTTACGACGCGATGGTGCGCCGGATGCTCACCTCCACCGGCGACAACATGCTGAATCCCGAGACCAACTTCTGGCATCCGGCCGCGGACTTCATGCTGAAGAAGGTGGAGGTCAACAAGATCACGCCGACGGTGACGAGGCTGTTCCTGGGCATCCGGCTGGAATGCGCGGAGTGCCACAACCACCCGCTCGAGAACTACACACAGGATGACTTCCTCGGGCTGTCGGCGTTCTTCGCGCGCCTGCGGGTGAAGCACGGCTACGGCGAGTATCGCCGGACGTGGTATGTAGACGAGGCCGGCGAGACCGAACATCCGGTGAAGAAGAAACCGGTTGCGCCGAAGTTCCTCGGTGGCGAGACGCCAGCTATCCCCGAAGGCGGCGACCGGCGTGCCGCGCTCGCCCAATGGATCACCAGCCCCCGCAATCCCTACTTCGCGCGCGCGACCGCGAACCGCATCTGGCACGAGTATTTTCAAACCGGCATCGTGGAGCCGTTTGACGACTTCCGCTCCACGAACATGCCGACCAACCCCCGTCTGCTCGACCGGTTGGCCGATGCCTTTGTCGAGGGCGGATACCGGCTCAAGCCGTTGCACCGCCTGATTCTGAACTCGCGCGTGTATCAGCTTTCGTCGCGTGATCCCGGCCGTACCGAAGATCCGGGGAGGCTGGAACGCCTGCTGTTCACCCGCTACGAGCCGCGGAAACTGCCGGCCGAAGTGCTGCTGGATTCCATCGGGCAGGTCACCGGCGTTCCCCACAGTTTCCGGGGCTATCCGGCGGGGACCTCCGCCAAAGACATCTACGTCCCCGACGCGCCGGACTACTTTCTGGTGACGTTCGGATTCCCGCGCCGGGACATTCTTGGCGACCGCGTCCACGCACCGACCCTGAGCCAGGCGCTCCACATGATGAACGGCGACACGATTCGCCAGAAGGTGGAAGTGCCGTCGAATATTCTCGAAGGGGCCAAAGACAACGGGATTCTCGATCTGCTGTATGAACGGGCGTACGCGCGGCCTCCCTCGGAAACCGAGCGCCGCGTACTCGCGCGCTTTCTCGAAACCGAACAGGCTGCCGGCCGTACGCGGCGACGGGCACTGGAAAACCTTCTCTGGTCTGTGTTGAACTCGAAAGAGTTCCAACTGAACCATTGAACACGGCGGAGGTGGCGATGGCTGGTTTCTTCGACAAAACCCGTTCTGGCCTCGAGGATAGCCGGCGGAGCTTTCTCAAAGCCGGCGCATTGGCGGTCGGTGGTCTGCACCTGCCCGATTTGCTCGCGACGTCGACCCGCCGCGAGATGAGCGCGATCGTCCTCTTTCAGAACGGCGGCGCCAGCCAGTTGGACAGCTTCGACCCCAAGCCGGACGCCCCGTCGGATATTCGCGGCAGTTTCGGCACCATTCCCTCCAGCCTGCCCGGCGTGCACGTCTCCGCGTTGATTCCGGAGACGGCGAAGCGCATGCACAAGTTTTCGGTGATCCGCTCGATGCACTCCGACATCGCGATCCACGAGCGGGCGCGCCAATACATTTTCAGCGGGACCAGGCCCCGCAACGACATGGCGCATCCGAGCTTCGGAGCCGTGGTCTCGAGGGAGTTCGGAGGGAAAGAAGGCGTACCTCCGTTTGTGGCGATTCCCGGCAGCGACGTCTCCGCCGAGGCCGGTTTTCTGGGGCCGGTGTTCGACCCTTTTGTCAGCGGCAATCCGAACACCAAGACCTTTTCCGTGAAAGACCTCACGCTGCCGGGCGGCGTGCTGCTGGACGAGGCGCGGTCGCGCGCGGCATTGCTGGGGGCGTTGGACGCCGAATTCCGCCGGGTCGAGAAATCTCCGCTGCTCGAGAGCATGGACGAGTTTTATCAGAAGGCCTTTGACCTGATCTCGTCACCAGCCGCCAAGAAGGCCTTCGATATGAGCGCCGAGCCGGACAAACTTCGCGACGCCTATGGCCGAACCGCGGTTGGGCAGGGCGCGCTGTTGGCCCGGCGCCTGATCGAATCCGGCGTTCGCCTGGCAACCGTGTTTCACGGGGGCTACGACACGCACGTCAATCATGAGCCCGCCACCAAACCCCTGATGGCCGATTTCGACCGGGCGTTCAGCGTGCTGCTCGACGACCTGGAGGAGCGCGGACGGCTGGAGACCACCCTGGTTCTGGTGATCGGCGATTTTGGGCGGACACCGAAGGTCAATTTCTCCGGTGGTCGCGACCACTGGCCGCGCGCTTTCTCGGTGGCTTTAGCCGGAGGCGGAATTCAGGGCGGCCGCGTCATCGGACGCACGGATTCAGTGGCCGGCGAACCCACGGACCGGCCGGTAACCGTCGAGGATCTGGGCGCGACGGTCTACAAGGTTCTCGGCATCGATCCCCACAAGACGTACTTCGCCAACAACCGGCCCGTTGCGATCAACAAAGAAGGCAAACCGGTGCGCGAACTCTTCGGGTGAGCATGCGTGCCCTCCTGCTCGTGATCGTGCTCTGCCAGGCGGCGGCACAGAACCCGCCCAAGCTGATCCGCGTATCTCCGCTCGGGGGCCAGCGCGGCGCCAGTGTCGCGGTAGAGTTGTTGGGCACGAACCTGGCCAACCTGCGCGGCGTCGAGTTCGATTGCCAGGATCTCGTGTGGACCCGGACGGCGAGTCACAACGCGGGTACGGTCACCGGGGAAGTACGGATCCATCCCCAGGCGGCGCTCGGATCTCATCTGATGAGGGTCATCACGACGGAAGGGCCATCGACCTCGCTGATCTTCAACGTCGGCCAGTTCCCGGATCTGGCCGAAAAGGAACCGAACGACACGGTGCCGGCGGCGCAGGCGGTGGCGCGGTTGCCGGTGGAGATTCAAGGCCGGCTGGATGGCGCCGCCGACACCGACGTGTTTTCGTTTCAGGCCAAAGCCGGGGAGCGCTGGCAGTTCGAGTTCCGGGCGATCGAATTTGGCTCCGGCGCCGAGGCCCGGATGTTCCTTCAGTCGAGCGACGGCAGGCGGGTCGCCTTCAATGACGACCGGACCGACTACGACGAGAACCCAACGATCGAGCACCGCTTTTCAGAAAGCGGAACGTATCGCCTGAAGATCGACCAGTATCGCGGGCCGCGCGGGTTCAACTTCGGCAAGCTGTGCGCCTATACCCTGCGGATCTCCGCGCTGCCGAGGGTCGATCATGTTTTTCCGTTGGGCCTTAAGAAAGGCGCTGGCACGCGTCTTCGCGTCGCAGGCCAAGCGCTCGACCAGACCAAGTCTGTGTACCTGACTCCTGCGCGGCGAGGCGACTATGCGCGCATGACGCTCCCGTACACCATGCCCATCCGGTTTGAAGCGGATCCGGAGACGGCCGCGCACTCGGCGCGAATCGCCGGCCGCGTCGTCACTCGCAAGGCCGATCAGATCGAGGTGGAGGTCGAAGTCCCCGCTGGAGCGCGTTCGGGCCTGTGGAGGCTCTGGGTCGAGGGGCCCCAAGGTGTCGCCGAGGGGCTCATGACTGAGGTCCTGGAGGCGTCGGTGCGGGTTTTCCATGGAGCCGTTTCCACCGGCCCCTCGTCGCATGTCATCCAGGCCAAGGCGGGACAGCCGTTGCACGTGTGGACGCTGGCGACGCAACTCGGCGTGCCCCAACTGGACACAGTGATCGAGCTACAGGACCGCGACGGGCGAAAACTGGCCGAGGCCGACGACGTCGTCGCCGGCCAGGGGTCGCTGGTCGGGAACCCGGACAGCAGTCTGTATTTCACGCCGACGGCGGACGGGCCGCTCACCGTCGTGGTTAAGGACCGTTTGGGCCGCGCCGGCCCCGGGTTTGTCTACCTGCTCAAGATCGATGCATCGCGGCCCGGATTCCAACTGGTCACGACCCCGGAGAACTTCGCGGTCGGGCGAGGAAAGTCCGCCGATCTGAAGGTCCATCTGATCCGTGAAGCGGGTTTCGAAGGAGAGGTGGAGATCTGGTGCGAAGGGCTTCCGGCGGGGATTCCGGCGCCGCGCGGCCGTTTTCGCGCCGATCAACTCTTTGAGCCCAACTCCGATGGGGCGGACATGATCATCCCGGAGATCGCGTTCCGCATCGAGGCGCCTGCCTCTCTCGCCGCCGGCGCTTACCCGATTCGGATCTTCGGGAAGGCCGCCGTGGACGGGCGGGTGGTGGAAGCGCACAACGCGATGATGCTAGGCCCGCTGCTCGATCTGTGGAATTTCAATCGCCGGCCCTCGCCCGGCCTGTCGGTCGCGGTGTACGATCCGTTGCCGGGATCGCTCTCAGCGCAGACCGGCAGCCTGGCGGTGAGCCGGGGTGGATCGGCGACCCTGGAACTGCGGGCGGAGGGTCTTGCCGGAGACGCTCCGATCCGGGTGACGGGTCTGCCGCGAGGGGTGAACTATCGGGTGAGCGGACGCCAGGGAAGTCAGGTGACCCTGCAATTCGAAGGCGGCCCCGACGCCCCGGTAGGGGTTTACGAGATTACGGGCGAAGTGGATAGTGGCGACCGCAAGATCTCGACCCAGGTGATCGTGCTCTCCGTGACGGCCAGCGAGTCGAGCGGCGGCCGTTAATCATCAGCTATGCGTTGTACGCCCAGCCGAAGGTCTCAGCGATGTTAGCTGGTCAATTTCGGGGCTATTCCGTCGAGGTGGAAATCGTGGTGAAGCCTAAGAAGCGCGGTACCGGCGAGCTTCGGGTGGCGTAGGTCGTAAGCGCCCACTACGTGCCAGCCGCGGTGTCATTGCGGCGCCAAAAGTCGGCTGCTGGAAATAGAGATTGGCCCGGTCACGTGGGTTCTCAAGGTGCTTCGATTCGGACCCAAGGAATGTCAGGAGATGTTCCACCCGAAGATACAGCGCCGCCCTGCAACCCGCGCGCTGACGCGCGCGGTTCGGAGCTTCGCGCGTCGCGGGCCGTAAGAGACTGACTCTGGAATCGAACTGCGCGCGTTAAGAGTCAGTGTCAGCGGATACGCGGCGAATGCGGCTCTCGCCTGAATACCGTGCCCAACGTTGACGAAAGCAGGAATCGGGAAATCGACAAGGCCCGGACCGGGGCCGATGAGCATCAAAGAGCTTGCAGGCCGAGAGACACCGCAACAGACTCTGCGCTCCACAGTCAGTGAGTGCCCGGGAAATCCGGGTTCGGCCGCAGTGACTCTTTGCGGCTGCAATTGTGGTAGCGTTGGTTCGCGGCGATTCAAAATGATCCACCGCGCAGCGATCCAGACTTCAAGTCACAATCGCTGAAAAGGAGCAGGCATGGGAGACAAGGGTGGCAAGAAAGACAAGGAAAAGAACAAGCAGCAGCAGTTGACGAAACAGAAACTAGGGCAGCAGAAGAAGCACGACAATGCCCCGGCCAAGAAGTCCGGGGTAGGAACCGCGTAAAGCCGATTCGTGGGTGCGGCGGCATTCGTCTCGGAACAACTCTATGGCGATCGGTCCGTGGTAACGGAGCGGTGTTACGGATTCAACTCGACGTAGAGTCTGCTGCCGTGAGAAGTGCCGTCCGGATCACTACCGAGCGGCCATGCCGGGAACCTTCATCTGGCTGCGGTTCGCGCGGTGTGGCAGAGAGACGGCGTTCCTGGCCTATACGTTCTTCGGTACGACGAACCCTTCGCGATACGGGCGGGTGAACATCGCGTTCGCTTCCGCGTCGCCCGGCACCGACATCGTCGACGCGTCGAAGTTCAGCGACCGGCCCAACCGGTACGAGATGTTCGCCAGGTGCATCAGGACGCAGGACCGGTGCCCTTCTTCGATATCCGCGTTCAGATCGGATACCTTCCGCGAACGCACCGCCGCGATGAAGTTCGCCCAGTTGCTGCCTCCCTCCGAACGCGCCGGACCAGGTTCGAGTTCCTTGCCGAGGAACGTCTTGTAGGTGGCATACCCATCGATCGCCATGAAGCCCTTGGATCCATAAAACAGGTTGCCGATCGTGTTGCTGCTGCGCTTGCCGTTCGACGGTTCACCGATGCCCGCTTCGTGATTGCTGATCCAGTGCCGTACCTCGAACACCAGAATCTGTTTGCGGTTGTTCTCGTTGAACTCAAACGTGGCGATCTGGGTGTTGGGCGTCTCCTGGTCGTCGTCGAACATGAAGTGGCCGCCCATCGACGAAACCCTGGTGGGATACTTCACGCCCAGGCCCCACCTGCAGATATCCATCTCGTGAATGCCCTGGTTGCCGATGTCGCCGTTGCCGTACTGCCAGTTCCAGTGCCGGTTGTAGTGGAAGCGGTTCTGCGAGAAGGCACGCTGCCTGGCCGGACCCAGCCACAGATCGTAGTGAACACCCGCGGGCGCGGCCTCGTCCGGCTTGCGGCCGATGGTGTCGCGCCACTTGAAGCACAGGCCGCGCGACATATAGACGTCGCCGATGAGGCCCGCGCGCAGTTGCTCGACGGCTTCGCGCAATCCGGCCGTGGACCGGCTGTTGGTGCCGTGCTGCACGATGCGGTTGTACTTGCGCGCCGCCTTCACCAGTTGCGCGCCCTCCCAGACGTTGTGCGAGCAGGGTTTCTCGACGTACACGTCCTTGCCGGCCTGGCAGGCCCAGATGCCGATCAGGGAGTGCCAGTGATTCGGCGTGGCAATCGAGATCGCGTCGATCGATTTGTCCTCGAGAAGCTTGCGGACGTCGGTGAGTCCCCGCGGCCGCTTCCTGCCGGCGCTCTCCACCTGTTTCAGGCGGCTCTCGAGAACCGTCTCGTCGACATCGCACAGGGCGGCCAGTTCGACGTTCGGCATGCCCAGGTACTGTTTGATGTGGGAATTTCCTTGACCGCGCGTACCTACCACGGCGACGCGCACGGTGTCGTTGGCGCTGGCGACGCGTGTGGATAGCTGCGTTCCGGCAGCCGTGGCGGACGTGACGAGGAAGTGTCTGCGGTTCATCATCGGCGAAACTCTCCGCCCATGATTTTAACAGCCCGGGCGAAAGGGCGGAATCAGCGGTGCGGTTCGTGCCGCGGGGCGGTTCGCTTACGGGGCGGGGAAGAACGACCGGGGACGATGACACGAAACCGGGACATCAAATAATCCCCTTTTCATCCGACAGGCACGACGTGCCACCCTGGCACTTGACAGCTTTGCCTTGACACTCTAGGCATATCAGCATATATTATACACAGCATGTCTAGGCATGGCGATTCTATCCCGACTCGCGAAGCGGCTCTGCTTCAGGGCACGTTGGACCTGCTTATCCTGCGCATCGTTGCCCTCCAGCCGCTGCACGGATACGGCATCGTTCGACGCATCGAGCAAATGTCAGGTGAGGCGCTGCAGGTCCGGCAGGGCTCCCTGTATCCCGCTTTGTACCGTATGGAACAACGCGGCTTGCTGACCGCCGATTGGAAAACAAACGAGACCGGTAAGGAGGCCAAATACTACCGGCTCACCAAGGCGGGGCGCAAAGCGCTCGAAGAAGAGACCGAGGGGTGGAAGCGCTTGCGCACGGCGATTGACCTAATCCTCGAAGGCAATCTGCAGCGGAACGAAGAGGTTTAGCGCATGTCAAAGCGCGGCAAATTCGAAGCGGACATGTCTCGTGAGATCGAATCCCACCTAGAGCAGGCCACGCAGGACTACATCGCGCGCGGGGTGCCTCCGGAAGAAGCCCGTTTACGGGCCCGCCGCGCATTCGGAGGCATCGATCTCGCCAAGGAGGAGCTTCGCGATACGCGGCATCTCTGCTGGTTCGCGGATTTCCTGGAGGATGCGCGGTTCACTGTCCGCACCTGGCGCCGCAATCCCGGTTTTGCCGCCGGTGTCGTCGCTGTTCTGGCCCTGGGAACAGGATCGGCCACTGCGCTGTTTTCGGTATTGGACCGCATCCTGTTCCGGCCTCTTCCGTACGCCGAACCGGACCGGCTGGTTTCCTTCGGCGAGGTCCGGCCCTTTGCCGGAGCAGCCCCCCCGCGTGAGATTATGCTGGAACGCGCCTATTTTCAATTCTGGCAGCCCGCTCCCGAACCCTTCCAATCCGTCACCAGCATCCTGGGCCGTGGCGGACCCTGCGACCTGACCGAAGAACGGCCGGAACGATTGAACTGCGTTCGGGTTGAATCGAACTTCCTCGACGTGTTGGGCGTACGCGTCTTGCTGGGCCGCAATTTCACCGCCGATGAGGATCGAAAGGGAACTCCAGCGGTAGCCATTATCAGCTATGCCCTCTGGCGCCGGCGCTTTGGCGGCGATCTGCGGGTCTCAGGGCGGGTAATGCAGATCGATGGCAAGCCCGTGCGTGTCGTCGGCGTGCTGCCGGCCGGCTTCGAATTCCCGCTCGGGGAACCGGACTTGTTGATGCCGCAACAAGTGCGGCCCTTCGACCCAAGCCAGACCTTTTCCAGATTCATTACGACGATCGGACGCCTGAAGCCGGGCGTCAGTGCGCAACAAGCGACCTCTGCGATTGCTCCCTTGATCGAAGCCGGCGCCAAACTGTTCCCGCTTCTCAAAGGGCCCGTTACGGCGCGCGTTCGAGACCTGCGCGAGCTACAGGTAGGCGATGCGTCCCGAATGGCCTGGCTGGTCCTGGCAGCCAGTGGCGTGTTTCTGTTGATCGTGTGCGTAAACGCTTCCGGGCTGCTGCTGGCGCGCATGGCCACGCGATCGCGCGAGTTTGAAATGCGCGCCGCCTTGGGTGCCAGCAAAACAAGGCTAGCCCGGCTTGCCTTCGCCGAAAGTATGTTACTGGCAATCTCCGCCGGGGGGTTGGGGCTGTTCTTCTCCTGGGGCCTGCTCAAAGTTTTCTCGAGCCGGGCGCCAGCGAGCATCCCCAAAATCGAACATGCTTCCTTGGATCTCAGAGTGTTCGGGGTCTTGGCAGTGCTGTCCCTGGTCTGCGGTGTGACCATCGGCCTGTGGCCCGCCCTCTCGAGTTTGCGCGTGGGATTCGTCGGCGCCGGTTCGCGCAGTACCACCGGGTTAGCGCCGCGCGCCCGCTTCGCGCTGATTAGCACCCAAATCGCCCTCACTGTTGCTCTGCTCGGTAGCTCCGGACTCTTGCTGCGCAGCTTGTGGAATCTGGCCCGAGTTCCCCTCGGGTTTCAGAGCGAACAAGTCTACACGATGGCCGTAAGCCTGAATGCCGTGCGCTACCCCAGCGCGCACAGTCAGACTGCGCTATTCGAGCAGGTTCTGGCGCGCATCCAGGAAGATCCCCGAACCATCGCGGCAAGTTGGTCCAACGTGTCGCCACTGCGCAACTATATGGTCACGAGCGGTGTGCCTGTGGACGGAGCGGCGGCGGCACGGGAAACGGGCGAGGTTCGCCTTCGTTACACTACTCCCGGATACTTTGAGACTTTTCGCATCCCGATTGTGAAGGGCAGGGCGTTTGTCGAAGGTGATCGCGACGGGCGGCCAATGGCGGTCCTTTCGAAAGAGGCTGAGCGCCTGTTGTTTCCCGGGCAAAGCGCAGTCGGTCACACCATCAAGCCTCTCTCGGGTCCATGGCACGAGGTCATCGGGGTGGTCAGGGACATTCGGAGCGGCGGACTTACGCGAAACGGCGAAGCAGAGGTTTACCTGATCCGAAGCCGGCGCGCGGAATCAACGCGGAGCGGCGTCATCGCTCTTCGAACCTTCATCAACGCCACGGAGGCTGCTGGATTGTTGAAGCAGTCCCTGTCCAGCGTGGATTCGCAACTGCCCTCCGATGTTAAAGCGATTAGCGAAGAGGTGGCCGTTCTGACCGCCCGGCCGCGCTTTCTGGCCGCGCTACTAGCCGCCTTCGCTGGCCTTGCGCTTGTCGTGGCCTCGGCAGGACTATACTCCGTCGTGTCGTTCCTGGTGACACAACGCACGCGCAATATCGGTATCAGAATGGCTCTCGGAGCCAGTCCCTCCGTGATCGCAAAGCACATTGCGGGCGAGACCCTGTACTGGCTCGCCGCCGGCGCCGCGCTTGGGTATGGACTGACGCAACTGGCCGCGCGCGCGTTGGCGGCAGAGCTATTCAATACCCCCGCGACCGACGCCTGGTCGTGGGCGGGCACGGCCGGAGTGGTGGCGATATCCCTCCTGCTTGCCCTGATCCACCCGATGATCCGCGCAGGACGAGTAGAGCCTGCGATCGCGCTACGCGCAGAGTAGGACGCGGCAACAGTGACCAGAGCAGCCTTCGATCGTGACCGTGAGAGGGCTTCTCGCCTTGCCGCACACTCAATAGTCGCCGCCTTCGTTACGGCAACCGGGGGTTACGGCTCAGGTCAAGGGTGGATCCGACGAAGGCAGCCCGGCCTCAGTGGCGGAAATGCCGTACCCCGGTGAAGACCATCGCCAGACCCAGACGGTCGGCGGCGGCGATCACTTCCGCATCGCGGACGCTGCCGCCCGGTTGGATCACGGCGGTGATCCCCTGTTTCGCCGCCTCCTCCACTCCATCCGGAAATGGAAAGAACGCGTCCGAGGCAACCACCGTCCCGGCCAGAGGCAGAACCGCCTTGGCTGCTCCGATCCTCACCGAATCGACCCGGCTCATCTGGCCCGCGCCCACGCCCGCGATCTGTCCGGCGTGCGCGTAGACGATTGCATTCGACTTGACGTGCTTGGCCACCTTCCAGCCGAACTCCAGCGCGGTCCACTCGGCTTCGGTGGGCGTCCGCTGGGTCTTCACCTCGGCGGCCTGGCGGTCGAGGCGATGAATGTCGGGGGTCTGTGCCAGGTAGCCGCCGGCAATCGACTTGACGACCATCCCCGGTTCGGCCGGAGCCACCTGCATCAGGCGAAGGTTCTTCTTGGCGGTCAGGAGCGGAAGCGCGGCTTCGGAATAGCCCGGCGCCGCGATGGCTTCGATAAACGTCTTGGCGATCTCGTTCGCGGTCTCTTCGTCCACCTCGCGATTGAACGCCAGCACACCCCCGAACGCCGACACCGGATCGCAAGCGAACGCTTTGCGGTAGCTTTCCGCCAGCGTTGCCTGCTCGGCGCAGCCGCAGGGATTGGTGTGCTTGATAATGGCGGAGGCCGGTTGATCGAACTCGCAGACCAACTGCCAGGCGGCGTCGAGATCGACCAGATTGTTGTAGGAAAGCTCCTTGCCGTGAAGTTGCCGGGCGCCAGCGATTCCCTGCCCCGCGATTCCGTACAAGGCGGCCGCCTGATGAGGGTTCTCGCCGTAGCGAAGATCCATCAACTTCCCGGCGCGCAGGTCGAGCACGTAGGGAAGCGGGCCCGGATGATCGATGGCAGCCAGGCGCGCGCTGATGGCGCGATCGTAATCGGCCGTGGTGCGGAACGCCTTGAGGGCGAGGGTCCACCGGGTTTCGTGCGAGACGCTTCCGCCCGTCCGCGCGAGTTCCTCGGCCAGCGCCGGGTAATCGTCCGCCGAAACCACAACGGCCACGTCCCGATAGTTCTTGGCGGCGGAGCGAATCATGGTGGGGCCGCCGATGTCGATGTTCTCGATCAACTCGGCGATTGGCGCGTCCGCCTTCGCCGCGACCTTCTCGAACTCGTAGAGATTCACCACGACCATGTCGATGGTGGGGATCTGATGTTCGGCGAGAGCCGCGATGTGATCCGCGCTGTCCCTGCGGGCCAGAATGCCTCCGGTGATGCGCGGATGCATCGTCTTGACGCGGCCGTCGAGCATCTCGGGAAAGCCGGTGACTTCGGCGACGTCCTTGACGGCCAGGCCGGCTTCCCGCAGGGCTCGGGCGGTTCCGCCGGTCGAGATCAACTCGGCGCCGAGGCCGGCCAGCGTTCGCGCGAAATCGACGATCCCGGTCTTGTCGGTGACGCTGAGCAAGACCCTTTCGATTTTGGTCATAACCCCACACGCTAGCACACCGCTGTGAGCGGAGCGATATAGTTTGGAAGCAAGGAGAGTCCTTGAAGTGAAGCGGCTTCCTCCGGCCGCCGCGGCAAACGATCACCGATGACACAACCTATCTCCCGAAGGATGTTCCCAACCCTGGCGCTCGCCGCGGTTCTGCCAAAACAGATGCGAGCCGCCGGTCCACCGCGTCCCCGATTTTTCTACAACGACGACGGCGACCGGCCTTTCTACCGGTACTCGGCCCCGTTCCACATCCGCCATTTTCTGGATCAGGTGGACGTACTCATCGGAACGCCGGTAACGACGCTGTGTTATTGCGTCGGCGACAGCCAGGTCTACTATCCGTCCAAGGTGGCGTCCCAGCCTGGGTGGAGAAAGACGGCGACGACCGACTCGACCGCCGAATATCGCCGCTGGTATCGGGTGGCCACCGAGATCCGGCAGCAAGGCGTGGATCCGATCCGGGCGATCATGGAACGCGCCGCCGAATCCGGCATCGAGTTCATTCCTTCGCTGCGGATGAACGACGGCCACTTCGCGCAGAAAGGCCCTGCTACCGAACATCTCCTGACGGCCCGCTTCTGGATGGAGCATCAGGACCTGACGATCAACAAAGCCGACCCCTCCGTCAAGAGTTGGCCGGGATTCCTGCTGGATTTCACCCATCGCGAGGTGCGCGACTACCGCATGGCCCAGATTCGCGAGATCATCGACCGTTACGCGGCCGACGGCGTGGAACTGGACTTCACGCGGCACTACCAGTATTTCCCTCCCGGCCGGCAGCGCCCCGACCTGATTACGGAGATGGTGGCCGAAACCAGGCGCCTTTTGGATGCGCGGTCCCGAGGGACGGGCAAACCGCTTGCGCTCATTGTGCGAACTCCCGGCAGCCTGAACCGCAACCGGCCGGACGAGGGGATCCTGATCGGCTGGTATTGCCAAGGCAAGTGCCCCTTGGATCTGTGCCAGGAGCAGGGCCTGGACGTCGTGAGGTGGATGAAGGAAGGCCTGGTCAACTATGTCGTGCCCTCCAATACCAGCCGCGCGATGTGCCTCGACATGCCGGTGTCCGACTTTGTCGAAGCGGCGAAGGGAACCCGGTGCCAGGTCTACGCGAGTCCTGAGTCCGCGTCCACGCGCGGAGACCGGGTGGCCACCGTCGAGATGTATCGGGCCGCCATGGCCAACTACTACCGGATGGGCCAGCACGGCGCGTACATTTTCAATCTGTTTACGCGGCACTACCCCTTGACAGCGGAAGACTACGGCATCCTGCGGGAGGTCTCCTCGCCGAAGACGCTGCGGGGACGCGACAAGCATTTCATGGCTACGCCGGAGTCGTTTCTGCCCGGCGAGCACCTGCCGGTGCGATTGGACCCGGTCGGGGCATCAAAGCAGATCGGCGTCTATGTGGGAGACGATCTCGCCGCGGCTCGCTCCGAAAAAATCCTCAAGGACGTGAAGCTTCGGATCCGGATCGAGGGCGCCGCACCGGAAGAGCAGGTGGGAATTCGCCTGAACGGACACGAACTTTCCGTTGCCGCGGCCACGATCGAACGTCCCGATCTCGGGGAGTTCCGCAAGCAACCGCAGAATGTCTGGGAACAGATCGTGACCAAGGGTCCGTTTACCTGGCTGACCTTCGACGTGACCCGGCACCCGGTGCGACTCGGCGAGAACGTGGTCGAGATCACGCGGAAGCAGGAGCGGAATCCTGGCCGATTGGTGGTGACGGCCGTGGACATCGTGGTGCGCTATGATCTCGACCCCGAGCCGCCGGCGTGATCCTCGGTTGGACGGATAATCACGGTATGGACGACCGCGAGACATTACGCCTCTGGGTTCAAACGTGGAAGGAGGCCGGGCCAGAACTCGAGGCCATCCGGCACCGGGAGATCCGGGACGCGGACAATCTGAAGGTGCTGGCTCAGTTCGAAACCGCGTTCAATCATGCGGCCCGGACGATGCCGCCCAGGGAATCCTCAGGCCTCGTCGAAATGCAGCGATGGTTTGCGAAGCTACCCCGATGACCCCAGTCACCGGGTTCCAGGATGCTCGGCTCGCGCCTTTTCCACGCGGCCGAACTCCTTCTCGGTGATGTAGACCGTCCGGCCATCCGGCCCACAAAACGTGACGTTGGCCGGGTTCTTTCCCTTCGTCCGAATCGGCGAGTCCAATGTGCCGTCCGGCCGGATGACCAGAACCTGGCCAGCCCGCACGACCGTCACGTACAGGTTTCCTTTGACGTCGCACCGGATGCCGTCGGGGACTCCTTCCTTCGGGACGCCCCCGGCGTCGAAGTCGAACCAGACCTTCTTGTTCGCCACGCTGCCGTCCCGACGCCGTTCATACCGCAGGATACGCCGTCCGATGCTCTCGCCAACGTACACGTAGCGGTCATCGGCGGACACGGTGATGCCGTTCGGCCCGTCGAGGTTCTCGTCCAGCAGGACGGTCTTCCGCTGAGGCGGCCTGGTGATCATGAAGATGCGCCCGCCACCCTTCTTGGCGCTCCAATCGGGATCGCTGAAGTAGATGGTGTCGTCGCTCGAGATGCCGAGATCGTTGGGCTGATGGAAAGGAGCGCCCTTCCAATCCGCGGCCAGGTCCTCGACGAACCGGCCTTGCGGCATCTGGACCCGCCAGACGTGGTGCTTCGCGTAGTCGGCTACGAGCAGAAAGCCCTGACGGTCGAAGCGGAGTCCATTGGCGACTCCTCCGTCCGGCAGCGTCACAAACAGCGACGCCGTTCCGTCGGGTGTGACCTTACCCAGCGTCCCTTGGCGGGCGAAGTTCACGGCATAGAGATTGCCTGCCGCGTCGCACGCCGGCCCTTCGATGCCGCTTGTGAAACTGTGGGTCGCCGTCACCGGCGTCGACTCCCGGTCCCGTGGGGCCGGAGCGGCGAACGCGGCCGCGAACAGAACCGCGATCCCCCAGGGGCGAACTCCCTTGATATGATGCAGGCTCATCTTCCCTCTCTCGGAGCATTCCATGTCTACGATCTCACGACGCCGCTTTCTACCGACCGCCGCGGCCGGTCTCGCCTCGATCGCCAGCGCCCGGGGCGCCATGAAGATTACCGGCATTGAAACCCATGAGATTCTGCCACCCTATCACGAACACAATGCCCGGTGGCTTGGGCGGTATCAGGGAGTGGGCGTCCAGACCCGCACGATCTATATCGTCAAGACGGATACCGGACTGGAAGGCCTGGGAGAAGCCTGGGGACGGGCAGACTCGTGGGGCTCGTTTGAACGGTACATCGGAACCGATCCCTTCGACTGGGTTGGGAGCTACGACGGGCTCCCGATGAATATGGCCACGTACGACCTGATGGGAAAGCATCTCGGCGTTCCCATGTGGAAGTTGATCGGGCCGAAGGTCCGCGATTGGGCGCCCGTGGCGGCATGGACGGTCTCCCAACCGCCGGAGGCCATGGCCGAGGAGGTTCGGAGCGTGACCGCGCGCGGGTACCGCTGGATCAAATATCACGTCGACACGTTCCAGAACGTCATCGAACAGACCGAGGCCATGCAAAAGGTGGCGCCGGCCGGCTTCAAGGTTCATTATGACTTCAACGCCAACTCCGATCTGGCCGTGGTACTCCCCATCCTCGAGGAGTTGCAGAAGTTCCGCATCGCCGGGCGGTTCGAGGATCCACTGCGCGGCGCCGACCGGGAAGGCTACCGGTCATTGCGGCCGAAGATCAAACTGCCGCTTCTGGTGCACCACGCGGACATCGAGGGCTTCATGGTCGAGCGCCTGGTGGACGGAGTGATGGGCGGCCACTCGCCGATGGGCCTCTCGATGAAGTACGCCTCGATTGCCGAGGCGACGCACACGCCGTTCTTCCTGCAGCAATGCGGCGGGACCATCAACCAGGCGTTCTCGGCGCAGCAGGCGGCGGTGTTCAAGATGGCGACGCTGCCGCAGGTGAACCTGTGCCACCTGTGGAAAGACGACGTCACGGCGGAGACCATGCCGGTGATCAACGGAAGCGTCCAGGTGTTGAGCAAACCCGGTCTCGGAGTGACGCTGGACAAGCGAAAGCTCGACACGTACAAAAATGCCCCGCGGCCCAAGCAGCCCCGATTCCTGGTTCGCATGCGGTACCGAGGCGGCCCCTACATTTATTTCCGCCGCGATCCCGACAAGCCCGGACCGGGTCTCTCGTTCTGGGACGGGGGCAAGTTTCCAGGGCCGGTTCCCGGCTATGCCAATCCGGTCGACACGGATTTCTGGGACGAAGATGGGACGGCTGAATTCGACAAGCTCTGGAAACAGGCCGAAGCCGGCCCGACCTGGACCGCGGGAAGTTGAACCGGAGCCGCGGCTCAATCCGCCTTCCGCCACATGATCGACAGATCGTCCTTCGGCCGGAAGCCCAGGATTCGTTTCGCCTTCTCGTTGACGAACTTGCCGTGCGGCATGTCGTCGAACATGAAGAACACCTCGCACCGGGACGGCAGGCGAGCGAGATCGATGGCGAGGCCCAGTTTGAAGACTTCACCGGCGTCGCCCCAGGAGATGGTGAACGGCGTGGCGTCGGTGCCGCGCGTCAGTTTGTCCATGAAGCGGAGCGAGTAGAACAGGTACTCCTGCACGTAGATGTCGTGGGCCTGCGAGAAGACCCTGCAGATTTCCTGGCCGGCCGACTTCGAGAGCGCGTAGAGATTCGTTCCCGGATGCGGTGGGCAGTCGGGCGTGATTCCAAAGTCGAGATTCTCGTACGTGCTCCCGGCGATCACGAAATGAGGTCCGGTGTTGATCACCCGCCGGATGCCGTGCTCCACAGCGGCCAACATCATGTGATAGCAGCCGAGCGTGTTCACATCAAATGCCAGCTTGCGGTGGGGGCGTAGCACCGACAGGTTGAGGATCGCATCCATACCTTTGGCCGCGTCCCGGACCTGTTCCCATGAGGAAACGTCCACAGGCCGGAACTCGTGCCGGATCGGTTGGGCCGGGGGCTTGATGTCGGTCACCAGGAGCTGGTGCGTATTTTCCAGGGCACGCACGACGTGTGGGCCCAAATAGCCGTTTCCGCCGAGAATCAGAACCTTCATTGGTTTCCTCCCAGGTAACGCGGCTGGTAGCCCAGCGCGGTCTTGGCACGGGCCACGGAAAAACGCGCCCGTGGCGACTCCGCCTGAATGTGAAATACCGACCACTTGTTATCGATCTTGGCCTCCAGCGCCGCGGCGACGGCCTGGATCATGTCTCGCTCGTCGAGCCACAGCGGATCGAACGGCCGGTCCTTCACGTCGTCCGCGTTGACGACGCGGCCCAGGCGCAGGGTCACGATCGTCAGGCGGCCCTCGCGGGCGAATTCCCGCGCGGTGTACTCGCACAGGTGCCGCGCCAGCACTCGAGGCTCCGGCACAGGCCGCGGGGTCCAGGTTTCGCTCACGGTGAACGTGGGATCGTAGGGCGTCATCAGATCCAGGGTGCTCAACAGGACCACCCGCGGCACTCCTTCTTCCGCAGCCGCGGTTAGTAGGTTGTAGTTGCAGCGCGTCTGGTAGTCGATCTGCTGGCCGCCGGTCTCCGCGGAGAGCGGTTCGGCGACGTGCACGATCGCTCGCGCGCCCTGGACGGCAAGATTGGTGGAACGATCGTGACCGAGTTCGCACTGGACAAACTCGTGCTCGGTCCGGACCGGAACGCGCTCGGTCAAACGAATCGGATACCGGTCGCGCAGTCCATTCGCGAGCGACTGTGCCAGAGGGCTGGAGGCCGAGGTAATCAGCAGGCTCTTGGGCTTGTCTTGAGCTTGGGCGGACGCGAGCGGCGCCAATCCGGCGAGACCGCTGCGTTCAAGAAATCCGCGTCGATTCATAGAGGTACTCTCCCGGGAAGGCGCTATCGTAGCGGGCACCAGCCGGCCGGTTGCAAAGTTCACGGCGATTGGATCCGGTCCGGCTGATGCCCATCCTACCAGCCGGAAAGGGAATGGTCCATCGGGTTCAGCGCCTCGCAGAGGCGCGCGCTCAGCCAATGGAAACGTGGGAAGGGGGCCCCGCCGCTCTGACCCAGACGTCGACCTTGGCCGACAGATCCTCCATCCGGATGGGCTTGGTCAGGTAGTCGTCCATGCCCGCGGCCAGACACTTCTCGCGGAATCCGTCGAGAGCGTTAGCGGTCAGCGCCACGATGGGAGTGCGCCGGTTCTTCTCGCAACCGCGGATGGCACGAGTTGCCTCAAAGCCATCCATGTCCGGCATCTGGCAATCCATCAGGACCAGATCAAAGGCTCCCGCCAGCGCCACCTTGACGGCCTGGTTGCCATCGGCCACAATGCGTACCCGGTATCCCAGGCGCTCGAGCAGCATCGTGATCACCCGCTGGTTGATCGGATGATCCTCGGCAACGAGGATTTCGCCCTTGTTGTTGCCGGCGGAACGGACGGGCATCTCCGCCGGGCGGGCCTGTGCCAATTCGCCCGAGCGAAGGAGAGAACACAGCTGTTCGTAGAGGGCCAGGCGCTTGACGGGCCGCATGAAACAAGTGGGGCGATCTACCGGTTCCTGTCGTCCGACGGCTCCTCGTGTGACAAGCCAAAGAGCGGGCAATCTCGCCGACAACAACCGCAGGACGGGGCCGGCGGTGGTCTGCTCCGCCTCCGAGAGGTTGACCAGCAGCAGATCGACGGGAGGGGATGAGTGTGCGAGTTCTTCCAGAGATCGGGTATCGCTTGCCAGAAACACACCGGCGCCTCCCCACCTCAGGTAGCGTTCCAGACTTTCGGCGCTCCAGGGATGATCGTCCGCCAGCAGAACGCGTTTGCCGCGCAGGACTCCGGGCGGGAACACTTGCGGGACAAGGGACGAGCTACGCGGCAGGCGCACGCGGAACCAGAAGGTCGAGCCGCCTCCGGGCGGGCTCGCGAACCCGATATCACCACCCATGATGTCCACCAGGCGCCGGCAGATGGCCAACCCCAGCCCCGTTCCGCCGAAGCGCCGCCTGGTCGAACTGTCCACCTGACTGAAGCTCTTGAACAGACGCTCGTGGGCGCCCGGAGGGATCCCGATGCCGGTGTCGCGCACCTCCACCTCGAGCGTCTTGGCGTCGGACTCCCGCGAAATGATCCGGAGCTGCACCGAGATTTCACCGGCATCGGTGAACTTGACGGCATTGGCCAGCAGGTTCAGGACGATCTGGCGGAAGCGCACCGGATCGCCGATCACCCCGGTGTTCAACGTCGGATCGACGTACGAACTCAGCATCAGGTTCTTGCGCGCGGCACTGTCGGCCATCAAGCTCACGGATTCCTCGATGACCACGCCGGGATCGAAGTCCTTCGATTCCATCGAAACGCGTCCGGCCTCGATGCTCGAAAAATCCAGAATGTCGTCGAGAATCGTGAGCAAGGCCTCGCCCGAGGTCTGGATCGTCACAACGTTTTCCCGCTGGTCGTCGGAGAGCGAGGAATCGAGCAGCAGGCCCGTCATCCCGATGATTGCCGTCATGGGCGTCCGGATCTCGTGGCTGACGATGGCGAGGAATTCGCTCTTCGCCTTGGACGCCGCCTGCGCGCGGTCCGTTTGCTCGGACAATTCGCGCACCTTGTTCTCGAGTTCGATGCGGGCGGCATGCAGGGCATTCTCGGTGACCTTGCGCTCGGTGACATCTTCGGCCACACCCAGGATCTGGAGAGGCTGGCCCTCGGCCGATCGTGCGAACGCCACCTCCCGCGCCGCAAACCAGCGCCAGCCGCCGTCGGCGTGCCGCAGGCGGAACTGCACTTCGAACCCGTCGGATTCGCCCGTGGCGACTCGTTCCCGAAGAGCCTCGAGCGCCACGGCATCGTCAGGATGCATCAGTGGCGAGAGCCGGTCCTGGGTTTTGGAGGTGTCGTCGCCGGCGTATCCCAATGTCGTCCGGACATCGTGGTTCACGTACAGGAGACCGCGGCTCGACAGATCATAGACATAAATCAGGCTCGGCGCGGTGCTCGTCACCTTCTCTACGAACAGCTTGCTCTCGCGAAGCTGCCGTTCGGCATTGATCCGCTCCGTGATGTCGGAATGAGAGCCGACCATCCGCTGCGGTACGCCGTGTTCGTCCCAAACGGCCTGCGCCCGCGCCAGAATCCAACGATAGGATCCGTCTTTGGCGCGCAACCGGTACTCGATTTGAAAAGACGGCGACCGGCGTTTGAGGTAGTCCGCCACGTGCTGCTTCACCCGCGCGACATCCTCGGGATGAATCCGGGTTCTCCACTCGTCTACCGTGCTTTCCAACTCCCAATCCCGATATCCGAGCATCTCCTTCCAACGCGTGGCGTAGAAGACTTTGTTGTTGCGTGGATTCCAGTCGAACAGACCGTCGTTGTTGCCGGCCATCGCCAACTGCCAGCGTTCGCGCTCTCCCTCCAGCAAATGCTGAAGCCGCCGCTGCAACGTGACGTCGCGGAACGAAACCACCAACCCGTCGGCGATCGGATAGGCCTGGGTGTCGAACCAGGTTTCCCCGGAGAAGCAGGCGACAAAATTGACGACGGTCCGCTCCGCGAGCGCCTTGCGGAAGTGCGTCTCGAACTCCGTCCTCCTCATTTCGGAGAAAGCTTCCCACAGGTTCCGGGTCACCACCGAGGAATCGTGAGCCGTCAACTGGAGCGCGCGCTGGTTAGCGTAGGTGATGGTCCAGCCGCTATCGACCGCGACCAACCCGTCGCGCGCGCTATCGAGTACGGTCGAGAATCGCTCCGCCAGCGCGCGTGTTTCGTTCTCCGCCCGTTCCCGCTGGCTGACCTCCCGTGAAATCAGAAACCCGGCCAGCGCGAGCAGCCCCATCGCCAGGCCAAACGTCGAGCCGAGCGAAAGCATCGTGCTCTTTTCCAGCGCGCCCTGATGTCTCGCGTGCCAACGCCAAGCCTGTTCGAGAGTCTCCCTGGTTTGGCGCAAGCGGATCAGAAACGCGTCGACGACTGCCGGTTCCGGGAGGCGTTTGGTCTCTTCTGCCTCCGCGCGCCAGGTGTCAAACACACGACCGATCTCCACGAGGTCGGATCTGCCGGTCCGGTCCGCCAGTCGCCGCAGGGGTCCGCTGATCGCCGCCAACCGCTCGAACAGCGCCGCGGTGGACTTCTGTGCATCGGGCGTACCCAGCGAATGACGCCACGCGCCGGTCTGCAGTTCGACCTCGCGCAGGGCGGTGGCGACTTCCCGCTCGCCGGCAACCCAGTCCGCTCCATCGAGCAGGATCCGGACCGCCCGCGCCGCGGTGGAAGCGAACACGACGATGGTCAGGATCGCCAGCAGAAAGCTGGCCTTCAGCTTGGTCGACAGGCTCCACAGTCCCGCCCGCTTTCTCGCGTCCGCGGGGGCGAGGGCGCTCTCGGGAAACAACGACGCAGGGGACGCCTTGGCCATTTTCGGAACTCTCGTAGTGAGTGTGACGGAGCCTGAAAGCACGGTCAATAACAGAGGCCGATTCTAAGGGCTTTCGCCGAGCCGGCTGGGCGATTCGCCCGAGCGAATGAGCCATCTCCACCACCTCCAAGGTCTTCGCCAAGGGGGAGTTAGAGTACGTCCAGGACTACGTTTTGGTCAGCCCGGACGCGAGACGGTAAGGCCCGGCCGTTTGCATGACGGGAGGGGATCGTGAAACAATTTACGGATTATTCTTATGCGAACTGCGCGAATCGAGACACACGATTGGGCGGGCGTTCTCCCCGTCCCGCCGCTGGCACGGAAGCGTGGCGCCGGACGTGAACTCAACTTCCCGGAGTGCGAGAAGATCGTCCGCCACATGACCGCCGGAGGCGTGACGCGCCTCCTGTACGGGGGGAACGCGTTCCTGTATCACATCTCCCTGGCCGACTATCGGGATCTCCTCGAATGGTTCGCCGGATTGCCCGGCGATCTGCTGGTGATTCCGAGCGTCGGTCCATCCTTCGGCAGGGCCATGGACCAGGCGGCTCTGGTGCGCCCGTACGGGTTCCCGATTGTGATGGTGCTGCCGTGCGCCGACCCTCGCGACGCGCTTGGCCTGGAACAGGGCTATCGCGAGATCGCCGATGCGATCGGTTCTCCTCTGCTGGCATACCTCAAGGACGAAGGGAACTTCGGCGCCGACAAGGAAGCGGGTTTGGACGCGGTTGCCCGCCTGGTCTCCGACGGAGTGTGCGTGGGCATCAAGTATGCGGTAGTGCGTGACAATCCGCGTCACGACCCCTATCTGGAGGCGTTGCTGCACAGGGTCGACCGTTCCAAAGTGATCAGCGGCATCGGTGAGAGGCCGGCGATTGTGCACATGCGGGATTTTCACCTGCCGGGATTCACGACGGGTTCCGGGTGCCTGGCGCCGAGGATGTCGGTGGCCATTCATTCGCTGTGCGCAGCCGGCCGCTATGACGAGGCGGAGGCGTTGCGTGTCAAGTTCCTTGCCCACGAAGATCTGCGGGACGCATGGGGGCCGGCGCGGGTGCTGCACACGTCGACCGAACTGGCGGGCATTGCGGAGACTGGCGGCGTGTTGCCGTATGTCTCGGATCTGCCGGCCGGAAAGTTGCCCGAACTGGAGCGGGTGGCGAGCCAGTTGGTGGCCGCGGATGCGCGGTTCACGAGCATCGACCGGCCGTCGAAAGACGATGTTGGTCTGGCAACGTCCGCCATCGTGTAGATCAGCGCCCCATGCAGGCACCATACCCTCTAGCGCACGGAAGAGACTACTGCGCTCGCAACGCATTGTCTTCTAAAATGCTTAGTAGTGTCCCCCAACCCCGCTCCAGGCAATTCGCAATCCGCGGTTCTGCAGTATCTCCAGACCGCAGGGCAGGCAGTGTCTCTGAAGACACTTCTGCAGGCGCCGGAACTGAAGGAAGCCGGCGCGAAGCCGCTGCGTGAGACGGTCGAGAGGCTGGTCGCGGAGGGGCAGGTCTACGCTTGGACAGGAAAGCGGCTTTCCCTCGAACCGGAGGAGATCGCGGCGCGGCGCCTGGTGCTGGCGGCGGTGGGAGACGATCGCGCCAGCCTGAAAGACGTGCTGCGGCGGGGCAAGGAGGCAGGCTGGAAGCCGGCTGCCTTCCGGCCGGCGATTGACCAGTGCCTGGCCGAAGGACGCCTGCATGCAGCCGGAAAGGGGGCGGCGCGTATCCTGTCGGCCAAGCCGTTAGCCGGATTGGAAGACGTACTTCTGCGGATCGCGGGCGAGCAGCCGTGGCCGAAGAAGGTCCTGGCGGCCAGGGCGTGCGCGGACCTGCCTTGGCAGACACCCTTGGAAGCGAGCAGGGCCGTCCAGAATCTGCTGGCGTCCGGAAGGCTGCGGGAGAACCGGCCGGCCAAGGTGGTGTTCGCCACGCCTTCCGACCCCGAGCAATTCATCCGCCGCGCGGCCGAGCAGGCGTATCGGGACGCCCAGCAGGCGTGGCGGAGCGCGTTGGGAGGTGTGGACGCGCCGGCCGGCTTTTCCGCCCGGATCCTGGACGCCATCGTCCGGGTCGAACCCCAAAAAGGCATGCTCGTCACCATGCGTCAACTGCGGCAGAGTGAATGGCTCCGAGACTTGGCCAAGGAGGATTTCGACCGGACCGTCCTCGACTTGGCGAGAGCCCAGCGGATCGCTCTCTCACAACACTCCGCGCCGTTTCACTTGACCGAGGCCGAACGCGAATACCTGATTCGCGACGACCGGGGAGTATATTATGGCGGCGTCTCCTGGCGCGGCTGACCGGCTGGCGGGGCTCCCGAATCCGTTTACCCGCTCGGTGATCCCGGATGCCTGGTCGGAGGCCGAAGGCGACGTGCCCGAAGTCAATCGCGATGCCTCCGATCTTTGCCTGCGCCTGATCGATCTGGTGGCCAACGAACGGACCAGCACCGGTCTCCTGCTGACCGGGAATCAGGGCGCCGGGAAGACTCACCTGCTGGCGCGGTTGCGCACGATGGTCGAGAACGATCGCCGGGACGTGGTTTTCGTTTACCTGCGGCTGGAGTCCTCGGCGAGCCATCTGAAGCGATTTCTGCGGCGGCGTTTCGTGGACGATCTGCTGCGGCGCTGGGAAGGCGAACGGACCCGCCTGGAGGCAATGCTCGCGCAGAGGGCCGGCGCCGGCACCGACCTCAATACTTTACTCGACTCAATCGGATTCGGTTTCAATCTCAGCACCGTGCTGCGCCATTGTCACGCGGGCCGCCATCGGCGGTTGTGCGGGCAATGGCTGCGCGGAGACGCTCTGCCGGAATCCGCGATCGCGCTGCTGGGTCTCGGGAGGGAAGAAGAGGACGAGGAGGCGCAGGAGGATCACGCGCTGGAGATGGTCGTCCGGCTGGCTCAACTGGCATCTCCGCACACGGTGGTCCTTTGCTGCGATCAGGTCGAGTCGCTCGAAGCGTATCCGGGAGATCATCGCGGTCTGTACAGCTACGCGCAAACGGCCTCGACGCTTCACGATTCCCTGCCGAACCTGCTCGTGATTTCGTGCATGCAGGCCGTGTATTACGATTCGCTGCGGGAGCAGCTTCCGGCGCAGATTCGGGAGAGGATCTGGAAGCACCGCACCTACATTCAACCAGTGGACTGGCCGCAAGCGCGGCAACTGCTGCTGACGCGGTTGGCACGCCTGGAGCCCCTGCGGGAGGGCGCGGAAAAAGGCGTGCTCTGGCCACTGGCCGACGGCGACTTCCGTGAATTGTTCGAGTTCGGGACCTGCCCGGCGCGTCAGGTGGTTTTCCGCGCCGAGCAGTTATTCGAGCAGGCTCGTGGCACGGCCCGGGAGCCTACCCTCGAAGACGCGAATCTGTCCGTCTTCCTGTTCAACCGGTTCGACCGTTTGCGCGAGGAAGGTCTCGCCCATCCGCGCGAGGGCGCGGACATCATTCTGGCTCACGGCCTGCCAAAGCTGCTGTCGCTGGTGGGCATCGAGGAGAAGCCGCGGCCCGATGCGCACACGGGGTTGGTTGACCTGGTCTGCGGCGACAGCAACGTGAAAGCCGCCGTCAGTTTCTGCCACCAGCATCGCTCCGCCTTGCCCAGACGTCTGCGGAAACTCGCGGACGCGGAAATTGCCTCCAGGTACGACCGGGTCGTGCTCCTGCGGCCGGCCTCGATGCCCATCGGTGAGAAAGCGAAGCAAACCAGGCACCACCTCGACCGCCTGCGGCGTTCCGGCGCGATTCTCGTGCAGCCCTCAACGGAAACGATGGCGGCGCTGGATGCCCTTCGCAGGCTGCTCAGCGATGTGCAGAGCGGCGACCTGGCCTTTCGAGGCGACACGCTGACGCCCGAGACGGTGGCCGAATGGATGGCCACGCATCTGCCCGAATCCCTGGAGCGGCTGGTGGATGACATTGCCGGCACCGACCAGGCGCCCTCGGGGGAGCAAGACACGCTGGCCCAAAATCTGGTGGACTATGTAACAGAGCATCGTGTGGTGCGAGCGGAGCAGGTCGCTCGGGACCTGCACGCCAGCGAGGAGGAGATACTCACCTGTGCGCGTAACCATCCCGCTCAAATTGGGATCCTTGCCGGGCCCCCTGCGCTCCTTTTTGAGTTCATCGCTGAGGGCTTTGCGGATGACCCCGGCTAGCGTTACGCCGATTCCATTGAGCGTGGCCGAGGTGCGGGCGGAGATCGCGCGGGTATCCAGCAAAGGGGAAGGCGAACCTTCGACCGCGCTGCTCGGAGAATTGTTCCACGAGGTGTGCGCGGGTCTGCTCGATCCCGCCTCGCCGCGTGGATGGCATACCTTGCTGGGAGAGAATGAACTCGCCGACGAGGACATTCTCATCGAGTCGGCGTACACGGCGTTCGTGGGGCCGCGGCTCAGCCGATTCCAGGCCGCTCTCCAGAATCGGCCGGAGCAGGTTCTGCATTTCTGGACAGCGACTCTCGAGCTTTGCCGTTGGATCCGCGGCGTGGCCGGCGCCGCCAAAGACCAGGAATGGCTGCACTACGATCAGACCCTGGACCGATGGACGGGAGGCGAGCGATTGGTGTCGGTGGAGCAGGAAGTGAGTTGCGATTTCATCGAGCCCGGTTGGAGGCAGCATGTGCGCGTGTCGGGAGTCGCCGATGCGATCCTGCGAAAGCCGTCGGGCGAATTCTGTGTGATCGAGTATAAACTGGGCCGGGGAACGCCCGAGGCGGACCTGGCCCAGGCGGCGCTCTATTTCGAGCTGCTGTGCGGCGGGTCGGACAAGGGAGCCCTGGCGCTGGTGAGTTTTGTGCCCGAACTCCAGGAGCGGGTGTACCGGGGGGACTCGCTGCGGGACGCGCGGAAAGCGCTCCGCCAACTGTCCGGGCGTCTGGCGGGTGTCCTGCCCGGGCAGACCTGCGCGGAACCGGCCGCGGAAGCGACGCCAAAACCGGAGGCGGTCCCCAGCGAATTGCACCGCCAGCTTGGCCGGGACCTGGAGGGAGCCTTGCGCGATCACGGGGCGCCCGGCCGAGTCTCCGACAGCCCCGTGGCCGGTCCGGCTTTCCTTCGCTTCACGGTCGAACCGGAGCGCGGAGTCGCGATCGGCCGCGCGCTTCGACTGCCGCTCGACCTCCAGGTCCGACTCAAACTGGCGCGGCCTCCGTTCGTTCATGTGGATCGAGGGAATCTGGTGATCGACGTCCAGCGGCCGGACCGCCAGCAGGTCACCTTCAGCCAGATTGAAGCGCAACTGCCGGCCGCGGATCCGGCCGGCGGTTCGAGCCTGATCCCGATCGGCGTCGATGTAAACGGTGGGCTGCACTGCGCGGATCTGGCCGACCCTATCCACACTCATATCCTGGTGGCGGGAACCACCGGCAGCGGCAAGAGTGAGTGGCTTCGTACGGCGGTCGCGGGCCTGTTGGCGCGCAACACACCCGAAACGCTACGGCTGGTGATCATCGACCCCAAACGCAACGCCTTCCTCGATCTGGCGGAGTCGCCGTTTCTGGAGATGCCGCTCGTGTTCCCTCCGGAGCAGCCCGCGGTTGACGCGCTGGAAACGCTGGTCAGCGAGATGGAGCGCCGCTACCTGCTCATGGGAGGAGGGGAGGGTCTGCGCGAGTATGCGAGACGGAATTCCATCTCGATCCCCAGAATCGTCTGTGTCTGCGACGAATACGCCGATCTGATTCTGGGCAACCGGACCCAGCGCAGGCAGATTGAAATGCTGGTGGCCCGGCTCGGCTCCAAGGCGCGAGCGGCCGGGATTCACCTGATCATGGCGACGCAGCAACCCAGCCGTAACGTCATCGGGGGCACGCTGGTGGCCAACCTGCCCTGCCGGGTTACGTTGAAGACGAACAGCCCGATTGAGTCCCGCATGGTGATTATGGAGGGTGGCGCGGAAAACCTGCTCGGCCATGGCGACCTGCTGTTCCGCGATGTGGGCAAGCCGGAACGCCTGCAGGGAGTGCTCCTGACCGATGAGGAGCGCCATCGCTGGTTTGGCCGCCTGACGGCGATCCCTACGACTCCCAGCGGGCCGGCGGCGATGTCTGCTCCGGGATAGCCGCGGCCGCGCCAGGGCCTCACCGCCGGGCGATCGCGGACGAATCGTCCAGGACTTCCTTCGCCAGCAAGAGGTCGAATTTTGGATTCAGGGATTGCAGTTTCACCCAGTGCTGGCGCGCCTCCTCCTTGCGCGCCAGCGCCATGGCGATCCGGGCGGCGTGAAAATAGAACGCCGGTTCCGGAGTGCTGCGGGACAAAGCCTTGCGGCTGGCCTCGGCGGCCGCCGCGTATTCTCCCTGCCGGTACAGGACCCAAGCCAGCGCGTCCTGCGAATAGACGTCGGGCCGGACAGCGAGTTCCGCATCCACCAACTGCCGGGCCCGATCCAGTTTGCGGTTGAGATTGGCGTAAATCAGGGCCAGTGCCCGATCGGTGGTTTCGCCGTTGGCTCGAGCCATCTGGTCGACGACGTCGATCAGGGCCAGGTACTTCTTCGCCTCGAGGGGGCGTCCGCTGCGCTGGTAGAGACCGTGGAGCGCTGCCGCGTATTCCGGCAGCGGGAGCGTGGCGTATGCCTTCTTATAGAAGCCGATCGCTTCGGAATCGTTGCCGCGAGCGGCCGCGGTTCGCCCCAACCCTGCGTAAGCGGGATAGTAGCCGGGGAACCGCTCGAGCGCGTCACGGTAGGCGTCTTCGGCGGCAGCGAGGTTGCCGGTCTTGAAGTACATGTTCCCCAAGTCGACCAGGCACCAGGCCACGTTTTCCGGCGCAACACCGCCGGCTTCCGGCGCAGGGCTGCCGGCCGCAATCGCTTGTTTCATCGCGTCGAAGGCCTGGTCGGGCTTGCCGGTGACGAACAGGTAATACGCGAGACGGTTGAAGCTGGACAGGTCGGGCCGAAGCGAGACCATTCGTACGTAGGCCTGCCGGGCGCCGTCGTATTGGCCCAGTTCCATGCGGGCGTCGCCCAACGTGCCCCAATTCCAGGGATCGCGCGGCTGGATCTGGGTCAACTCTTCAGAGTACTCGGCGACCGACGTGAAGTTGTGCCGCTCCAGTTCGATCTCGCTGCGCAGGCGCATTGCCTCGTAGGCGGCATTCCCTTCCGCGACCACCCGTTCCACCAACTGCGAAGCGCGGTCGAGATAGCTGAAGTCCGCGCTCTCCCGTACCTTCTGGATGAACGACTTGGCCAGGGCCAGCCGATGCCGGGGATTCGCCGGCTCGCGATGAACCCGGTCCTGCCACAGCGCGATCTGCTCGTCGGTCTTGAGCCTTTGCGCGGAGGAGGCCGTGAGCCTGCCCGGAGACCGGGCTTCGATCCCGGCGGTCAGAAGCAGCAATCCGAGTACCCACCTCATTCACTTTGAGTACGTGTGCGCGGCGGAATCGGATTTGTCACTTTTGAATTCCTCGTGCATCTACCTGGATGGATGCCTTTGTACGAGTACCGTTGCGGCGCCTGCGGTAAGCTGTTCGAACAGCTTCGCCGGATGGCGGATGCCGATCGAGACTTGATGTGTCCCGATTGCCGGTCGGAAGAGGTCACGCGTCTGTTATCGACCTTTGCCACCGGAGGCTGCGGAGCGCCGGCCGGCAGCCGATTCACTTGAAGGTGAACGGCATCAGGATGGAGTCCTGACCTTCCCATCGCCGGCTGACGCGAGCCCCGATTCCCGTTTCAGCAGCCAGATCAGCCGTGAACTGAGCGAACCAAACCGCGCGCGCCAACTCCAGCTATCCACTGCGCCACGGGGAGCCGGTCTCCGACCGGTCTCCGACCGGCCCGGCGCTGAGCAGATGAGTTCGCTCACCTGCCCCCTTTCCGCGTCTTACCGCCGGGTCAGACGTCCCACCGCGCTGGCGAACGGTCCGAACTCTGCCGTGTAAATCGAGGCGTCGCCCGCTCGCTCCGCACGAATCGGCGCTCCGAACACCGGGACGATCGTCCAACGCCTCATGTCCTGACCCGCCAACTGAACGCGCAGCCGGACCGTTCTGCGCTCCGGGCGCAGGTGGGTCAAGCAAACCAGGTAGTCCGGGCTCTTCTCGCAAACCACCAGATCCACATCGCGAGGGCCTTTGCCCAGCACTTCGAATTCGAAGGCATCGGGAACCGATTCGCCGGCTTGTTTCTCGTCCCACACGATCCGGACGGGCACTCCCCGGTCCTTCCAGTATCGGTACCGGGCCAAAGCCTCCCGCGCGCCCCGCGGATTGCAGTTCGCCAGCGGATGGTACTTCACCGACACACCCCCGCGATAACGCTCCGCCCCGCGAAACGCCTCCTCGACACCCCCCAACGACCGGTGCCATTCCCCAACCAGCTTCATCGGATCGGGCACGTAACTTCCCGGTTTCCCGCCCGGACTGAGTTGCACCTCGTGTTCGAAGGCAAAGGTGACGGCGGCGCCTACGCGGCGGCCGATCAGTCCGATCTGCTGCTGCCTGTATTCTTCGGGCGAAGGCGCTCGGGTCACCTTATTCGGCAGACGATTGTCGTACGCCTGCAGATGAGCCACCAGCGCCTGCCCTTGCTGTTCCGCGGCCGAGTGATACACCTCGATATCGAAGAAGTATCGCAGCAGATTCCATTCCCGCCCGCTTTCCATGGGATAGGAATCCATCAGAAAGAACTTGCCCTCTCTGGCAATCATCGGATAGTCGGTGAGGAAGGCGCCCAACGGGTATTTGCTGATCATCATGACTTCCCCGTCGGGATAGGACTCCCGCACCGCGCGCACGATGCGTGTCCGCCACCGGGCGATGCCTTGCGACCAGAACCGTGCCCCTTCATACCAGAGTCGCTGCTTTCCGGGATCCCGTACCGGGTCGACGGCCCGGAAACGCTCGCGTCCCGGCACGTGAGGCGAGAGCGGAAGCGTGATGTCTCCGAACGACGAGAAGTTCGTGTCCAGTTCCCGGTTGACCCGCCCGATCGAGCCGTAGCGCTCTTCGAGCGAGGCGCGGAAGGCGGCCTGGCAGGTGGAGCAATGGCACCAGTCGCGGTCGATGGTGTCCTGATGGATATAGAAAAGCGGAACGCCTCCCTCGTCCAGGCGGACTTCGAACCGGTGGGTCACACGGACCCGTGGCAGGACCGCCTCGAAGAGAGCCGAACCCCGGTACTGGCTCAGCCACCCGCGCACCACCGCTTCCGTGTGAGAGAGAAATCGCGGGCTGCGAAAACAGGGTGTCAGGATGTTCTTGCCGAAGCTCCTTTGGAAGATCTCGTCATATTGGACGGTATTGTCGGGAAGCTTCGAGACCGCGTCGGGGTGTTGCCGGAACCACTTCTGCGGCGTCCAGCAGCCCACGTTGAACATGGTCTTCAGCCGGTGTTTTTGGCAGGCGGCGAGAATTCGCTGGAAGGTCCGCGCCTCGGCGTCCCGGGCGTCCGGACCCGGCGGCGGAACGCCGGCGAAATCCGGGTCGTTGAGCGGAATGTCTTCCTGCCACGGAGTGGGGCGGCCGTCTTCGGACCGGTACGGATGATAGATCAGGTAGAGCGCATTGAATCCGGCGTTGCTCACTGCCTTCAATTCCGCGTCGATGTTGCGATAGAACTTCGGGGCATCGAAGGCGAAGAAATAGTTGACCTCGGGACTGGACTTCCAACTGCTGATGGCGCGAAGGATCGGGCCTCCTTGCGGCGTGGCGGGGGAAGCGAGCAGGCTTCCAGACGTAAGGAGGGCGGCCGACCGCCCGAGAAACCCTCGGCGGGGGAAAGTGGACAGCATCTCGAAGGCTCCTTTGCCGGCGCGATCCCCAGAGGCGGTGTTCAGGCTGCACTCGCCGGTAAATCCAACGAAAGCGCCGACCCGTATTCATCCGCCAGTCTACTGAGATCCGATCCCGGGAGCATCCGTACGGCGCCCTGAGTTTCCGTACACGTTCGTGAGCCGATGGGGTTGCGTTCTCCTTCGGCGCCGCGACCGTTAGTTAGGAGCCGTGAAAAAATGGGGGACTGACACCGTTTTCCGACCACAACTCGTTGTCACTGGTTTCCCTGTCCCTCTGTCACTGGTTTCCCTGTCCCCGGTTTAGCCAGAAATGTTCTCGCCGCGCTACAATATCAACGGCCCGTTGGGCTGAAGTTCAATTCACAACTGTCGAGAGACGGGTGAGGTATGTATGAATCTCTTTTACGTTTTCCGCGATGGCGGGTTCGCCACCTTTGTTTTGTCCCTAAGTGTCCTCGGCACGATCTTCTACGCCTACTATGGCTGGAGCCTGACGCCGGAAATCAGCGATCAATCGAACGGCAGCGGCTGGCTGAGACGCAGGCTTTCCAAGGCCCAAGCAGCCTGGTCAAACATTGTTGGGTCCGCTGTGGGATGGCTTGTCGGTTGGTGGCTGTGGAAATCGCTTACCGCGGAGCAGCCAATTACGGGTTGGCACCTGCTGCTGCTCTTGATCGCAGTGTTGGGCGTTACCGGGCTCCTTCCACAGACGCTGCTGGCCGTCGGATCGAGGGTCACAGATCTTGTGAACCGGGCGGGCGCTCCGAAAGAATAAGGCAATCTGAGCCGTTGGATCTGTGAGCGGTGGGACCAGTACCTGCCGCTCAATGGTCGACCTTCGTGACAGGCAACACCAAATCCGTCACTGTGGAAGGAGAAGGATTCGAGGCATGAACCTCTGGCCATTGAGCTTCCGGGGGAGCTTGGGGCTGCCCTAAAGGCGAAGGCCCAGGCGCAAAGCATCTCGCCCGAATCGCTACGTCAGGCGGGTCCTGGAAGACACCCTGACCCCCGAGAGGGAAGAGCCGAAAAGCGTCGAGGAGCCATTTGAGACGGGATACGGCATGTTGGCGAAGTGCGGTCCCGCCCCATCCGCCGAGGAAATCGACGAGAACCACCAGGAGTGTTCATCAGCAACTTCGCACAGGACTTCTGATGGTCACGGGCGTCGCCGACACTCACACCGCGGTGTGGTTCCTGTTCGGCGACCCGCGCGTCTTCAGGCGCGAGTCAACAGGTCTTCCACGGCGAGCCCCGACGGTAACGGAGGGGTTGGGGCGAAGGCCTATTGCCGCACAGCGGCAACCTACACATTCGATGTCCCAACTACCTCCGTCGCCAACCCCAAACCTGCGCAGCCAGCCCCGAACGGCAGATTGGGAATCTGATCTCAATGAATTCGCAGACAACGTGGTACTGGATGGGGTTCAGGCTGTCCATCAGTCCGCCGCACAGGTTATAATCGACCCACTATGGCTGGGTTCAAATCGATTAATCCGGGCGCGCAAGTGGGCTTTACGGCTAAAACCGAGTGCGATCGGTCAGAGTCATTCACAACATCGCCCGGGAATCGCGCCAATATCTGTGCATCGCAATCCAATCGGCCGCGAAAAGCTCACGTTGTGAAACGTGCCGCTTGCAACCTCTGTTTGTTTTCTGTCCTTGCCCTGGCGGCTTCTGCTTGCAGTACACCTCAAAACAGCAAGGACCGCGCCGCTGAGACAACGACTTCAGCCGGCGGGATCTCTGCCATATCGCAACCCGCGGTAAGGCCGCCAAGCGTCGGCAACACACCGATGGACGGAGACGTATCTCTGCGTGTCTCAGTGGAGCAACAGGCCGCACGGCGAGCAACAATCCTGGGCGAAACGAACTTGCCAAACAACACCGAACTTCTGGTTACCGTCTCCAGTACGTCAACTAACTTTACCGGGCAAGCTAAGACTTCCGTTCAGTCTGGACGATTTCTGGCGGGTCCTTTCGGTCCTACCGGCGGTCTTCAGCCTGGACAATACACCGTCAACGTAGTGATGCCGATCCCCAAGGTGCAGCCCGATTCAGTCCGAGCGGTAATTGGTGAGAATGGAGAACACCTCAAGGGTCCCTTAGTAGCCGGAGGGAAGTCGGGACCATCTGTGAAAGTCACGGAGGCATTCAAGCTGACATCGACAGATATAGTCTCGGGCAAAGAAGATGCAAATGCACTTCAGGCCGCATTGAGACGATCCAGAGACATACTACAGGAACTCAAGGCCCTGGAGCGGCAGGGCCGTAGCATGGAACCGCTACGAAAGACGAATGATCTTCCCAAGATGAGGCGATGCGCTGACCTGATGCGTGAAAACCGAAATACGGCCAAAGATGTTCTTGCGCGTGCTGAGGCACTACCCCAGCGCGTTGGCTTTCATCTGAGCGTTGCTGCTCGCGAACTGGCAATGTGCCTTACGTGTTCGGAGAACGCAATTCAACACTGTAATATGGCGCAATCGACGCTGAAAGATGCGGAGGCCGCCGTCCGGGACAAATGAGAGTCAGAGCAACCCCGGCGAAGTCATCCGTTTACCGGGGGGCGGGGGGACGGTCTTCTCGGTCGCCGCGTTGAGCAAAGTGGGCTCTCCGCAGGAATTCGTGAAACCCCGCAGGAAAATCGGGGACAGCAACCGCTTCGCGTGTTGCTTGGGGTTTGCGGTACCCTACAGAGCGAGTTGGTCCGTCGCCTGACCGCTACCACGTGTCGTTCGCATGACTCGGTACATGGCCAATCGGGGATCGAAGCCGGTCGCGAGGCCGGCTCGCCGGGCGAAAACTCCTGGCCCAGCTAAATCGGACACTGCCGCGGATCGAGGAGACTGAAGCTGACCTTCGGAAACCAGGAATAGCGCGCGAGACAAGTCACTCCTCGGAGAATGCTTTCATTGCTTATAATTAGAGAGAAGCGAGGCAGATGAAGCAGCCATCGACCGCAAAGCCGCTGAATGAGCCACCGCTCCGGCTGTCGGGAGGCTCAGTGGATACCGCTACGCTGGAACTCCTGGCTGCCTGGAAGGCCCAAGACGCGACTGCGGATCCAGACAAGATCCGGGAGGCCGATGAAGAAGTCGCCGAGTTCAAGAAAGCCATGAATGCGAATCGTGCGGCGACCGGCGCGCGTCTGCTCTTCCCGTGAGCCTCTTCCTCGTTCTTGATTCGGGACCACTCGGGCTTCTCACGCATCCCCAACGAAACGCCGAAGTCGTGGCGATTACAGAGTGGTTGTCTGAATGCCTGCTTAATGGGCGTCGCGTGATCATCCCCGCGATTGTCTACTACGAGCTCAAGCGTGAGTTGCTCCGTGCTGGTAAGTTCTTCAGCGTTTCTCGGCTCGAGGCGTTTGCCTCGGCCACACCCGGCCGGTACCTTCCACTCTCAGACGAAGCGCTTCAGTTGGCGGCAGCTCTATGGGCGAGGGCGCGGCAGCAAGGGCGGCCAACGGCTGACCTGAAAGACCTGGACGTTGACGTAATCCTGGCTGCTCAAGCGCTTTCGTTTGGACCGGCGCCCGGTGATGTGGTCGTTGCCACAACAAATCCGAAGCATCTCTCCCAATTTGTCAGCGCCGAGGATTGGCACGCGATCGGCCCTTGAATCGCGAAGGCTTGTTTCCCAGACCATC
>CAZGUX010000279.1:0-34106 GCA_964529305.1 uncultured Solibacteraceae bacterium | reverse complement strand
GGGCGAAGGAGAACAACGTCCACCCGACGGTGATCTCCGGTTGTCCGACGGTGGGAACCGGCGGGTCGACGACGTCTCCGTTCCAGTGCGTGAGCAACAACGGGGACAACTTCTGGGTGTTCCAGACGGGCGTGCCGTACTTCCCGACGGACGTACCGGTGTCGCATCCGTTCTACGGATACATTCAGAAGTTCCGCGAGTTGAGGATTACCAACGGCACAGGTCTAACGACCTATTCGCCGGATCAAGCGATGTCGCGCGGCCAGATGGCGACGTTCATCATCCGCGGATTCCACTTCTAATCACTGAAGTTGCAAACCTGCCCGGCGCCCCTTCACCCGAAGGGGCGCCGCTTTTTTTTGCGGCTGATGCTTGTTCATTCCGCCCTGGCCGTCGATTCGCCGGGCGCCCGAGTGCGTTCCCTCGAAAACATTGTCCAATCGAGGAAGACGAGGCATGCCCTGGCTGGCAGCGCTACGCCGTCGCGGCTTCGAGTTTGCCCTCCCGAAACGCCTTGAGGTAGCCCGCGCAAAACTCGTCGCGCCCCAGCAGCGCTTCGGCTGCCGCCAGGTTGGCCATCAACTGCCGGTCGCACGGATCCAAAATGGCCGCGTCCAGTCCTCGTGCCATCAGCAGCATCAGGAACACCTGGTTTATCAGCTTGCGCGCCGGCAGCCCGAACGACACATTGCTCAACCCGGCGCTCACATGAACGCCCGGGTACCGTTCTACAATCCGCGACACCGCGTCGAGCAAGGCGGCGCCCTGCTCCGGACTCGTGCTGATCGGCATCACGCACGGATCGACGTAGATGTGATCGAGCGGGATTCCCGCCGCCGCCAGGCGGTCCACCAGCCGCGACGCCGTCGCCAGGCGATCATCCGCCCCGGACGGCGGGCCGAATTCGGTCATGCACAATGCGATGACTTTCGGGCGGTGCTCTGTGAGCACCGGCAGGAGCGAGTCGAATCGCGTTGCTTCGTCGGTGATCGAATTCAGCAGTGGACGCTTCTTGCACAAGGGGAGTGCCGAGCGAAGCGCGAGCGGGTCCGAGCTGTCGATCGACAACGGCAGGTCCGTGGTTTCCTGCACGATCTGCACCATCCACTTCAGCGTTTCCACCTCGCGGCCCGCCAGGCCGCCGTTGACGTCGAGCATGTCCGCTCCCGCGTTGGCCTGCTTTTGGGCCAGGTCGCGGACGAAATCCGCGTCCCGGTTCCCGGCTGCCGCGCCCACACGCTTGCGGGTACAGTTGAGGAGTTCACCGATGATCCACATGAGTTTCAGTCCTTGGTCCCGGGGCGCTTCGGCCGTTGTGCTTCAACCGGCTCCAGCATATGCACTCGCTTGGCGAGGTTATCAACGCCCGCAAGGCGGTTGACGAGGGCGTTGGTGTGATCGAGATTCCAGTCCCGCGGCGGAGACAGCGTTCGCGCGAACTTCCTCGGGTCCTCGCCCAACGCCACGGTGCTCTCGTACGCCACGTTCCAGATGCACGGCAGATCCGGCCGCGCCTCGCACGACCCGTCCACGCGCGAGCCGCCGCATGGCCCGTTGCGCAGCTCCTTGTAACACCAGCGCATTGAACAGCCTACGTAGTTGAGGTGATCCTGAATACAGTCGCCGCACCTCTGGCAACCGAGCACCGCCTCTCGATAGGCCGAGGCCGGCGCGAGCATCCTGCACCAGAATCCGCCGCCTTCGCCTTCGGCCTTCACCTGCGACGACAGAAAATGCCCTACCGCCGTCTCCGGAGCGATCAGATGGTCGTGGACAAAGCGCGTGAGCCGTTGTGCAGGCCTCACGTGCCCGTCATTCCGCCTTGTCCGATAGGGCGCCGCCCCGTCGCTCAACCCGCCGGCGCCGGCCGGCAACAAATAGAATTCCTCCGGGTTTTCGAAGATCAGCTCGTCGATCCTTCCTCTCCACCCGCCGGCCAGTTCGCCCGTTTTCTCGAGAATGGTGAGGAAATCGCGGTGCGTCAGTCCAAACCCTCCGATATGCGCGCCGGCGAATCCCAGATCTTTCACCGCCGCCACCATCAGGGCTGCCCGCTCCAGCCGCTGCGGTTTTTTCTCACCCTCCAGCCGCGCGACGAAGCCTTCGCTCGCCACGCACCCCGCAAGCTCGCCATTGCGCATCATGCGCGCGATTACCGGCGTCGGCACGTAGACGTTCGCCAGGACGGGTACGCCTCCCATTCCCTCGCGCTCCAGATACTGCTTCAGCTCGAATAGTTTCCTCAGGTTAAACCCGAGTTGCGTGATCACGAACCGTGCGCCGGCGGCGATCTTCAGCTCCAGCTTGTAGAGCTGCATCATCAGGTCGGGCTCCCGCGTCTTGAACGGATTCACAACAGCGCCCGGGAAGAAGTCGAAGGGCGTCGTCCGCGCCGCACGCGAGCCGAGCTGGTATTCGACACCGTCCCGCATGGCCCGAATCAGCCACAGAATCAGAACGGAATCCAGATCGTAGACGGGCTTGGCTTTGCCCGCGAAAGCGCTCTTCTGGGCATCTCCGGTGAGCGCCAGCACGTTCTCCGCGCCCAACGCGGCCAGCGCATGCAGCCGCCCCTCCAGCAACGACCGGTTGGCGTCCTTGCCGGTAAGGTGGGCGATCGGCGTTAGCCCGTGCTCCCGCACAAAAGGAACGAAGTCCTCCGGCGGCAGCGCCGGATTTCCTCCCGGCAGATCCGTGAGGCTGATCACGCGAATGCCGCTTGGATGCGCAGAAGCCTCTCTGACGAAGACCTCGGCCTCACTGAAGGTGTGATCGCGGCCGAGCACCAGTTCGGCCGAACAAACAAACTCGCCGCGCGCCAGCGGAGATCGCAGATGGTTTTCCGTCATATCCTGCCCGGTATTCCAGAGCAGATCATGATAACGCTTCCCATCGCCGGTGTCTCCCGGGTTGCCGCCGGTTACCGCGTGGCCCGCGCCACGGCAGTCAGGCCGACACCGTCACGGAGTATACCCGCGCAGCGCTTCCGGCCGGAAAGCCGGCGCGGATCGCAATTTGCTTGCCTGTCTCCACCCGGACAGGGCCTTTCGGCCACGCAACCAGTTGCTGTGTTCCGGATGCCGCCACCCGCGCCGCATCCTTGCCCGAAAACCCCGCGAGCGGGCGATCGAAGTGGTCGAGGAGTTCCACCGTCAGGGGCGCTCCCGCGTCTACCCCGTCCACATTCAACCGCACCTCCAACGGCCGGCCGGCCGAGCGAACCATCTGCGTGACGAAATGCCCATCGTTGGCTTCGGCCATGCGCGACAGATAGCCGAAGCCATCGCGGCGTAGCGTGGCCAACCCGATCTCCATTCCCCGGAACTCGCCGCCCGTGTCCCAGTGGGAATACCAGATCATTGTCTCGTCGCCCCGGTTGACGAAAGCATGCCCCTGCAGCAGCGCGATCGAGTCCCAGTCGCTCTCGCCGCCGCGGGGAATCACCTTGAAATCCGGTACTGGCTCGCGAAAATGAATCCCGTCGTTGCTGACCACCAACCCCAGGTCGATATGTGTGCCCCAGAGGTGTGGGGAACCCTTCGGACGCTCCGCCGGACCGTCCTGCCACATTCCGTACAGGCCCACCAGCACGTTGCCGCGATTCCAGAGGCCCGCCCCCATGTGCGTCTGCTGGCCCGGAGCCGGTCTTGCCAGCCGTTGACCCGGCCGCGCGAACGAGAACGCCTTCGCCCGCGACCAGTTGACAAAATCCGGCGACCGGTAGGTCACCATCACCCGGCCGCTCTTGCGCCCGTCCGGCATCCACGTCCACGGCGAGATCAGTTGCCCCGGCGCGTAGTAGAAATCGCCAAAGCGGTAGAGTGCCGTCACTTCGAACCGCTCGCCTTCGGCGTTGGCGGGACGGTCGCCGGTGACTTTCCACCGAAGCCCGTCCCGGCTGGTGGCACACACGAACGCGCCCACGCGGCCCTCTTTGGTGCCCACACGGCTCATGCCCCCCTTGATGTCGTCGTACGGCATGTGCGCGATGTAGGCCGCCTTGTAGCGCCGGGAGGGGTCCGGGTCCTGGGGATCGTGCAACACGGAAAGGAAGTCATTGACCCGCGTCAGCGAGTATGGCTCGCCTTCGATCAGGCAGATATTGTTGCGGCGGCTCCCGTTGAATTCGTACAGACCTAACTCGGGCTTGGTCCAGCGGATCCCGTCTTCGCTCTCGGCATAGCACATGGGCCGCCAGTAGCCGGGGGCCTGTCCGCGCTCGATCCGGCGCTGCGACATCCCGAGATACCACATCCGGAACTTGCGTCCATCGTGGAGCACCGTGCCGTAGAGGACGCAGTGCCCGTAGTCGGGCGACCCTTCGGGTCCGCGGCGCAGAACGGGATTCTCTGGATGTTTCTTCGCCTCGACCAGGGTGAGTTTCAGATTGTGCTGCCAGGGGATGGCGTGGTCGTCGAAGGCGAACAACGTGGTCTCTGAGGAGGAGGGAGTGACGGCGCTCTGCGCGGTCGCGGTTTCCAGCAGAAGTGCGCCGGATGCCGCCGATCGCTTCAGCCAGTCTCGCCGGGTATTGTTCATAGGTCTATGGTAAGGGTTGTGGACCTGACAACAGCGCCCGTTCGCAGCGCGTCATCCAGCCACCTGGAGCGAAGGGTTCCGCCAACGTCCATATGAACCCCGGGCAATTCTGCCAAGGCCCGCGACGTGAATCACAAAGGTCGGAAATTTATTTGCCCTTTCGTCTGAATTGCATACGAAAATCAAAAATTCTCATTAGAAGTGCGCCCGATACCCTGGACGTAGAGAGACGTCCCATGTTGCACCCAAGCCCCCTTGCCCGGCACACCGGATCCGGCCGCCCTGGCTACGGGATCGCCAAGCCGGGCGCGACCGGCTCGGGTTTCGGTTCGAACCCGAACCCGTTCCGCACGAGCGGTTCGGTACCGAGCGAACATGTTCACACGCTCGGTTCCTCCGTAACTAGCGAATCGGAAATGAGTTGCCGTGCGTCACGACCCCTGCCTGTTCGCATTTCCGGTTTTTGGGCAAAATGTGAACACCTCCCGATGCCTGGCCCGCCCGGGACCCTCGCTTTTCTTGCAGATCCAGGCTGCCCCTGCGGATCCCCGGCCTGCGTTGCCCGCACTGTTTCGAACGGCGGGGAACTCCTCGGCTTGTGGTTTTTGGATGCCTTGGCTGAGCGTTCCCCTGCGCGGAAAACCGCCTCGCCGTGGCCTGCCCCCATCGCCTGGCGCCCCGTGGCTATCATAGAAAACATGATCTCGCCTGCTGGACGCATCTGGGTCGCTGCGTCTCTGTGTCTTCCCGCCGCGTACGGGGTTGATTTCCAACGAGACGTCCGGCCGCTGTTGGCCAAACGATGCTATGCCTGCCACGGTCCCGACGAGCGCTCGCGCATGGCCAACCTGCGGCTCGATACGCACGACGGGGCCACCGGCAAAGGCGGGGGCGCCGCCGGGATCGTTCCCGGCGACAGCGCCCACAGCCGTGTCGCAGCCCGCATCGCGGACGAGAAACGGCCCATGCCCCCGAGCGGTCCGCGCCTGACACCCGCCGAGATCAGCGTGATCCGCAAGTGGATCGACGAAGGCGCGAAGTACACGGCGCACTGGGCGTTTGAGAAACCGGTCCGGCCGGCGCGCCCCACCGTCCGCCAGGCGGCGTGGGTTCGGAACGACATCGACGCCTTCGTGCTGGCCCGCCTCGAGAGAGAAGGAATCGCTCCCTCGCCCGAAGCGGATCCGTACACGTTGGCGCGGCGGATTGCGCTGGATTTGACCGGCCTGCCGCCGGAGCCTGAAGTGGTCCGGCAGTTCGTCCACGACAAGTCGCCGGATGCCTACGAACGGCTGGTCGATCGACTCCTCGCCTCGCCGCAATACGGCGAGCGATGGGCGCGGATGTGGCTCGACCTGGCCCGCTACGCCGACACCCAAGGCTATGAGAAGGACAATCGCCGCAGCATCTGGCCGTATCGCGACTGGGTGGTCCGGGCGCTGAACGCCAACCTGCCCTTCGACCGGTTCACCGTGCTGCAAGTGGCCGGCGACCTGCTGCCGAACCCATCCCAGGATGACCTGGTGGCCACCGGATTCCACCGCAACACCATGACCAACACCGAGGGCGGCACCGACGACGAAGAGTTTCGCGACGCCGCGGTGAAGGACCGGGTGGCGACGACTGGCTTGATCTGGATGGGTCTCACCGTGGGCTGCGCGCAGTGCCACACGCACAAATACGACCCCATCGCCCACAAGGAGTTCTACCAGCTTTACGCCTTCTTCAATCAAAGCGAGGACAGCGACAAGCCCGAGGATGTCCCTGTGTTAAAACTCGGGGACGCCTCCACCCTGATCATGCGTGATCTGGAGGGCGAGAAGCGGCGCGTCACGCGCATTCACGATCGGGGCAACTTCCTGAACCTGGGCGCCGAAGTGCAGCCGGCGGTTCCCGGGTCATTCCATCCCTTTCCTACAGATGCTCCACGCAATCGCCTCGGCTTGGCCCAGTGGCTGGTCGACAAGGACAATCCTCTCACCGCGCGGGTCACGGTGAACCGCTTCTGGGCTCGGCTGTTCGGAACCGGCCTGGTCGATAGCGAAGAGGACTTCGGCACCCAGGGCAATCCTCCGAGTCATCCGGAACTGCTCGACTGGCTCGCCACCGGGTTCCAGCAGAATGGCTGGGACATCAAGGGCATCCTCAAGACGATCGTGATGTCGGCCACCTACCGCCAGTCCTCGGCCTCCACTCCGGAGTTGACCGGGAAGGACCCGAGGAACCGGCTGCTGGCGCGCGGCGCGCGCTATCGCCTGGACGCCGAGGCTGTACGGGATCAGGCTCTGGCCGCGAGCGGTCTTCTCTCGCGCAAGCAATTCGGCCCGCCCGTGATGCCCTGGCAGCCCGAGGGGATCTGGATGGTGGTCTACAACGGTGAGCGGTGGGTGACCAGCGAGGGTGAAGACCGGTACCGGCGGGGCCTCTACACGTTCATGCGCCGGACCTCACCTTACCCGTCGATGATCAATTACGATGCGCCCACCGGTGAGACCTGCACGGTCCGCCGAATCCGCACCAACACTCCCTTGCAGGCCCTGACGACGCTGAACGATCCCGTATCGATGGAGGCCGCGCAGAAGTTGGCATTGCGGGCCCTCCGGGAATCCTCGGCCTCGGACATCGAGCGGGCCGAGCACATGTTCGAAATGGTGCTGGTGCGGCCGCCCAGCCGGCAGGAGGTTCGACGGTTGGTGGCCCTGCATCGCGAGACGGCGGCCGAGCTGAAGCGGAATGCGGAATCGCAATACAAGCTCGCCAATTACGACCGCACGATGTACCCGGCCGACCGCGAGGTGGTGCTGGTCAAGGATGCGCGATCGGAACCCGTTGAGTGGCAGTACACCCTGAATGATCCCGGTGCGGGCTGGGAGAAGCCCGGATACGACACGTCGCGCTGGCTGAAAGGCAAGGCACAGTTCGGCCAATACAAAGAAGTCGCCAAGCCCCCTGCCGGTCTCAAAATCGGCACGCACTGGGAATCCGAACACTTGTGGCTGAGGATGGAGTTCGACGCGCCGGAGAAATTGGAAGACCTGAAGCTCCATCTCTGGACTACAGGCTTCTTCGAGGCGTTCCTCAACGGCGTACCTGCGATGTCCAGCATTCTCGACCGCGCGAACTACTACGAGTACCGCATCGCGCCGGAAGCGGCGGCCACGCTGAAGCCGAAAGGCAATGTACTCGCTTTCAAGGCGACACGGTCGCGTGACCAGTCGACCGGCCAGTTGTTCGACACGAGCCTGCGCGGAACCACACCCCTGCCCGCGGGCGCGCCGACGAAGCAGGCCGCCGAGAAGGCGGCGTGGGTGGTGGTGGCCAACACCCTGCTGAACCTGGATGAGACGCTGACAAGGAGATAGCCGCTATGCCGCCTGAACTGGAACGACTCCAACTCGATACCCGACGGCACTTCCTGCAGCGATGTTCGCTCGGCCTGGCCGGCATGTTTCTCCAGAGCGCTCAGGCGTCCGGCAATCCGCTGGCCGTGAAGCCGCCGCACCACGCCCCCAAGGCGAAGTCCGTGATCTACCTTCATATGGCCGGCTCGCCTTCGCAACTCGAGCTATTCGACTACAAGCCCGAGCTGATCAAGTACAACGGCAAGCAATGCCCGCAGCACCTGTTGGAGGGCAAGCGCTTCGCCTTCATCAAAGGCGTTCCCCAGATGATGGGCACGCCGTATCAGTTCACGCGGCAGGGGCAGTCGGGCGCGTGGATCAGTGAACTCCTACCTCACTTTTCAAAGGCCGTGGACGATGTCGCGATCATTCGCTCGATGACGACCGATCAGTTCAACCACGCGCCGGCGCAGTTGTTTCTGCACACCGGCAGCCCGCGATTCGGCGGCGCGTCGATGGGCTCGTGGGTGACGTACGGCCTGGGCAGTGAAAATCAGGACCTGCCGGGCTTCGTGGTGCTGGTGGGCGGTGGCAACAACCCTGACGCGGGCAAGAGCCTGTGGGGCAGCGGCTTTCTGCCCAGCGTGTATCAGGGCGTCCAGTGCCGGACGCAAGGTGATCCGGTGCTCTACCTGAGCGACCCGGAGGGCATGACCCGTTCGCTCCGCCGCAAGACTCTCGATGCCATTCGCGATCTCAACCAGATGCAGCCGGACCACGACCCGGAGACGGCCTCGCGCATCTCGCAGTACGAACTCGCCTACCGCATGCAGGCATCCGTGCCGGACGTGATGGACATCTCAAAGGAGCCGCCGGCGATGCATCAGATGTACGGCTCGGAGCCCGGAAAGGTGTCGTTTGCCAACAACTGCCTGCTGGCGCGGCGGCTCGTGGAAAAGGGCGTGCGTTTCGTTCAGCTCTTCCAGTGGGGATGGGACCATCATGGTTCCAGCCGGCGCGAAGATATCCGCTACGATCTACCGAATAAGACGCGGGCCATCGACCAGCCCATCGCCGCGCTGATTCAGGACCTGAAACAGCGAGGACTTCTCGACCAGACCCTGATTGTGTGGGGTGGAGAATTCGGGCGCACCCCGATGCGGGAGAACCGCGGCGGCGGCTACGGAAACTTCGTTGGCCGGGATCATCACCCGTACGGCTTCACCATCTGGATGGCCGGCGGGGGTATCAAGGCCGGCCTGAATTACGGCGAAACGGACGAGATCGGCTACTATGCCGTCACGAATAAGGTCACGCCGCGGGACGTTCAGGCCACGGTGCTGCACCAACTCGGTCTCGACCCGTTCCGTCTGTCGTATGCGTACCAGGGCCTAAACCAGCGGCTGGTGGGCCCGACGGAAGAAGGCCGCGTGTTGAAGGACCTGCTGGCGTGATTCTAATGTCGTGGCGCCGGTCTCCGACCAGGTCTCCGACCGGCGCTCCAGCACGCGAAGCTAATCGGCTTTCGCGTTTCTCGCGGCCAACTCTTCGCGGGCCTGCTTCGCAAGGTCCTGGTAGATGCCGCGCACCAGCGCGACCCGCTCTCGCAGCGCGGGCCCGCTCTTGCGCAGAACTTCGGGGTTGTCCCAGTTGCCCCGGCCGCCCTCTGGCGTTCCCCGGCGGATGAGATCTTCAATGTCGTCCAGTTGCTTCAACCGGACGCTGACCAGGTCTTCCACTCGATCGACCTTCCAGAAGCGGCCCTCGTCCACCCGGACGTAGACAGGCGTCGTGTGGGCTCCGGCCGCCCGCGCCGCGATCCACATGTTGTGCTGCACGGGCAGGGTGAACTCCAGCCGATAGTCGTCCGGCGTCTCTGTCCGCGCCGCCCGGATCACTTCGCCCTGCGAAACGACTTCCAGGAAGCGGGGCGGAACGACACGGCTGGCCGCGCGGGCCCGAACCCGAAGCGATTCGCCGCGCTTCACCCGGATCTCCGATCCCGGCAGTTGCCCGTTGACGCTGAACTCGAGCATCGGGCCCGTGGTCACGAAGGTGTTCCCCGCCTTCACAGCGCGAAACCAGGCATCGGGATCGAAGGTCGGGCCGGTGTAGGCATAGACCCTCGATGTGCCGATCGTGTTGCCCCACGGCACGTCGCTCCCCGCCGACGCGGTGAGTTTGAAGCCCAGGTTCAGAAACTCGTAGTAGAGCTGGGTGTCGATGTCCCCGAATTCCGAGATCTCGGCGAAATCGATCTTGCCCCGAGCCACGTTCAGCGTCACGTCCTGCCGAACGAAGAAGCCCATCGCCGGCGGCTGATAAGCGTGGGCGTAACCGCTCATGCCCCCTTGTTTGCGCACGTCGTCGAAGACCAGGTCGTAGAGGTAATACTGCTCGGGGTGGCGCACTGGCGCCTGAATGTTCATGTGGAGGGTATGGCCTTGAAATGTCGTGCGGGGATCCTCCTGGCCGGGGACGATCGCGTACTTCCCTTCGGAGTGCCGCCCGGCCTTGCCGAAAGCGTATTGCTCGAAGTACGTCTCGAGCGCATCGCCCATGCGTACGACGTTGATCATATGAACGTCCTCGGCATGGGCCCAGAACATCAGGCGGCGATTGGCTTCCGTATTCGCCCGCTCGTAGTGAACGTGGCCGTCGCCGGAATACCAGCCTTTTGAAGGCATATCGATCCAGCGTTCGAGCCGGACGGTCTCCGTCCGTTCCGTCCCGGCGGCGACCTGCACTTTTCTGACTTGTGGCAGGTACTCGGGACCCTTGCCCGCGATCAGGGTGTACTCGCCCTCCGGCACCTCCGTGGAGAATCCGCCGTCGACAAAGAACACCTTGTTCTGCTGCGGCGCCCCCGGCCAGTAGCGCGTCTGGAAATACGGCCGGACCTTGGTGAACCTCGGGTTGGAGGTGTTTTGAGGGTAGACAAAGCCGCCCCCGAGAAACGAGAACGAGTCAGCGGGCACCACGATCTGTTGGTCGGACGAATACAGCCCGGCCACGGCCGGCGTCGGCGCTCCGGTGGTTCCGTCGGTCAGGATCACCTTCAGCCTGCCCGGCAGGGGAACTCGGATCTCCAGCCGGACGTTGCCAAGGGGCCGCCGATTTTGTGCCAGGGCAATCGCGACCGGCTGCACTCCGGGACGCAGATTGTCGAGATACAGAACGGCGTACACGCGGCTGGCGTCGCCGGTCTCGAGCGACAAAGGCTCGGCGCCCGCAATGTCGAGATCGCGCGATGTGAAGTCCGGCACCGTGTCCGCCGCCGGTCCGGTTCGCTCCAGGCGCACGATCACCACACCGGACGTGGCCGGCAGACTTCGTGCCGCCGCGTGATCGCCAGAATGGAGCGATACGCGCTCGGTAGCGGCCGATTGGTCCAGCACCGCCCGAATCCGCATCACGGCATTCTCCGAGCCGTTCCGCGCGCGCGTGATCTGCCTGGGTTCCGTCGCGGCCGCCCACGCGGAGGTCTCGGACTGGAGCCGTGCCACGCTGTCACGCATCTGGGCGAGTTCATCCGGGGCAAAAATCCCGGGATGGCGATTCAGCAGATCGCGGACGACGTTGCGGCACCGCTCGTAGCGGCGCAGTTCCGGTTCATCGGCGGCGCGGGTTTCCGTTCCACCGCGCCAGAAGGCCGCGGCGAGGCAAATCAGGAAGAGCAGGCAAGCGCGAAGGCGAGTCATAGTCTTGCGGCGTCCCTGGGCGCCTTTCAAAGTAGATCACGATCCGGGCCGGCAGGGAATTACCAGTTGGTGAGCGAGCCGTCCGGGCGATGGAATAGGGGGATCGGCGTGCTCTTCTCCGTCACCTCGGCCGCCAGTTTCAGCGGCTTGGTATCGAGTTCGACACCCAGGCCGGGCCGTGCGTTCGGCCACAGCTTGCCTTTCCGGAAATCGTAGACCGCCGGCAGGTGAGCGTACGTCTGCGAACCGTTGCCGGTCATCTCGTTCAGGCAAGGCCCGGAGAAGACCGCGCAGCAATGTACCAGCGCGGCGATCGACACAGGACCGGTGAAGTGCGGGGTGAGCCCTACATAGTGCGTCTCGCACAGGGCGGCGATCTTCATGAACTCGGTGATTCCGCCGGTGTTGGGAATGGTGGCGCGATTGTAGTCGATCAGGCGTTGTTCCACCAGTTCGTTGATGTCCCAGCGGTCGCCGAACTGTTCGCCCACCGCGATGGGGACCTTCACCATGGAGCGGACGTTGCGGTAGACCCCGGGATTCTCCGAGCGCACCAGGTCTTCGACGAAGTACGGCTCCAGGTCCTCGATCAACGTGCTCAGGCGAACCGCGTCGGCCAGGTCGAGGCGCGTGTGATAGTCGATGCACCAGTCGCCGTCCTTGCCGACGCCCTCGCGGATTTCGCGGCACTGTTCCAGGGTTTTCTGGACCATCAGCTTCGAGTTGAAGGGATTGCCCGGGCCGGGATCGGCGACCGAAGTACGGAAGCCGCGGAAGCCGTATTCCTTACAGGCGCGCGCGGTTTCCCGAAGGCTGCCCTGCGAAGGGAAGCCCGTGCTGTAGCACTCGATGAAGTCACGGGCCTGCCCGCCGAGCAGTTGCCAGACGGGTGCGCCGAGGGCTTTGCCCTTGATGTCCCACAGCGCCATGTCGAGGGCGCCGAGGGCATGGAGTTTCTCGCGGCCGGCCGGATAGAAGTAGCCGCGGTACATCAACTGCCACAGTGCGTCGATGCGCATCGGATCTTCGCCGATCAGCATGGCGCCGCATTGCTCGACGGTTTCCCGAGTGCCGCCTTCGCCGATACCGGTGATGCCCTGATCGGTTTCGACGGTGACGATGTGGAAGCTCTGATTGAAGATCGCGCGGCTGGCGGGGTTGTGATAGAAGCGCACCCGCTTGATCCTCATCTTCGAGGGCGCGGCGGCTGCGCTGGGAGCCATCGCGGCGGTGCCGACGGCTCCAACGGCGGAGTGGAAGAACGAGCGTCTTTTCATACGGAAGGACCTCCTGCCGGGAGAATGCCAGTATACCGTCAGGTTGGAATCGCGCGGCGAAAAGAGCGAAACGGCAGATAAAGCAAGAGGAAGATGACGATCGCGGCCAGGACTCCTCCCGCGAGATACCACGGCCACGGGCCGAATAGGTCGAGCAGCGAGGCGGTCTCCGGCTTCTCACACAAGTACATGTAGTTGGTCCGGAAGATCGCGTTGAAGACTCCGATCAAGATGGCGTAGACGCTGACCGCGCCAAAGGCCCGCCACATGGAGGCGAATTCGACACGGGTCAACCGGGCCGCGGCCAGCACGATGGGCGTGATCACGACGAAGGCGTGCGCGCTGAAGAAATAGAACGTCGGGTACGACCACGCAGGCGCCCAGAGGTCGGGTGTGAGCAGGGCCATCGCGGCGCCGCCCACGCCAGCGAAGTAGGCAACTTCAAAGGCCAACCGGTTCAGGGTCAAGGCAGCGATGGCGGTGAGCCACAACGTGAGATCGCACAGTTCCAGCGGCAGGCCGCCGGGGAAGCGGAATCCTTCGAGGCGCAGGCGATAGACATACCAGGTGAGTTCGTTGGCGATGAGGAACCAGCCGAGACTACGCCTGGTCACCTCGGCATTTCGGCCAGCCGCCCGGACGAGCAGCCAGATCACCGGTGGAATGGCCGCCAGAATCGCCCAGTGCACCGGCGAGAACAACACGAAGTCGGTCCGCATCGCACCTTCCGTGTGGAACAGGCACTCAAGCGCGGGCGCGGCGGGCGCTCTTGGTCAGCGGCGTCACCGGATCGAGCGCCATCCAGAAGAAGGCTCCGGCAAAGTAGACGGCCGCGGAGATATAGAAGGTGATGTCCCAGTTATTGTTGGTGTATTGGAGGATGTAGCCGATGGCGATGGGCGACACGACGCCGCCCATGTTGCCCATCATATTCATTGCACCGGAGAGAGTTCCGGCGTAGGGGCCCCCGACATCCATGCAGGCTCCCCAACTGCCCGGCATCACGAGGTCATTAGAGAAGCTTGCCATGCCCATCGCCAGCATGGCGAGCGCGGGGCTCTCGATCCGCGTCGAGAGCAGCAGGAACCCGGTCGCGCCGGTAAAGCCCAGATACGCCATCAGACGGCGGCTTTGGCCGACGTTGTTGTTCGTGGCCTTGGCCAACCAGGGGAAGAAGTAGTTGCCGCACAGGAAGCAGCCGACCCCGCCGAGAAACAAAGGCAGCGTGGCCAAAAGCGCGCTCGTGGCCAGGTCAAGACCGCGGGCATTCTTCAGGTACGTCGGCAGCCAGGTGATGTAGAAATACCAGCCGTAGGAGAGGCAGAAGTACTGCCCGCACAACAGCCAGGCTTGCTTGGATCGCAGCAGCAAACCCCAGGGGACCTGGGTGTGCGACTCTTCCTCGCCGCGCGCGCCCTCGATCAGGCGGGCTTCCGCTTCATTTACGTTCGGGTTCTGGCGGGGGTTGTCACGGAACCAGCGATAGAAGAACACGGCCCAGACGATGCCGACCACGCCAAACAACTCGAACGCCCGCCGCCAGTGCATCACCTGCAGGATCTGCTGGACCAACAGAGGGGTAAACGCTCCGCCCCAGCGCGCGCTCATCCAGACGATGCCCTGCGCCCTCACCCGCTCCGATTGCGGCAGCCACGTGGTGAACGCCTTGGTGACGTTCGGGAAGCACCCGGCCTCCCCGGCGCCGAACATGAAGCGGGTGATGACCATCGAGGTGAAGTTCCAGGCCCATCCGGTGGCCGCGGTGAAAAACGACCACCAGACCACGACCCGCATCAGGACGCGCCGCGGTCCCATCACATCTCCCAGATATCCGCCCGGAATTTCGAACAGAGCGTAGGCGAGGGTAAAAGCGCCAAACACGTAGCCCTTTTGTGTGGTGCTGATCCCCAGGTCCTGCTCGATGAAGATAATCGCCTGGGAGATACAGACCCGATCGATGTAGGTAATGATTGCCAGCGTGACGGCAAAGAAAATCACCCAGTGACGGACACCCGTGGGCTTCTGCGTGAGGGCTTGCGTGGCCATGTTCAAATCATGAGACCACTTTCAACAGGCCGTTGCAAGAAGCGTGCGATAATCGGTTCCCATGCCGGTCCAGCATCATGCGCATCCGCCCTCCCCGTTCCAGATCTTCGATGCCATGAACGCCTACCAGCGGACCCGGGCGCTGGAGGGGGCCATCAAGTTGGGACTCTTCACGGCGATCGGCGATGGGCTGGACTCCGCGGCGGCAATCGCCGAGCGATGCGAGGCCTCGGAGAAAGGGATCCGGGTCCTGTGCGACTACATGACGGTCGCCGGCCTGCTGGTGAAGAACGATGGGCGGTATCAGCTCACGCCGGAGTCGGAGTTGTTCCTGAGCGAACGCTCGCCGGCGTATATGGGACACGCGATCGAGTTCCTCAACTCCGACGAACTGATGGGGGCGTTCGAAGACGTCGCGTCGGTGGTTCGCAACGGAGGTACCCTGATGCCGGACCAGGGGAGTGTGAGTCCGGACAACCCGGTGTGGATCAAGTTCGCGCACGCGATGGCCACCATGATGTTGCCGGTCGCCGAGGGAGTGGCTCGGCTGGCCCAGGAACCGCCCGAGTCGCCTCTCCGGATTCTGGACGTCGCCGCCGGACACGGAATCTACGGCATCACGTGGCTGCGACATTTTCCCCAAGCGCGGTGCGTGGCGCTCGATTCGCCGGCGGTGCTGGAGGTGGCCCGGGAAAACGCGGCCAAGTTCCACGTGAGCGACCGGCACTCCCTGCTGGCGGGGAGCGCCTTCGACGTCGACTTTGGCAGCGGGTACGACGTGATTCTCCTCCCGAACTTCCTGCATCACTTCGATCCGCCGACCTGCGAGAGCCTTCTCGGCAAGGTGTACCGGGCGTTGAAGCCCGGAGGCGCCGCCATCACGGTGGAGTTTGTTCCGAACGAGGATCGCGTGAGTCCGCCGTCGCCGGCGACCTTCGCGCTGATCATGCTCATCTCGACCGAAGCAGGCGATGCATATACCTTCCCGGAACTCGACCGCATGCTGCGCAACAGCGGGTTCCCGACGAACGAAATTCATCCGCTGCCGCCGACACCGCAGTCGGCTATCGTGTCGCGGAAACCGTAGCGTCTGCCCCCGTTGGGCCCCCTACCGATCACCGGACAGGTCAAAGCATGCTGCTTTGACATCATGTTTGAGTCGATATCATCACTATGTGCGCACGACTCTCACTCTGGATGACGATGTCGCCCGCCTGTTGCATCGCGAGGCGCGCCGCAGTGGGGCTTCCTTCAAGGAGACGGTTAACCGGATACTGCGTTTGGGGCTGATGACGCGACAAGCCCAGAACAAGAAACCGTTCACTGTGGAAGCGCGTCCGCTGGGCCTTCCGCCCGGACTGAGCTATGACAACGTGGAGGAACTCATTGGGGCCATCGAAGGGCTCGCGGCGGGTTGATCACGGATGCTCAACTGGCGGCGTTGACGGTGGAGTACGGCGGCGTGCTCCATACAACCGATCGGGATTTCGCACGCTTTCCAGGTCTCCGCTGGGCCAATCCGCTCTCGTAAGTGCGGCTGCCCCTGCTCACGACTTCAAATCGCCCCCTTGAGTTTCGCCTGGTAGTGCGCGAGGGCCTGATCGATCATGGCCCGAGCTTTGGCCTTGTTCTCACCGGGACCAAAGTTGTTCCGCTCTTCCAGATACGCCCACAGCGCGTGGATCCACCGAATCATCAACGCCACGTCCTGCCGGAGTAGCACGGGTTCGCCGCCGATGTGGACATACACCGGCGCGGTGTGGGCGATTGGAAGATCGGCCAGGCCGCGCATCGGCTTACCAACGACGCGGACAGCATACCAGGCGCTCTGCCGCGTGGTCTCCTCTCGTTCCAGCCGAAACGTGCTGGAACCGCCGGAGACGGTCTTGGTGTCGATCACTTCTCCGTTGCGCAGCACCTCCACACGGTCGAGCGGGCCTCGCGCAGTGACCTCGGCCGCCAGTTTCACCGCCTGGGCCTGCCCCGCCGGCGCCTCGATCACCGAGCCCATGGGTTGTCCGTTCGCGGTGTACGTGATCAGCGGTCCGTTGGTGACGAAGTCGCGGCCCTGGCGAAAGCGCTCGACCCAACGCTTCCAGTCCATGCCGGGGCCGACCTCCACGTACTGCCGCGCGCCTCCCGGCACGCGATTGATGCCGCGCCAGTTGGTAAACACGTCGGTACCCGCGCCGGGCGAGATGCGAAAGCCCGCGTTCAGAAGCCGGTACCACATCTGGTACGCGGCGCCGCCTCCGGGCAGGACGTCAATCCCGTCCATGGCGCCGAGCGCCGCCGTGACCGGCGCTTCCTTGGCGCCGAGGCCGGTGTTGAACACATCGATCCCACGATGAGGGTGAACGTACACAACCAACCCTCCCTGCCGGCGCGCATCCAGCGCGGCCATCGTGTTCAGCGGGTAGTCCCACCGGGAATCGCTCCCCACGACGCTGGTGTAGGAGGGCGGCACCTGCTTCCTGATATTGAGGAACGCCATGTGCCCGAGCGGATCGGAGTTGCGGTACTCCTGTCCCCAATAAAGAATGAAGCGCGGCTTGGAGAGAGGATCTACCATTCCCTTGAAGAACTCCTTGTCGTGCACGAAAGCGCCCTCGCTATTGGCAACGATCATGTTGGCCGCGTTCAGGTCTTCGGCCTCCAGCCATGCGAGCGAGTCGGGCGGGCGCTGGTAGTAGCTGCCGTTGTAGTTGGCGTGGAAGTGGTCCTCACCGGTCCACCAGCCCTTCTGCGACCAGTTGGTCCAGCGCTGCATACGAATGGTCACCTCCGCGGTCTTGCCGGCTTCGATGTCGACCGATTGCTCCTCCAAACGGTACTCCACGCCTTTCGAAGCCGTGAGCGAGACTTTGCCGGCGGGCAAGGCGAACTCGTCGCTGCCGCGGGTCACGAAGAACCCTTCCCGGGGGCCGCCCATCTCGACGGCGTAGTAGAACAGCGGCGAACCCTGCGGCCCGTAGGCCTTGCCATCGGCGGCTTTGACAAACAAACGGACCGGCGACGGCTGGCCGGTTTCGTCGAGCGTACGCAGGCGCAGCCTGCCCGAGGGCGCGCGAAACTTCAGGCCGGTGATGCGGACGTGGCTTTTGGCGCCTCCCGCCGCGGGCATCAGAAAGAGATCGAGATTACCGAGGTGGTTGGAGACGTGGGCAATCTGTTTGCCGTCCGGGGACACCGCGGGAGAGAATTCGTCTCGCGGCGTATTGGTGAGCGCGACCGGCGTACCGCCTTCCGCGGGGACCCGGTACAGTTCGCGATCTCCTTTGCCGTTGACGATCACGGCCGAGTACACCACCGCCGATCCGTCCGGCAGCGGCGATAAGGAGTGAAGCTGGGCGATGTCGGCCAGGCGATAGCGAGTCAGCGGAAGTTGAAGAGCGAACGGGCGCTCCGCGGCCGGCACCGACCAGATTTGGGGGGAACCCAGGAACTGCGATCCGTTGGTCACCGCGGCGAACCGCTGTCCGGAGACAAACACCTCACCCTTCGGGCCCCAGGCGCTGTAGGTCCATCCGCCGGCGGGGCCGCGCTGCGACCTTTCCTGTAAGGGGCGCACGGTTCCAAGGTCGACGGCTATCTCGTGTACCAGACTCCCGGAATCGGGGACAGCCAGACCGCAGGCCACTCGCTCGCCGTCTGGCGCCCACGAGGGCGTCCCGGACGTGGGATGCGGGGTGGAGACCGTCCGTTCCTCGCCGGACTCGAGGTCCACCAGCGTCAGGCGGCCCCGGATGTCAGGCAGCGGCCCGGCGGGAGGGTTGCCCCGAATGAACGCGATCCGGCCGTCCTTGGGGGACCATGCCGGATGCGCGTCGTAGCCGGCGCCGGTGGAAATCTGGCGCGCGACGCCTCCCTGGGCCTCCACGGTCCAGATGCTGCCGTACAGAGTGAACGCAAGGGACCTGCCGTCCGGCGACCAGGAAGGGTCGGCCGCGCCCCAGGCAGTGACATCGCGGTCCGCGGCTTCGATGCTGCGCTGCCGTTCTCTCACCGCGACCCCTGCGAAACAGGCAATCAGGATTCCGGCCGTGACGGCTTGGGCTTTCATGGCGTCAAGTATTTCCAGGGAGGAGTTCGGTGTCAAGTCCGGCGAGCGGTTGCGCCGGCATGGAACTGTCAAGAACCGGCCTCAGTGTGCCTGGGCGCCGCCCGGCCTTGCGCGTAGACGAACGGTTCCGAGTGGCATTCATGGGTGGTTTCCGGCCGCCGGCACAACTCTGTTGTGATCAGCCATTTGCCGTACTGAAATGCGCCCCCATTTTGAGCGGACCAGGCCGGACTCAGTGAGACCCGCGCGAGAAAAGCGAACAACGGCCTTAAGAATCTCAGTAATTCAGCCGAAGGATTAGTAGGCGGGGAATGGATTTCTTCGATCCAACTGGCGGGCCGCGGCGCTCCTTCAGCCACTCCCTTTCGGGGGATTGACCAACATGCTTAACGCTCTCGTTCTCGTGGAAGACTCTACCGCCGCAGTCGCTATCGAACAACTCGCGATCGCGACCCAACAGGTCCAAGTGCTGAAATCGGTGGACCGGCTTCCCGGATTCCGGGACGTGACGAGGCTGATCCATACGTATCAGCCGGAGATCGTGTTCCTCGAGTTGCAGGAGAACGAGACGTCCTGGTCGTTAGCCGCGACGATTCGCGAGGTCGATCCGCGTATCGCGGTGATTGGGGTGGGTGCGAGTTGGATGAACCGGTTCACGGGCATGGTCGCCCAGACAGGAGTAGCGGTGTTGCTGCTCACCCCGGTGAACGAGCAGAGTTTCAACGAAGCGATCCGGGATGCGATTCGGCGGGCGAACCGTGACGAACTCGAGAATGTCGTCTGCCTTCTTCCCGCCAAGGCGGGAAGCGGGGCCTCGACCATCGCGCTCAACCTGGCTGGGTACCTGAGCGGCTGCCTGGACCTAACGGCCTTGCTGATCGAAGCGGATCTTCATTCCGGGCTGGCCAATGAGATGCTCCAGGTCACGATCTCGAAGCCGATTCGCAAAGTGCTGGCGGAGGCGGCTTACCTGGACCAGATGCGATGGCGCAACTCGGTGGTCCAGGCAAAAGGAATCGATCTGCTGGCGACCGACCGGGCCGGAAAGGAGCCCATTCCGACCTGGATTGACTACTTCCACCTGTTGCGGTTCGTTTCGCCGCGCTACCGGATGGTTCTGGTCGACCTGCCGGAGATCATCAATGACGCCACGGTGGAGGCCGTGCGGAGGGCGCGGCAGGTCCTGGTGGTGACCACTCCGGAGGTGGGCCACCTGAAGCTGGCCGAGCAACGGCTGGATGAACTCAGCGCCAGGGGGATCCGCCGGGAGAACGTGAAGATCGTCGTCAACCGGTGGCACAAAGCGGATCTCACTCCCGGCGAGATCGCGAAACTGCTGGGCGCACCGGTCGCGGCGGTCCTGCGGAACGATTACCTGTCGGTGCGTAAGTCTCAGAATGCGGGCGGATTCATCGATCCGGCGACTCAGGTGGGCCGGTCGCTGCTGGCGTTCGCACATTCGTTGAGTGGAGTCGAGGCGCCGCCGCCGGAGAAGTCGAGGCTGATGCAGTTGTTGGGACGCTAGTCCGACGAGGAGCAATCGATTATGGACACGATGGGCAGGATGGTGGTGTCGTGGCGGGAGGAGTATTCCCTTCAGATTGATTCGATCGACCAGCAACACCAGGCTCTGGTTGCCATCACACGGCAGTTGCAGGAAGCGATGCTGACGGGGAGGGCGCGGGAGGTTCAGAGTGAACTCATTGCACGGCTCGTCGAATACACCCGATATCACTTCGAGTTCGAGGAGCGGCTGATGAGCGATTCCGGCTACGAAGACCTGTCGAGCCACCAGAACCTGCACCGCGTCCTGGCTGGCCAGGTGTTGGACCTTCAGGAACAGATCGCCAAAACTCAGGCGGTCAGCAGTCCGCAGATGCTGCGCTTTCTGCGTAACTGGATCACTGACCACATCCTGCAGTCGGACAGGAAGTTTGGAGTCGCCTATCACCGCAGCGGTCCCCGGGAGTAGCCAACCGTTGGGGGGAAGCCGTGGGCGCTGCTCACGGGTTTTGGAAGGTCTGCCAAAATGGGCTGTCCGTTGAAAACAGGAGAAATTGGATTGCCCGCGACATGGATTGCCCGCTCACTTCCGTTCGCGGCTCTGATCAACTACAGTCCCTCGCACGCCTGCCTGGAGCCCACGGCATCAGCCGTGGAGTTGCCAACACCCTCCACCACTCCCGACGGCCCCCACCATCAGAGGCCCGACCGCAAGAGGGCTGGCGCTCGCACTCAATTTCCGCACACATTCTCAGCCGTGGGGATGCTTGATTGAAGAACGAAACGTCGCACGACAGCCCCGAACGCAACTCCTCGCGCCGTGGGATCACAAGGCATTGCCGGGCTTCGCCCTCATAGTCGCTAAAGTAACGGCCCGCGGACGGCCAAAAAACATCGTGGCGCAGACACTTGTGTCCGCGGCGTCGAGACGAAGACTCGTGTTGCAACTGCCAGCGCGATCCTTCTCCGATGAACTCGAAAAACGCCTGATCCAGGCCGCCATTCAAGGACCTTACACGAGACCCCCTCACGAATCTTGGATTGCGACGGCCTCACGATTCACAACCACAGTCTGGAGCCCTTGCTTCGGGAAGCCGCCCTCGACTTCGACGCCTTCTATCGACAACGCTCCGCCGGCTCCTCGCAACCCACGGCTTCCATCCTCGTTGCCGCTGTCGATTGCAGAGGCGTTACCAAGGTCAAGCCGGAGCCGGCTGCAACTCGCACCCGCCTTACCAGAGGCCAGAAAACGAACAACAAGAAGAAGACGAAGGTGGCAGCGGTCTTCACCAAGCCGGCCTTTATCCGAACCCCTCAGCAGGTTGTCGACAGCCTGTTCCGGACACACGCGCCGCGGATTCGCCGTCCCCGGCGCATCCCAGGCCCGAGAACAAGCGAGTCTGGAAAGCCGCTCTGTTTCAACCCAAAGGCTCTCCGGACGCCGAGTCTACGCCGGCCTCATGACCCTCCGGATTCTCGAAGGGAACGTCCCGCAGGTGATCAAAGTCCTCCGTCAGCCGGTGAGCAGGCGTCGGCTCATCGGCGCCAAACGCAAAGCCCTGCTCGATGTTGCCGCGTGCTTGGACAAGAATGGTTCCCGCATGATTACCACGAGCCGGTTCCCGATTGCCAGCGGGCCGGTGGAAGGCGCCTGCAAGAACCTCATCATGGATCGCATGGAACGTTCCGGCATGCGCTGGACTCCGCCGATGGCGGAAACCCTCGTCCGCCTCCGCTCCCTATACCTCAGAGGTTACTCCGACTCCTACTGGTCCTTTCACGACACCCAAGATCAACTCCGCCTCCACCCTCCTGGACGCTGGTGCGTCGTCGCAAAGTAGACACGCCTATTTCATTTCCCTTCGCCGGGCGATTGATCCCGCGGGTGGAAAGAATTCCTTCTGGCGCCTCTCCGAGCCCCGCCAGCAGGCGATTCACGAAGCGGAGGGGCTTGCGCCCCCCCAAACCGAAAGCGGCCAGGCTTGCTTCCTGTCTGCCCTGATCGCGCGACCGCTCCGCTGTCCGGGCTGGTACTCTGGAATTCCCGGCCATGAACCCCAAACGCCCTGGACACGGCATCGTCTCGGCCGCCCGCTCGGAAGAAGACGCCCAATTCGAGGTCGGACTGCGGCCGCGGCGCCTGGCCGATTTCGTCGGCCAGCCGAAACTCAAGGAGAATCTCGATATCGCCATCACCGCCGCGCGCAATCGCGGGGAGGCGCTCGACCACGTCCTGCTCTACGGCCCGCCCGGACTGGGCAAAACCACGCTGGGGGCGATTGTGGCCGAAGAACTCGGGGTCAAGTTCACGCCCACATCCGGACCCGTGCTCCAGAAGAAACTGGACCTGACCGGAATCCTCAGCAACATCGGGCTGCGCGAAGTCTTTTTCATCGACGAGATTCACCGCCTCCTGCCCGATGTCGAGGAGATGCTCTACTCCGCCATCGAGGATTTCCGCGTCGACATCCTGGTCGGCACCGGACCGGGCGCGCGCACCCATTCGCTGCCGATGCCGAAGTTCACCGCCATCGGCGCGACCACCCGGCAGGGCCTGCTCAGCGCACCCCTGCGCAGCCGCTTCGGTCTCGTCCTGCGGCTGAACCCTTACGACGAAAGCGAACTGTCGTTGATTGTCAGGCGATCGGCGCGTCTCCTGGAGACCGAGATCGATTCCGGCGGCACCGCCGAGATTGCGCGCCGTTCCCGTGGCACGCCGCGAATCGCCAACCGCCTTCTTCGCCGCGTGCGCGACTACGCCCAGGTGCGCGCCGACGGACGCATCACCCGCGACATCGCCTGCACCGCCCTGGACCTGCTGGAAGTGGACCGCTACGGCCTCGACGAAATCGACCAGAAGATCATGTACACCGTGCTCGACAAATACTCGGGCGGTCCGGTGGGCCTGAGCACCATCGCCGCCTCGATCGGCGAGGAAGCCAGCACGATCGAGGAAGTCTACGAGCCCTACCTGATGCAGATGGGTTTTCTGGACCGCACGCCGCGAGGACGGGTCGGCACGCTGCGGGCTTTTGAGTACTTCCGGATCACCCGCCGTGGCGGAGCCGGCGACCAGCCTTCGCTCTGGCAGGCGTGACAACCGGCTGAATTTTTGCGAAACTAGAAAGGTTATGTCCAAAGTTTGCGAGTTGACGGGCAAGCGGCCCTCGGCCGGCCGCCGGGTTTCGCACGCCAACAACAAGACGTCCCGCTGGTTCCTGCCGAACCTTCACAAGAAGCGCTTTTTTCTGCCGAGCGAGAACCGCTGGGTCACTCTGCGAGTCTCGGCGAGCGCCATCCGAACCATTGACAAGCTCGGCATCGAAGCGGTGATTGCCAAACTCCGCAAAAACGGCGGGAAGGTTTAGGGAGTTCAGCAAGATGCCACGCGTACTCATCAAATTGGTCTCCACCGCCGGCACGGGCACTTTCTACACCACGAGCAAGAATCCGAAGACCAAAACGGAAAAGCTCGAGCTGAAAAAGTACGACCCCAAGCTGCGCAAGCACGTCGTGTTCAAAGAGCAGAAGATCTGATCGCCCGCCCATCTCCGGGCGTTGACTTGCCTTTGGATTCCATTTTCCTCCGCTGGTAGACTGATCGAGTTGCGTCTCTACTACTCGGACGGCTACCGGATTCCGGTCCCTCCCGGTCATAAGTTCCCGGTGGAGAAGTATCGCCTGGTCCGGGAAGCCCTCGAACAGAGCGGCGGATTCGAGTTTCTCCCGGCCGGATTCGCCCGGCGCGAGCAGATCGAACGGGCCCACGACCCTGAATATGTGCGCCGATTCCTCGAAGGATCGCTGGAACCTCGGGTCCTCCGGCGGATCGGTTTTCCCTGGTCGGATCAGCTTGTGGAGAGAACCCTGGCTTCCGTCGGAGGTACTCTGGCCGCCGCCCGGGAAGCGCTGGACACCGGGTTCGGCGGCAACCTGGCGGGCGGCACGCACCACGCCTTCCGCTCGGAAGGCGCGGGCTTCTGTGTCTTCAACGATCTGGCGGTGGCGATCGAATGGCTGCGTTCCAGCGGCCCTGTGAAACGGGCCGCCGTCATCGACCTGGACGTCCACCAGGGCGACGGGACCGCGTCGATCTTCGCCGGCGACCCGAACGTGTTCACCTTCTCGATGCACGGCCGCCACAACTTCCCGCTCGTCAAGAAGCCCAGCCGTCTGGATATCGACCTCGACGATGGCGCCGGGGACGACGAATACCTGCGAATTCTGGGGCAGTCGCTGCCGAGGGTCCTGGCGTTCGATCCGGACGTGGTGTTGTTCCAGTCCGGCGTGGATGGGCTGGAAGTCGACCGGTTGGGACGGTTGTCGCTGACGCACACGGGACTGCTCCAGCGGGACCGGATGGTGATGGAAGGCTGTCGGCGCCGTGGGATACCCCTGGTCACGACCTTGGGAGGAGGGTATTCGGACCCGATCGAGGCGACGGTGGAAGCGCATGCCAACACGTTCCGGATGGCGCAACAGGTGTATTCGACGCGACCCGCAGGCTTGCGAGCCAGGCATTAAAGCTGTCCGGCATCCCGCCGATAAGAAAAGCGAGGCCTTATGGCGTCGCAAAGTCGGCTCGCGGGCCGGCGAATGGCTGGTGCCTTCGTCGTGGCCGGCATCCTCGCCTGGATGCTCAGTTTCGGGGCGCCGGAACTTCACGCACAAACCAGCAATCCGACCCTCAGCGCGAACCCCGCCGCGGCACAGTTCAGCTACACGCTCGGCGGAACGGTGCCCAAAGAGCAGAAAATCACGATCAAACAGTCGGCCGGGGCGGCGCTGACGTTTACCGTCGCGGTGTCCTCCGGCGCCGGTTGGCTGATTGTCACCCCCAGCACGGGCAAGACGGGCACCGCGATCTCGCTTTACGTCAATCCGTCGAGCCTGCTGGCCGGCGACTATGTAGCCACTCTCACGATCGATGCGGTGGGTTCGTCGGGGCCTATTGCGGTGCCGGTGACCTTCAAGATTCGCAACCCGCCCCCCACGATGAGCGTCGCGCCGAACGCCGCCACGTTCACCTGGAAGACGGATACGGCGACGCCCGCGGCCCAGGCGCTCACCGTCTCGACGGATGGCGAACCGGTGACGTTGCAGGTGGTGGCGTCGGGCGGCACCTGGCTCAGCGTGGACAAAGCGACCGGCATTGCCGTGGCCGGCAGTCCGTTCACGTTCTCGGCGGTGGTGACGCCCCAGGGTCTCAACCCGGGCAGTTATACCGGCAAGATTTCCGTCTCGTCGACCAATGCGGCGAACAAGAAAGTGGAGATCGCCGCGACTTTGACGGTGAGTCCGGGCACGGCGGTCATCTCCACGCTCTGGCCGAATGCGGCTCCCATCGGCTCGAACGACACCACCATCACGCTGCGGGGCCAGCACCTGTTCAAAGATGTGTCTGTGGTCAAAGCGGGCGCCACCTCGCTCACTGCTTCATGGATCAGCACCGACGCCATGCTGGCCGTGGTTCCAAAGACGCTGCTCGCCACCCAGGGCGCCATTGCCATCACCGTGGCAAACCCAAATCAACCGGCCTCGAACACGGTGAACTTCACCGTCACGCCGCCCGGCCCCCAGATACAGGCGGTGGTAAACGCCGCCAGTTTCTCGGCAAGCCAGTCGGGAGGCAACACGGTGGTGGCGCCGGGTGAACTCATCGCCATCTTCGGATCGGGTATGGGACCCTCGGTGCTGACACAGGCCGCTCCCGTCTGCAATCCGGCGCCCTGCGCCTACCCGACCACCCTCGGCACTCCCGCCACCCTGGTCGAGTTTGAACTGACGGCCACGGTGTGGACGCCGGCTCCCTTGATCTTCGTTTCGGCGAACCAGATCAATGCCATGGTCCCCTTTGCCGCGACGGCGGGAGGGCCGGTGAACCTGCGCGTCACTTACAACGCCTTGGCATCCACAGCGGTGGTTCTGTCGGTCGAAACGGCCGAACCGGGACTGTTTACCAGCGATTCGACCGGCCGGGGTCAGGGCGCGATTCTGAACTTCAACGCCACCGCCGGCACCTACACCCTCAACTCCGGGAACAACCCTGCCCTGAAAGGCTCCACGGTGGTCCTGTATCTGACAGGTGGCGGAGCGCTGAACCCGGCGCCGGCCACCGAAGGGGTCGTGATCGGAACCGGCACGCCACCGGTCCTCGCCAACGCGCCGTCCGTCACGATTGGAGGCGACGGGGCTACCGTCACCTATGCGGGCGCCGCGCCGGGATCGATCTCCGGCCTGGCACAACTCAACATCACGGTGCCCACCACAGTGAAGGCGGCAAAGGACTTGCCGTTGGTGGTGACCATCGCGGGAAGGCCGAGTCCCGCCACCGCGACGATCTCGGTGAAGTGAACCGACCCAACGGCGCCTGCAAACCGCCTTTCTAAAGACGCGCCGGAAGGGAGCCGGATCAGCGAACGATTTCCCGCTGTGGCCGGCCCCTCGGAGCCCGTTTCCGTCAACCCTTGATTTCGAAGATCGCCTCGACTTCGACAGCGGCCCCCGTTGGCAGGGACGCGAACCCAAGCGCGCTCCGCGCGTGAAATCCGTCGCCTTCCTTGCCAAAGACTTCATGGAACAGATCGGAGGCGCCGTTGATCACCAGGTGTTGCTCGATGAAGTCCTGCGCGGAATTGACGCAGCCCAGCACTTTCAGCAGGCGCAAGCCATCCAGGGTGCCATGGGCGTTCCACACCGAACGCAGAATCTTCTGCGCGCAATCGCGGGCCCCTTGATAGCCCTGTTCCGTGGTCACCCCGGCCCCTAACTTGCCCTTCAGGTCGCTGACGTGCCCGGAACTGATCAGCAGTTGACCCGACCGTACGCAGAGGTTCAGGTAGCCCGGGGTGAGTTTCTCGAATTGAATGCCGAGGCTTTCGGCTTTTTGTTGTGCGCTCATAGAGACAGACAATGATTGTATCCGACAAAAGCCACGTTCTCCGCGGGGCGTCCGGAGAATGGTGCGGCGGGAATTGACAGGCCGGTCAGGGAGCGGTCGATGCGAAAGCTTTTGAGATCCCTCGACCTTGGACAGGTTCCGGTCAAAGGTGCCAAGCGGAAGATGCCCGGCGGCTCGCGCCAGTTGCAACATCAGGCAGTCGGAAAATCCCAGCGTCGGTCTGGCACGGAATAGTTCCAGCGCAGCCGCCACGGTGTCTCGATCCTGGAGCACCAGGTCACGGTGATGGAGTAACATTTCAACAGCCTGCCCAAGTTGCTTCGCGTCCAAGTCGAAGACGCTCGATAGGACGCACGTCGTCTCGGCGATCGCGAGCACCGACACCCACGCGCCCTTCTCGACAAAGCTCTCCGCCGAGGCAACCCGCCCTTTGTCGTCGCGCGTGATCAGCCGAACCAGAGCATTCGTGTCAACGGCGCGCATACCGCTTTCGGGCGTACTGCCGGATCCCCTCTTTCAGTTCGGTGACGCTCCTGGTTTCCGGGGCTTGGGCGCCAAGCAAGGCGCGATTTATCTCCTCAGAGCAGAAGCGGACCGCGCGGCGGACGATGACTTGGTCTCCATCCTGTTCCCATTCCAATACGGAGCCCGGTCCAACGCCGAGCTTTCGACGCACCTCCGCCGGAACGGCAGTCTGTCCCTGTGCCGTGAGTCTGGAGTGCGCGATCGCCATACCCCATGGTACCGGGGTAATACGGAGGCTCAGCGTACCGGCACGAACTTCTGAGCCCGCCAGTTCAGGATCTCGGAGGTGTACACAGTTCCGTCGGGAGCAACGGCCAGTTGATGGCAATAGTGGAACTGGCCGGGCTGTTTGCCGTGAGACCCAAACGCGCCCACCACTTTGCCGCTCATGGTCAGCTTGACGATCCGGTTGTTGTATCCGTCTGCCATCATCAGGTGCTGGTCCGGAGTGAAGGCCAGACCCCACGGCGCCCCCAGATCGCGCCACTGCTCGAGGAACTTGCCGTCCGCGTCGAAGACCTGGATGCGATAGTTCTCGCGGTCGGCGACGTAGACGCGGCTTCGCGAGTCGACGACGATCGAGTGCGGTGTGTGGAACTCCCCCGGCGCGGAACCGCGCTTGCCCCATTCCTTCAGGAACCGCCCGTTCTTGTCGAACTTGACGACTCGCGAGTTGCCGTATCCGTCGGCGACGTACACGTCGCCGTTCGGGCCGATCGCCACATCGGTCGGCCGGTTGAAGCGGACCACCCCTTCGTCGCGCAACCCGCGCAGGGCGCCTCCCGCGGATCCATCGGGCATGGCGCTGGTGGCGTCGGACGGCGATCTCCACCGCCCGAACACCATCAGGACCCGGCCGTTGCGATTCAGTTTGAGGACGGTGTGCGCGCCATCGTCGGCGGTCCACAGGTTGCCTTCGCTGTCGACGCGAATCGAATGGGCGTGGTTAAACACGTCGTCGCCCCAGCCGCGAACGAAGGTCCCGTTCGCGTCGAACTCCATGACGGGGTGACGGCCGCGGTGGAAGACGAAGACGTGGTTGGCCGCATCGACGGCAACGCCCGCCGTTTCCTGAAAGTTGGAGTAGGCCGGCGGACGAGGCCAGTCCGGAACGCTGCGGTAGTTCAACGAGGGGAACGGTGGCTGCGCGGACAGGGCAGCACAGAAGGCAAAACCGGCGAGAGCGCGAAGCATGGCTGACATTAAACCACGAAGCGGGTTTCGGATTGGCAGTCGAGCTGCACCGGTCGACGGGAAGCAGTTCGTCCTGACGGAAAGGTTGTCTGCTGTCAGGCGTTTACCGAATGGGACTCTCCGGAACTTGGGTGTGTTTCCTCGTCGTTGCGGTCACGCTGGGTGGAATTCCGCCAGTCGCGGCCGCTGAACCGGATGGGCGGCTCTCCTCGGGCCAATGGAGCGGCTCTATCCAAACCGGCATCGCCCAGGTGATGCAACTCTCGCTCGGGGGCGCCTTCAACCGCGGACCGGCACAACAAAACCGGCTGACCGCGACGCGGACCAGTCTTTTCCGCTCTGCCGACACCTTACAGTTGTACGGCTGGACCACCACCGACCTGCGCAACGCTTCCGTCGACTTCGAAACAGGATTCCGGTATCGGACCCCGCTTACGCGGATCGCCGGGGGGACGCTGGTTGGCGGCACGGGGCTGGAACACTGGAATTTTCCATCGGTCCTGGGCGGCACCCGCGACCTCGTGCTTGACAGTTACCTTGGTTGGATTGGGGGCAGGAGGTTTCCGGTCACCCTTTCGGGCAACGGGAAAACCTTGATCGTCTCCGACCTTCCCCGAGGCACTTTCGTATGCGTCCAGGCCCAGCACGGCTTCCGGGTCTTCCGGCGGCGCGGAGTCTCGTTGTCGTTTCAGCACGGGCCGGCCTACATCTACAGTTGGAACCTGTACGGGAAGTCGGGTCACCGGGTCCTGCGGTACTACGCAACCCCGCAACTGTCTCGGGGTCAATGGACGGTGGAATGGATGGCCCGGCCGCAGGCGGGACTGCAGCCGTATATCCCGGATAACCGCTATTGGAGCCTCTCCCTCATCCGTCGATTCGGCGGGTAACCTCTACCTGGCTGGGTATCGATCGCACAGCGTGCCGCCGATAGATCAGTGTGAGGTTGCGGTGCAACGATTCATCCAACTCCAGCGGCGATGGTGCGAGACTTTTGACCAGTTGTTCCCGGCCGAATGGCGGGTCGACGGCAACCGGGAGTTCATCGACCGGGTCGCCGGCGGATATCTGTTTCCAGAAGCAGTGGTGTACGACTTCGGGGGTGGGAAACACCCTCTGATCAGCCGGGACATCAAGACCAGGCTCGGTTTGCGGGTCATCGGGGTGGACATCAGTGCGGCCGAACTCGCTGCCGCTCCTGCGGGGTGTTACGACCGGACGGACTGTGCCGATGTTCTCACCTATTCCGGCAGCGGCGCGGCCGATGTGGTGGTGTGTCAGGCGCTTCTCGAACACGTCCGCGATGTCGAGCAGGCGTTGGGGTCGATTGCCGCGACGCTCAAGCCGGGAGGCGTCGGGCTGGTGTTCGTCCCCTCGCGAAATGCGGCCTTCGCGCGGCTGAACATGGTTCTCCCCCAAGGGCTGAAACGTGCGGTGCTTCACGGGTTGTTCCCGGGCTCTCGCGAGAAACAAGGATTTCCCGCGTTCTATGACCGCTGTACGCCGGCGGCCATGTCCGGGGCCGCGACGCGGCAGGGGCTCGAGGTGGCTGAGCGGAAGCTGTATTTCCAAAGCAAGTATTTCTCGTTCTTCCTGCCGCTGCACATGGTTTGGAGGTTGTGGCAGGTCGTGTTTCATGGCATCGCCGGCGCCGAGGCGGCGGAAACATTCACTCTCGTGCTGCGCAAGCCCCTGGCTCAGCACTGAGGGCTTTGCCTCCTGGGCATGGGCTTGGCCGGCCCATCGCGGCGAAGGCTGTGTTCTCCTCGCCCGGCACGACTGCCGCCGCTCAACTGAATTGTCAGGAGTGAACAGAGGCGTGGCCTGGCCTTGTCGCCCTGCGGCCGGCTAAAGACCTCGGCCGCTGCAACCGAAGGAAGGGTTAGGGAGTTGATGCACCACTCGCTCGACAACTGGCGAACCGGGTTTGTCCAAGGAACGGACACAATACTGTCACCGCTTTGCTCGTTCGTCCTCGCGGCTTTGCTTGTCATCGGATTGTATTTTCCGACTTCGCTGGGCGGAATGATCTCGAAAGAGATGCAGTATCTGTTCAGCGGCGTATTGTTCCTCCTCCTGGCGCCGCTGCTGTTGCGCAAGGGGGGCGCGATGGGGGGATGGTCGATTCCCACTGCCATGGCCATCAGCGGAATCCTGTTTCTTGCGACCCTGGCGTCGCCGTTCACGAGCGTCGCCTACGGAGCCTTCGTTCCGGTTCTTCTTTTCTCGATCATCTACTCATTGCGTTTGAAGGACCTCCGCCTGACCAGGATTCATCGAAGTCTGTTCACCGCGGCCCATCTGGTGAATCTGATCTGCGGCGCTTTCGTGATTCTCCAGGAACCGTTGGCGCTCGAATTCATCGGGGACCACTACGCCGCGGCGTATCCGGAGTTGGTCGCGAACATGTTGATCCAGCAGAAGCCTGTGTTGATGTTTCACAGTCACTCGGTGGCAGCCTTCTACTTTTACGTCTTCTTTTTCATCACCTTTCGCACCTATGGAGCGGCTGGGGGCAGACTCAACCTCCTGATCGCGCTTGGCTACCTTGCGCTGACCTGCTGGGTGAACTCGTTCACCGCGTACGCCCTGCTCGCATTGGCGGTGATTCAGCTCTGCCATGGGTTGGGATGGGCGCGTACTCGAAGATTCGGCATCGTGGCGGGGGTGGTGATCATCGCGGTCGTGGCAGCCGGGTCCGGCGACACCAACCTGGATGAACTTTGGTGGCGTGTCGGTGAGACACTTGCCTCCCCCACCAACGGATTGCAGGGCCGCTACTCGGGCTCCGGAGGCCTCACGTCGAACCTCGATTACATCGCGCGGAATCCCTTTTCGCCAATCGGCCTCGGGTACTCGGAGCAACTGGTATACGGCGACTCGGGTCCGGTGACCTATATGATCCGGGGCTCGGTTCCCCTTTTGATCGCAGTGTATGGCGGGCTATTCCTCTTCTTCTGGAAAAACCTCCGGTCGCGCCGTGATGCACTGTTTCTCTTCCTGGTCTACATCGGATTCGAAACGGGGTACGGGAACCTCGAGTACTTGCGGACACAGTATCTATTACCGTTCCTGGTGGTCTACATGAACAGTCTTCCCGATCCGGCGCCAGTGCCCGGCGCCGCGGGCTCGCAACGTGCCGCCGGTGTCCAGGGCTCCTTCTTCACGAGGATGGCCTCAACCGGTGCGCATCCGGTTTGACGTGACAGCCCATTCCTGTCGCCTGTTCCAGTTCGCGTCGACTGAACCTCGCCGTGTCGTGATTGACCGCGAAGGCCGCATGGGTCCATCTGCTGGAAATCGGCGAGCCACCGGCGGCCGTGCGCGTCCTTGGCTCCACCGCCGGGTGATCGGATGGCTGAGCGAGTGAACCCGGCGATGTGCGCCGGAGACCATCGAGGCTTCATCTACCTCTCCAGCGAGGCGGCCTCCGGTACAATAGTCGGCTCATGCTTGTTATCGACTCTCATCTCGACCTTTCCTGGAACGCCGTCAGTTGGAATCGCGATCTTCGGCAGACCGTCAGCCAGATCCGCCAGTCCGAGGAGGGAATGACGGAAAAGGGCCGTCAAACCGGGACGGTGGCGTTTCCCGAAATGCGAAAAGGCGAAGTCGGCCTATGTCTGGCCACGGTACTGGCGCGCAGCAATCCCAAGGCGCGGACCGTGCTCGATTTCAAGAATCAGGAGATCGCCTACGCGAGCGCGCAGGGCCAGTTGGCCTATTATCGCGTGCTCGAAAGCCAGGGCGCGATTCGCATGGTCAAGGACTGGCCGGCGTTCCAGGCGTGCCTGGACTCGTGGAAGCTGGGCGAGGCCGACGCGCCCTTCGGGTTCATCCTGAGCATGGAAGGCGCCGACCCGATCGTGTGGCCCGGGCAACTCGATTCCTGGTGGCAGGACGGACTGCGCGTCATCGGCCTGGCTCACTACGGGCCCAGCGCGTATGCGCACGGTACCGCATCAGAAGGCGGGTTGACGCCCGCCGGCCGCGAACTCCTGGCCAGGATGCGCGAACTCGGCGTGATCCTGGACGCCACGCACATGGCGGATCAGAGTTTCTTCGAGGCGTTGGATCTCTTTGATGGCCCGGTGCTGGCCAGCCACAACAACTGCCGGGCGCTGGTCCCGGCCGACCGCCAGTTCAGCGACGAGCAGATCCAACTCCTCATCCAGCGGGACGCCGTGATCGGCGCGGCCTTCGATGCCTGGATGATCGTCCCGGGCTGGGAGCGCGGAGCCGCTCAGCAGCCTCCGTGCGTGATGGAGGACGTCCTCGATCACATCGATCACATCTGCCAGTTGGCCGGCAGCGCGCGTCATTGCGCGATCGGTACCGATCTGGACGGGGGCTACGGCACCGAGCAGACGCCGAGCGACCTCGACACGATCGCGGACTTGCAGAAGATTCCCGGCATGCTGCGCCGGCGTGGCTACTCCGAGGGAGACATCGAAGGCATCTTCCACGGCAATTGGACCCGGTTCTTCCAGGGCGCGTGGTCCACTCTTTAGGTTTTCGTGGCGCGCACCCATCGGCGTCTCAAACGCAGAGGATATGCGCCGGCCGGGGAGGGGAGCGGGGCGTGAACGAATCCGGCCAGAGCTTGCGGGCGTACCAGCAGGCCAGCGCGACGGACGTCACCAGGTCGTCGTGAGTCCCGTCCTTGAACGCGCCGAAGCTTTCGCGGCCGTTGGGGCGGACCTTCACCTCGAAATTGCGGAACTCGTCGTAGAGCACCTGCGCCAACGGCAGGCGCCGCACACAGTGCAGCTTTTCGCCTTCGAGCAAGATTGATAACACCTGGGCGAGTTGTTCCTTCGGTACGTGATGACGGCCGTTGTGAAGCGTGGCGCCGCCGGAGGACGTGATCGTGACGGGGACCAGGTGCTGGATGGAGCCCCGCAGCAGGTCGTACATGACTTCGCCCACGCCCGTGGCGTCGAGGACCAGGGGCGTCTCGGGACCGAGTTGCGGGGAGCGCAGTTCGTGCTCGATCAGGTTCACCAGATCGCGGTA
>CAZGUX010000278.1:0-21213 GCA_964529305.1 uncultured Solibacteraceae bacterium | reverse complement strand
TCCCTGGGGTCATCACGTCGCAGGCGGTCTGCTGCGCGTACTGCCCCGTGAGGATGCAACTGCGCGACGGACCACACCGCGCCGTGGAGTACCCTTGCGTGAACCGGATTCCCCGCGCGGCGAGCCCGTCGATGTTCGGCGTGTCGATCTCGCCGCCGTAGCAGCCCGCGTCAGAGTAGCCCATGTCGTCGGCGAGGATGATCACGAAGTTCGGCTTTCGCTTCGTCTCCGGATAGGCAGCCATCATGGCGCCGCCCGCCGCCAGCCTCAACAGATCTCGTCTTCGCAGGTCCATCAGCGCCTCCTCCATCCGTTCACGAGACCAGTGTAGACCTCACCGGTCCCTGTGGTTACGATATGGACAAATGCGACTGCGGCTCTCGATCGTGGTTCTTTCCTGCCTGCTCGGTGGACCCGCGCTTCCCCAAGGTCCGGCGGACGTGGAAGCGGTGGTGGAGACCGATCTCGGCTCCTTCCGCTTCGAGTTCGCGCCCGACAAGGCGCCCAAACACGTCGAGCACTTTCTCAAGCTCGCCCGGCAGGGCTACTACGACGGGGGCGCGTTCCATCGCGTGATCGCCAACGGCATCATCCAGGGCGGCGACCCGCTTCTCAAGAATCCGAAAACACCGAAGAACCTGTGGGGCACAGGCGGGCTGAATCTGCTCCCTGGCGAGACGAGCGACCTCAAGCACGAACGCGGCGTCGTCTCCACGGTCCGCATTCCGAACAAGCCGGATAGCGACGGCAGCCAGTTCTTTGTGTGCGTCTTCCCTCAGCCGCCTCTGGACGGCCAGTTCTCGGCCTTCGGCCGCGTAACGGAGGGCATGGAGGTCGTCGAGAAGATCTCGCAGGTTCCGGCTGGCGCGAACGGGTTCACCGACCAACCCGTCCGCATCCGCAAGGTCACCATCGAGCCGAAGAAGGTGGAGCCCTTCCTCACCGCGACCCCCGATCAAATGCGCAAGACCGTGACCCTCAAGACCACGCTGGGCGCGATCCGGATCCGGATGGAGCCCGACTGGGCGCCCAATCATGTCCGGAATTTCCTGAAGCTCACCGCGACCGGCTGGTTCAACGGCACGTCGTTTCATCGCGTGTCTCAGGGCTTCGTCGTTCAGGGCGGAATGGGCAACACGCGGCCTGGCGGCGCCGCGCACCCGGCGGACCGTTGGGTACGGAAACTGAAGGGCGAGTTTCGCACGGACGTGCTGCACGTTCGCGGTGTCGTGTCGATGGCCCGTACCGACGACCCGGACTCGGCCGATACTTCTTTCTTCCTGATGCTCGCGCCATCCCCGCATCTCGACGGCAAATACTCCGCTTTCGGCCGGATCACCGAAGGTCTGGAGGTTCTGGATGCCTTCGAGAAAGAAGATGTCGATGGCGAGACCCCGAAACGCCGCCTGGAAATCGTCGAGGCCGTCATCGACCCAGCACAACCCCTCTGAGCCGCGCGCGTCATGCCGTGAAAAAACAGGGACGTTCACCCCGTTTCGCGACCACAAATCGTTGGTGCTTCACAAATCGTGATCGCGAAACGGGGTGGATGTCCCGTTTTTTCACAGCCCCGTCAGCGAGCGGTGGCGGTAAGGAGCGGACCCACCGCTCCCTTGCGATCTCAGAAGGCTTCATGGCAGGCCCCTCCAGACACCCTGGCGCTCCCGCCAGACCGGGACTACAATCACGGACGGTTGGGCCTTTCGCAAGGAGTCTTCATGCCGTCCTTCTTCGTACTTCTGCTTCTCCTGCTCCTCCCCGTCCCGGCCGACGCCGCCGAGACCTATCCGCATTACTACGCTCATCCCGCCGTGGCCGATGCGCATGGCGTCATCGCGCCCTGGTACCGCCGGCAGAACGGACAGTTCGACTATCGGGTCCGCATCGCCGTCGAGACGCTCAAGCGCTATCCCTGGGCCGGCAAGGACAAGGCCGTCGCGCCGGCGCCCGAGTACATCTTCAACGGCCACTGGAAGATCGACCACGAGGGCACGATCGCCGCGGACGTGGTCAAGGACTGGAACAACGGCGACCTCAGTCAGCGCGCCGCTCACCTGATCGGCGGCCTGATCGACTACTACGCTTACAGCGGCGACCCGGCGGTGTTCATGCCCATCACCGCCATGGCCGACTATCTGCTCGACTACTGCCAGACCGACGACTCCCACGGCTGGCCGAAGATGCTGATCAGCGTTCCGACCTACGGCACGCACTACGGCCGCTGCCGCCTGGGGCCGAGCGAGGTTCTGAAAGACGGGCAAGGCAAGATCCAGCTCGACAACCTGGCGCAGGTGGGCATCCAGTTCGTCCGCGCTTCCGAGTTGACCGGCAACACCCGCTGGTACGAAGCCGCCAAACACTGGGCCGATCTGATCGCGCGTAATCGCGACCGCAGAACGGGAATGCCTCCCTGGGGCCGCTATGCCAACAAGACCGGCGGCAGCGGGATGAACGACCAGCAAACCGGCGGCGTCGTGCTCGTGCTGATGTTCCTCGACGAAGTGATCCGCACCGGCTACACCGGCGCGAACCGCGAACTCGTCGAGGCCCGTGATGCCGGGCGCGCCTATCTCCGCGATACGCTCCTTCCGAAGTGGACCGTTTTCGACACCTGGGGCCGCAACTTCTGGGACTGGGAGTGCCCCGTACAGGACGTCTACAGCACCGAGTTCCCCGCGCTCTACATGATGGACCACAAGGCCGAGTTCCCGAACTGGCGGAACGATGCGCGCAACCTGCTTGGCCTGTTCATCCATCACGCCGGAGTCAGCGCGGCCTCCCGCGGCGACGTCTATCACGGAGCGTGGGCCTATCCCGAATCGTCGAGTTGCTGCGGCCGGTCGCTCTGGTACAGCCCCATGGCGCTCGCGCCGGCGTTTGCGCGGCTGGGCGTCGAGGCCAACGACGAGTGGGCGCGCGAGATGGCGCGGCGCCAGCAGATCCTCGCCACCTACGATCCCCAAGCCAACGGCCAAAGCATGGACTTGATCGACGGCGGCGTGATGGTCAACCGCTCCTGGTTCAAGATCGCGCACCCGATGGCCCTCGAATACGTGCTCCGCTCCATCGCCTGGCAACCCGAGATCATGGCCCCGAATCGCGAGAATCACATCGTGCGGGCGTCCGGCGTCATCCGCCGGGTGATCTACGGCAAGGGCCAGATCGTGTACTCGACTTCGGCGAACTCCACTGAAGTCCTGCGCCTGGCCTTCGAGCCGGCCTCGGTGACCGCCAACGGTAAGCCCCTCAGCCGCCGGGAAACTCTGGACGCGCCCGGCTTCACCGTTCGCCCGCTGGCAGGCGGCGACGTTCTCGTCGCGATCCGGCATGACGGCGCCACGGCCGTCCTCATCTCGGGTCAGGATCCACAGACGGAGACCGACGACACAAAGCTCTCCTTCGACGGCAAGTGGATTACGGCCACGGAGCGCGGCCCGCATGACAGCTCGCTGCATGTCTCCGATACCGCCGGCGCTTCCATGACCTACCGCTTTCGCGGCAATCAGGTGCGCTTGATTGGCCGCGCCGCCGTGAAGGGTGGACTGGCCGACGTCTACGTCGACGACGTCAAGCAACTGGTCCCCGTGGATTGCTACAGCCCCGTCGAGGTGGACCGCCAGGTACTCTACTGGCGGAACGGCTTCGAGAACGGCGCCCACGCTCTCCGCGTCGTGGCGCGTGGAGCGGGCAATCCGTTGTCGAAGGGATCGGAGATCTACATCGATGCAGTCCAATCCTCGGACGCTACCGGCGATAGCGGATTCGGCGAAGGCGGAGGCCCCAAGGACGCCCAGCGCATGATCTTCGGCTACACCGGCCGCGACGATTACCTCGACTCCGCCGGCAATCGCTGGCGTCCCGCCACCGAGGCGATCGTGCGCACCGGCCACAACACCGACGCGGTAGCGAGAACCTGGTGGACGATGCGGCAAGCGGTCTTCGTCACCGGTACGCCGGACGCCGAGCCCTACCGCTATGGCATCCATCACCAGGAGATACGCGTGCCCCTGACGGTGGGTCCGGGCGCCTATCACCTTCGCCTGAAATTTCTCGAAAGCCAGTTCAACCGCGCCGGGGAGCGCCTGTTTACGATCTGGGTGAATGGCCAGAAGAAGGTGGAGGGCTTCGACGTGTTCGCCACCGCCGGTGCGGTGGAGAAGCCGGTGGACCTGGTGTTCAACGGCATTCAACCGAAGAACGGGATGGTCGAACTCCGCCTGGCCGGCGACGAAGTGCGCGGCCGCCCGGCCGAAGCGATGATCCAGGCCCTCGAACTGGGCCCAGGTGACGGCGGCGAGGGCGCAACGCCGAAGATCTCGCAGCTCCCCTGACACGGGCCGAGCCAGAACCAGACCCGAATCGGATACAATCCCGTGTGGACTCGATCACCCGACAGGGTGCTGCCCCGTCCGAGGAGACCTCCATGAAAACGACCTTGCCTGTCATCCTGCTCCTATTCTCCGCCACGGCGAGCGCCCAGCCCGCCCCCTCGGGAGATCCGGCCATCGTGGCGCCGGGCGCCCGCCTCGAACGCCTCTTCACCGGCGGCCACCTGACCGAAGGGTGCGCCGTGGCGCCGGACGGAGCGGTCTTCTTCAGCGACATCACCTTCACCACTCAGACCAAGATGCAGGCCGGCCACATCATGCGGTTCGACCCCAAGACCGGTAAGACGGTCGTCTACCGCTCGCCCAGCGGTATGTCGAACGGCATCAAGTTCGACGCCCAGGGCCGCATGGTGGTGGCCGAGGGCGCCGACTATGGCGGCCGACGCATCACGCGCACGGACCTGCGGACCGGCAAGAGCGAAATCGTGGCGGGCCTGTTCGAGGGCAAGCCCTTCAACTCGCCCAACGACATCGCCATCGACCGCAAGGGGCGCATCTATTTCAGCGACCCCCGCTACCTCGGACACGAACCGATTTCGCAGCCCTTGCAGGCGGTGTACCGCATCGACCCCGACGGCTCGGTGCATCGCGTCGTGACGGACGCGGGCAAACCTAACGGGGTCGCGCTCTCGCCCGATGAGAAAACGCTATATGTCGTGACGAACGATGACGGAACCCTCGGCTTCGACCGCCTGCCCACCGGAACCCCGACCCGGAAGGGCCGCATGGAGCTTTCCGCTTACGACCTGGCCCCCAACGGCACGGCGAAGTTTCGCAAGACGCTGGTGAGCTACGCGCCGCAGGACGGACCGGACGGGCTGGTGGTGGACACGGAAGGCAACCTGTGGGTGGCGGTGCGGGACGAGAAGCGCTTCGGCGTCATCGTCTACGCCCCGGATGGCCGGCAGCGCGCCTACATCCCCACCGCGGAGCGCCCCACTAACACCTGCTTCGGCCGCGGCGATCAGAGCAAGATGCTCTACATCACGTCGGGCGGAAGCCTGCACCGCATTAAGGTGATGAAAGACGGATATCACCTGTCTGCCCGCTAGGAAATGGCGAGCCCATCTGAATCCGCGGCATGCCGGACGCACGGCTGCTCGGGATGAGAAGCTGGGGGGATCGATCCGGAAACTGGCTACGTGCGGGTTTCGATTCCTTTATGAAGCATGTTCTTGCCTCACTTTGATCAGGACTCAGCGGCCGAAAGGGCTTCGTCGAGGTCGGCCACCAGGTCTTCCACCGCTTCCACCCCCACCGACAACCGCACCAGCGTGTCGCCGATGCCGAGTGCATCCCGCTGCGCGGCGGGCATGGATGCGTGCGTCATGATTGCGGGATGCTCGATCAGGCTCTCCACGCCTCCAAGGCTCTCGGCCAGCGAGAACAGCTTGCAGCGCTCCAGGAACTTCGTCGTCGACCGGAGGTCGCCTTCCAGGACGGCCGTCACCATTCCGCCGAAGGCGCTCATCTGCCGGATCGCGAGCTCATGTTGCGGGTGACTGGGCAGGCCCGGATAATGCACGCGCGCGACTCCGCCGTGCGCTTCCAGCCAACGCGCGATGGCCAGCGCGTTCTCGCAGTGCCGCTCCATCCGGAGATGCAGGGTCTTCAGCCCGCGCATCGCGAGAAATGCGTCGAACGGTCCGGCAATCGCGCCAACCGCGTTCTGCAGGAACTTCATCCGCTCGGCCAGTTCGCCGTTCGGCCCGACGACGACCACGCCGCCGACCACGTCGGAGTGGCCGTTCAAGTATTTCGTCGCCGAGTGCACCACCAGGTCGAAGCCCAACTCGATCGGGCGCTGCAGATAAGGGCTGGCAAAGGTGTTGTCGGCCACTGTCCAGATGCCGCGTTCCCGGCCGATGGCGGCGACCGCGCGCAGGTCCACGAGTTTCAGCAGCGGGTTAGACGGCGTCTCGACCCAGATCATGCGGGTGTTGGGCTGGATCGCCTCCTCCAGCGCCCCTGGCTTCGCCATGTCGACGAAGGTCGACTGCAAGCCGGCCGACCGCTTGCGCACCCTCTCGAACAGGCGGAACGTTCCGCCATACAGATCGTCGCTGGCGACGATGTGCGACCCCGTGTCCAGCAGATCGAGCAGCGTCGACATGGCGGCAAGTCCCGAGGCGAAGGCGAACCCGTGAGTGCCGCCTTCGAGGTTGGCCACACATTCTTCGTAGGCCATGCGAGTCGGGTTCTGGGTGCGAGCGTATTCGTAGCCCTTGTGCTTGCCCGGACTTTCCTGGACGTAGGTCGACGTGGCGTAGATCGGCGTCATGATCGCGCCGGTGGCCGGGTCGGGCGACTGTCCGGCGTGGATGGCCCTGGTTGCGAATCGGTGTTTCATGAGGTCTTCAACCGCCGCCGAAGATGGCTGAGCAGATCGGTGCGTGTGATCAGCCCAAGGAATCGGCCGCCCTCGGCGATCAGCGCAACCTTACCGGCGTCGAGCGTCCGGAGCACGTCATCGAGACTCGCCGACGGAGCCAGGGTGTCGAGACGGCGCGTCATCGCCGTGCGAACCGGCTCGGCGAAGCGCGTGGGATTCTGGTGGACCGCGACCAGCAGGTCGGACTCGTCGAGAATCCCGACCGGTTGTCCATTCTCGATCACGGGCACCTGGCTGACATCCGCCATGCGCATGCGTTGAAAGGCGATGAGCAAGGTGTCCTCGGGCCCGACGGTAACGACAGCGCCGTCTTCATAGCGGCGGGTGAACCAATCCCGCAGGTCGCCGGTCCGCGGGCGTTCCAGGTAGCCCTGGTCGAGCATCCAATAGTCGTCGAAGTGCTTGGAGAGGTACTTGTTCCCGCTGTCGCAGAGAAAGGTGACCACTCGCTTCGGCCGGGACTGCATCCGGCAATATCGAAGGGCCGCGGCCACCAGCGTTCCCGAGGACGAGCCGCCGAAGAGTCCCGACCGCTTCAACATCTGACGTGAGGTTGCAAAGCTCTCGGCATCGGGGATGGAGAAGGCGTGCCGGACGCGCGACAGGTCGGCCACCGGCGGGACCGAATCGCCGCCAATCCCCTCGACGGCGTAAGGGCCGGTCGGCCGCGACTCGCCCCTGATGATGCCGGCCAGGGCCGACCCGGCCGGGTCGGCCACCACGAGGTCCAAATCCGGATTCACCCGCGCGAAGTAGCGGCTGAGACCGGTGACGGTTCCTCCCGACCCGACGCCGCACACGATCGCGTCGACGTCGTGCTCCATCTGTTCCCAGATTTCCGGTCCGGTGGTTTCTTCGTGCGCGCGCGGGTTGGCCGGATTCGCGAACTGATTGATGTGAATCGCACCCGGAATCTCCGAGGCGATTCGTTCGGCCATGGTGAAGTAATGCTGCGGGTGGCCTTTAGACACGTCGGAGCGGGTCAGCCGGATGTCGGCGCCGAAGGCCCGGCAATGCGCGACTTTTTCCTGCGACATCTTTTCGGGAATGGTCAGGATCAACCGATAGCCTTTTGCCGCGGCGACCAGTGCGAGGCCGAGTCCGGTGTTTCCGGCGGTAGCTTCCACGATCGTGCCGCCGGCCTTCAGGCGCCCTTCGCGCTCGGCGTCCTCGATCATGGCCCGCGCCATCCGGTCCTTGATGGAGCCTCCTGGATTTTCGGTCTCGAGTTTGATGAACAGCCGGCACGGGCCCGTCTCGAATTCCTTCAACTCCACCATCGGAGTGTTGCCGATCAGGTCGAGTACGCTCCCGTACACAGGCGCTAGCACACCGCAAGTATAGCCTGGGCATTCGCGGAGGCCGGACATACAATGTAGGCGTAGATTCGCAATCTTCTTTATTCGAGGTACATGATGAACTCAGCAGCGCTGGGACTTTCCGGGCGCCGGAGCTTTCTCCGTTCAGCGGCCGGCGCCGCGGCCGTCGGGTTCGGGGCGTCCTTCTGGGACGACGCGACGCTCGACGCCGCGACCCAGAACGTCAACACGAATTCCAAACCCTCTCAACTCAAAATCACCGATATGCGGATCGCGGTGGTCACCGGCGCGCCGATGACCTGCCCGATTATTCGGATCGACACCAATCAAGGCATCGTCGGCTGGGGCGAAGTGCGCGACGGCGCGAGCAAGACGTACGCGCTTCTGTTAAAGAGCCGGATTCTCAATGAAAATCCCTGCAACGTCGATAAAATCTTCCGCAGGATCAAGCAATTCGGATTTCACGCCCGGCAGGCTGGAGGAGTTTGCGGAATCGAGATGGCGCTGTGGGACCTGGCGGGGAAGGCCTACAATGTCCCCGTTTACCAGATGCTCGGCGGGAAGTTCCGGGACCGGATCCGCTGCTATGCGGACACGACGCAGTCGAAAGATCCGGTGGAGTTCGGCCGCCGCATGCGCGCGCGCAAGGAAGAGGGATTCACCTTCCTCAAGATGGACCTAGGCTACGGGCTGGTTGCCGGCACTCCCGGCACCCTGACGGCGCCGAGTGGCATGAGCCCGGCGGAACTTCAGAACACCCAGCACATGTTCACCGGCGTCGAATTGACGGACAAAGGCGCCGCCCTGCTCGCCGAGTATGTCGCGAAGGTTCGCGAGCAGGTGGGCATGGACGTTCCGCTTGCGGCGGACCATTTCGGCCACATCGGCGTCAACTCCTGCATCAAGCTCGGGAAGGCCCTGCAACCGTACAGCATGGCCTGGCTGGAAGACATGATTCCCTGGCAACAGACGGAACTCTGGAAGAAGATAACCGACGCCATCGACGTGCCCACCCTCACCGGCGAAGACATTTACTTGAAGGAGGACTTCATCAAGCTGGCCCAAGCCCACGCCGTAGACATTCTGCATCCGGACCTTGCCTCGTCCGGTGGAATTCTCGAAACCAAGAAAATCGGGGACGCGATTCAGGAATACGGCGTTCCGATGGCGATGCACTTTGCCGGAACGCCGATCTCGTGTATGGCAAACGTTCACTGCGCCGCGGCGACGGAGAATTTCCTGGTGATGGAGAACCACTCGGTGGACGTACCGTGGTGGGACGATATGGTCAGCGGTATCGAGAAGCCCATCGTGAACAAGGGCTTTACCGCGGTCCCCGATCGTCCGGGGTTGGGGATCGAGGTCAATCTCGAAGTGGTCAAACAGCACCTGTTGCCCGGCGAAGGATTGTTCCTGCCCACCAACGAATGGAACAAGGAGCGTTCGCACGACCGGACCTGGAGTTAAGCTCTTGAATCCATGATCTGGCTTCGAGCCTTGGGAATCTGGCTGATTCTGATGAGTGTCGAGGTGGTCCACGGCGCTCTCCGTGAGGCGTTCCTGTCGCCGCGGCTGGGCGGGTTGCGCGCCCGCCAGATCACGGTGTTTTCAGGGTCACTGCTCATCTTTGCCGTCACTTGGCTGTTCATTCGCTGGATCGAAGCGCGAACCCGGGGATCTCTGCTCGGGGTCGGCATGTTCTGGCTGGTGTTGACCGTCCTCTTCGAGTTGGGGCTCGGGTACTTCGCCTTTGGACGCTCGTGGGCGGAGGTGTCCGCCGACTTCGATCCGAGCCGAGGGGGTTTGCTCCCGATCGGGCTCCTGTTCCTGACATTGTGCCCATCGATCGCAGCCAGGGCCCGCGGTCTTTGCCCGACAGGGCCGACGCGATAATGGAGGGATGGTCCCGGCGCGATCGTGGGTGGAAATCTCCCGCGGCAGACTCATCGGCAACTTTCAGTCCGTGCGCCGGGCGGTCGGCGACGCGGTAGAGATCGCGGCCGTCGTCAAGGCCGATGCTTACGGACATGGCGCCGTGGAAGTCGCGCGAACCCTCGAAGGGGCCGGCGCGCGATGGTTTGCCGTCAGTTCCGCGGATGAAGGCGTCACCCTGCGAGAGGCTGGAATCAAAGGGCGCATTCTGGTCATGGCTGGGGTTCTTCCCGCAGAGGAGGAAACACTGGCGCCTTACCGGCTCACGCCGGTTCTTCACTCGGTCGAGGATCTGGTCCGCATGGATCGCCTCGCAGCCTCCTCCCAACACCCTTTGCCGTTTCATCTGAAGCTCGATACCGGGATGAACCGGCTGGGCGCCGCCGGATCCGCGGGTCTCCTGGAAGCTCTTTCCGCGCTGCGAGCGGCACGGATCGAAGGGCTGATGACCCATTTTGCGTCGGCCGCCGACTATTCTTCTCTACAGACCGACCATCAGGTGGAGTGCTTTCATTCGATTGTTCGCACGTTGGAGTCGAACGGCTTCCGGGTTCCTCTCCGGCACCTGGCCAGCAGCAATGCCATCGCGTACGGCCGAAAGGAAGCCTGGCACACGATGGTGAGGCCAGGGCACGCCCTGTACGGCTATCTGTCGGCAGCGAGAGGAGAAGCGCCGGCGCCGGTTCTGGAGGTGACCCCGGTTCTTTCCTGGAAGGCACGGGTGATCCAGGTGAAGGACATTCCGGAAGGGTCGCTGGTCGGCTACGGCGGCAGTTATCGGGCGCCCCGGCCATTACGAATCGGGGTCCTGGCGGCGGGTTATGCCGACGGAGTGCCGCACCGGTTATCGAACAAAGGCCGGGTGATCGCGGGACGGCGGCTGGTTCCGATGGTCGGGACGGTCTCCATGGATCTGACCACCGTTGATCTGACAAAGTGCCCGGAGGTGAGGCCTGGAGACGCTGTAACCTTACTAGGCAAAGAAGGCGATGCTCAACTGGATGCGCAACAAATTGCAAGGCTTGCAGGTACGATCTCCTACAACGTGCTGTGCGGGATCCGGTCCCGGGTTCGGAGGATCTACCTGGACGACGGACAGAACACTCCACTCGGGTGAAATTCGGGTTGACCTGCCATCGTCCTATAGGTACTATCCAGAGTAGATTTTCATGGAGCGCCATCCCAGGGATTCGCAGGGAGAGTTGGTTGGGCGTCCACTCCGGGTGGCCTATTGGTTGGTCCCGTCCGAAAAGTCATCCAGCCAGCTTTTGAGCCTGATTGACCAGTTGGCAAAGCAATTCAATGCCCCCCGTTTTCCGCCTCACCTCACCTTGTATGCCGGAATGTTCGGCGCGAACGACCAACCGGAACTCATTTTGGAGGCAGCCACTCGGAACTGTGGTGCGGTGACCGTAGGGGTGCAAGGCTTGGCATTCGGCTCTGAATACACACGCTGCTGCTTCCTCAAGGTATCGAGACCTCCCAACCTGTTCGACCTGACCGAGCGTTTGCGGCGCCTTTCGCAACATCCGGGCGACTATTTCGTCGACCCGCATGTGAGCCTGCTGTATGGTCAGATCCCCGAGTCCGCTCAAGCCGAAATCCAGTCCAAGCTGACCATTCCATTGGAGTTGACCCTGAACCAACTGTGGGCCGTCTCGCTGCCCGCGTACGTACGGGGAAGAGCCGATGTCGAGCGCTGGCGGTTGATGGCGGAGCTGACCCTGCTGCAACCTTACGTCCGGGGCTAGGGTTTAAGGGCCCCTCCACCAAAAGTGGCCGGGAAAATTTGTGTAAGTGCTTGATTCAACAAAGAAACCACTCCGATTGGATCGACTTTCCGGGGCACCGGGGATCTGTGGGATAATCCGGCATGCCTCTTCCCACCGACGAGAAACTGCTGTCCCTGAGCCACGATTTGTTGCAACAGTTCGAAGCGATGTTTGGCTCGCACCCGGGTTTTCGCCCGGCTCACGCCAAGGGACTGATGCTGAGCGGCACGTTTACTCCTTCCGGCGAGGCTGCCACTCTCACCCGCGCCCCGCACATCGCACGTGAGTCGACCCCCGTCCTTGCCCGATTCTCCAACTCGACCGGGCTTCCTCTTGTCCCCGACAATCACCCGAATGCGAATCCTCGCGGACTCGCCATCCGCTTTGTTCTCGGCGAACACGTGCACACCGACATCATCAGTCATTCCACGGACGGGTTTCCCACCCGAACCGGGCAGGAGTTCCTGGAGTTTTTGCGCGCGGCCGCGGCGAGCGGGTCGTCCAAAGCGCCGATCGAAGCCTTTTTCGGTACGCATCCCGCTGCGCTCGCCTTCGCGATGACCCCGAAACCCACGCCTTCCAGCTTTGCGAGGGAGCGGTACTTCGGCGTCACAGCCATGCAGTTCCTGAACGCCGCGGGGACCGGCAGATATGGCCGATACCGGATCACGCCGGAAGCCGGGGTCGAGTACTTGGACGACGCGGCAGCGGCCGGCAAGGATGCGAACTTCCTGTTCCACGAACTCTCGACCCGAATCGCGAACGGCACTATCGCATTTCAGATCTCCGTGCAGGTGGCTCAGGAAGGAGAGGTGGTCGACGATGCCACGATCCATTGGCCCGAGGACCGGCCGTTGATTCCCTTTGGCCGGATCCAGCTCACGGGGCTGGTCGAAAACAACGAGGGAGAACAGAACCGGATCATCTTCGACCCGATGCCCCGAGTTGACGGAATCGAACCGTCGGGCGATCCGTTGCTGGAACTGCGGGCGGCGATCTACCTGCTCAGTGGCCGACGACGACGTCAGGCGGCGACGTCGCAAGCCGCGGGCACCGATTAGGGTGACCTACGGCGGACGGCCGACGCTAGAGTCCTTCCCGCGAAACGGGGCCTTGTCCGCCGCCTTGAACGACCGGGCAACCCCTCCGCGCACGGGGATGAATTGGGAGACCTCCAGCGACCGCTCCCTGGCGGCCGCGGCCGGACAATGCAAAGCAACCCCCGCGGCTGGTGCGGAGATTGGATTTCCGCTCCCTTCCGGCCGGACAGACCGGGTGTCAGGAATCGTGAGGGGCTTGCGCGTGAAATACGAAATACAAGATCGGGACGGTCATGCGCGACAGCAGCAGCGAGGCGATCTCACCGGCCATCAGCGCAATCGCCAAGCCTTGAAAGATCGGGTCGAACAGGATCACGCTCGATCCCACCACCACGGCGGCGGCGGTCAGCATCATCGGCCGGAAACGCACGGCGCCGGCGTCCACCACGGCTTGATCGAGCGGCATTCCTTCCTTCAGCCGTAGCTCGATGAAGTCCACGAGGATGATGGAGTTGCGGACGACAATGCCCGCTCCCGCGATAAAGCCGATCATCGAGGTGGCCGTGAAGAACGCGTTCAGCATCCCGTGCGCCGGCAGAATGCCCACCAGCGAAAACGGAATCGCGGCCATGATCAGGATCGGGGTGAGGAACGACTGAAACCAGCCGACCACCAGGACGTAAATCAACACCAGGACGGCGGCGAAGGCCGCGCCCAGGTCGCGAAAGACTTCGTAGGTGATGTGCCACTCGCCATCCCACTTCATGGCGTAGCGCGCGTCGTCGAAAGGCTGGCTCGCGGTGTACTGTTCGATGGCGTAGCCTCCGGGAATGTGGAGCCCTCCGATGCCGGGGCCCAGGGTGAGAATGGCGTAGACGGGGCTTTCCATCGCACCGGCGACATCGGCCGTCACATAGGTGACGGGCATCAGGTTCTTGTGGTAGATGCTGCGGTCCTCGACGAGGGATTCCACCCGCACGAGTTCCCGCAAGGCCACGGAGGGAGCGCCGGGCATCCGCGGGCTCTGGACTTTGAGCGTCTGGATCCGCTCCAGGTCGGAGCGGGTGGCGCGATCGAGCCGGAGGGTAATCGGAATGTCCTCTTTCGCGGCATCCACGTGCAACAACCCGGCGGGAGCGCCCGCCGAGGCAAGGGCCAGCGTCTGGGCGATATCGGATTCCGTGATGCCGTGAAGCGCCGCTTTCTCACGGTCGACCGTGAGACGCTGCTTGGGCTGATCGTCTTCGACGTACCAATCGACGTCGACCACGCCATCGGTCTTCTCCATCAGCTCACGAATCTGCCGCGCGATGCGGAGGCGGCCTTCCTCCGCCGGGCCGTAGACTTCGGCGACCAGGGTCTGCAGCACCGGAGGACCGGGCGGCACCTCCGCCACCTTGATGTTGGCGCCATAGCGGGCCGCCACCGGGAGCAGACGCTTGCGGACGGCCTTGGCGATTTCGTGACTCTGCCGGTCGCGATCGTGCTTCGGCAGCAGGTTCACCTGGATGTCGGCGACGTTCGACCCGCGGCGGAGGTAGTAGTGACGCACCAGGCCGTTGAAATTGTACGGGGCGGCCGTGCCGGTGTAGGTCTGGACGTTGACGACTTCCGGTTGGCCGATGACGGCTTCGGCCAGCGCCCGGGTGACGCGAGCGGTCTGTTCGAGCGTGGTTCCCTCGGGCATGTCGACCACGACCTGGAACTCGCTCTTGTTGTCGAACGGCAGCATCTTGACCTTGACGAACTGAACATAGACCAGCGCCATCGAGCCCAGAAGCAGCACGGTCACCAGGCCGAGGAAGCTCCAACGCAGCGTGAACGAATGCAGCAGAGCCCCCATGAACCGGCGGTAGAAGCGCGTGAACCAATCCTCCCGCTGGTGCTCATCGTACTGGGCGTGCTTGCCCAACAGGCGAATGGCGGCCCAGGGCGTCACCAGAAAGGCCACGATCAGGGAGAAGATCATGGCGGCCGTCGCGCCGATGGGAATGGGCCGCATGTACGGGCCCATCAAGCCTCCCACGAAGGCCATTGGGAGAATGGCGGCGATGACGGTCAAGGTGGCGAGGATGGTGGGGTTGCCGACCTCGTCCACAGCCTCGATCGCGACCTCGGCCAGGGGCCGGCCGCGATTCTCCGGCATGCGCCCGTGCCGGACGATGTTCTCGACCACGACAATCGCGTCGTCCACCAGGATTCCAATGGAGAAGATCAGGGCAAACAGCGTGATCCGGTTCAGCGTGTAACCGTACAAATAGAAAACGGTCAGAGTCAGCGCCAGCGTCACGGGAATCGCGATGAAGACGATTAGCGACTCGCGCATCCCGAGGGTGATGCCGATCAGCAGGCTGACCGAGATCACCGCGATGCCCATGTGGAACAGCAGTTCGTTCGACTTTTCCGCGGCCGTTTCGCCGTAGTGGCGCGTGATCGAAACACGGACATCGGCGGGGATCAGCGAGCCCTTGAGTCCCTCGACACGCTGAAGCACGTTCGAGGCGACCGAAATCGCATTGGTTCCTTTCCGCTTGGAAATCGCGATGGTCACGGCCGGCTCGAAGGAGTTGCCCTGCGCGAACTCCACCTGCTCGACGGGTTCTTCGCCCCCATCGGCAACCGCGGCCACGTCTCGCACATAGACCGGCTTCCCGTTGGCAACGCCCGCGACCACGTCGCGAACGTCGGCCACTCCACGCAGAAAGTCCCCGGTTTCGAGAATGAACTCGCGATTGTCCCTGGAATACCGTCCGGAGGGAAGGCGGCGATTGGCGCCGCCGAGCGCCTGGAACACAACCAGAGGAGACAGGTTGTACGAGGCCAGGCGGGCGCCATCCAGAGTCACTTTGACCTCACGGCGCTGGCCGCCGATCAACTGCACCGCCGAAACATCGTTCACCTGCTTGACGGCATCGTGAACCTGAGCCGCAAGCTGCCGCAGTTCGAGAGGAGAATAGCGGGTGCTCGACAACGTGAGCGCCAGGATCGGCACATCGTCGATGGATCTCGGCTTGACCAGAGGCGACGACGCCCCTTCGGGGATCAGGTCGAAGTTGGCGTACATCTTCTGGTTGAGCCGGACAATGCTCTTTTCCTCGTCCTCGCCGACCTTGAACCGCACGATCGCAAGGGCCATTCCCGGACTGGAAGTGGAGTAGATGTATTCCACTCCAGGGATCTCCCACAGGAGTTTTTCCATCGGCTTGGTGACACGTTCCTCGACCTCGCGCGCCGAGGCGCCCGGCATCCGGACAAAGATGTCGATCATCGGGACGATGATCTGCGGTTCCTCTTCCCTAGGGAGCCTCCAGACGGAAAAGGCGCCCAGGAGAATCGAGGCGCCGATGAACAGCGGCGTCAGCTTGGAGTTGATCCAGGCGTGGGCCAGTTGGCCGGCAATGCCGCGTTTCATCTGGCCTCCACGCGCCGGCCATCCCGGACTTCAGGCGCTACGGGGAAGATCACGCGATCGCCCTCGCTGAGACCGGAGAGGATTTCGACCGACCCGGCCGATCGCTCCCCGGCGGTGATCAGGCGGTTGCGGGCGATGCCGCCGTCGGCCACCCAGACCATTTCCATCTGGCCCTGTCGGCGGACCGCTTCCGCCGGCACGGTCAGGGCGCGGCGGGAACCGGCGGCGAAGCGAGCGCGGCCGAAGAGGCCGCTGCGAAGATTCGCGGCCGCGGGTAGGCGAATCTTGGCGATGAACGCGCGCGCCGTGGGGTCGAGCGCCGGGACAATCTCCGACACCCGGGTCTCGACCGGTTTGTCGAGAGCGTCCAGCACGACCGTAACCGGCGTTCCGGCTTTGACCGATCCGATCCGCGACTCTTCGATGGAGGCCTCGAACTGGAAGGCTCCTGCCTGCTCAATAACCAACAACGGCGCGCCGGGCGCGGCAACGCTGCCGGGTTCGGCCTTCCGATCGGTGACCACTCCAGCGAACGGGGCCCGGATCTCCGCGAAGTCACGATTGACCGATGCGCCGCGCACGGCCGCCTCCGCCTGCTGGATCTTCGCGTCGAGTTGCGTGCGGCGGGCCACGGCCATGTCGTAGGTGGCCTGGGCCACCTGCATGCGCGCGGCGGCTTCATCGTACTCCTGGTTGGAAATGGATTTCTTGCGGAACAACTCTTCCATGCGGCGGAGGGTGATGCGGGCCAACTCCATCTGGGCCTTGGCGGCCGCGATGCCGTGCTCCGCCTCCGGGACCCCGGCCCTGGCTTCGTGGAAGACGGCTTCGGCCTGGCGCTTTCCGGCTTCCAGGTCGCGCGCATCCAACACGACCAGCACCTGGCCGTGTTTGACCGCATCGCCAGCCTGGGCGCGAACCTCCTGGACATAACTCATGATGCGGGCCGAGAGCATCGACGTGACTCTGGCCCTCACGGTGCCGGTGGCCTCGTAGGTTTGCGGCAGATCGGCTGCCGTCACGGCCACGGTCTTTACGGCGACGGCCGCTTCCTCGGGGCTCTTGGCCGCGCGAGGCGCTTCCGGGCGCCCGCACGACGCGGCCACCGCCGCCATCAACACAATCATTCCCCGAACAGAGCCGCGACCGGAAGGGAGCGGACATGGCGTTCTCATTGCAATACCTCCGAATCCCGGCCGAGCGTCCCCGAGACCAGTTCCAGCAGCACGGCGGCCAGCCGTTGATCGTGAGTCGCCGCCAGCTTCCGCATTTTCGATTCATGCAGCGCGGTCTCGGTCCGAAGGAGTTCAGTGACGTTGGCCAGGCCGGCCTCGAAGCGGTTGCGCGTGATGCGCAGGCTCTCTTCGGCCATGGCCACGGCGGCCCCAGCCACCTGGATGCGCTCGCCGGCGGAACGCAGGTCGGCCTCGGCCTTGCGGACTTCCAGCGCGACGCCCTGGCGCACCTGGCGCTCCTGGGCTTGCGCGCCCCTGACGGCGTGGGAAGCCTCTTGCACCTTGGCGCGGTTGGCGTTGCCGTCGAACAGGTTCCATCGCAGGTTGGCCGCCACCAGCCAGTTGGCGCCTCCTTTGTTGACGAACTGCTGGCGGTCGGCTTCAAACGCGCTCCGCACGCCGATCTGAGGGAGCAGCGCCGTCCTGGCCGCCGTCACCTGGGTTTCCGCCAACTGGGTGGCCAGCCGGACCTGCTTCATCTCGGGGCGCTCGGTCAGCGCGCTCTTCTCCCGATCCTCGCTCGTCTTCGCCGTGGGGGAGACCGCCGTCAGGGGTGTGATCAGGCGATGCGGGGCATCGAGCGGGAGCCCCAGCGCTTCATTGAGAGCCGCGGCCGCGACCTGCACCTCGGCCTGCCGGCGAATTTCCTGTTCTTTCATCGCCGCCAGGTGGACTTTGATGGAGAGCACGTCGGCATCGGTGGACATTCCCGCGGCGCGGATTGTCTCGGCGCGTTGCAGGTCGGCCTCGGCCGACTTCACCGCCCCTCGAGCCACGGCCAGCCCTTCGCCCGCCAGAATGTTCCCGAGATACGCCCGCACGACACCCGCGATCACCTGCATTTCCATTCGGCGGCGGTCCTCTTCCGCCAGCCCTCGCCCCAGTTCGGCGGACCTGGTTTGCGCCTTAACCTGTCCAAAGTCGTAGACCATCTGATCGACCGTGAGGAGGCTTTGGAAATTGTTGAGGAAGTCCGGGCGATTCAACGGGCCGACCTGGAAGTTCCGCTCCGTAAACTGATGCTGGGTCAGCAGGGAACTGAACACGAAGACCGGGTTGTTGCTGCGAGCCCACGACTCGGTGTAGTTCACCTTCGGAAGCCGGCCACTCCTGGCCTGCTCGACGCGGCGGCCGGCGGCGCTAACCCGCTCCGCGCTCGCCTCAATAGACGGGTGTTTCTCCAGAGCGGTGCGTACCGCTTCCCCCAAAGAGAGATCGGTTTGGCCCGCCAGAGGCAGCGCCAGCGATCCCACAATCACGGCTATGCGTCTCATGAATAACCTTCTCTTGTCTGGATGCAGAAAAGCTCCACACGTGACGGCTGTCACCCGGCATTCGGTTCTGCATCGTATCGAGTGGGGTCATCAAATGGAAGCAATCATCCGGTATCTGGACGGCGTGCGGTTCGAAGCGGAAGCGCGAGGCCATGTCGTGCGGTGCGACCAGCCGCCGGCGAACGGGGGCGAAGACCAGGGAATGACGCCGCCGGAATTCCTGCTGGCGTCGCTGGGGACGTGCGCCGGGTTCTATGCCGCGCAATACCTGAGAGCGCGGTCGCTGCCGGCGGCGGGGTTGACGGTCAAGGTGGAAGCCGGGAAAGCCGCTCAGCCCGCGCGGCTGGGTTCGTTCAAGATTGAGGTCACCGCGCCGGTGGGGGAGGAACGTCATCGGGAGGGCATTCTGCGGGCGGTGAAAAACTGCCTGATTCACAACACGCTCCTGCACTCACCTGCGATCGAGATCCTGGTGGGGACCGGCGAAGGTGAGAGAGCCTTGTCGCCTCACTGAGGCCATCGGGTCTGCAGGCAACGGCGGGCTACAATCGGCAAGGAGCCCTTTGCCGTATGGAAGAACCCGCGGAAGTCACGTTGGCCCGCCGATTGATGGACGGAGACACTGCGGCCTTCGAGCCATTTGTCGAGTTTTTTCGCGGAAAGGTCTTTCAATATTCGTTTCTGATGTGCGGGCAGCGGGAAGATGCCGAGGAAGTGGCGCAGGACGCGCTGCTGAAGGTATTCGAGAATTTCGATCAGTTGCGGGACCCGGAGCGCGTCAAACCCTGGGTGTTCCGGATTGCGCGCAACGCCTGCTACATGAAGCGGCGCAGGAGCGTGTTCGCGCCGCAGGAAGAAATCTCGCTGGACGCCCTGATCCCGGAATTCCAGCAGGATGGGGGGCAGCGGAAGTTGGAGATCGCGGATTGGTCGAGCCTGCCCGATTCCCGGCTGCTGCAGTCCGAATTGAGGCAAACGCTGGATCGCGCGATCCGGGAACTCCCGGATCTTTATAGGGCGGTGATGCTGCTGAGAGACGTCGAGGAACTCTCCGGCGAGCAAACCGCGGACGTTCTCGAGCTCAGCGTCGATGTGGTCAAGACGCGTCTTCACCGGGCGCGTCTGATGGTCCGAAAGAAGATGGACGCTTACTTACAACACGCACAGACGGGGGTGACTGGCCATGCCGGCATGTGAGGAAGTCTTCGCGCTGTTGTCCCAATACCTCGATCGGGAACTGCCCGAGGAGATGTGTGTCGAGATGGACGAACACATTTCGTCGTGCGCGCCCTGCGTCGAATTTGTCGAGAGCCTGAGGAAGACGATCGGCTTGTGCCGCGAGTACGAAGCCGAAGCGAGGCCGGGTCCCCTGCCTGAGGCGAGCCAGAGGGAACTGTTCGACGCCTACCAACGGATGATCGCCGCGCGAGGCCAATGAGCGAACATCGCTCTCGTCATTGCCGGCAATGGCGGAAGGCCCCATCCTGCGATTTGGTAGTCATGGCCGGATTCGCCTGATCCCGGCACGCACGGCTACTCTCCATGAGCAAGACGAGGCCTGGCTCCGGGTGTGGCCTTTGACCCTCCTGTTTCGCGCCAGTCTTTCGGTCTCCTTCCTTCCGCGTCCCTTGCTTTCGCCAAGCCGTGCAGTATGCTGAAAAGTCAAACTATGAAACTCGAGTCGATCCGGCTGGAAATTCCCGAAGGCGCCAACATCGTTGTCGGCCAGTCGCACTTTATCAAGACCGTAGAAGACCTGTACGAGGCGATCGTGAACACGAATCCGAACATGAAGTTCGGTATCGCCTTCAACGAGGCGTCCGGCCCGTGCCTGACTCGCGTCGACGGCAACGACGACCCACTGAAAGCCTGCGCCGCGCGCAATGCAACCGCGCTCGCTGCCGGGCACACGTTTGTGATCGTTATGCTGAACGGATTTCCGATCAACATTCTCGGGCGCATCAAAGAGGTGCCGGAGGTGGTTTCGCTGTTTTGCGCGACGGCGAATCCGGCCGAGGTGATTGTGGCCGAAAGTGAACAGGGGCGCGGGATCCTCGGGGTGATCGACGGTTCATCTCCCAAGGGTGTGGAGACCGAGGCCGACGCCGAAGCGCGCCGGGGGTTCCTCCGCAAGATCGGCTATAAACGATGATCATCTCGACGGAAGATCAACTCGAGGATATCCTCTCGGTCCCGAATGAGTGGGACGTCGACGCGATCCGGAAACTGGACGGCGATCTCATCCTGCTCGGAGTGGCCGGCAAGATGGGCCCCAGCCTGGCGAGACGCGCCGCGCGGGCGCGCGACCTTGCGGGTGTTCGCAAACGCATCATCGGCGTCTCCCGATTCTCCGATCCGGCAGCCCGCGACCTGCTCGAGTCGTGGAACGTCGAGACCTTCAGCGGCGACCTGCTCGATTCGGATTTTCTGGCCTCGCTGCCTGGGGCCG
>CAZGUX010000277.1:0-70198 GCA_964529305.1 uncultured Solibacteraceae bacterium | reverse complement strand
TCCAACCTGGCCGGCGCCTTTGCCGGCTACTACGGGTTCTTTGGACTTCCGGCGGCTCCCAGCGTGAACAGTGGTCTTTATTGCGGTGGGACCACCACTGGCATGATTTCTCTGCCAAGATACTACACGCAGCCCACAGCTACAAACATGCACGCCCATGTATGTGTTCAACAGCAGAACGGCGACTGTAGCACTACCCTTGACGCGACAAGCACTGCTCAAAGTCTGTACAACGGCGTGTGGAACTTCCTTTCGTGGCGGGGCCTGACCGGCAATCGAATGATTTTCGGCGAAACATCGAGCAATCAAAACTGCGACGGGCATGTGACACGGCATGCCCGGGATAACGTGGACGGCTATTTGAAAAGCAGCCTGAAATACTCCGATGCCTACAACACCGCTTTCAGACCGTGGTATAACGCCGCCGCGGACGATTCGTGCTACAAACCGGTGGCGATCGCGCCGCCGTTCGATCTGCGGCACTTATCCCAACCGTAGCGGGCTATGACATGGAGGGAATACTATCATGCACGCACATCACATCCTCTTCGCGGGCGCGCTCCCATTCTTCGCGGCGTCACTCCATCTGTTCGGGGCGGATGGAGGAATAACGGGCTCTGTTCGCGACCAGGACGGCAACGCGCTTGCCGGCGCGAAAGTGCACTACAGACGCCTCCAGACCTTCGCTCCAAATTCCTGGACTCCAGTCGGGCCGTTCGCTGACGCTCTCATCGAAACGGGCCCGGATGGCTCGTTCGCCGCGCGAGACCTGCCAGCCGGGACCTACGTTCTCTGCGCATATGGTCCAAAACCGAACCACTTGCCGTCTTGCGAATGGAGCCTGCCTGTCTCCACGATCGCGGTTGGCGGTGGCTTGACGGGCGCCGTTACGTTGACTGTCCGGAACGGAACGCTGGTTCGGTTTGTCTTACAGGATTCGAATCGACTCCTGGCCAGCGGGTTGCGGTTGGGGCTGACGCTAATGCTTGGCGATGGCCGCTACGTGACCGCACGGCCAGCGGCCGGCAGCGGTGGTTCAACCTTGGAATACCGAGCCGCCGTGCCGCGGACCACTGTTTCTCGCCTGATTGTTGAAGGCGACGTCGACCTGGTCGATTCTTTGGGAACAACTGTTCGCAAGGACAGGATTGGGCTCACTCTGCCCGCGTTCTCTGGGGACGAAGCGGTAGTCACGCTCACGGTGCGGTAGCGTGGGGGGCGGCCCGTTGCCGTCTGTTCTCTCTCGGGGAGACAATGGAAATGGGCCGCCCACTCCAGGAACTGGCTGCGCCGGGCGGCTGAACACCGCACGCAATGTTATTTCTCATCTTCCGCGATCAGCCGAGGAGTAAGCGCAGATGGCCCAAATCAGAGACGGAAAGCGGGTTCACTTGTTTGCACGCCAGGGAACGGGTTCCGCGAGGCTCGGGTACAACCATCTGGACGGTCGAACCGGGAGTCCCAGGGCCGATCGCGGTCCTTGCCGTGCGCCAGGCGCGCCTCGCGCCACCGGCGTTCCCTGTCCGCAGTTTCCACGTATCTCTTTCCTCCTGTTGCTGTTGTTGCCGATCGCCGCCGAGGGCAGACTCCCATTGCATTCGCTCGGGTTGCCTTCTTCGGGAGTGGCGGTACCCTTTGGCTTCTTTTCAAGCCATGCCACCGGCGCGCGGGCGGTCTATGAAGCTCGCACCTTCGCCCTCTCGTATCGAATCGAAGGGACTTGCCTGTGGGCTGTCGCCGGACCGGCTCCGGAGACGCCCACCGTCTTCGCTATGTCCTTTGTCAATGCAACGTTGAACAAGGGGCGGCTGGAAGATTCACTCGATGCGACGGCCACGGTTTTTGGCACGGCGAACGGAGCCACTCAGGCCCGGACACACCCACTCTTCGCAAGCCTGACTTTTCCTGACGCCTACCCGGGCGTTGACCTTCATCTCGCATCCCGCCATGGGGCCTTGGAATATGGGTTTCGGATCAAGCCCGGGTATTCGCCGCGGGCAATTCGGATGCGCTTCCCGCCTGGCGTGCAGGTGACCGTCAATGACTTCGGGGAACTCGAGGTTCGGGCAGGAAAAGCGCTTCAGTATCACCGCCGCCTTCAGGCGTTCCAGAACATCGGCGACGACCGTGTGCCGGTATCGGCTGCGTTTGTACAAACGGGCCTGCGGGAGTTCGGCTTCCGCGCCGGTTCGTATGACCGGACCCGCGCGTTGATCATCGACCCGGCGCTCGATTACGCGATCGCCATTGATGGCTCTGGCGGTGAGCGGGGCTGGCCAAGCCGCTTGTATGGCATGGCCTTCGATCAATCCGGTTTTGTGTATTTGTCTGGGTACACCTACTCTCCGGATTTCCCGGTCACACCCAATGCCCTCCAATCGAAGCAGGCCGAGCCAACCTTCAATTCCGATGCCGTTCTGGTAAAGCTTAATAAGAATACAGGTCAGCTTGTCTACGCAACGTACCTCGGAGGAGCCGGCTTGGATGACGCGCGCGCGGTTGGCGTGGATGGCCGGGGGCAGGCGATCCTTGCGGGATCAACAGCTTCGCCCAATTTTCCTCTTCGGAACGCCATCCAGACGAGCATTGGTTCCGGAGCCTGCTATCCGCTCTGTCTGGCCGACAACTTCTTCGCCAAATTGCGCGCTGACGGTGAGGGGCTCATCTACTCTACGTACCTGGGCGGAGTCTCCGAAGATCTCCTCCGGGGTATGAGGGTGGACCCTAGCGGGTACGCCGTGTTCGCCGGGAACACGAATTCCGTCAATCTCCCGACAACGCCGGGCGCTTTTCAGAGGACGTACGGAAGATCCCTCAACTGCTCGGGGTGTTATGACGGTTTCGTCGGGAAGATCGTGGACGACGGCCAACTGGGCTATCTGACCTACTTCGGAGGTCTCGGGTCGGACGAGATTTGGGGTGTGGCTCTCGACCGCCGGGGCAATACCTACATCACCGGTAGGACGCAATCGCCCGATTTCCCGGTGACGCCAGGCGTCATTCAACCGGTTTATCGGGGACCTGGGTGCGAGATTCAATGGGACTGTGGTGACGCCTTTGTGTCAAAGCTCGATCCTACCGGTTCGAGGCTCGTGTGGTCGACGTTCCTGGGCAGCGCAGGCTGGGACCGCGCCACTGCCGTGACTGTGGACACCTCAGAGAATGTATTTGTCAGCGGGTCTAGCTCGTCCGCCAGTTTCCCGACAACCCCGGGGACCTATGAACCGGCCGGTTCAGATGGGTTTGTGGCGAAGCTATCGCCGGATGCCACGAGAATGATCTGGGGTACCCGGCTGAGTTCGACGTACTCGGTCAATGGGATGTTTGTCAACTCATCCGGAGAGGTCTTCGTCGTCGGCGATGCAATCCAGCGATCCCCAATCCGGGATCCCATTCAACTCTACGTTAGCGACCCGCCGCAGTACTGCCCCGACGTACCGGGCACGATGTACGATTTCCTTCCTTGCTCGGATAGTTACGTCGTGCAGTTGTCCGCCGACGGCGCGAAGTTGCTGTTTGCCACCCCATTTGGCGGGCGCGCCAACGATTTCGGCATGGCTGTTGCGCAGGACGAAACGAATCGAATCTATCTCGCGGGCCATACTCACGGCGGAATTCCCAGCACAGCGGAAATCGGAAGGGGTTGGGGGCTCTTTTTGGCAAGGATCGATCTAGGTAGGTCCGCTCCCGCCACAGCCTGGGACTCCTTTCGTGATGCTGCGGGCTTCAGAAACACTTACGGGTTCCTGGCTCCCGGGGGTCTGATGACGGTGTTCGGCGCCAACTTCGTTGAACCAGGGGTTTTCCACGCTCCAGGGTTCCCGTTGCCCACCGAACTGAAAGGATTACGGATCCTGATCGGCGACACTCCCGCGCCAATCCTCGTGGCCGCCAACGTCAACGGCGTGGAACAGATCAATTTCCAGGTACCCTTTGAGCTGCCGCCCCTGTACTTCAGGCTGGTGGTCGAACGAAACGGTGTCAGGAGCTTGCCGATGTGGGCTACGCAAATTGTTTTTGGCAGCTATCCGGGGGTCTTCACACTCGGCGATGGCACTCCCGCCATTCAGCATAGTGCCGACTACTCATTGGTGACTGCCGAAAGTCCTGCCAAGCCCGGCGAGGTTCTGATAGCCTACGCCACGGGCTTAGGCAAGGTGATTCCTCCTTTGTGCACGGGCTGCGCAGCCCCGCTGGATGTACTCTCCCGAACCGAACAAACGCCATTCGCCTACTTTGGCGTCTCGCTCGAGTCCAACAGCCCGAATCCGCAAGCGGAAGTTGCGTTTTCTGGGTTAGTCCCCGGCCTCGCCGGGGTGTACCAGGTGAACTTCCGAGTTCCCGCCAGCGCGCCAGCGGGGATTTACCAGTTCGCCTTGTCTTACTCCAACAGTCTAAGTAACGTGGTTGCGGTACCGGTGGCGCCTTAAGCGACCTGCCCTCTGGTGCGCCAGCGGGCGCCAACAAACCGGACGGGAGCACGCGACTCGCATTCGCCGATAGGAGACGATGCAGGTGGTCGACCGGCGCTCGGGCGCAGTTTTCCCGCGCAAGCAATTCCGGTGCAAGCTGCCACCCGTCCGGCAGCGGTGCGTTGAAGGCGCCTGGACTCGACCAAGCCCGCATCGACACCGTATCATCAGGACTGTCATGCTCCTTCGTCGATACCTTTCATGGGCTTTGCTCGCAGCGTCGCTATTCGCCGCCGAGCCCCTGCCGTTCGAGATCAAAGCCGATAAGATCCTGCGCGAGTACGCCTCGGGATGGCAGTGGTTTCATCCGCGCCTTGTCGCAATTCCAGGAATGGGCCGCAACGGAGCGCCGCTTACGATCCTTACCATCCAGAAACACCTGGCCACCTCCGACCACTTCTCCGGTATGTCGGTGATGTCGAGCGACGACCTTGGCAAGAGCTGGAATGGGCCGGCCGAAATCCCGGAACTCAAGTGGGTAAAGGAATCGGAGACCGTGGACATCGCCGTGGCCGATGTCACGCCGGGGTGGCATCGCGCCTCCGGCAAAGTGCTCGCCGTGGGAGCGCAGGTCCGCTACGACAAGAAGGGCACCCAACTCGAGGACCGCAAGCGGTCGCACCAGACGGCGTTCGCCGTCTTCGACCCGAAGTCCGGACGCTGGTCGCCGTGGAAGGTCATCGCGATGCCCCCCGGCGAGAAGTTCGACTTCGCGCGCAGCGCTTGCGCCCAGTGGCTCGAAATGGACGACGGAACCGTGCTGCTTCCGTTCTACTACGGCCCCAACGCGAAAGTCCCGCACTCGGTGACCGTCGCGCAGTTCCGCTTTGACGGGAAGGATCTGCGTTTCCTCCGGCACGGCAGCGAGCACGATTCGAGCGACGTGCGAGGCTTGGTGGAGCCGTCGATCGTCAAATTCCAGAACCGCTACTACCTCACCATTCGCAATGATCTGCGCGGCTACGTGACCGTGGGCGACGACGGACTCAATTACGCGCCGGTGAAGGAATGGCGCTTCGACGACGGCGGTGAACTCGGCAGCTACAACACGCAGGCCCATTGGCTGGCGCACAGCGATGGGCTCTTCCTGACGTACACGCGGAAGGGCGCGAACAACGATCATGTGTTCCGGCACCGCGCCCCGCTTTTCATCGCGCAGGTGGATCCGCAGACCCTGCGAGTGATGCGCCGGACCGAGAAGGTCCTGATGCCGGAGCGCGGAGCAACCTTTGGCAACTTCGGCGCGGCCGCGATCACGCCGAGCGAATCCTGGGTGACGGACACGGAGGGCATGTTCTTTCCGGTCGCCCGCCAGCGCGGTGCAGAGGGGGCGACGTGGCTGGCCCGTGTAGTTTGGTCGAAGCCTAATCGGCTGGTCCAGAGCCCGAAGCGCTGACTCCGGCCCGCCGAGCCCCTGCCGTGGAGCCTCCCTGGGTCAGGAGAGGATCTCCACCGGGTAATGGCGATGCCCACGGCGCACGCGGTACGTCGCGAAGTCCTTGCGATCGATGGTGAAGACTCTCCGAGTACCCAGCGCCTCGGCGGCCGCAACGAGCGATGCGTCGGCCAAGTCCATCGGGTGATCGGCGTATAGCTCCATGAGCTCGAAGGCTCGAGCTAACCACGCTCGATCCAGGAACCACACGGACAACCCACCGCCCTCGACAAACTCCCGCAGACGATCGGAGCCGATGCTCGCGGGTCCAAGCATGTAAAACGCCTCCGCGAGTACTGGGATTGTGGTGAGAATGGGCTCACGGATTTCCTTCAGGGTCTTGCGGCACCGGCCATGCTGTTCGTCCTGGGGATCGAAGAGGGCGACCAACGGCCCGGTATCTACGAGAATCATTTCCGCAGCTTCTTGCGAATCGCCGCAGCCACGCCGCGCCGCGTCTCCGTAGACGGTGCGGTCGCATATCCACCGGGGCCGAGATCGAGCCCCTGGTAGAGGTCATAGGGACGGCGCCCCGGCGCATCTCTGACCTGTCGACTCAGGGATCGGAGCCCCTGCTTCAGCGCTTCGGAAATCGGCAACCCGGTAGCCTCGCGGATTTGCCGCAAGGTGGCTTCGTCGTCGTCGTCGAGTCTTACCGTTCGTATCGCCACCGGTATTACCAACCGTATTACATCATCGGCGACCGGTCAAGGGAGCAGGAGTCGGATAGAACCAGGTAATGCCGATGCGGCTGCAAACTTTGGCTTGCACGATGGTGTCGGGAAGGAACAAATCCTCCTCCACCGGAGTCGAAGCAATCAGAGTGCACCGCCTCTGTTATCTGTGGCTATTTGCTCCGGCATCATCGCTGCTTGCCTCTTGCGCCCACGCCGCGACTCCGTGTGGCGCGTTCATGGAGGCCGACGTCGTAGGACTCGTCCGGCTCGACGCCGCATGGCATCCCACCCGGCACGAAACCGAGTCGCGAGGTGTCGTCGTGAAGCGTTACAAAGGGCCGCTCAGACCACGGGTGTCGATAGGCTTCTACGGAGGAGGCGTTTGTTACGACGCTCCGTATGAGGTCGGATCGGTCTACGTGGTCTATGCAAGACGCCGCAGCGACGGTCGCTACTCCACTGACTGTACGCGAACTCACGTGATGGGCGACTCCACCGGCGATATCGACTTTCTCGAGCGCTTCTCCTCCACACCCTGGCTAGCCGCACTCCTCGAACCTTTCGGGTGCAATGAGCGTCGCTTACCCAATTGGCTCCATCGAATTTGGATCTGAAACCTTCAAAGGTCAGGCAGTCGGGAGTGGGGTAACCTCCCGTGAGTTAACGAGCAGTGGCGATTTCCTCGTTCGGGCTACTGTTGCCGAAGCTGGTCCTCACTCGTCCTCTCGCTAATCCGGCGTCCCCGGACGAATCGGCGGCTCCTTCTTCAGCGTGGCCTGGTGGTCCACGAGTACCTGGCCGGCCGGCCAGCGTACCCAGAGATTCTCCACAAAGCGCGGGTCGAGCGGGTTCTCTTCCTTCGGGTCTGTGTGCAGGTCGTACCACAGCGGGAAACTGTACACTTTCACCGGCTGCCCGAAGCCGCGGTCGATCTCGCGAGTCACCATCTTCCAGTTCCGCCACTTGACGCCGCAAATCTCGTTCGCCAGGTAAATTACCAGCGACTCGCGATTCGATGCCTCTTGCTTCCCCTCCAGGAAGTCGAGTTGGTCGATCCCGTCGAACACCCGGTCGCGCGGCACGCGTCCGCCGGCTACCCGCGCCAGCGTCGGGAACAGATCCATTTCGTGGACGATCTCGTTGCTGATCCTCCCCGCCGGAATCCTGCCCGGCCACCGCGCCAGGAACGGGGCACGAAGCGACCCTTCGAAGCCGGTGAAATAGGTCCCCCGCCAGGGTCCGTTGAATCCGTGATACGGCGCCGTGGCCTCGCCGCCGTTGTCGGACGTGAAAAGGAACAGGGTGTTGTCACGGATGCCGAGACGATCCACTTCATCGAGCAGGCGGCCGGTGTACGCATCGATCTGGGCCAGCACATCGGCGAACTCGCCATTGCGGGTCTTGCCCGCGAATTCCGGGGCCGCCGTCAGCGGCATGTGCGGCTGCGTGTACGGGAGAAACAGGAAGAAGGGCTGCCGGGTCTTGGTCTGTCGGCGCATGTAGTCGATGGCGCGGGCCGTGATCTCCCCGTCGATGGCACCCCGCGCGGCGAGATCGTAAACCTTCACAGGCTTGGGTTCCTCGCCTCGGCGCGATTCGAGCACCTCGGTGTATTTGACGAAGGGATGAACGCCCGCACGAAAACGAGAGTTGCCGGGCCAGAACGCGTCGTTGGAGGAATTGGGTATCCCGTACCACTCGGCGAATCCGTGATCCGTCGGAAAACGGCCTTTGGTCTGGCCCAGGTGCCACTTGCCGTACATCGCAGTCGAGTACCCGGCGTCCGAGAGCATCTCCGCCATCGTGTACTCCCACTTCGTCAGACCGTAGAGCGGCGTCTCCAGCGGGACCGACCCGTTTCCCGTGCGGACGGCGTACCGGCCGGTCAACAGGGCGGCTCGGCTGGGCACGCACTGCGCCTCCACATTGAAGTTCAGCAGCCGAGTGCTCTCGCCGGCGAGTTTGTCGATGCGAGGCGTCGGCGCGCCCCGGAGAATCCCGCCGCCGTACACGCCCAACTCGCCCCAGCCCAGGTTGTCCATGAGGACAAGAACGATGTTGGGCTTGGTGGACGGTTGGGCCAGCGCGCGCGCCGCCCAGGCGCCGGCGCACAGGGCGCGTCGGGAGAGTCGATGGGGCATGGCTGGTTCCATGCTATCTCTCCGGCCCGGCACAGTAGAATACAAAAGTGCCGATTTCGAGCGAGCCTTGCCCGGCGTCCGGGGGCAGGAACTAATGGCCGGGCCGTTCGAGCGGTTGCCGTCGAAGCTCTTCCCGCTAACCCTGCTGTTGTTCCGGTATCTTCCCGTTTTCTGCGCCCTGCTCGTCGCCGGCATCCTGGTGGCCGGGCTTTGGCCGTTCCACAGTCCCCGAAACCAGGTTGAGTGGTCCGGCCAGGGTCTCCGGTTCGGCGGCCGTGGCATCATCCTTTCATCCGGCCCGTACCGGCTCCGTGAGTCCAAAGAGACTGCCTCCAGCCTGGAACTCTGGCTGCAACCCGGTAAGTCGGACCAGGAGAGTACGATCCTCGGTTTCTATGTCCCTGGGAATCCCCTGCAGTTCACGATCACGCAATGGACCTCGGGCCTGGTGTTACGACTTCGGAAGCACGGCCGCCAGGCCCTCGAAGTCGCCCACATCTACGCCGGTGACGTTTTCCAGGCCGAAAAGGCCGTCTTCATCACCATCACGTCGGATGGGGAGAAGTCCTGGGTCTATGTCAACGGAGTGGAGCAAGACACCGCACACGCCTTCCCGCTCACCTTCCGGAACCTCCAGGGACAACTTGTCGTGGGAACTTCCCCGCGAGGAGACCAGGGGTGGGACGGGACGGTGCTCGGAATGGCCGTCTTGCGGCAGAGGCTGACTCCCGGGGAAGTGGCCCGGCGCTATGAGACCTGGACCACAAAGGGTTGTCGGGAGCAAGCCACTCCAGGAATCGTAGCCCTGTACTGCTTTGGCGAGCGCTCCGGAACCGTCGTTCGCAACGCCGCCGGGTCCGGAGGCAGCGACCTCCGGATTCCTGACCGCTATCTGATTCTGCACAAGCATTTTCTGGAAGTGCCGATCAAGTGGAATTGGAGCGATATCTTCCAGAACATCGTTGGCTTCATGCCCATCGGCTTCCTGTTCTACGCTCATTTTTCGTCCAGACGCCCGGTTAGACGATCGGTCATCCTCACCGTCCTGACCGGCGTTTCCCTCAGCCTGCTAATCGAGACGCTGCAGGTGTTTCTTCCCACGCGAGATTCCGATGTCACCGACATCGTCACGAACACGCTGGGAACCGTCCTCGGGTTGCGGCTGTACAGGACAACGTTGGTCTCAACGCTCCTTGCCAGGGTCCTTCAGCTTCGAGACTTAGGACAGACCGCGGTTGAGGCAGCCCCGGAGCGCTGAGAATCGACTAAGGCCCAACACTGTTCACTCACAAAGCCGCAGTGGACGATGGCGCTGAACGGCGGGTGTCAACCCGCGGGCGCCGTGAAGGCGGATGTGAATGAGAGTCCCACGCAGCCGGCATCGCTAACGCCCGCCGTTCGGATCATGCGGCGCGAAGGCGCGCTTGTTGGCGCCGGTCTCCGACCCATATGCGTTAGGGATTGCCGAGGATGCTTCCCACAACGCCGGCTGGGGCCAGTCAGCCTGCCAGGAGGAGTCCGACATACCGACTTTCCGCCCAAGTGGCAAAACTTCTGTGGTCCTTTCTAAAAACGGAAATGCGATTTGCGAGCGCCCCGGGCTGTCTATACTAGGATTGCAGACCGATGCCAACGATTCTCTACGTGCAGGGATGGCGGTTCCACTTTTATTCGAACGAGGGCTCTGAGCCAATGCACGTGCATGCGGTGAAGGGAGATGCTGAGTGCAAGTATTGGATCCATCCGGACCGCTTCGACATCACGGAGGATTTTGAATTCAACTGCACGCCGCGGCTAAGACGTGAGGTGCGCCAAATGATCTTTGAGCATTTCGACCAGATCGTCGCCGCATGGCGGGAGCATTTTGGAGAGAATCGTGCCGAGTAAGACAAAGCCGGTATTGGCAAAAGCAATCGAGACCACGCCCGAGGCGCTCATTGTAGTGACGGAAAGCGGGCCCGTTTCCATTCCGTGGGAAAAGTGTTCCGAACGCCTTGCCCACGCGTCTCGAACAGAACGGGAGCGTGCCGACCTTTCGCCTTCCGGTTATGGTATCCGCTGGCCCTTGATTGACGAGGATCTAGCCGTTGGACCTTTGATTCAAACGGGCGGCTGATCCCGTGGGTGCCGGACAAGCTTGCGGAGCGCCCTCATTTGCGCGGTTTGGGGACAAGACGCTCACGTGAAAGTTTCGGCAACCGCGTCTTTCGAAAATGAGCGCCATACCCGCCTGCTCCGGAACAGCCGATTCCAGTTGGCCGCATAACGCCGTTCCGCCGAAGTGACTCCGAAACCCGCGGAAAGTCCGTTTCTGGGAAGTGATAGCCTGCCGATCTGTGTCCGGTTAGCGCGGCCGCCTTATTTTTGCGCGTATGGGTCTCCGATCGGCCATGAGGATCGAAGCTCGCCTTGACGCGCTCCCACCTTGGCGATCCGTCCCCACGGCACGCTGCACACCAACTGATAGTTGTCACCGAAAATCCCTATTTCCGCACGAACCGGAACGAAAACAGGTCGGCGTCCTTGAGGGCGACGCGGATCCGCACCGGTTTGCCGGCCAGCTTGCCGACGTCCGATCCCCCTTTCCACGACACCGTGCGCTCGAGCGAGTCGCCGAAGATCTCGGTTGCCTCGTACATCGTGTAGCCGTCGATCGGTTTTCCCGCGGCATCTTCCAGCGCGATCCGGATCGAGCCTCCGCCGGCCGTCGAGAAGTTCACGACAAGCTGGTTGCCGTCAAACACCACCGGCTTCGAGACGATCGAGCCTCCGCCCAGAGGCGCGAACACCGACGCGAACCCGTCGATCCGAAGCGTATAACGGCGCAGCCGGCTACTGTCGCCCGTAAAGTAGCCCTCTGTGGCGAACAGCGACAGTTCGCGCGGTTCGTCGTCGTTGGTCGGCTCGGTTTCAATCACGTGCCACGCGATATAGTTGTCGCCGTAGGACCAGTTGTAGCGTGTGCGCAGGCCTGGACGGATAAACGCTTCGTCCCAGCGGTGAAAGGTGCGCCCGTCGCGGCTCGACATGATCAGGCAATCGGTGACCGTGGTGCCGTACCGTGTGCTCTTCTTCGCGCGCTCTTCCCGGTCCGCCAACTCCGGCAGCAACTTCGCCGACTCGGTCCACCCCCGGTCCACGTACCGCGCCGGAAAGCCAATCAGCAGGTGCGGCGCGCGATAGTACGGCAGCACCTGGTTGACGTACAACTGCTCCACCGGCGTGTTGGGAAAGACGATCCACTCCGGCTTCGACCACGTCAGGAAATCGTCGGACACCGAGGTGCGAATGCCGCGCTGCTTATTCGAGTCGAAGTCGCGCAGGTAGCAGCGATATTTTCGGATGTTGGGATCCCAGAACGCGATGTTCTGCGTATCGAACGCGCCCTCGGTGATGATGGGCGTGGGCTTCATCAACGTCCAGTGCAGCCCGTCGGTGGACTTGAACGCATAGAGCCCCCTGGGCTTGCGGCCAAATCCCACCGCTTTGTAGCGTGCATCGCCGGCCGTTCCCGGTTTCGGGTCGATGAAGGGGGAGAAGTCGTGCGGCTCGTTGCCGTTGACTTTGTCCAGAATGATATTGTTCTTGCGCGAGCCGTTGTACTCGACCAGGCCCAGGTCCGGTTTTGTCCAGCGGATGCCGTCGCGGCTCTCCGCGTACGCGATCACCAGCCCGCCGGCCTTCCCGGTCACTTCCGGCATGTTCCACGATTTGTAATACATGCGGAACCGATCGCCGTCGCGAAAGACGGTGTGGTATCCGCTGCCGCGCCCTTCCCACGGGGCGTCGTGCTCCAGCGCGATCTCTTTGCGGACCGGATGATGCAGCCGCAGCCGGGCCCCTCCTTCGAACTGTTCGATCAGATAATCGTCGAGAAATAACTCCAGTCGTGAGCCAATGTGGATGGGCTGGGCGTGGGCGATGCCGTACGCGATCGCGAGCAGCGTGACGATCGGAGCGGTCGCGGATGAGGTCCGGGGCATGGGTCTCCTTGAGGTTCGGTAGGTAGACCCTCATGCTATCAAAGGCCCCGGCTCCAGGCGCATCTCAGTCCGCTCCGGTCTGGCTGGTGCGGGGTCCGCTGTTCCAGTACAATTTCGAGCATGGCTGACTACACGATTGCCTCCCTCTGGCGCTACCCGGTGAAGTCCATGGCCGGTGAAGAGATTGAGACTGTGGAGGTGGGGCCTCGCGGATTGACCGGCGACCGCGCGTATGCCTTGGCGGACCCCTCTACAGGCAAAGTCGGGAGCGCGAAGAGCGTGAAGCGGTTCGGTGATCTCCTCAAGTGTGAGTCGCGGTTCGTCGCTCCGCCCGCCGCGGGCGAACCGGTCCCCCCGGTGCAAATCACCTTGCCCGGCGGAGAGGTGCTTCGCAGCGATCAGCCGGACTCTGCCGCCCGTCTGAGTGCTCGATTCGGGCCTGTGGTGTCGCTGGTGTCTTCCGCGCCGGAGGGCCTGATGCTCGAGTTCGCGGCGGGTACACTAGGGGGCAAATTCGCCGAAGCCACCGAAGCTCCCGTTTCCGGCGCCGCGCCTCCCGGAACCCTGTTCGATTACGCCAGCGTCCACATCCTCACCACCTCCACCCTGCGCTCCCTCCAGGAGGCTTATCCCGAGGGTCAATTCCCGATTTCCCGGTTTCGGCCGAACCTCGTGGTCGACTGCCCCGGCGAGTCCGGCTTCGTCGAGAACGCATGGGCCGGCCGGCTGCTGGCCATTGGGCCGGACTTGGTCCTGCGCGTGTCCATGCCCTGCCCGCGCTGTGTCATGACCACCTTGCCTCGAGCGGATCTTCCGCTCGACCCCGGAATCCTGCGTACGGCCGCGCGGCTCAACCGGCTCAACCTGGGCGATCTCGGCGATCTCCCGTGCGTCGGCGTCTACGCCGATGTCGTCACCCCCGGCCACGTCCGCCGGCACGATCCGGTTCGCCTCTCCGGCTGACGCCTCCCGCCCCTTCAGTTGCCTCCAGGCTCTTCTCCGCGAGATGATGTGTTCAAACCAGCTCTGAGGAGGTAGGCGATGGAGTTCACTCGCAGAAAGTTCCTCGGAGGCGCTGCCCTGTGGGGCGCCTCGTCGGCCGCGGCGCCCTTGCTGCGCGCGACCACCCCACAGTATTTTGGGCTGCATCCGTTCATCGAAGCCAATCGCGGCGCGGTGTTCATCCGGCGGACGAACGCCGCAAGCCGCCTGGACGCAGTCGGCATGGGCCGCGAAGGCCTCGCGCTCGGCAGGCAGATCTTCGTCCCCATGGACACTCCGGGCATTCCCGTAACGCACCGGGTGGTCCTGAAGCCGAACCTGCTCACTCACCGCCAGCCTGGAGGCGAACGGGTGAACTGGGGAACCGACCCGAATTTTTACGAAGGCCTGCTGCTGGCGATGCGCGATGCCGGTCTGCGGCGCTTTCACTACATCGAGGCCAACTACCGCCACTCCCGCTGGAGCAAACAGTACGACGATATCCACGACCGCTACGGCGTCGAGATCTGCGAGCCCCAGCGGCGCGCGGCCCACTACCGCCGCGAGTGGGAGATGAACTGGAGCCGGCCCGACGATGCCGTCGTCTATCGCCAGGTTCCGCACTATCCTCCGATTCATGAGCCGGACACCTGGCTGTTCAACATCGCCAAGTGGCGCTCCCACGGGATGTGCCTCACGCAATCCTGCAAGAACGCCCAGGGACTGACCGTGTGGCCCTTCCAACGCTATTGCCCCGGATGGGCGATGGTCACCGGCGCGCCCGATCACATGCAGCCGTTCATCTGTAAGGATGTGGTCGATCGCGTGACGCGCTACCTCGAGAGCCACCGGCGGATGGGGTTCGCACGCTACGACAGCGCGGCCAGGCTCAGTCCCGTGCACCAGGAGATCTGGGCGCACAAAACCTGCGACAACCTCAGTACCTTGAAATTCGGCCTGAACATGGTGGAAGCGATCTACGCCAAAAACGAAGATCCGGCCGATCCGGTCAAAGAGTTCCTGCCGAATTTCGTGATGTTCTCCAAGGACCCCTTCCGCCTCGACCTGGTAGGCCTATGGCTGGGCGGGCACGAACCGGGAAACGTGCATTTCTACCGGATCGCCAAGGAGCGCGGCCTTTCCGACACCTTCAATCCCTGGGACGTCCCGGTCTACGAGTGGACCGACGCCGGACCGGTACGCCGCAAGCTGACCGACTTTTCGCGGACGATGCTCAAGACGTACTACCTGCAAAAGGAAGGCGAGCCGCTCTACCACATGGTCGACGAGCCTTTTGACTACGACCGGGTGAAGCTGTAGGCCACGGTCACCGGTCGTGAGGTAAGGGTTGGCGGCAACAGTTCAGGAGATACCGCGGGCGGCGGGAAGTCGAGGAAACGGAGGATATCCTCCTCATCCCAATTCAATGTCCTGGATCTTGGTTTCAACTGGCCGATTTTGACCGCGAGGAGCCTGCGGTGGGTGAGATGGTGTGCGACTCTGGGCAGCAGCCCCGCTCGGGGCATGCGGGGCATTCGGTTGAGGTACTGGCGCGAGCGCGGAAACTTCTCAGAGAAAACATAGAAACCCGTCCCCAGGCTTTCAACAAGGACGCCGGTCGAGCGAGCCGGACGAAGCGGCCGGCGAGGCCCTCGACGCCGAACGGGACGAAGACGAGGAGTACGCGCCATAATGGAAGCAATGGCAATCGTCCACATGAGCGAAGCCGAAGTGGCCCGCGATCTCCACGCCGTGCTCGCCAAGGTGCAGCAGGGTATCGAGATCGTCATCGAACAGGACCACCGGCCCGTCGCCGTTATCCGGGCACAGCACCGTGGCGGACGGCCCATCACTGAAATCCTTCGCGAAGCCAAGCGGCGCAACTCAACCGTGACCCTCGACGAAGACTTCGGCAAGGATCTCGAAGAGATCGTCGCCAGCCATCAGCAGCCTTGGACGCCGCCAGCGTGGGATTAACAGGATTAGTGCTGGACTCCAGCGCCGTTATCGTCGCGGAACGGAAAAGGCAGCCGGTCACCGTCTTTATCGAAGCCATCCTCGCCGCTCATGGTCCGGTGGATCTCTCGTTGTCTCCGGTCACCGTGGCCGAACTCGTTCACGGGATTTATCGCGCCAAAACACCTGAGGCATCCCAACGTAGACGTGAGTACATCGAGGAACTGGTGAGCCTTGTTCCGGTTCATCCGGTAACCAACTACACGGCTTGGCTGGTAGGCCAGATCGAGGGCCAGGAAGCGGCCAAAGGAAACGTGTTGCCGTTCAACGATCTTATGATCGCGGTGGCCGCCATTGAGCAGGGCTACGCGGTGCTCACCGGTAATCTGCGCCACTTCCAGAAGGTCCCCGGCTTGATGGTCGTTCCTCTTGAGCCGCCCGTTCCCGCTCTCTGAAATCTTCCGCAACGGTCCTCGCCGTCAAGGGTAAGGCTCCGCCACTTCGTGCCCTTGACCGCTCCGGGCCGTTGCAGACCGAGAAACCCGGGACACAGTGCACTGCAGAGACGATTGGTGAACGATAGAGTCACATGCGACGAAACGGCTGGCGGCGCGAACCGTCAAGTGACTGGGAACGGAAAAACCCAGCGTCTGCACGCACCTGACCCTAGTTGCTCCCTAGTTGTTCCTAGCTAGCTAACTAGTCGTCACGGGTTTCTCGCTGGGTGCTGACCGGAGTTTCCCCCGTGTCCACCCACGCGACTCAGTCTGCCCTCGCTCGGGCTTACACAGGGGCCGTTGGTGATGAGGATCTCCCGGGCCTAGTTCCCAAGCGTTGGCTGCGCCGGGATTGAAAGGCCGAAAATCGCGCATTCAGAACAAAAACGTAGCGCTGTAACAGTGATGGGCCTGTTCTTAAGACTTTCTGATCGCATCCGGGACTCCCTCGAATGGAACGCCGCTTGACTTTGGGAAAAGCAAACTGCTGGACGTTACCGTCTCGAATTCTCCGGGCACTCCGTACCGGCTCTCCTTGAAGAGGAAGGGTGTGTCGCAGCGGCGGCTCAGGGCGACGTGGTAAACATCGCCGTAGTACTCCGCATCAGCCTCATCGATTGCATTGAACGCATTGTGGCTGAAGCCGCCATTACCTCTTGCGATGACGCGTGCTTCGACTTGGATATTGCACTCCGGGCAAAACACGTCAAATGATTCCCTACGCCTTCAATTTTCTCACCAAAAGCAACGGGCGCGGAGTGTGTCGCGCCTGCCGGATCCGAGTGCCTTCGACAGCATGCGAGGGGAACGATTGGAGCCCTCGTTAGCCAGGTCGGCCAGCATTAGCATCAAAGACCTTGAGGGGTGATTGAGAACCACCAGGAAACCAGCGTTTGGACCCACCTGACCCCAGTTATCGCCCCAGTCTTCCTAAAGCGCGCTACGGCCTGAAGGGCCGCTACAGGTTGGGGAAAAGGCCAAAGTTCAGGTCAGGGCCGGGCTAGGCCCGACGCCACTAGAACTAGAAAAGGCCAACCTCGAGCGGGCAGAGGCTCGCCCGGTGGAGAGAGGCGCAGGACAGGCATAATCTTGTCGCTTCAACGGAAAGCCCTCCCGTGCGGTCGGGCCTCGGATTCAGTTGAATAGCGCCTATCGGGCCGTCCAGTGCGTCGTTATTGAATGTGACCGTACGCCACCAGCGTCAGGAACTCGTCGAACTCGTCCTTGGTCATCATCTCCCGGTACAACTCGACCGCGAGATCGAACTTGCTACTGGCATATCCTTCGCCGAGCTTCTCCTTGATCTTGCCCAATTCGTCCGCGATCAGGTGAACCACCAGGTCCTTGTCCACCACGCGCCCGTCAGTGAGCTTGGCCCCGTGCCGGATCCACTGCCACACCTGCGCCCGCGAGATCTCGCACGTCGCCGCATCCTCCATCAGGTTGTAGATCGGGACGCACCCGTTGCCGCGCAGCCATGCCTCCAGATATTGCAGGCCCACATCGATGTTCACCCGCAATCCCTGCTCGGTGATCTCGCCTTCCGGGACTTTCAGCAGGTCTTCCGCCGTGATCACCGCCTCCGGAAGCGGGGCCGCAATCTGATTCGGCGACGGCATGTGCTCGTCGAATATCGACTTCGCTACCGGCACGAGCCCCGGATGCGCCACCCACGTTCCGTCGTGTCCCGCCGTCACTTCCCGTAGCTTGTCCTGCCGGACCTTCTCGATCGCGGCATCGTTGGCCTCCACATCGTTCTTGATCGGAATCTGCGCCGCCATCCCGCCCATGGCGTGAATCCCGCGCCGGTGACACGTCTGGATCAGCAGCAGCACATACGACTTCAGAAAGTGCTTGTCCATCGTCACCAGGCCCCGGTTGGGAACCACGAATCCGGCGTGATTCCGGAGTTTCTTAATAAAGCTGAAAATGTAATCCCACCGGCCGCAGTTCAATCCCGCCGAATGATCCTTCAGCTCGTACAGAATCTCGTCCATTTCAAACGCGGCCAGGATCGTTTCGATCAGAACCGTCGCCCGGACGGAGCCCCGCGGCACCCCGCAAGCGTCCTGCGCGAGATTGAAGACGTCGTTCCACAGGCGCGCCTCCAGGTGGCTCTCCATCTTCGGCAGGTAGAAATACGGTCCGCTGCCCTTTTCGAGCAGCGCCTTCGCGTTGTGGAAGAAGTACAGGCCGAAGTCGAACAGGGAACCCGACACCGGCTTGCCGTCCATCACCACGTTCTTCTCCGTCAGGTGCCATCCCCGCGGCCGGACGAGCAGCGTCGCGTGCTGCGGGTTGAGCTTGTATTCCTTTCCTTCAGGACTCGTGAATCCAATCGTCCCCCGGATCGCGTCGCGCAGGTTGATCTGGCCCTCGATGTTGTTCGACCACGCCGGAGAGTTCGAATCCTCGAAATCCGCCATGAACACATTCGCCCCGGAGTTCAGGGCGTTGATGATCATCTTCCGGTCCACAGGACCTGTGATCTCCACACGCCGGTCTTCCAGATCCTTCGGAATCGCCGCTACCTTCCAGTCGGCCTTTCGAATCTCTTCCGTCTCGGCCAGGAACTGGGGCATCTTCCCCGCGTCGATCTCCTTCTGCCTTCGCGCCCGCGCGGCCAGCAACTGGCGCCGGCGTTCCTCGAACTCACCGGCCAGTTTGGCGACAAACCGAAGCGCCTCCGGCGTCAGGATCTCCGCGTAGGCCTCGGTCACCTCGCCCTGCACAAGAATTCCCTCCGACCACAGCGATTCGTTCAAATGATCTTTCAACGATGCGGAAGATGGTGTCATCAGATGGATCCTTCTAAAGGTTGACTCGAACTACGGACGGTGGGTTACAAACGCCACCACCTATGATACTGCCCTGACAGGACCCGATTCATTGGAGAAATCCCTTAGCACGGCGGCAGAAGCACCTATGACTCCGACGTGACGGGCCAGTTGCGCCGGAACAATGGGGGTCTGGCCTGCAAACTGATTAATGGAGTATTTTGGCATTTCCGCGCGCAACCGGTCGAACAGCGGATTGCCGATCCGGCTGACCCCGCCGCCGATCACGACGATGTCCGGATCGAGCAGCGTGACCATGCTCCCCAGCCAGCGGCTCAGCGCGTCCGCCGTTTCGTCGAGCACCCGCAGGGCCAGAGGATCGCCGGATCCGATCGCCGCCGCGATCGCTTCGCCGCTCAGCGTTCCGGCCAACGGCGATTCCGGGTACTGGGGCAGCAACCGGCGCGCCCTCCGCTCCATGGCCGGACCGCATGCCAGCGCCTCGATGCACCCTCTCATGCCGCAACCGCACACGACTTCGCTGTGGGGATCGATGCTGATGTGTCCGCCTTCGCCCGCGGCGCCGTTCTTTCCGTGATAAATCCGCTGGCCAATCACGATCCCGGTGCCGATCCCGGTGGACAACGTGACATAGAACACACTTTCGTAACCTCGCGCGGCGCCGAACAACGCCTCCGCCAGGCCCGCGGCGTTCGCGTCGTTTTCCAGGCGGCAGAAAACGCCGAAGTCGCGCGCAAGGTCTTCGGCCACCGGCACACTCCGCCACCCGGGCAGGTTGGGCGGGTTCAGCACCACACCCGTCTTCGGATTCAACGGACCGGGAGCACATACCCCGATCGCCTGGATGCCGGCTTGCCACACCCCCTCAATCGCCGCTCGCAATTGGCGATACGAAGACGCAAAGCCCTCGCCGGCCAGCGTGGGCACAGTAATGTCCCGAAGCACTTCCGCCCTCTCGTTTACCTGGGCGGCCGCGATCTTGGTCCCGCCGATGTCGACGCCTAGTACGGTCATGGTCCTCCGCGCGGATACAGGTTCAATTTTCATGAAACAGAAATGGTGATTCTTGTTATGCTAATGCCAAGGCATGGGGCTGATCACGGTTGCTGGCCAAACCGGTTGCCGGCCGGAAGAGGTAGCCCGCATCGTTGCGCTGCGTCTGGGGTTTCACCTCGTCACGGAGTCGCGAGTCCAATCCGCGATCGAGAGCGAGTTCGCCGCGGCCATCCCGGACAAAGCCTACCCCGATGTCCTCGCTTCCATTCTGGCGCATCTGGCGGTCGAAGAACACCTCGTTGTGGTGGCCGACGGAGCCGAGTCGCTGGCCCACTACTTCCCCGGCGCTCTGCGGGTTCTGGTCTCCGCTCCTGAAAATGCTCGCGTCGGGCAGATCATGCTCGACCAGCGTTTGGAGCGGCCCGCGGCCGTTGAGCAACTCAAGGCGCTCGAAACCCAACGGCGGCAGATCCGGCGCCGCCGCTTCGGACGGGGCACTCTTCCGGCCGACTCGTTCGACATGGTGCTCAACACGCAGTCGATGGATGGAGAACAGGTGGCCCAGATGGTCGAGGCCGCCGCGCACGCGACGCGCCTCCCCGACGCCGGCTATCTCTCGGCGGAAGCCGAGGCGCAATTGCAGTTTCAACTTCGTCTTCGTCTCGCCCGGCACGGCATCGCTCCTCCCGGAACGGACGTCCTGCGCAAGAAAAGCTTCGCCCATGGGAGCGAGGAGATCTTCGCCAACCTCCTCGACTTCTATCGCATCCCCTGGGAATACGAGCCCCGCAGCTTTCCGGTCGAGTGGGACGAGCAGGGCGGTGTGACCGTTGCCTTCACGCCGGACTTCTACCTGCCCGAGGTCGACATGTATGTCGAGCTGACGACGATGAAGCAATCGCTCGTCACCAAGAAGAACCGCAAGGTCAAACGCCTGCGTGAAGTGTATCCGCACATCAACATTCAGGTCTTCTACCTGAAAGACTTCCAGAATCTGATCTTCAAATACGGGTTGGCCGAGCGGCTTGTCACGGCATGAACCCCGCCGGCGATTATCCTCCGGGCATCGAACGCATCCTGTTCACCGCGGAGCAGGTGGCGGCTCGCGTCCGCGAAGTCGGCAACGAGATCACCGAACGCTATCAGCATCGTCCGTTCATCAAGCTGGTGGGCGTCCTGAAGGGCTCGGTCTTTTTTCTGACGGACCTGGCCCGCGAGATCCGGGTCCCGGTCAAAATCGATTTCCTGGCGATTTCGAGTTTTTCGTCCAAGCCCGGCGCGCCCGGCCTGGTGCGCATTGCCAAGGACCTGGACGAACCGATCTTCGACGAAGACGTGATCCTGGTGGAAGACATCGTCGACACCGGGTTCACGTTGCGCTACCTGCTGCAAACCCTCGCCGGCCGCGGGCCGAATTCGCTTGCCGTGTGTACGTTTCTCGACCGCACCTCGAAGCGCATCGTGCAGGCGCCGGTGGATTTCCGGTGTTTCGAGATACCGGACCGGTTTGTCGTCGGCTGCGGTCTCGATCACCAGCAACTGTACCGGAATCTGACTTACCTGGCCGCGATGAAACCCGAGTCCCCGCGCGGCTGAAGGGCCAGGCCCCTGCGACAGCGACCTTTCGGATGGCAGATCCACGAACGGCAACCAATAGCCCGGCTACTTCGCCAGCCAGTCGCGAATCTCACCCAAGCCCACATACGCAAAGAAAACCAGGGCTACCGCGAGAACCGCATTGAGCCTCCAGCCAGCGAGGAACTCGTCGCCCACCCACTCCCGTCTGGTGTTCATCATCAGGAGCGTCAAGGCCAACAACGGCAACAACATCGCGCCCGTGATCCCAAAGGCCAGTTGCAGTTGCTTCACCGGCCAGCGGAGCAACAGGATAGGAACGGTCGCGAGAAACAACAAGTAACCCCGATAGGCGCAGCTGGTCTCGAACCGGGCGGGACGCGGGATCCCCGCCCCGCGGCGGAGCCACAAAAAGTCGGCGAATAGATACGGCAGGCTCTGCCAGACGCCGAGCATGGCGGAGAAGACCGCAGCCCAGAACCCTAGCAGAAAGATCCAGCGTCCGAACGGACCGAGGGCGATTGCCAATTGATCCGCCAACAGCAGAGCCAGGCCGGCGCCTTCTCCCCGGACCTGGACGCGCGAGCCGACGATGACCACAGCCGCACCGAACAGACCGATCACGGCGTAGGACAGAAGCAGGTCGAAGCGGCATTCGAGCAGACCCTTCCGGCCTTTCCTCCCTTCCTCTTCGATCCAGTATCCGTACGAGATCAGGGCCATGGTGCCCCCGATGGCGCCGATGAGGCCGATGACCCAAGCCGCCCCGCCGGCGGGCAGGGAGGGCACAAAGCCGCGCGCCACGGCCAGCCAGTCGGGCGAGAGCAGAAGGGCCGTCAGGGTGACGGTCGCGAACATGGCCCCCACACAGACGGCCAGCACGCGTTTCAGGACGTCGTAGCCTCCCCACCAGACCAGGGCCAGGCCGCTGAGGGAATGAATGGCCCCCCAACGGAAGCGCGATGCCGCGGGATCTCCGAGGGGCAGCAGGCCGGTGCCGGCCACGCCGCAAGCGCTCGAGAGCATTCCTCCCACGACCAGCGTGAACACTAGAAGATAGGCGAAAAACACCCAGCGAATCCAGGCGCCGAGGCGGGTGACCCATCCTTCCAGCAGGGTGGTGCCGGTGGCCATCTGCCAGCGCGCGATGCCTTCGGTGAGGGTCCACTTGAGGACGACACCGGCGGGCACGGCCCACAAGACGGCAAGTCCCGCTTCCGCGCCGGCCAGGCTGCCGGTGAGGATGTCGCCCGCGCCGACACTGGTGGCGGTAAGCAGGATGGCGGGCCCGATGGCCGAAAGGCGGCCTCGGGAGGCGGTGGGAGGCATAGGATTGTTGCGAGGATAGGACGAAACAGGGGGGAAGGCAACTGGTTATTGGGAGACGTCGACAGAATTCCCGGCGGGGCAGGCACGAGTATGTACGCGTTGGAAAGAGGCTCTTGATGGCTCCCGTTAGCGCCGGCGGGCCGGGCGGGCGAGTTCGGGCGCGGGCTCGGGAGCGGGTTCGGCAGCGGGCGGTTTCGGCGTTTCGACGACCTTCGGCGGTTCCACCACGGGCTTGGATTCGGTCTGCGCGGGCTTCGTCCGCGCGACCGGCGGCTTGGCGGGAGGCGGCTTGGGACGCTCGACGCGCCGGGCGCGAGCGCGACGTACCGGCGTGGGAGGCTCCTGAGCCTTGGGCTCCGGCTTGGGCGGCTCGGTGGGTTTCGCCCCTTCGGTTGTGGGCCTCGAAGCTACGGCCTTCACCGGCGGGGACGGAGGCGTCGAAGCCGCCGGTTGAACCAAAGGCGCGGTGGAAGCGGAGGTCTCAGCGGGGGCTGCCGGAGAGGGCTCACTCTTCGCCGGTTCGGGCTCCTTCGAGGCGGTTTCGCCCTCCTTCGGGGGGTCCGCCGCGATCTCTTGCGCCGGCGGAGCCTGAGCGCCGGGCGGCGGATCTTCGGCGGCCAGCACTCGGGCCGACTCGCTTACCGCCGATTGATCGGAGGTGAAGATCTCCAGACGAACGTCCACCTGACGGGTCACGCGAGTATAAATCACCCGGCCCACATGCAACTGCGCGGACGTCAACTCGAGTTGTTCCTTGTGATCCCCATCGGTGATCGTCAGGACGCCGCGCTGGGCGCTCGCCACCACCGCCGAATCCCGCTGCCAGGTGATGTCGAGCTGCTTTCCGGTCTGGTTGACGGCCAGTTGAAGAGGGAGATCGGCGATGGCAGCGGGTGGACGCGGGGTCGCCAGGAACTGATATCCGACGGCAGCCGCGCCAACGAGCACGACCAGCACCGCCAAAAGGAGCATGTAGCGGCGAAGCGGGCTGGGCTGGAAGTCGTCAGGCAGGTCGAGCGAGGAACTGAACGGTACACGCTCCCCTTCCAACCCGGCTTCCCTGCGTGGCGGCGGAGGTAGGTCGGGCCGCGATTCAGCCGGGCGGGTGCGGGCGTCGTCAAACCGGTCCGGCAGGAAGCGGTCCGCGGCCGAGGCCGGGCGGCGGTACGGATCGGGCATCGCGATCGGTACCGGATGCGGCCCTTGGCGGGGAACTTGAGGAGCTTCGGGCTCGCCCTCCTGCCGGTGAATAGGAGGCCGTGGATCGCCGCCGCCCAGTTCCCGCCGATGGAAGGGGAACTGCGAATAAGTGGCTTCGCCCTGGAGTTTACCGTTCTCGCGAAAGAAGAAGCCAGCCACGCTGGCGCGGGTGGCGAAGGGCTTGATCAGCAGAACTACCTTGTCCAGGCCGGGGAAGTACGTTTGGAACACATCCTGGTCGCGCTCGTCCAGAAACAGGTCTTTCCGCGTGTGGCTGCGAAAGTACCCGACCACTTGCAGAGGGCGGTCCTGCCAGAGGCCGAGCATCGTTTCGAGGCGCTCCCGGTCTTTCGTCGAGAGATGAAAGGAGGGGCCGGTCAGGTACTCGCAAGCCAGGGGCTCGAACTCCTCAATACTGATGGTGAGAGGCTCGCGCTCCAGAACCCGGCCGAGCAGAATTCCTCCGACTTCGGCGCCTCGCCGCGGGAGCGCTCCGAAGCCGCGCATGACTTCCGGCAAAATGCGGTCAATGACGTCGAAATGCAGGCGGATGCGGACCTTGTCCGGGACTTCCCATACGTAATAGGGAAAGGGGCTGATGGGGGCAGGCGGGGCTGTCGGCGTTCCCATTCCTAATACACGCTTTCCGTTCTCTCAAGGATAAGGCGGGCGGGTGAGCGAACACAACCGCGTGATACACTAGCCGCCGAACGGGATGAGCGCCACTGCCCAGCTCAAGCCCGCGCCGCTGCCGCGCTATGCTCGCCTGGATGCCGCCCTTGCGGAAGGCGCCGGGGTGGTGTTGCTGGCGGTAGCGGATGCGGCACTTGTCTACGGTTCGTATGCCGCCGCGACCCTGGTGAGGGAGTCGTGGCTGACGCGATTCGACTGGTTCGCCGCAAGGGGCGAGCTGGTGGCGGTGGAAACCTACCTGCTGTTCCTGCCGATTTACCTGCTGATCTTCGCGGTCTCCGGCCTCTACACGAGACGGACGGCCTCCATGGAAGAATCGGTGATCACCCTGCGGGCCTGTTTCTACGCAACCGTGTGCGCGCTGGTGCTTGCGTCGGTGGCGCACCTCTCGCAGTTGTTTTCGCGGACCGTGATCGCGATGGCGGCTTGCCTGGCCGCCGCCGCGGTGCCGGCCGGGCGGTACGCCCTCAAGCGCCTGCTGGCGAAATGGCCGGAGTGGCAGCGGCCGGTAGTCCTGCTGGGAGTGAATCCGAACGGACTTCGGGCGGCGGCCGACCTGGCGGCCGATCCGGCGACCGGCTACCGGGTGAAGGCGATCTTCTCGGAGACACCGGCAGTGGCGGAGTGGCCGGTATGGCGGGTCGCGTCGCTGGACGAAGCGATCGCGCTTTCGCGGGAGCGCGGCATCCGCTCGTTCATACTGTGTGAGGACCCATCGAACCGCGAGACGTTCCTGCGGCGCTTCAGCCTGCTCGAGGAGTTTGCCAAAGAAGTCAGGATCGCCGCGGCCGATCAGAGCCTGCACACGTGGCGGATCGAGTCGGAAGTGCTCAAGTCGTCGTTTCTGCTGCACTACGAGAACCCACTGACCAACCCGTTCAACCGCGTTCTGAAGAGGGCTCTGGATCTGGGCGCGGGCTTGCTGCTGACGGTGATCGCCGCCCCGTGGATGCTGGCAATCGCCGCCGTCATTCGGGTGAGCAGCGGTTCGCCCATCCTCTACCGGCAAATGCGGTTGGGCCGCGGCGGACGACGGTTCCCGCTGATCAAGTTCCGGACCATGAGCCAGGACGCCGAAGAGGCGCTACCCCGGCTTCTGGCGAGCGATCCGGAGGCTGCGAGGCAGTTCGCGGCGGCTTGCAAGCTTCGGGACGATCCGCGCGTCACGCGGGAGGGTCGTTGGCTACGGCGGTCGAGCCTGGACGAACTGCCGCAACTGTGGAACGTGCTGCGCGGCCAGATGAGCCTGGTAGGTCCCCGGCCGCGGCCTCTCAACGAAGCCGGCCGGTACGAGTCGGAGATCACGAGCTACTGCCGGGTCCCGTGCGGCTTAACCGGCTTGTGGCAAATCAGCGGGCGGAGCGACCTGAGCGATCAGGAACGCGTTCGCCTGGATTTGTTTTATGTCCGGAACTGGAGCATCTGGCTGGACGTGGTGATTCTGGCCCGGACCATCGGCTATCTGTTGCGGCCGCGCGGCGCCTATTGAAGCGCCTCGAGGTGAAAGGCGTCCAGCCACAGGGACCCGGCAATCCGGCCATCGAGCTTCTGGCTGGGTCCGCGGCGGATCAACAACCGTGCGATCGAGCGTTCCGCCGAGGTGAACTCTCCTTGTTCCTTTCTCCAGGAAGACGACCCTGGCTCGAGGGAGATCGCCGCCAGGCGATGGTTGTCGAGGTCCACAACCTCGATCGAGGGGGGAATGTCGGACGTGATCTCGCGCGCCCTCCAGGCGAAGGAGAGCCGGTATCGATGCCGGGGTTCGAGGGCCAGCCATTGTTCGGCGAACGCGGCGTCCAGGTTTTGGCTGCCGAGGAAGAGCACCTGCAGCGACACGGCGCCCGCATACGCCTGCGCGGGGTCGCGGAAGACGTGCCAACCGGGGCCCTCGAGTAGGTTCCAGTCAAACGGCCCAGCGACGGTTGCGGCTTCGAAATCGCCGCTGCGAATCAGGGTGCTCGTGCCGGCTCCCCTCGCCGCGGCCCAGCGCCGCCACTCGTCCCAGGCGTCGCGGTCCCGGCGCAGGGACGCGAGGCGCCGGCAATGCTGCCCGATTTCCTCCGCGGTGATCGCCTCGGGCGGTGGAGGGAACCGCTTCCACACGTCGCAAACCACGCGAGGAGCCTCCCGGCTCCAGACATGGCGCAACAACGGCAGGCGCGCCGCCTCCACGCCCTCGGCCATGCGAACAGCGGCGTCTACACCTTCCAGCGCGATCAGGGTTTGGAACACCGGGTCGTCGAGGCGGTGTGTTCGCTCGAGGACTCGGGCGAAGTCGGAGACCGCTTCGGGCTTGCGGTTCCGGCGGAGGTGAAGATTCGCGCGGAGCCAATAGGTCTCCGGCCGGGAAGGCTCGACGGATTGGGCATGCATGTAGGCCTGAAGCGCCTCGCCGTCCCGGCCCGCGCGCTCCGCGGCGAGGGCCGCCATCAGCCACACGGGATTCGATCGTGGATCGGAGTGAAGCGATGTCCGGTAGTGCCGGAGGGCGGCGGCCGGGTCGCCCAGGGCCTCGGCCGCGAAGCCGGCCCGCACACTGAGATCATAGCCGTACGAATCGGGGTGATAGGGTACCCACGCCGCCGCACGTTCGAGTGCGTCGCGTTGGCCCGAGGAGGCGATCAGATGGGCGGCGGCCACGCGGCCGAGCCACACGGCGTTCGCCGCGAGGGCGACTGATGCGGCCACCAGAGCCAGGGTTGGCCGAGGACTTCTGCTTGCCAAGGCGAGCTTCACCGTACCCCTCTGCGAGGAAGAGGGACTAAAGTCCCTTTGCGCGCTGAAGCGCGCGCCACGGGGCGCGTCATGCACATCACATTAGCGCTTACGCGGCCGCCGTAGGAAGATGTCAGAAAGGGGAATTTCGATTCAAGTGAATTCTGAACGGGTGGTTTATATAGACGGGGAGCTGATTCCGGAGAGCGAGGCAAAGATCTCGGTTTTCGATTCAGCCGTGTTGATCGGCGACTCCATTCAGGAAGTCTGCCGTACTTTCAAGAGAAAACTGTTCCGTTGGCCGGATCATCGGAACCGCATGCTGCGGTCGATCAAAGCGGCCCGCCTGGATTTCCCAATGACGGTGGATGAACTCGACCGCGTGACGGACGAGTTTCTGCAACGGAACCTGCTCACGCTGGCGGAGCGGGAAGAAGCGGGCATCGGACACCTGGTCAGCCGGGGCCGCCTGGGACTGGTGCTGCCGCCGACGACTTCGACGTTCGTGATGTATTTCTATCCGATGTCTACGTTCCTGCGGAAGACGGCCAAATACTATCGCACCGGCCGGCACGTGGTGACGCCGCTGACGCGGCACATGCATCCGCTGACGATGGATCCGAAGATCAAGTACCGCTCGAGGCTGCATTTCTCGCTGGCCGACAACGAAGCCCGCCTGGTGGATCCGGAGGCGATTCCGCTGATGCTCGATCACGAAGGGAACCTGGCCGAAGGCACCGGATGGAACTTCTTCATGGTGCGCGACGGCGTGGTGATGACGCCCACGACCCGGAACATTCTGGCCGGCATCAGCCGCCTGACGACCCTCGAACTGGCCCGCTCGGCCGGCCTGGAGGTGAAGGAGTGCGACCTGACGCCCTACGATGGGGCCACGGCCGATGAGTTGTTCTACTCGGCGACCTCGATCTGCCTGATGCCGGTGACGCGATTCAACGGGCAGACCGTCGGCGACGGCAAGCCCGGACCGGTGACGAGGCGGTTGATGGACCGCTGGAAGGAGTACCTGGATTTTGATTTCGAGGCGCACGCGGAGAGCTTTGTGGAGGCGTAGCCGCGCGATCGGGCTGGGTCTCGCGCTGATCGCCCGCGGCCTGCCGGCCGAGACCGAGCGGCGGTACGAAGTGACGGGCCGATTGAGCCCCGAGACGCCGGCCGCGGTGACGCTGCATCACGTCCAGTCCCCTTTTGCGACCGCCACGCTGGCGGATGAGCGGGGCCGTTTTCGCTTCAGCAAGATCCCGGCTGGCGCGTACACGTTGTCGGCGTTTTCTCCGGGCGCGGGTGAAGGCCGGATGACCATCGAGGTCGGGGCCGGGACGGCCGGCTCGAAAGGCCGGGTGGCGGTGACCCTCCGGCTCATCGAAAGCCGCCACACGATCGAGAGGAGCGGCCGCGTATCGGCTCGCGAGTTGTCGATCCCGGCCAAAGCCTGGAAGGAATACCAGGCCGCGCAAAAGAAACTGGCGCGCAACGAGATCGAAGGGGCGATCGCCGATCTCGAGCGGGCGGTGGAGATCGCTCCACGCTTCGCCGCGGCCTGGAACAATCTCGGCACGATCGCTTATCAGACACGAAGGTACCCGGAAGCCGAGGAGAAGTTCCGCCGCGCGCTGGAGGCCGATCCGGACGCCTACGAACCGCTGGTCAACCTGGGTGGGGTGCTGATCAATCTTGGCAAGATCGACGAGGCGTGGAAATACAACGTCTACGCCGTGCTGAAGCCGGACAGCGACGCGCTGGCCCACTCGCAGCTTGGGCAGACGTATTTCCTGCAGAATAAGCTCGACCTGGCGGAAAAGCACCTGGTGGAGGCGTGCCGTCTGGACGGCGGGCACTTCTCGCATCCCCAGTTGTTTCTGGCCGAGATCCATCTGCGGCGAGGAGATCGAGTGAAGGCGGCGGCGCGCTTGGAGGAGTTCCTGCAACATCATCCGGACTGGCACGGGGCCGCGCAGATCAAGAGCAAGATCGAGGAATGGCGCAGATAGGCGGCCGAAAGCTCGGGAGGTTTCTCCGGGTTTCAATCGGCGCGCTACACTCGTGTCCATGCAGGTACAGTCTCAGTCCGTTCTGGTTCGACACGAAGGGGAAGCCCCGCGCGAACGATCGACGTGCGGCTGGCGCGATCTGCTGATCAGCCGTTTTGACACCGATGTGGCCGCGTGGGCGCACGCCGTGGACATTGATGGCGCCAAGTTGCACTTCCACAGGGTGGCGACGGAGTTGTACTACGTCCTCGACGGCGGCGGCACGGTTTCGCTCGACGGCGTCGAGCACGAGGTGCGCACGGGCTCCATCGTGCACATTCCGCCGGGGGTCGTCCATGGCGCCAAGGGCCGGATGCGGGTGCTGGTGATCGGCATTCCGAACATGGCGGAAGACGACTTGTTCTTCCCGGCAGAGTAGGGCTGACCGCATACGCGGCAAGCCGTGAAAAAATGGGGGCGCCCGGGGGTCGGTTCGGAGGTTAGTTAATCAAGCGCTCCCGCGCCGGGGACCGGCGCGCCAAGTGGCCGCTTGCGTCACTGCTGCAACTCGGCAATGGGCTCGAATTCGAAAACGCCGACCGGTGTGCGGACCGACAGGCGTCCCGGACCGAGTTGCTTTCCCGCCGTGACAAAGAATACGGCGCCATCGGTGGATTGGCCGGCCAGGAGCCGGGACGGGATGAACGCGATCGCCGAGGCGGCAGCGGCGGCCTTCAGACGGGTGGAGGACACTTCCGCCAAAGCGGCCTGCCGGCGCTGCTCGTACCCGCTGGTCGAATGAAGGCGCGAAATGCCGTACAGCGCCGATTCATAAGTCGACACCAGCTTGATGACGTCGCCGCGATTGCCTTTCTCGATGAGCGTGTCCACCACTTCGGAGGCTTTCACTCCCCGAACCACCTGTCCATCGGCGCGCTTGTAGGAGAAGTCCTCCGGCCGCATCGAGCAGGTGGTCGGGCTTCCATTGGAAATCGCGACCTGCAGGATGGCGTATTGCTGCACCACCACGGGTAGCGGGGCGAACATCACGGTGAGGCCGGATCGCGTCAGCGTCTGGTAACGCAGGCCGTTCGACTCGAATTCGATGACCTGGGCCCCCAGCGTCGAAGACAGCCAGAGGCAGAACGCCCATCGAAGGTGGAGGCGGCCCATCATTCCCATCCATTATCATAGAAGTCTCGATGCCGGATGCTGGCGTGTGCGGAGTGCAGGCCTTTTTCTTGCGGCCGGATCTCGGCAAAGAGGGGATTCATGCAGAGCGTTGAGCCACGAACGTACAACACCGTGTGGGGCGCGTTGATTGGCCTGACCGCGCTGGAAGTGCTGCTGGCGTACGAACAGTTGCGGCCGGGAATCATGCTGGCGGCCCTGCTCGGACTATCGTTGGTCAAGGCCGTCCTGATCATCGCCTACTTCATGCACCTGAGATTCGAGCGGCTGAGCCTGACGTTTGCCCTGTTCCCGGCGTTGATCGCGATGATCCTGGCGCTGCTGGGCCTGTTTCCGGACGCCGCGCGCATGCTGGAGTTGCGTTCGTGGTGAGGCGCCTGCTTCCGATCATCCTTCTTCCGGCTGCCGCCTTCGGCCAGTGTTCGATGTGCTTCCGGACCTCAGCCGCATTGACTGCCCATCAGCAGCAGGCACTGAACTTCGGGATCTTCGTGCTGATGATTCCTCCGCTCGCCATCCTGGGAGCGCTGGTCTACCGGGCGGCGAAGAACAGTCCCGCCGACGCCGAGGACATCGTCTCCCCGGCGCATAATGAGAGGAATGCACCGTAGAGCGTTCCTCGCCACCGCAGCCATGGCCGCCGCTCCGTCTTCCGCGCAATCCCAGGTCCGCTTCGGAATCGATCTGTTCAGCATCCGCTCGCAGGGGTGGACGCCGTTCCAACACCTGGACTACGCGGCGAATCACAAAGCAAAAGTCGTACACTTCTCCGAGATCCGGTTCATCGGCGGACTGGAAGTAGCGCATCTGCGAAAGGTCAGGGCCCACGCGGAAGGGTTGGGCGTGCAAGTGGAGTTGGGTATGCGGTCTATCTGCCCCAGTTCCAAATCGTTCGACGCCTCGCAGGGAACGGCGGAGGAACAGTTGACCCGTATGATCCAGTCGGCGATTCACGTCGGATCGCCGATCGTACGGGCCTTCCTCGGCAGCATGCAGGACCGCACCGGGCCGCTGCACATCGAAGGGCACATCGAGAACGCGGTCAGGGTGCTGCGCAATGTGCGGACGCGGGCGACGGACGCCGGCATCAAGATCGCCATCGAGAATCACGCCGGCGACATGCAGGCGCGCGAACTCAAGATGCTGGTGGAGGGCGCCGGCAAGGATTTCGTGGGAGTCTGCCTCGACTCCGGCAACCCGGTATGGACGCTCGAGGACCCGCTGCTCACGCTGGAGACGCTGGCCCCGTACGCGCTCACCAGCCATGTCCGCGATTCGGCCGTGTGGCGCGAAGGCGACAAAATCGGCGTGCGCTGGACGCGGATGGGCGAAGGCAACATCGGCATCGAACGCTACACGCGCCGCTTTCAGGAACTGTGCCCGGCCGGCCGTTTTCGCTCGAGATCATCGTCACCGGCCCACGCTACTTTGCCGTGTTCGACCCTAAGTTCTGGGACGGCTACCGCAACGTCCGGGCCGGCGAGTTTCTGCGGTTCCTGGCGTTGGCCGAACAAGGGAAGCCGAATCCGGGCCCGCCTCCGGCGCCGAAGGAACAAGCCGCGCAACGCGAACTCGAGGATCTGGAAGCCAGCATTCGATACGCGCACGAGGTGCTGGGAGTGTGAGCGGGCGGCTCGAGGACCGCGTCGCGATCGTGACCGGCGCCAGCCGTGGCATCGGCAAGGCCATCGCCGCGGCGTTTGTCCGCGAGGGAGCGACGGTCATCCTGGCCAGCCGGAAGCAGGAGTCGCTCGACGCCGTCGCGGCGGAACTCGGCGAGCGGGCCGTGCCCCTGGCCTGTCATGTGGGACGAGCCGAGGACATCGACCGCCTGGTGAGCGAGGTCTCCGCGCGGTTTGGACGGATCGATGTCCTGGTGAACAACGCCGCCACCAACATCGCGCAGGGCCCGTGCCTGAGCTTCACCGACGCGCAATTCGACAAGATGGTGGAGGTGAATCTGAAGAGCGTTTTCCGGCTCACGCAACGGGTGGCGCCGTTGATGTGGCAGCGTGGTTCAGGCTCGATCATCAACATCTCGTCCGTATCGGGAATCCGCCCGCAGTTCGAGAGCCTGCTGTACAGCATGACCAAAGCGGCCTTGATCATGATGACCCGTTCGTACGCGCTGGAACTCGGCCCCAGCGGCGTGCGGGTGAATGCGATCGCCCCCGGCCTGATCCAGACGCAGCTCAGCGAGTACTTCTGGAAGAATCCGGAGCGGCAGGAGTTTTCGATTGAACGGCAGCCGGTCCGGCACCTGGGCCAGCCGGAGGAGGTGGCCGAGGCCGCCGTCCTGCTTGCCTCCGGCGGCGGGTCGTACATCACCGGGACGGTGATCACGGTGGACGGCGGCATGCTGCTCGCCTGATATGCTGTTCGATATGTCCGCCATTCGAGCCACGGCTCTCGTAGGATTACTGGCCGGCGCTACCCTGTACGCCGGTCTGGTTGCCGACGTTCGCCAGGCGATCGCCTCGCGCGATTTCGCCGGCGGCGAAAAGCTCATCGAGCAGTACCGGAAAACGAACGGCACGACGCCCGAGATGATCCTGGCCCTGTCCTGGCTCGGCCGGGGTGCGCTGGCCAACCGGCAACTCGACGCGGCCGACCGCTACGCGGCGGAAACGCGAAAGCTCTGCCTGGCGGCGCTGAAGACGCGCCGAATGGATGACGAGAAGGACCTGCCGCTGGCGTTCGGGGCCTCGATGGAGGTGCAGGCGCAGGTTCTTGGCGAACGCGGCCAGCGCAGCGAGGGGGTGGCGTTCCTCCGGCAGGAACTGTCCCGCTACCGCGAGACGTCGATCCGGACCCGGATCCAGAAGAACATCCACCTGCTCACCCTGGACGGTCAGGCCGCGCCGGCCATCGCCACCGGGCGGCACGTTGGCCCGGTTCCGCCGAAGTCTCTAAGCGCCTTGAAGGGCTCGCCGGTGATTCTCTTCCTATGGGCGCACTGGTGCGGCGACTGCAAGTATCAGGCGCCGGTCCTGGCAAGGCTCGAGTCCGAATTCGGAGGCAAAGGTCTGAAGATCGTCGGGGCGACGCAGCGCTACGGATACGCCGCGCGCGGCGAGGGGGTCTCGCCTGAAGCCGAGATGGCCTACATCGAGGAGACCCGGAAGAAGTTCTACTCGGAGATTCGCGGGATGTCGGTACCGGTGGACGAGGAGACCTTCAGGAACTACGGCGCCAGCACCACGCCGACCCTTGTCCTGATCGACCGCCAGGGCATCGTGCGCCTGTACCATCCCGGGAAAATGGCCTACGAGGAACTGGCGCCGCGTGTGAAGGCGCTGGTGGAATCGGGCGTCAGACTTTCAGAAGCTCGATAAACCGCTTCTGTAGGGCTTCCGCGGTTCGATTGTCGGGCGAGATGACGAGGATGGTGTCGTCTCCCGCGATCGTCCCGACCACTTCCTGCCACTCCTGGTTATCGAGGGCGACCGCGACGGAATTGGCGTGGCCGGGGGCCGTCTTCAGCACCACCAGGTTCTGCGCCAGGCGCACGTCGATGAGGAACTCGGTCGCCAGCGTCTCGAACGAGGGCCCGGCTTCGCTGGCATCGAGTTCGCGATATCCCTCGTGCGTCTTGACGAGGCGCAGTTCGCGAATGTCGCGAGAGAGAGTCACCTGCGTCGCGGCGATGCCGGTCTTCTTGAGCGCTTTGGCCAGTTCGTCCTGCGTCATGATCTGCTGGGAGCGGATGAGCTTGACGATCTGGCCGTGCCGGTAGCTCTTGCTCATAGGCCCATCCGTGCCGCGTGGCCCAACTGAGCCGCGAGCGTGAGCGAGCGGTGGCGGCCCAGCCTTGATTGTCGCAGCCCCGAGCGTAAGCGAGGGGGTCCCTTCGCTCGCGCCAGAGTGCGCGAGGCCCAGGAGCGGTTCTTCAAGGAAGCGGCCCCTGCTCCCTTACGGTGGCGGCTCCGATCGTTCCGATCAAGGGCACTGCAGAACCGAACAGGTCTCATCACTAGAGCCCCTCGGACATCTGCTTCAGGCGCTCCCGCGCCCGGTCCAGGGCCTTCGCCACGTGCTCCGGACCCGTACCTCCGGGAATTTCGCGCGACTTCATGCCCTCTTGCGGGTGCATGAACCGGACAAACGATCCCGCCGCGAACTCGGGTGCGAATGCGGCCAGTTCCGGATCCGTCCAGTCCCCGGGTTTCTTCCCCTGCTTCAGACTCTCCAGCACCAGCGCGCCCACCAGTTGGTGCGCCCGATGAAACGGAGTCCCCGCGCGGGACAGCGCTTCGGCCAGGTCGGTGGCCACCACCCAACTCTCTTCGGCGGCGCCGAGCGGGACGCTGGGGCGCAACGCGACCGAGTCCGCCACGACGCGCGCCATCTCGAGCGAGCCGCTCACCTGGTCGGCTGAGTCGAACAAGGGCTCCCAACCTTCCTGCAGATCCCGATTGTACGTCGTGGGCAGTCCCTTGACCGTCACCAGCAGGGAGGTCAGATCACCGATCACCCGGCCGGATTTTCCGCGGATAAGTTCCAGCGAATCGGGGTTCTTCTTCTGCGGCATCAGGCTCGAACCGCTCGTCACGCCGTCGCCCAGTTCCATCCAGCCGAACTCCTCGCTCGAATAGAGGATCCAGTCCTCGGCGAGACGGCTCAGGTGCAGCATCGTGACCGACGCGGCGTACAGAAAATCGAGGGCGAAGTCGCGGTCGGCCGAGACATCCATGCTGTTGGAGGTGATCGCGTCGAAACCCAGGTCGCGCGCGATCGCCTGGCGGTCGAAGGGGAAGCCGCTGCCGGCCAGCGCGCCGGAACCCAGCGGAAGGACGTTAATGCGCCGCCGGGCGTCGCCGAAGCGCTCCCAGTCACGGGCGAACATCTCGAAAAACGCCAGCAGATAGTGCGGCCAAAGCACCGCCTGCGCCCGGCGGAGATGCGTGTAGCCGGGAATGACGGCGTCCGGATACCGGCCGGCCAGGTCGAGGAGCGATCCCAGGAAAGCGGCCAGCCGCTCGCGGACCCGATCGCATTCTTCGCGCAGCCACAGTCGCACGTCGAGCGAGACCTGCTCGTTGCGGCTGCGGCCCGTATGGATCTTATCGGCTACGGCGCCCGCGCGCTCTTTCAGCAGGCGGATCACCACGGTATGGACGTCTTCGTCCCCGGCGCCGGCCAGGAACTTCGGATCGGCCGCCGCGTCCATCCGGATCGATTCCAGGGTGGAGACGATGGCCGCGCGTTCTTCCGACGTCAGAATGCCGACGCGTTCCAGGGCGCGAGCGAACGCCTGCGAGCCCCGGACATCGACGTCCAGCAGACGCCCATCAAAGTGAAGAGAGCCGGAAAAGCGCTCGAAGACCTCGGAGGGTCCGGTTTCAAATCGGCCGCCCCAGAGTTTCATCGTGGCGAGGCTCCGGGTGGTAGTTGGAGATCGGTCATAAAAAAATTGGGGGACGGTCGCCCCGTTTCCCGGCCACAAATCGTTGGTTCTCCTCAAAAGCCTTGCTCGGGAAACGGGGTGGCTGTCCCGTTTTTTCACAGCCCACTACCGACGCGGCTCGCATCTGTGATCGCGGCACGCAATGTGGCGTTAGCCGAGCAGCATCAGCAACAGCGCCTTTTGCGTGTGCAGCCGGTTCTCCGCCTGGTCGAACACGCGGGAATTCGGCGACTCGATCACGGCGTCCGTCACCTCCTCGCCTCGCTTGGCGGGTAGGCAATGAAGAAAGATCGCGTCCGGCCTGGCGAGCGCGAACAGGCTCTCGTTGATCTGGTAGGGCTGGAAATGATGACGGCGTGTTTCGGCTTCGGCCTCCTGCCCCATGCTGGCCCACACATCGGTGTAGACCACATCCGCGCCGCGAACCGCAGCCGCCGCGTCATGAGTGACCACCAGGCGGCCGCCGGCCACCGCGGCCGCGCTCATCGCCCGCGAGGTGATGTCCGGATCCGGCGAATATCCCTTCGGCGTCGCCACGCTGACGTTCATCCCCAGCCGCGACGCGGTCAACATCAGCGAGTGCGCCACATTGTTGCCGTCGCCCACGTAAGCCAGGTTCCGGCCCCGGACCTCTCCGAACTGTTCCGTCATGGTAAAGACATCGGCCAGAGCCTGGCAGGGGTGATACCGGTCCGTGAGAGCGTTGATCACCGGCACCGACGACCAGCGGGCCAGGTCGTCGACCGTCGTCTGCGAAAACGTCCGGGCCACGATGCCGTTCACCCAGCGGTCGAGATTGCGCGCCACGTCTTTCAGCGGCTCGCGGGACCCGATGATGCCGTCGCTCGACACGGTGTCGCCGCCCAGTTGTTTCATCGCCAGTTCAAAGGTGAGCTTGGTGCGGAGGGAGGGCTTCTCGAACAGCAGCGCGGCGGATTTGCCGGTCAGGGCCTGGGCATAGCGGGTGGGTCCCTGCTTCATCTCGGCGGTCAGGTCGAGCAACTTGTAGACCTCGTCGTCCAGCAGGTCGAGGTCGCAGGTGAAATCCGGGGCGTTCATCCGCAGAATCTGGTCAGGGGAGAGAACGGCAGGCACGGGACGGCTCCTCCTGTGAATGATTATTCACCACAGTGAATAATTACACATTCCTGTCGGGTGCGTCAACCGGACCCTTGCCGGGGGTAGTGTCCGGGGGTGCGTGCAGCTTCCGAGTGTTTATTCAGCGTTTAGAATCAGTGGGTTGGGTAGGGCCATCCAGCATTCGCGCGATCTGTCAATGGTTTTTTGTGTTGGTCGATCAGTTTCACGTCCAGGACTTCCTCAACGGCTGCCACCGCCGGTCGCCAAGGGGGGGATCAGGACGCGGCAGAAATGAGCTCTGGGGTCGCTCGGCGCTTGTACGCCTCGGCCCTAAATGCTTCGATGGCTTGAGATTCGATCAACGCGAGTGCTGCTTTGTCGATAGTCGGGTTTGCGCACTTGGGCTCCTTTGGGGCCACTGAGAGCGCCCCATCGAGAAGCACAAAAAAGGGGCTAAGTGGAATTATGTGGGGCGAGACCCGGATGACGTGGGCCGCGACCCGCTTGTACATCTTAGCGTGCACCCCTTCCAAGACAAGGCGGGTACCGGGGTCCACTTCCGCGAATGCAGCTTTGAGTTTCTTTTGAGCATGTTTTTGAGGGGCGTCGCCCACAAAACGCTTACAGCAGATGAAGACGAAAAGCCTAGTGGCGCTGATCAAATGCGAGAACCGGATCATGCTGTTAATGCTGCTCCGGAGCATTACATAGGCGTCATCTGAAAAGTCGATCTTTCCGCTGCGAGCGTAGTCAAACAACTCATCCCGCACGTCAAACAAGTCTTGGCGAAGTCGCTCCTGACAAGACCTTCGCCACAACCAATGCCAAGAGACCCAGAGGATCATGGCATTGACTCCGACGTGAAGCACGCTAATCGCTACATCCAAAGATGTCATTTGTCCTCCTCGCGCGGACTACCTGTATCGGTAAGATGACTTGAACTTCGATTGGGGTCAATGGACTGTTCAAGGCGAGAGAGCCGACCCAACCTTTTCGACAAGCCTTGATTGGTTCGACCTTTCTGGTACGCGACGCCGACGCAGACCACAGCAATGGCATAGGCCAGCCCTTCGCTAATGCTAATTGTACCAAGGAAGCGCACCCCGATATCCGCCGCCGTGGTTCTGCCGGCGAGATCGCTGATTCCCAACCGAGTGTAGAAAGCTATTGCCACTGCGCCGCCGACAACAATCGCTGTTCGGACAACCTTGCCAATTTCCTCGACGACTTTGACCCTTGCGAGCGTCTTGACCGTATCTGCTGGAGCGGGAGCGCCATGCCCGCCAAGTTTTCGTCGTGGAGTTGTTGACATGTGCTAATTTTTCAGCGAGAAGCAGAACTTGGACCGGATCCGGGCGGCTGCCCCATGCCACCTGGATCGGCATTTTTGCACCCAGTCTTTATATCACAGTGGCTGAATGACTCGCGGGAGTGGAGGAGGGGCGAAATCGCCATCGCGCGTCGACCTTCGAGTCTCCGTAAAGGCATAGTGCAAAGCGCTTAAACAGAATAGTGAGGAAATGTTTCGGCGTCAAGCGGTTAGTAGATCGCCAATCGTCCACACGCGAGTCGTGACCCCCGCTTCCATCGCAGGCGTCACCCGAAGGCTCCCGTGAATCCGGCAAAAGTTGTAGTACGCCAAGTGGAGCGCGATGGCCGCTTGGTGGTTCTCCAACTTCTTGCTGAAGGCGTTCGTCAGGCGGGTGAGCCTGCGAATCTGCGTCCGCATCGTGAGGTTCTGGCGCTCCACGATTGACGTGCAGATGCGCTCGGGATCGGGGTTTCCAAACACCGCGATTGGGACCACCTCCGAAATCTTCGCAGGCGAGTAGCGTTGTTCGCCCTCGCGCGGGGCTCGGTACACTTTGATCAGTTGGGCGTAATCGCAGCGATCCCCGAGCATCTCGTCAACGGCAGCGGGGTAGGCCGGGAAGCCGTCCGTCGTCAACTGAAACCGCACGTCAGGCGAAGTGGCGCGGCGAACCTTGCGCATCAATTCCATCGCGTTCTCGGCCGACCGCTTGCCGGTGACGGACGCCAGTACCAGTTTTGAGTTCCGCTCAATCGCGACCCAGGTATAGCAATCGCCAAGTGACTCGTCGTGGTCCTCTGTCCGATGGCCTTCTTTGATCTGGACGAATGCCCACACTTCTGCTTCCACGTCGGTTGCCGGAGAATCAACGAGTTGTGGTCGTGAAACGGGGTGACCGCCCCAAATTTTTCACGGCTTCTCGCGGCGAACCGCGCGCGTAACGGCGGGGACTGCGCTTAGATGTCGAGATTCTTCACTTCGAGCGCGTTCTCTTCGATGAACTTCCGGCGGCTTTCGACGTCTTCACCCATGAGCGTGGAGAAGATTTCTTCGCTCTCTACCGCGTCCTCAAGCCGGACCCGCAGCAAAGTGCGCTTCGCCGGGTTCATCGTCGTCTCCGCCAACTGCTCCGCGTTCATCTCGCCAAGGCCCTTGTAACGCTGTACGGTCGCGTCCCGCTTGCCTTCGGTCTTGATGTGCTCGAGCAGTTCGGACCAGTTGTTCAACGTATCGCGCGCCGTCTGCTTCACCACGGTGAAGGGCGGCTGATTGTAGCGGGCAACGTCCCGTGACAGCGCCCGCAGGCGGCGATACTCGGGCGATGCCGCCAGTTCCACGTTCACCCGGCGCTCCGCCTGGGTCGCGTCCTGGAACGTCAGCATCCACGCCGAATGCTCCTCGTCCGGCTTCACGTCGACCGGGACATTGCTCTTCCTCAACTCGGCGGCGACAGCATCCAGGTTTCCGCGCTCGGCAAAATCCGTGCGGGTGTCGAGCTTGAATTCGAGCCTGGCCAGCGCTTCCACCACGCGCCGCACGCGCATCCGCCGTTCCACCTTCTGGAAGATCTGCTCGTACTCGTCGAGATTCATCAGGAAGTTGCGCAGCTCTTTGTCCTCGATCTTCAGCATCGCCGAACCGTTCGCGCCGCCGATTTCAAGCGCCAGGTTGTCCGTGGCGCGCCGCATGATCTCGCGTACGAATTCCTTCTCGTCCTTGATGTACTTCTCGCTCTTGCCCTTTTTGATGCGGTAGAGCGGCGGTTGCGCGATGAAGATGTGCCCGCGCAGGATCAACTCCTGCATGTGGCGGAAGAAGAATGTCAGCAGCAACGTCCGGATGTGGGAGCCATCCACATCCGCGTCGGTCATGATGATGACCTTGTTGTAGCGAAGCCTGGAGATATCGAAGTCGTCTTTGCCGATCCCTGTGCCGAGCGCGGTGATCATGGCCCGGATTTCCTCGTGGCCCAACATCTTGTCGTAGCGGGCCTTCTCCACGTTCAGGATCTTCCCCTTCAGCGGAAGAATGGCCTGGAATCTCCGGTCGCGGCCCTGCTTGGCCGTGCCGCCGGCCGACTCGCCCTCGACGAGGAACACCTCGCAGCGTTCCGGGTCCTTCTCCTGGCAATCGGCCAGCTTTCCGGGCAGCCCACCCGAGTCGAGCGCGCCCTTCCGGCGGGTCAGATCGCGAGCCTTGCGCGCCGCTTCGCGGGCCCGGGCCGCATCGATCGCCTTCGACACAATCCGCCGCATGACGGTCGAGTTCTTCTCGAAATACTCGCCCAGGAATTCGTTGACGAATTGCGTCACGATCCCGCTGATGTCGCTGTTCAGTTTTCCCTTGGTCTGTCCTTCGAACTGCGGCTGCGGGATCTTGACGCTGACGACCGCGGTCAGGCCCTCACGCACGTCGTCGCCGGTGAGGTTCTCCTTGGCGTCCTTGATGATGCCCGACTGCTGCCCGAAGGCGTTGATGGTCCGGGTCAGGGCGCTGCGGAACCCGGTCAGGTGCGTGCCGCCATCCACCGTGTTGATGTTGTTGGCGAAGCTGAAGACATTCTCCGAGTAGCCGTCGTTGTACTGAAGCGCGACTTCCATGGTGAGGGCGCCTCCGTTCGGCAGATCCTTCGTAGCCTCGAAGTGGATGGGCTTGTCGTGCAGAACGGTCTTACCGCGATTCAGATGCCTGATGAACTCCGCGATGCCGCCCTCGTACAGGAACTCGTGCTTGCGGATGGGATCCACCCGCTCGTCGGTGAGGACGATCTTCAGGCCTTTGTTCAGAAACGCCAGTTCCCGCAGACGCTGCGCCAGGGTGTCGAAGTTGAACACCGTGGCATCCATGATGGTCGGGTCCGGCTTGAAGGTGACTTTGGTCCCGGTCCGCCGGCCTGCTTTTCCAACTTTGGTGAGCGGTCCTTTGGGAATCCCGCGCTCATACTCCTGCTGCCAGGTCGCGCCGGCGCGCCAGATCTCGAGTTCCAGCCGCTCGGAAAGCGCGTTGACGCAACTCACGCCGACGCCGTGCAATCCTCCCGAGACCTTGTAGGTTTTGGAGTCGAACTTGCCCCCGGCATGGAGTTTCGTCATGACGACTTCCGCCGCCGAGATGCCGAACTCCTCCTTGATGTCCACGGGAATTCCCCGGCCGTTATCGATCACGGTCAGCGAGTTGTCGATATGGATCGTCGCGGTGATCTCCGTGCAGAAGCCAGCGAGCGCCTCATCCACGGAATTGTCGACCACTTCGTACACCAGGTGGTGCAACCCCATCTCGCCCGTGGAACCGATATACATGGCGGGGCGAAGCCGGACGGCTTCCAACCCCTCCAAAACCTTGATGCTACTGGAATCGTAAACTTCCGGAATGTTTCCTTCGTTGGCCATAGGAGAGCAACTACAATTCAGATGCGCATCGGCATCACAACATAGCGATACGTAAACGGACCAGGTTCGCCCGCGGGAACCAACTCACCGGCGCTACGCTGATCCTTCAATCGGAACGCGATCTCCGACGAGGGGACTGCCCGGAAGAAGTCCAGCAGGTACTGTGCATTAAAACCAATATCGACTTCCGGGCCGGTGTACACGCTGGGGACGCTTTCTTCGCTCTCACCGGTCTCGACCGATGACGTGAACACCTTCACTTCGCCCTCGGTGAATTGCAGCCGGATGGCTCGCGATCGCTCATCGGCAAACTGCGCAACGCGCTCGACGGCCGACTTGATGTCTTCCTTCTGCAGCGTGGCCGTGAACTGATTGTCCTTGGGCAACACACGCTCGTAGTCGGGAAAGTTCCCGGTCAGCTTGCGTGTAATCAAAAGGCGGTCACCGAACCGGAAGAACAAGTGATTGTCGTCGCCCGCGATGATCAGCCGTCCCCCCTCACCGGTCTCCGACGACAAGCGCAGAATCTCCGTCATCGCCTTCTTCGGAACCAGGACGCGCACGTTCGCGGCGGAAGTTCCCGCCTCGATTCCCGTCTCGACATAGGCCAGGCGATGTCCGTCGGTCGAGACCATGGCCGCCGTCTCCTGGCGGAGCAGAAGCAAGGCGCCGTTCAGCGTGAATCTGGATTCTTCCGCGGAGATTGCAAAAATGGTCTTCGAGATCATCGATGACAGCAGCGAGGCCGGAACCTCCGCCATCGGCGAAGGCATTTGCGGCAACTCCGGAAAGCTCTCCCGCGACATCCCCGCCATCTTGGTCCGCGAGCGCCCGCAGGTGATCTGGACCCAGTGGTTCTCCAGGAACTTCAGCGTGATCTCGGACTCCGGCAGCAGCCGAACGTAGTCGAGCAGCCGTTTGGCCGGAATCGTCCCCGCGCCTTCCTTCCTGATCTTTGCAGGGCACGAACAGCGGATTCCCAGTTCCAGGTCCGTGGCGGTCAATGCGACATGTCCCTCTTTCGCCTCGAACAACACGTTCGACAGAATCGGGATGGTCGTCTTCTTTTCGACAACACCCTGCGATAGCCCAAGCTCACGTACAAGGTCTGATTTGCTAACCGTGAATTCCATTGCCCGCTGCTCCTGATCTGATTGTTCCTATGGTTAGTCAGAGACTTACAGAAGAACCGTATTCATAGGGCTTGTGAAAATGTGGATTACTCTCTAAATTATACAAAACTTTGGGCGTTCCGGCATCGCTTCCGGTGGATTCCGCTGCGGACGGTTCAGGAAGAACCAGCCTGGGATTCCGTTTTGCAGGTCCTTCCACAGCGCCCTGTGACCAGGTATGTGGAAAACATACCTAACCTCATTGCAATGTATCGATTAGCTTGTGGATCAATCTGTTCAATTCCGGATCCTTTTGCCGTGTCGACTCAATTTTCTGCACGGAATGGATGACCGTAGTGTGGTGCTTGCCGCCAAAGGCGCGGCCGATCTCCGGCAACGACGCGTGGGTCAACTCCTTCACCAGGTACATTGCAATCTGGCGCGGGTAGGCGATCGCCCGCGTGTTGCTCTTCTCTTTCAACTGCCCAGGCTTTAATCCAAACTGCTCCGACACGGCTTTCTGAATCGAGTCGATGGTGATCCGGCGATCGCTCGAGTGAACCAGATGCCGCAGCACCTGCTGAGCCATGGGTAGACTGATCGAGGTCCCGGTGAGCGAAGACAAGGCGATCAGCTTGACCAGCGCTCCTTCCAGTTCGCGCACATTCGATTTGGTCTTTGTCGCTATGAAGGTCCGGACTTCCTCCGGCAGCGACACGCCTTCGCTCTCGGCCTTCTTGTCGAGGATGGCCATCTTCGTCTCGAGGTCGGGCGGTTGCATGTCGACCATCAGGCCCCACTCGAACCTTGAACGCAAACGCTCCACCAGGCCGGGAATCTCCTTTGGCGCCTGATCGCTCGAGATCACGATCTGCTTCTGGTTTTCGTAAAGCTGGTTGAAGGTGTGAAAGAACTCTTCCTGCGTTCGTTCTTTCCCACCCAGCACCTGTACATCATCCACGAGCAGTACATCGGCCGTGCGGTAGAACGTGTGGAAGTGGTTCATCCGATCCGTGCGCAGGCAGTTGATCATCTCGTTCATGAACCGCTCGCTCGACGTGTAGATGATCTTCATGCCCGCGAAGTTCTCGAGCAGCGAGCGGCCCACGGCATGCATCAGATGGGTCTTCCCCATGCCCGTTCCGCCGTAGATAAACAGCGGATTGTAGCTGCGGGTCGGGTAACTGGCTACCGCCTTCGCGGCGGCGTGCGCCAATTGGTTACACGACCCGACGACGAACGAGTCAAATGTGAACTTCGGATTGAGCGGTCCGCTTAACGACTCGAAGGGAGTATCCCGGGTCTGTTCGACCTCTCTGTTGATTGGTGCAGCCACCTTGCCCACCTCGTAAATGATGCGATCGATCCCCAACTCCAAAGTGCTGCAACACTGTTGAACCAGATCACCGTACTCCTCTTCCATCCAGCGTTTGGTCTGCTCGTTGGGGGTCATCACCCAAAGAACATTCCCTTCCAACCGCTTGAACGAGGTCTTACTCACCCAGTTGTGGAAGCTGTCCTCGCTGAGTTTGTTTTCGAGGCGGCGCTTGACCAGATCCCAGGCGTTCATGAATAGAAGAGACAATACGAACCTCGGGTACCCATGGTAGGGAACCGTGCAGAGGCCCTTCGATGCAGTCGCTAATTTATCGCTCTGGAGTTGAGGGGCGGTCCTTCTCAGCTTCTCCGTTACGAAGACCGAAACGTAAGTCTAGCACAGATGAACCGGAGGTCAACACTTTTATAAGCCTAATGATTTGAACGGCTTATCGTTCAGTTTGACAGACCCGCTAATTCCGGGTGACAATGATCCTACTGCCCGAACAGGCGGGAGTAACTCAGCTGGTAGAGTGCAACCTTGCCAAGGTTGATGTCGCGGGTTCGAATCCCGTCTCCCGCTCCATGTTCCCTCTTCCGTAACTCTCTCGAACGACGACTCAGGCTAAAAAGCTGACCAAAAAAGTCCGCTTTGGGCGTATGCTGAGAGGATCACTTATGTCCTCGAGCGGATGCCTGAATCTGAGCGGGCTGGGTTCTTCCCGGCGGGACTTCCTCAAGGCCGGATCGCTGGGGTTCCTGGGCATTGACCTCGCGCACTTCCTGGCCGCGCGAGAGGCCCAGGCCGCGGTAGGACGCCCGTCCGCAGGCAAGGCCCAGTCGGTGATTCTGCTATGGCTGGAGGGCGGCCCGAGCCAGGTGGACACCTGGGACCCGAAAGCCAATTCGGTTTTCAAGCCGATTTCCACCAACGTCGCGGGCATTCAGATTTCCGAGCTCTTCCCAAAGCTGGCCAAACGGATGGACAAGTTGTCCATCATCCGGTCGATGCACACGCGGGGCAACGACCATCCGCAAGGCACGCACTACGCCATCACCGGACACGAAGTGAATCCCGCGATGCAGTTCCCCAGCATCGGATCGGTGGTGTCCAAGGAACTCGGCCCCCGCAATGCCGTTCCGCCGCATGTCCTGGTGCCGATGTGGGAACGCAGCCGGCAGTACGAGGAATATTTCCGGTCCGGCTTTCTGGGGCCGGACTACGACCCGATGTGCATCCCGGATCCGGCGCAAAAGGAGTTCCGAGTCGCCGATCTGAGCCTGCCGAAGTCTGTTTCCGAGGACGCCGTACGAAACCGCCAGGCTTTCCTGAACGTGGTGGACCGTTCGTATCGGAACGCAGTGGAAGGCGCCGAGCACGCCAACATGGATGCCTTCCGGGCCCAGGCGTTGAAGATGATCCTGACGCCGGCGGTTCGCAGCGCTTTTGATCTGGGCCAGGAATCAGACAAGACCCGCGATGCGTATGGGCGCGATGCCGTCGGCCAAAGTGCGCTGTTGGCGCGGCGCCTGGTGGAGGCCGGTTCGCGCTTCGTGACGGCGGCCGGGTTCCACTCGAACTCGTGGGACACGCACTCGCTGAACGACAAGGGCCACAAGGAGCGCCTGTCTCCTCCGCTGGACCGGACATTGTCGGCACTGCTGGACGACCTCGACCAGCGCGGCCTGTTGGACTCGACGGTGGTGCTGGCGATGGGCGAATTCGGCCGGACGCCGTTTGTGAATCCCGACCTGGGCCGCGACCATTGGCCGAACTGTTGGTCGCTGCTATTAGGCGGTGGCGGCATTCACGGAGGCCGTGTGGTCGGCGCGAGCGACAAGGACGGCGGTCAACCTCTCGAGCGAGCCTGCAGTATGGGCGACCTGTTCGCCACCATCTACAAAGCGCTGGGCGTTGACTGGACCCGCGAGTACATGTCGCCCATCGGCCGTCCGATCAAGATCGCCAACTCGCTCGACGACGCGACGGGGCAGCCCATTCAGGAATTGCTGTAAGGTCCGGACTAGCGAACGGCAAACCACGAAAGAGCTGAACCCGTCCACAACCCTGCTCCGGCTCGCCTCACACGCAGAGCCCAGGTGCCGGATTGAAGACCCTGGGGGATTCTCACGTCGATCTGGTAATAGCCAACCAAAGCAGGGGCCAGACCGGCGAACAGAACGTCCGCCGGAATTCCTTCACGCTGCGAGGGAGGCTCGCCAGAGCGATACCATTGCCAAGTCCAATCCAAAGCGAGACGGGACAGCGGGGTGTCGAGTCCTGGAAAACCAGTGGGTACCGGCGGTTCGACCGGTCCCAGGCCGGTTGCGTAGAGGTGAACAATCTCGCCGTGGCGGGCTGGATCGTCGGCAGTCACCAGGGAGGAGAAATCCTCGTGGATCGCGACTGGAACGGAGTAGGGCTCCGGGCGGGGCGCCTCCGGCACGACGGAGAAGAAAACCGCGGATTCCAACGAGGGATCGCCCGCTCTCAAGGCGAGAATCGAGTCCCTTTCCTTGCCAGGCGACACGGGCGGCGTCGGCGATGCGTCCCAGGGAGTCTGAAAGACGATCCGGGTCGGGGAGACGAAGTAGAGCGGAAGGGCACGCCCGTTGAGCATCAGCCGAACGCCGCCCAGTTCTTCAGGCAGGGGTGGGGTTGCGGTCGCCGTTTCGGTAGCGAGGCTCCTGCCTGTGATTGTGTACGAAGAACCAGGCGCACCCTCCTCCAGCAGAGGAATCGAGGGGTTGACGCCCCGGGCTCCGTCCAGCGCCGGTAACGCGGCGATTCGCTGCTCGGCAGTACCGGAAGCCGTGTCGATCCGGATGACCGCCCCGTCACCTGTGACGGCCCATGCCAGCCGGCCGTCTCCGGACAACACCGCCTCCGCGATGCCGGACGGGCCGTTTGTCAATTGCCGCCAGGCGGTTCCGTCACGCCGCGAGAAAAACAACTGCGGGATGTCGGCGATTTTGGAGAGGTACAGCACCCACTGGCCATCGCTGCTTACGGAAGGCAGGTAGTTGTCCCGATGGGGGGAACCGAGGGGCCAGGACCTTCCGCTCGCCACATCCACCACGGCCAACTGCCGCCGCCCGCTCGCTCCGAAAGGTTCGTACACCACGGTCGTCGCGGCATCGTCCATGACGGCCGCGACCGCGGCCTGGGCAAGTTTTCGCAAACCGCCGGCCTTTGTCCACAAAGCAAGCCCGCTGCCGAAAGGGATCAGAACCTCGCCATTCGCCCCAGTCACGAGCGGAGCGTTCAGGCTGTTATCCGTGCCGCCGAAACTGAACGGAAGCAGGCTGACCGTTTCCCCAGTCTCGCGCTCGATCCGGTTGGAGGGATGAAACGCGGCAGGAGCGGAATATCGTACCAGCCAGCGTCCGTTCCGGCTGAGGCTGGCGGCGCCGGGAATCTCGGTCCTGCTCGATCCGGCGACGAGTGTGGCGCTGGTTACCTTTTTTGCGCATGGGCGAAAGCCGCTGCCGATGTAGCACGGTCGATCCAGCCCGTAAAGGAAGGTAGATCCGTCCTCCGTTGTTTGAACGGACGTGAGGTAGTACAGGTCGAGATCGTCCAGACCCGGCTTGGCGGGCTCCGCCGCCAATGTAAACCCTTGCTCATCGAGCAGGAACACTTTCTCAAAAACGTGCTGATCTGTTTCACGTTGCCGCAGGTTGGAAATGAAGTACAGGCGGGAGCCGTCGGTCGTAGTCGCCAGGCCGCGGAGCTGGCCGGGGAGCGAGGGCGTGAGAAGGAAGAATAGCCAGAAAGCAGAAGTCCACCCCATCTCAGCCCAGACGTAGCACCTGTGGCGCTTCGTGTCTAGGGCCGCGGGACTCCCGAATGAATTCGCGGCCCTGGCGCCTGTTCCGCCAGAACGTTTGCTTCCACCCGCAGCAGATCTTCCCAGCGGGCGTCCACGCGCTTCGGCGGACCCGCCTGTCGCGCCAGTTTCACAAACACGGCGTAGTGGCCCATTTCCGACGAGCCCAGGCGGCCGTAGAATTGTCCAAGCTCCTCGTCCTCCGAGGCCGCTTCCAGCACGGCGAAGCGCTCGCACGAACGCGCTTCAATCAATGCCGAAATCAGCAGGCGGTCGATCAGTTCCGCGGTGCCCTCGCCTTTCCGCACCTGAAGGCGAAGGGCGTTGGCGTAGGGATTCTTGTGAATCCGGTCCAACCGGCCGCCCCGGCGCGTCAGCAGACGCACGACCTGCGCCAGGTGCAGGGTCTCGTCGCGCGCTACGGCGGTCATGGCCTGGACCCAACCCGACAGCCAGGGTTCCGGCCAGCGGGTGAGCAACTCGAGCGCGTTGGAGGCCGCCTTCCTTTCGAGAAACGCGTGATCGTTCAGCAGCGCCAGCGGGTCCCGAAGCGCTTCCGCCGCCCAGGACGCGGGCGTTCGCGACAGCAGCGGCAGTTCCTCAAGCGCGATCACAGTCCCAGCCTACCGCCTGCCCAATTGATCGTGCACCCGGGCGACGTACCACATGTAGTGAGAGATGCGGTAATCGTTGGCGGCGCGGGCGATGTGCTGGCGCGCCTTGGCCGCGTCACCCGCCGCCTCGAAATAGAGTCCGGCGTACAGGTTCGCGTAGAACAGTTCCGTGCCGCCTTCTCCCGCTTTGGCGATCACCTGCGGGACCGTCGCCTTTCCCGCGAAGAGATCGTGGATCTCCTTCATCGGCACCCGCGCGTCGCCCTTCACGGGAATCAGCGCGGCGCGCGCCGCCTTGAAGTTCTCCGCCCTGGCCTTGCAGAGAAAGTGCCAGACCGCGTTCTCGACGTCGTCCGGGTTAACCGTACGATGCAGTTCAAACTGCTTCACGCCCTCCTGAAAGCGGCCGGCGTAGTAATACGAAATGCCGCGCTGCCAGTGGTGGGCTTCCTGGGCGGGGTCGAAGGCGATGGCGCGGTCGAAGTCTTCGATGGAGGCGGCAATCTGCGCGGTCTTCAAGCGGGCGGCGCCTCGCTGGTTGAACAAGCTGGCCGACTTGGGCTCCAACCGGATCGCCGCGTCGTAGTCGGCGATCGCCTCCGGCAGTTTTTCCACCGCCTCGCGCAAGGCGCCCCGCAGCGCGAAGCTTCGGGCGTCGCGCGGAAATAACTCGACCGCGCGATCGGCCAGACGAACGGCCTCGCGGAGGTCGCCGCTGCCAAAGGCATCGCGGGCGCTCCTGGCCAGCGAGTTCATGTCTTCGGCCGCCTGAAGGGTCAGACAGCACAGCAAGGTCCAGAATGCCCGCATCGTCCGATCGTACCAAGCGCGGCCCGCAAGGGACCGCGACGTTTGTACACTGGAGAAGGTAAGATGACGACGGAACGAGTTCATCGAATTACTGTCGAAGCGGAGAAGTGCGGGGGACGCCCCTGCATCCGCGGCTTTCGCCTTCGTGTATCCGATGTCCTCGGCCTGCTGGCTGCTGGGGCTTCATTCGAGGAGATTCTCTCTGATTATCCTTTTCTCGAAAAAGAAGACATTCTGGCGGCGTTGGAGTATGCCGCCCGCCAGTTGGATCATTCGATTGTTCTTGCTTCGTGAGGTTCCTGGTCGATAACCAACTTCCCGGTGCCCTCGCACGTGCTCTCAGCGCGCGAGGCGAAGACTGCAGGCACGTCTTGGATGTCGGTTTGGCACAGGCAACCGATCCGGAGATCTGGCGTTACGCTGACGAAAACGATCTCGTGTTGATCAGTAAAGACGATGACTTCGTTCGCCTGGCGACGCAACCAGTGGCCCGTGCCGGGCTCATCTGGGTGCGGATCGGCAATTGCCGGAATGCGGACCTGCTGACCAGGATCGACTGGGTCTGGAATCAGGTTCGAACGGCCTTGGACGCCGGCGACCGGGTCGTTGAAATTCGGTGATGTTACCGCAGCGCGATCGGCCGCATGGCCGTCCCCGCGACGGTCCCCTTCAACCGGTTGGTCATCGCCACGTACGTGAACCGGTACGCCTTGTCCCGCGCCAGATCTTCCAGGAAATGGAACTCCCCGATGTGGACGCCCTGCTCCACCAGCAGGTACTCGTGCACCGGAATCAGGGCGTTCGGCATCGCGGGGTCCTTGCCCGCTTCCGTCCCGCTGGTATCGGCGCCGATCATGACCGCGCCCTTCTGCTCCACCAGCCACCTGGCCCCCTCCAGCGTCAGCCCCGCCGAATCGTGCTGGGCCAGTTTGGTGTGGTCCGCGCCGGTTTCGCCCCAGTAGCGCAGGGTTCCCGTCCGGACCATGACGATGTCGCCCGGTTCGACATCCGTGCCTTGTTTCGCCAGCGTGGCCTGCAACTCCCTGGACCCGATGGGGAAGTTGGCCGGCAGCGCCTCGACGCCCTTCCACCCGGCGACGTCGATCAGGACGGCACGGCCAATCACGGGCGGAATCGTGTCCGCATCCGCTTTCAGGATGCCGAAATCGAAATCGTGCTGCGCCGCGCGGAAGCCGTTGTACCAGTGGTTGTCGTCGCCGCTGGTGATGTGCCCAAGGCCGTCGATCTGGGTACCGACGTTGTCCGAGATAAACAGCGCGCAACTGTGCCAGCCCAGTTTCTTCGGGCTCGAGAGAAACGGACTGTCCTTGCCGCGCCTTTCCCCTTCCGGCGTGCGGTACGACATAATCTCGGTGGGCGAATGGCCGGGCCACTTGAACGAGGTCCGGTCCACCCTGACGCCGAGGTCGTACACTTTGCCGGTTTTGATTTCGCGAAGGGCTCGCAGGATCTGGCCGGGAGTGTTGATGGCGTTCAGAGCGCCAAGCTCATCGTTCTTCCCGTAGACCCAGCCGAAGCCCTTGCCTTGGGTCCAGCCCTTCAGCGCCTGCGCCTGGAGGGAAGCGGCCAGCAGGGCCGCGCAACCGATCATGGTGAGAGTCCGCATGAGGCGTATTGTAAGGCGAAGGTAGGGTGCACGCACCCCCGGACACTACCGGAAGCCGAAGCCACCCCGCAATCTGGACGCAGTTCTTGCCGAACTGAGCGGGCGCCTTGAGGACGTCTTCTTTGAGTACGACCGATTCGACCTGAACAACGAGGCGTTGATAGCTTTACAGCGGAATGCCCGTTTGCTGGCCCCCATTCTGTCGGGCTTTCCGGCCGTCAAAGTCACCGTCGAAGGCCATTGCGATGAGCGAGGTTCAGCCGAGTACAATCTCGCGCTGGGCGACCGCCGCGCGAGGCGGGCTGCGGAACAACTGCGCGACTCAGGCGTGCCGCAAGCCAGCTTGCACGTCGTGAGTTACGGCAAGGAGAAGCCTCAGTGTGAGGATGCGTCGGAATCCTGCTGGCAGCGGAGCCGGCGGGCTCATCTGGTCCCGCGCGAGGGAAGGGAGTGATCGCCGGGGCAGGCGCCTGCCCCGGACGAAACTCGACCCTGCCAGGGCCCGAGGCACGGCAGAGGTTAAGGAAGCAGTCCTCACTTCCTGACCTGTTCGCATTCGGCTGGGCTCCCAATGGGGAGCTGCGCCCCCAGTCCTTTATTCCGAGAGAGTGAAATTCACCGTGACCATCGTGACGACTTCGACAGGCATTCCGTTGAGGAGTGTGGGTTTGTAGCGCCACAGCCTGACAGCGTCAAGCGCGGCGTTCACCAATCGGCGGTCCACCAACTGGTTTACCAGTTCCACGTTTATCAGGGAACCATCCTTGCCAATGACGGCTCTTAGCAGGACCGAACCTTGGACGCCTTCCGCCTTACAATCCGGCGGATAGATCGGCCGCACCTGGTAGTCCAGTTTCGTCGCCTGAACGTTGCCGCCCACCCGGATTCGGGTCGGAGGGCCGGTGGGTAGCGCCGTTCCTGTTCTCACCGCGGACGGACGCTCGCCGGCGACGTTTACGGTCTCGCTCACCTGGCCGACGTTTAGCACCAGTTCGAGACGAGCCTCGGCGGCGGGACCTGCCGTGATGCCTTGCACTTGGAGAAGCGCGAAGCCGCTCTTGGCGACTTTGATGTCGTACAGGCCGTACGGCAGCGGTTTGAACGAGAACTCGCCGACGTCGTTGGTGGTGGAGAACTCCTGCCGGTCGGAACCCGGGAACAGCAGCGTGACCCGCGCCTTGGGCACGGTAGCGCCGGAGGCATCCCGGACGACGCCGTAGATGGTTGCGCCGGTTTGCGCGGGGGCCTTGAACGCCGACAACGGTAACAGGACCGCGACTGCCGCCAGCGTGGCCGCAGCGGCCAGACCCGGCCCGGCCGCCCGGCGGGAACGATTGGAATTGAGCATCGCCTTCAGACGATGCTCGAGATCGGTAACACGTGCCATAGCGATTCCTCCTTCAAACTGAGGTTCCCGGCGGGTCAGGCCGCGAACCAGGTCAACCAGATGCTCCGCATACAGGGATGCCTTTTCTCCCCGCTCGAGGACGGCGTCGTCGCAGGCCTGCTCGCACTCCTGGCGCAGGCGGGCGGCCGCGAGCCAGACCAAAGGGTGAGGCCAATAGAGCGCGCACGCCAGTTCGGCGAGGGCGCAGCCCAGGGTGTCGCGCCGGACGACATGCGCAAACTCGTGGCCCAACACCAGGCGCATCCGCTCGGCCGTCCAATTTCGAGCGGAAGACGGCAACAGCACCACCGGATCGAACAGGCCTACCACCATCGGGATCGAGATGTCGTCGCTGATCCGGACGTCGGCGTGTCCGGGGAAGGCCGGCGCGCGAGCGGCCAGACGGGCGGCGCGGGCCTGAGAGAGAACGGCTCGCGCGGCCAGGGCCAATGCCCCGGACGCCCAAAGCAGCCACACCAGTCGCGGCCAGTCCACACGCGATCCACCTTTGCCGGCGACCACATCGATGACGATCCAGGACGTCTCCGGAAGCGCGCGCAGGGGCGACGGCAGGGCCGGACGCCAGGCTGGAGCCAGGTTCGCCGCGGCGGGCAGCATCAGCAGCGTCACCACCGCCGCCAGCCATATCAGATGCCGGACCGCCGCGGACGACCGCCGTGTGAATGCGGAGGCCGCGCCGGCCATCGCCAGAATCAGTGTCGCCTTCAGTGCCAGTTCCACCATCGCTCACACTCCTCTCTTCCTGGCATCCTCGATCAGACGCTCCAACCGCTCCAGGTCTTCATGGGAGAGCTTCGCCGAATGACCGTCGATCAGGGCGGCTGCCGCGTGTGCCGCCGAACCGCCAAAGAAGGTGTCCACCAGGTGCTCCAGCGCTCCGCGCCGGGCCCTGGCGGGATTGAGCGTCGGAAGATAGACGTAGCGAAGATCCTCGGCCTGGTGACGGACGTGGCCTTTTTCCTCGAGAGTTCGCAAGTGCGCCCGCACGGCGGAGTAACTGGGACGTTCGGGCAACTCGGAGTGAATTTCCGCGGCGGTGGCGCGGCCGCGGCGGAACATGATGTCCATGATCTGGCGCTCGCGGCGGGAAAGGTTGGTGTGGTGCGCTTTCATCGGGCTTCCTTCTGCTAACTGTCCAGCATCCTGCTAGAAATCTAGCACGTTCGATCGCTCCGGTCAAGAGAGACGCCGGTGGCGCCTGCTTTGTTCCCTCGCCTTGCGCTTTTTCCACGCGGCCTCATCCGGCGCGCTCGCGGGAACTCAGGGTTGCCGCTTTGTGTCTAACGTTACAGATCCGGCCGGATCTCGAGTTGAAGAAGAAACCGAAACCGGCTTCAGCGCCGGCTTCGGCGGCGACAAACTGGAGGTCCGCCATGTTCGAGACGGTCTTTGTTCCACGGCAGCGCGGCCGTGCCGCGTCCGCCATTGTTCTCAGCGCCGCCGCCCAATCGCTGGCAATCAGCGGCCTGATGATGACGTCTCTGGTGTTCAGCGAGCCGTTACCGATTCACCGGTTGGTCGGAGTGTTCGCCCCTTCGGTGCCGCCTCCCCGGCCTTCCGCGCGCCCGGCAAGGCCTTCGTCTGCCAGAGTGGCGAGTTTGGGTGCCAGGACCCTTTTGCTGCCGCTCGACAGACCTGCTCCCGCCGTGGCCGCCCTCGACTTCGCCGGCGAGGAGCCTTCTCTCGCAGACGGTTTGCCCGGTGGCTTGCCTGGCGCCGGAGTGCCGGGCGGCTTAGGACCCGTCGGAACCGCGGGTCCGGCCGTGAGACTGGCGCCGCCGCCTCCTCCACCGCGCCCGGCGGATCCGCCGAAGACCACGAGCGAGGCGATTCCACACGTCAGGGTCGGCGGCCTCATCCAGGCGGCACGCCTCACCTACCAGGTGAAACCCGTGTATCCGCCGTTGGCCCGGCAGGCCCGTGTCCAGGGCACGGTCAAACTCGAAGCCATGATCGACCGCGAGGGAAGGATTCGCAACCTGCGCGTGTTGAGCGGCCCGCCGCTTCTGGCGAAAGCCGCAGTCGATGCCGTGCTCCAGTGGCGGTACGAGCCAACCTACCTCAACAGCGTCCCCGCGGAGGTGTTGACGCAGGTCGATGTCAACTTCACCCTGTTGCCGTGACCGTCCCGCGTGGGGTGGCCCTTGTCGAACCCGCCGGTTCCTGCGGCCGGCGGGATCCGGCTACCCCTGCGCACTGACATACACCGCGTAGACATAGGCGTCCTCCGGCCGGTTCCCTCCCCAACTCACCTTCAGGCGGACCGGTTGCGTCACCCCCTGCAACGCCTGCCGGTTGCGCCAAGCCACCGGCCGGCGCAGGCCGCCCAGGGTCAGCGGAATCGCCTCGCTGCCGGAATAGCCTGGCAACGGCCGCATCTGCTCGTCCAGTACCTCGACCGTCACGTGGCTCTGCTCCGACAAACCTTCCGCGTTCACATACACTCGCGGCGTCGTACCTCCCAGCCGCAGCGGGCACGAAATGAAGTGCGGGTGGGTCATCACCGGGCCGAACTTGGTCTCCTCCCGCCAGTTCACCGAATGCGTGTCTTCCATCGTGTAGACATTCGGCTTCGGCTTGGTCACCACCTCGAAGTAGCCCATCCGGTCCCGAGGCCAGCGGGCCACGCACACACTGCCGCCGTACCACGGGCTATACCAGAAGAATGTCTCGTCGCCCACGTTGGCAAACGCTTGCCCTGCGTTGAGGGCGGGCGCGGGAACCGCCTCCGGATGATGAACCTGCCGGAAGATCTCGTACGCCGGAATGATCTGAAACTCCGGGATCGGCTCGCGGTAATGCATCGCGTCGTTGCTGACGGCAAAGCCCAGATCGATGCTCACGAAGTGCCGGTCGTTCGACGGTCCGTGCCACTGCCCGTAGATGCCGATGATCACGTTGCCGCGGTTCCACACGCCGGCTCCCAGGTGGATCTGCTCTCCCGCGTGCGGTCCCGGGATGTCGGGATGCGGTCGTACGTCCCGCCGCAACCCCACGGCCACCGCGTCGCTCCAGCGCTCGAAGTCATAGGAGAGAAACGTCACCAGCGATCGCTTCGTCCCGACATTGCCGCCCTGTCCGTTCAGGTAGTAACAGCCGTTGTATTTGATCAGGCCGCCCGGTTCGATGTTGTTGTGCTTCAGAATCGGGTTGTTCCGGGACTGGGTCCAGCGCAGGCCGTCGGGGCTGAATGCCGCGCCGATCTGAAACGGGCTGACCTCGTAGATCATCTTGAACCGGCGTCCGGGATCGGGATCCTCGGGTTCCTCCAGGATCGTGATGGTCGCCGCATCGTCCCGGTCGAACGCCACCAGGTTGTTCTGTTTGCTGCCGTTGAATTCCACCAGCCCGAGCGCGGGCTTCTCCCACTTCAGGCCATCCTTGCTGGTGGCGTAGCAAAGACGCCACTTGCCTTTCCGGTCCGTCCCGATGTACCACATCCGGAGTTCGTCTCCCACTTTCAGGACGGCTCCGTTGAATGCGGTGTCATAGCTGTCAGGGTCGCCCGGCTTGCCTTTCTCCAGAACCCTGGGGTGCAGGTTGAAGGGGTTGGCCCGGCTGACCAGGCCGATCTTCAACCGGTATCGGAGGGGGACGCTGTAGTCGTCAAAGGGAAACAGGACGACTTCTCCCGCCTCAGGGGAAGGTCGGGCAACCTCCGCACGCAGGCCCGTTCCGCTGGCGGCCGCCGTCCCCGGCGCGCCGGCGCCCAACGCCGACACCACCGCCGATTTTCCAAAATCTCGCCTCGAGAACACGTTCCGAACTCCTCCAGGGTCTGGGCGGCAGACCGCTGCCGAGGGCCGATGAGTGCCCACCGCCCCAATCGAAGATAACTGCGCGTCCAGCCCGAAGAATGCCCTCGAGCCCACAGCGTGAGCCGTGGGGTTGCGTTCGGCTTCGCGACCCGCACCGCGATTGGATCCCGCGGCGTAAGCCCTCAGAACAAGAACTTCAGGGCAAACTGGATCGAACGGTTCGCGTTCAGCAGCGTGCTGATCGAGCCCGCGGCCGCCGTGCCGATCGCCGCATTCGGATTGGCGAAGCCCGGCGTGTTGCTGATGTTGAACGCTTCCGCGCGGAACTCCAGGTTCTTCCCCTCCAGGACGCGGAACCTCTTGAAGAGCGAAAAATCCAGGTTCACCATTCCCGGGCCGCGGACTCCGGGGAATGCTCCGGAATTGCCAAAGGTGTATGCGTCCGGAATCTTGAAGGCCGAGGTGTCGAACCAGCGCTGGATCGTCCGGCTGCCCTCCGGCAGGTTGCCATCGCGAAGGCGGTCCGGAAACTGGAGGATCGAAAAGCTGCCCGACAGGTTAGACGACGACGTGATGTGGATCGGGAACCCGTCGCGGGCCGTCAGGATGCCGTTCACCTGCCAGCCTCCAATCACCTGGTTGACCACACCGCCGTGGCTCAGCCACTTGCGGCCGGCGCCGAAAGGAAGTTCATAGGTAGCGCTTTGGACGAACGCACGCGGAAGGTCCGCGTTCCCCAACCCGCGGCTTGCCGCGCGATTCCAACTGTCCTGCCTGTAGCTTCGATTCTCCGCGATCGCCTTGCCATACGTGAACGAAGTCAACATCGACAGCCCCTTCCACGATAGCCAGTCGACGCTCAACTGCAGGGAGTGGTAATTGGAATTCATATCGTTGGCAAATTGTTGGACCTGCCCAGCGCCCGGGAAAGGCCGCCTCTGCTGCGCGGTGAGACCCCCGAACTTGCTGTCGGGTCCAAGCTGGGATCCGAAGAGTTGGTTGATCTGGATGATGTCCTCCAGATGCGTTCCCTTGTTGCCGACATACGCGGCGCGCACGGCCACGCGCTCGGCGAGTTGCCGTTCGATCGTGAAACTCCAGCTTTGGACGTACGGCGACTTGGAACTCGACGGGTTGAACATCCCCATCACCAGGTTCGGATTCCCCGGGATTCCCTGCACCGGGTTATACACGAAGGCGCCGAAACTATCCCGCAGCGTGAACGCCGGCTTCAGCGGGTCGGTGACCGGGAAAGCCCGGCCGATCTGGACGGGAGGGCTGGCAAAGAAGCCGCCCAGTCCCTTGAATTGCGGGAAGAACGCCACCCCGTATCCGCCGCGCAGAACGGTCTTCGACGTCAGTTGGTACGCGAAGCCGAAGCGAGGCGCCACGTCCAATTTATTCGGCGGGGCGGGCGGGTCGTTGGCCCGGGTCGCATTGATCGCCGGGTCGTAGCCCCACAGCGTGTTCGCGTCGGTCCGGATCGCCGTGGCCAGATCGTATCGCAGCCCAAGGTTCAAAGTCAGCTTCTTCGTCAGCCGGAAGTCGTCCTGCACGAACAGGCTAAACTCCTTGTTCTTCGGTTGGATGCCGCCCCCTAACAGAAGCCCGGCGTTCGCTTGGGACGACAGGCCCAGCAGGTAGTCGGCAAACCCTCTCCCGGTCGCGCCGGTTCCCGGCAAACTCGTGTACTGGCCGGAAAAGACGTACCCGCCCGCCGGATACCCGGGAATCCGGTCGGTTGACCCGATTCGCGCGAACGAACCGCCGAACTTGACGAAATGTCTCCCCAGCGACCAACTCATCGTCTCGTTGAATTGAAGGGACCGTGTCTGAAACAGATACTGGGAAAACGTCGCACCGATCGCGGTGATGCCGCTCGGCGCCATGTACGGGAATCCGTACTGCAAGGTCGGGTCCGTGTGAATCGCAGGGAGGCCTAACTTGCTTCGCCAGTCGGCCTGAGCTTCCGGATCGGTGCCGAGAATGTATTGAAACCGTTGGTAGCCGGTGCGGAATTCGCTGATCAGCCTCGGGGAGAACGTGTGCGTCCAGTTCACCTGGAAGCCGGGCGTCCGCGTGTCCTGATAGGCGGACGTATTCGGATTGGCCGGGCCGGGAAACGTCTTCGACCCGATCACCTCGTTGTCGGACCACGACACACGGCCCGCCACCGTGTCGCGCGAGGTGAGCACATAGTCGATCTTGGTGTCCGTCCGGATGGCGTTGGTCGCGGTCGGGGAGGCGATCACGAAGTTGTTGACCAGGCCCCCGGAGGTCGGCAGCGGATAGAAGTCGTTAATCGCCTTTGCGGAGGCGTCAATCCGGTTCGCCGGTATGATGTTGCCCGGAAACTGGTCTCGAACGGTTCTTCCGCCCTCGGTCCTGGTCGTCAGGATGTCGTAGATCCGGTTGGGGTCGGTGCTGAAATCGCCCGTCCGGTTCTGAGCCGTCGGCACCGACGACGTGCTCACCGACTGGCTTCGCCGTTTGGTCCATTCCGCGTTCGAAAAGAAAAACAGCCGGTTCTTGACGATCGGTCCGCCCACGGCCACGCCGAACTGGTTGTAGCGGAGAACGGGCTTTCGCGCCGTGGGGGCCGCAAAGTAATTCCGCGCGTCAAACTTGTCGTTGCGCAGATACTCGAACAACGACCCGTGGAATTGATTCGTGCCCGACTTCAAGCTCAGGCTGACCACGCCGCCCATCGCACGGCCGTACTCCGCCGAATAGTTGCTGGTCAGGATCCTGAACTCGGCGATCGCGTCCAGTTGCGGCTGGTAGGTCACCCCCGCGCCTCCGGATGTCCCCGAATTCTCCTGATTCACGCCGACGCCGTCCACGGTGAAGCTGTTGCCCCGGGGACGCGTGCCGTTGATCACGGGGTTAGTCGCCTGAATGCCGGCCCCGTTGGGTCCGCCCAGCGACGAGCCGGGAATGATGTTCAGCAGCGCGTAGATGTTCCGGCCGTTCAGGGGTAGATCGGCCACCTTCTTGTTGTCGACCGTCGTCCCGAGGGTTGAGCTGACGCTCTCCACCTGCGGCGCCACGGCGGTCGCCTCCACCGTTTGCGACACCTCGCCGAGTTCCAGCGCGATGTCGACGCGCTGATCTGCGGCCACTCTCACCAGGATGTCTTTCTGCACCGCGGTCTTGAAACCCGTCAATTTGGTCGTGATCGCATAAGTGCCCGGTTCGAGGAACGGAAACGCATACGTCCCATCCGCCAGGGTGGTGAAGCGTTTGGTGATTCCTGTCAGCGTGTTCGTCAGCGCGACCTCCGCGCCCGCGACCGTAGCTCCGCTCGGGTCCGTGATCGCTCCGCTAATGGTGGACTTCACTCGTTGCGCGCTCAGAATCGAGGCCCAGACGCCGATCAACAGCACCAGACAAACAACAGCATTCCGTTTCATGGAAGTCTCCGATTTCCGGGAGGATGCAACACGGCCCCCTGCCCCCAATTGCTTGAAGCGGCTGCAATCAGTGGCTAGATAATATCGCATCGCTCGGTGCTTTGCGATGGTGTCTTCGGGGAGCCGGGTTTCCGGCGGGAATTCAGGACTCGGTCGGCTCCGGCCTTCTCTGGACTCAGCCCAGAAGCCAGGACTCCTCGACCGTCTTCACCATCGGCTTCCAGCGCTCGAACCGGCCTCCCGGCTGCACCTGCCCGGTGTAGTACAGCAGCAGCACTTTGCCTTGTGAAAACGCGAGCTTCGGATAGTGATGGCGCGAATAGCCGTCGGGCAGCACGCCCAATTCCCGGTTCGCGCGCACGTGCTTTACCGGCGGCGGTTCGACCTTGGCCACATTGCGCAACCCGTCGCTGATGGCGACCGTGCGAAAGTGGCCCCAACTTTTGCCTTCGTCCGTCGAGACCGCGGTCGACAGACGCCCCCGCGAATAGCCGGCGCGGATCTCCGCGGCGGACGACTGATTCCAGATCACCATCAGGTGTCCGCTCTTCGGCAGGCGGCCGAGGCAGCAAGGGACGTCGCCGGAAGCCAGCTCAGTCGCCTCCCCCGGCGTCCAATGCAGGCCGCCGTCTTTCGAGAAACTCTGAAAGATTCGTCCGACGTTCGTGCGCATGAACATCAGGACGCGCTTGTCTTTCAGTTCGATCACCACGGGCTCCCAGGTTGCGCCGAATCCGCCCACGTCTCCCTCGCCCGGCAGGGGCCACACCATGATGCTACCCGTGCTGCGCTGCCACCTCGTTCCGTCGTCGGAGAAATAGACAAAGCAGCCCCCCATCGCGGACTCATACAGGTGGCCGTCGGCAATCCTCTTGACCCGATGGCCCCGCACCGTCGCGTACGACGGGCCTTCGTCCATCCGGAGATCCGGGTGGTGCTCCAGGTGCCTCCCGCCCATGTACCAGTAACAAGGCACGACCAGGCGGCCGGAGGAAAGCTGGATGATTCGTCCGAACGGGTAGGCGACAAACACGCCCTTGTTCTCGCTCTCTTTGCTGTCCTGGTCCTCGTAGCGGGCGGGCATATCGAGCGGAACGCCCTCGCTCCAGGTCTTGCCGTCATCACCCGACGTGCTGAAGAGCCACGTCCGAACTGGTGTCGAGTAACTCGGTGTGCGCAGCCACTCCTTGCGGCTGTACATCAGGCCTAACCGTCCGTCGCGGAGCCGCAGCATGGAGTGCACCATCCCCTCAAACGGCTTGCCGCCCTCCATCCACTTCGGCCCGGGCTGCCATTGGCGTCCAAGGTCGTTAGACAAATAGGATATCGGCGTTCGCGGTTTCTCCCCCTCGTGGCCGCCTCCCACCGCGATCAGGCGGTTCGCATCCAGTTCCGCCACCGTGGTGACGTTCATGTCGCTGGGCAGGGGCGATTGGAACAGCACGCCGTTCTCGCCACGGGCGGCCATCGCGCCGGCCAGCATCATCCAGTTCCTACGCGTCCACAAGAGTCCGTCGCTCATTTCACCTTCACCTCGATTCGCCTCACCAGGATGGTCTTTCGCTCGCGGCCATCCGCCCCTTTCCGCCGGAACCACGAGTACGCGATCAAAAAGCTGTCGTTGTCCACTGCAACCAGGCCCGTATAGCCACAGGAATCCGCGTTCAGTTTATCCGAAGAGATCGGCACCAGCGTGTGCGGCGGGCTCCAGGTCCGTCCGTCAAAGCTGACCCGCACATCCACTCCGGGCCGCCCCGAACTCAGGATCAGCGCGCCGTTGCCCAGGCGCAGCAATCGAGGCAGCACGCCGGTGGGCGCGAACGCCTCGGGTTTTGTCCAGGTGCGGCCGAGATCTTCCGAGCGGCTCTGGTACATCGGGCCAACCCCGTTGCCGTCGGTCGAGCGCATTACGCACAGCAGCGTGCCGTCGGCCAGGCGTTCGGTAGCCGGTTCGCTGAATCCATCACGCTTTGCCCCCATCGGGTCGGCTCGCTCGTCGGGTTGGTAGAGGATTCTGCCCCGCGCTTTCCAGCTTCGCCCCGAGTCGGTGGAGCGGTAGAAGAAGATGTTCCACGGGTGACCGGGTTGTCCTTCCAGGTACCCCGGATAAACTCCGGCGATTAGCGAGCGATCCTGGGCCACCACCAGATCGCCCCACCACACGATCGGAAACAGGCCGCGGAGCGAGTATCGCAACGCCTGCGGATCGTCCAACCGGCTCTGCTCCGTCTGCCATGCCCGGGAGCCTTTCGCCAGACGGCCCAACCAGATCTTGTCGAGCGGGGAGGGCAACTCGCCCAGCCGGTAGAGAGTGTACTCCTCCTTGCTGTAGGTGCCCTTCCTGATCCCGATGGGCGCCGGCAGTTTCAACTCGCCCACGGGGAACGGGCGCGGCGTCTCGATACGCAGGCGGTCGCCGTTGGGCAACGGCACTCCGCCGGCCGCCGCGTCTGAATCGTGGTCAAATGCCCACGTTCGCCCTCCATCCGAAGAAACCGCATGGTTTGGCACTTCCGCCTTCAGGCCGTAACTCTCGGCGGCGTCGGGGTGAACGTGGAAGCTGACGGCGAACCGGCCATCCCGCCGCCGCTCGATGCGGGGAAACTGGTAGTAGCCCCACCGGCGTTCCTCGGGCGGCGCCTCGGCCACCACGACGGGCTCCCCCAGGATCACTGCCGGCCGCGGCGCGGCGGAGAGGCACGCGCTGAACGTAAACAGGCAAACCGCCGCCCGCATTGCTTTAGAACGAATAACGCACCGCCAACTGGATCGTCCGGTTGCTGCGTACCGCCGTCAGTCTTGACGCGCCCGCCAGGTCGAAGCGCAGACCGGACCCGTTGCCCAGGTTCCAGTACAGGGCCGGGTGGTTGGTGACATTGAAGAACTCGGCACGGAACTCCGCGCGGTGATTCTCGCGGATCGGGAAGAACTTCGAAACGCCCGTGTCCAGGTTCGCGAAACCGGGACCGTCCACCACGTTGCGTCCCAGATTGCCCTGGCACGGCAGCAGGAACCATCCGTCCCGCCGCGCCGGTACCTCCACCTCGCACCTGGCAGCGGCGGCAGGACGCGCGAATGCCGTTGGATCGAACCACCGGTCGACCGTCCTCTCCGATACCGGCAGATTGGCGTCCCGCCCCGGTACCGCGTCCGGCCGGAACGCGGCGTTGTATACCAGGTTCACCGGGAAGCCGGAGTTGAGTTGCAGAATGTAGTTCAGCTTCCATCCGCCGATCGCATAGTCGACCACTCGCGGTACATTCGCTGCCAACCGCCGGCCCCGCCCGAACGGCAGTTCGTAGATGCCGGAAAGGTTGAGGTTGTGGCGATGGTCCGCGAAGCCCCGGCCCCATTCCAGGTTCTTCCGGAAGATCACCGACACCGTGCCGTTGTCAAAGTAGTCGGCGTAATCGTTCATCAGTTTCGACCAGGTGTAGTTGGCGCGGAACGACAGCCCCTGGCTGAACCGTTGTTGCAGCGAGACCTGAAGTGAATCGTAGCGGGAGTCCAGGCCGTTGGTCGTCATGTTGACGGTTGTGAAGTATCGGGACAGGCCATACAGCGGCGCATAGGCGTCAGCATCCCGCTGGAAGCTCATGTTCACGGCGCGGGATCCGGCATATGCCAACTCCAGCGCCATGGCGCCCGTGAGTTGCTTTTGCACCGACAGGTTCCACTGCTGGTTATACGAGGTCTTGAAACCCGGCTCCACCGGCGCGGTGAATCCCGGTGAGGCAAATACCCGCTGCTTCAACGAGCCATCTGCCCGGTGAAAGAACAATGGCGCATCGGGTGTCGGGCGGAACGCGAGGTACGCGTCCCACGGCGCAATGCGTCCCGACCGGATCGTCTCCAACCCCATCGGGCTGTTGTAGAAGATCCCGTAGCCAGCCCGGATGACGAATGTCGACTGGCCCGTCGGGCGGTACGCCAGGCCGATTCTCGGCGCGAAATCGTTCTTCTGCGCGTCGTAGCTGGTCGATGGCCCTTCGAACCGGTAGGGAAACAACAGCCGCGCCCGGACATCCGCCGAAATCAACGGTTCGAGTGCCTTGGGATAGACCACCTGGTTCTTAGCCAGGTCGAAACGGTGCAGGCGGTGCGTCTTCCACGCGTCGTAAGGTCCGGTGTAGTCGTAGCGGAGGCCGACGTTGAGCGTTAGCTTCGGCTTGATCTTCCAGTCATCCTGAACGTAAAAGGCGAGCTGCGGGCGCCGTGCCTCATACCAGTCCGGTTCGAACTGAAAGTTGGCGGAGCCGTAGTGGCCAAGTATGAAATCGGCGTTCTGGTTCCCCGTAAAGAGGTCGTTGCCGAAGTACGCGCCCCGCGAGCCGTAGCCGCCGATGGACGCGAACCGGTCCCAGGCCAGGTCCGTTCCGGCTTTCACATAGTGCGCGCCCTTGTTGATGCTGAGCACGGCGACGCCGTTATAGATGTCCTGATCGGATACGTACGGTGAGTTGGTGGTGCCGAACCACGCAAACCGGCCCACGTTCACCCGCGGCGGTCCCCACAGGTCCTTCCTTTCGTCTGTCGGGAAGAAGTCGAAGCCAAGTTCCCTGGCGTAGTTCCGGGTCTTGTCCCGAATCTCCTGCGAAGCGTAGTTGATCGATCGGCCTCCACGAACCTGCAGCACCACTGCCGGAGTCATCAGCCAGGTGTAGCCCAGCGTGATCGCCTGCCCGTCTGTCAGGAAATCCTCATCGGAGATTCGCTTTTCGCACGACCCGCAATCCAGCCGGCTGGCCGAAATCTGTTTCTGCTTGGAGAGGGTCGCCGAGCCAAACACCGAGTGCTTGGTGTTGAACTGGTGATCGAGGCGCGCCACGTACGTGTGCGTTTTCGAGTTGGCTGGAAAATTTCCGGTCCAGTTCACGTCCCCGGCCAGCGTTTGATTCGGTTGGGGAAAAATGTTGAGCAGGTTTACGGCCACCGGGCTGAACCGGCTTGCCGGGATTCGGCCCGAGGCGAACGGCTGATTCGTGAGCGGGTCGCGCGGCAGGCGGAATGGCGATTGCGTGAAGTCGCCCGAGCGTTCCGCGTCCGTCATGGTATAGAACTGCGCCACCACCTGGCTCGGCTGATAGAGTTGCTCGTACGCAAAGAAAAAGAATGTCCGGTCGCGGCCCTTATACAACTTGGGCAGGTACACCGGCCCGCCGATGCTTCCACCGAACTGGTCGATGCGGTAATTCGGGCGCGTCCGCGCGAAGTAAGGAATCGCCGCCCAATCTCCTCGCCGCGCAAATTCGTAGGCGCTCCCGTGTAGTTGGTTGGTGCCCGATTTCGTTCGCACCTCCACCACCGCCCCGATCGCCCGGCCGTATTCGGCCGAATAGAGGTTGCGAATCAATTCGAACTCCTGCAATGAGTCGAGCGGCGGCAGCGTCGCGATGTTGTTGCTGTAACTCGCCATCGCGCGCAAGCCGTCGATACGGTAGTCGTTGTCGCGGGCCCGGCCTCCGCTCACGCTCAGGTTGAACGAATTGTACCCGGACGCTTGCGGTCCGTTCGTCGACACTCCGGGGGACAGAGCCGTCAGTTGAAGAAAATTGCGACCGTTCAGGGGAAGTTCCAGAATCTCGCGGTTTTGAATCACGGTCTCGAGCGAAGCCGTCTCCGAGCGAACCAGCGACGCTGTCTCCTCCACCTGTACCGATTGCGCCACTTCACCGATCTGCAGAGGGAGGTCGAGACGAACGGTCTGTCCGGTTTCGACCAGAACCTTCGGCGCCACCGCCACGCGGAATCCGGACTTTTCCACCCGCACCTCGTACTCGCCCACCCGGGTCAGGCGCAGTAACCGGAAGTCGCCGCCGGCGTCGCTCCTGGTCTCGCGGGTTTCATTCGTGGCCAGATGCCGTGCCGTGATTCGCGCATCGCTGACGACGGCTCCGGTTGCGTCTTTCACCGTTCCCACAATTTCCTGGCTGGTTTGTGCGAACGAGATTCCCGCCGCGAGCATCATCGCCGCGAAAATGAAATGTTCGAGCTGCTGGATCCTCACCCTCGGCCTCCTTTTAGCCCTCGATGCAATGTGATTGTGTCTGACCCTTTTCCTACGCCCGTGAGTTCCCCGATTCTATAAGAACGGTCCGGGACCTTGTCAAGGAGGACTCGCCTCGAAATGAAACGAATTAGCGCTGTCGGAATCCCGATTGAACCTGATAAGATACCGCGAAGGCCCGCCGCGGGAACCCGCTTTCATGACCTTGGGAGAATGTTTTGATCCACCTGCCGCTTGTTTTTCTTTTCCTGGCCGTCGAACTGGCGGCCCAACCCGCCATTGATATCGGTTCGCGCCGCGAGCTGTTCCTCGACCGGCTTTTGATCGATCGGTTGAGCGGCGTCGAACTGAGACTGCAACAACCCATCGAAAAGGAGATCTCCCTCACCTTCTCCCAACCGTGGGAAGGGCCGTTTGTCAACTACGCCACCGTGATTCACGACGGCGGGTTGTACCGTCTCTACTATCGCGGGGTCGTGACGCCCGCCACGGAAGGACGTCAGGGCGTGAACGTCACGTGCTATGCCGAATCCTCCGACGGAATCCATTGGACTCGGCCCGATCTTGGCCTGGTGGAAGTGAGCGGTTCGCGCAAAAACAATGTGATTCTGAGCGATCCTGACTACTCGATCAACTTTAGCCCCGTGCTCGACACCCGCCCCGGCGTCGACCCGAGTGAGCGCTACAAGGCGCTTGGCGGCAGCATGCAGAGCGGCCTGGTCGCCTTCGCTTCGGCGGATGGCATTCGCTGGCGCAAGTTGCGCGAGGAGCCTGTTCTGCCCAAGAGTAAGGTCACGATGTACGATTCCCAGAACCTGGCGTTCTGGTCGGAGTCCGAAGGCCGTTACGTCTGCTACTTCCGCACGTTTCACGATGTTCCGGGAATGGGCGCTGTCCGCTGGATCTCGCGCACCACCAGCCGCGACTTCCTCCACTGGGAAGCGCCGGTCGAGATGACCTTTGACAGCGGACAGCCCGAGCACCTTTACGTCAACCAGACGGCCCCCTATTTCCGCGCGCCTCACCTCTATGTAGCGACCAGCGCCCGATTTGTCACCCGCCGCCGGGTGCTGACGGACGAGCAGGCCGGCCAGGTCGGCGTCGACAAAGACTATCGCGGTCAGACCTCGGATGTGGTTCTGCTGACCACGCGGGGCGGCAACGTGTACGAGCGGACCTTCCTGGAGAGTTTCCTCCGCCCCGGAATCGGCTACTCTCACTGGGTCTCCCGCACCAACTATCCGGCGTTGAATCTGGTGCAGACCGGTCCCTCCGAAATGTCCTTCTACGTGGATCGCAACTATGCGCAAAACACCGCGCATCTTCGCCGCTATACACTCCGCCTGGACGGATTCGCCTCCCTGCACGCCGGCTTCGGCGGCGGCGAGATGGTCACCAAACCCCTGCGGTTCACCGGCGCAGCCCTCGAGTTGAACTACTCCACATCGGCCGCCGGCTCGGTCCGGGTCGAGATTCAGGATGCCGATGGAAAGCCGATCCCGGGGTTTACGCTCGCCGACTCGAGCGAGATCATCGGCGATGAGATTGAACGAATGGTGTCGTGGAAGAACAGCCCCGGCCTCGGCAGGCTTGCCGGTACGCCGGTGCGCTTGAGATTCGTCGTGAAAGACGCGGATGTTTTCTCGTTCCGTTTTCGGCCCGCCGTGCAATAGTGGGCGTTGTTGCCTTCCGTTTGTCCGGGACCGGTTCGCTACGATTGGGAGATGACCGACGCGGCCTTGCTGGCCCACATGTCCCGCCTGCCGCATGCGCGCGCCAGCTTCAAGCAACTCGTAAAAGAGCTTGGTTCGAAAGGCGCTTCCCGCGTCGAGATCGAGAATGCCCTGGACCGCCTCGAGCGCGATGGGCGAATTGTCGAAGTTCGATCGGGGCACTATGCCGTCAGCTCGCTGAGCCGCGAGTATGCCGTCGGCCGCCTGAGCGTCCATCGGGACGGCTACGGGTTCGTGATGCCCGACCGCCCCATCGAGGGGATCGCCGGCGACATCTTTATTCCTCCATCTTCGGTCGAGCGCGCCATGCACGGCGACCGCGTCGTCGCCCGCGTTTCCCGGGTCGAGTCCGACGGCAAGGCGGATGGCGAGATTGTCCGGATTCTCAAACGGGCCCACGTCACCGTGGTCGGACAGTTCCGCATCGCCCGGCACGGCTGTTTCGTCGTACCCGAGGACGACCGCATCCGTCAGTGGATCGAGATTCCCGAGGGGTTGGAGATTCCGCCTCCCCGTCCCGTCTCCCCGGATCGCATCGGCTCCAAGCCCATCGAGGTCGGGAGCGTGCGCGACTTGAACGGCATGATTGTCAACGCCGAACTGCTGGCGTTCCCCGATTCCGAGGAAGGCGCTGTGGGGCGCGTCATCGAAATCCTCGGCGATCCGGACGATTTCGGCATCGACGTCGAAATCATCATCCGCAAGCATCACCTGCCGCACGAGTTTCCGCCGGAGGTCCTGGAGGAAGCAACGTCCGTGCCCGCGGACATCGCTGCCGGGGAACTGAAAGACCGCAGGGATTTCCGGAGCATGGCGATCGTCACAATTGACGGCGAGACGGCGCGCGACTTCGACGACGCGGTGTGGGTCGAGCGCCTTCCCAACGGACACTTCGCCCTGCACGTCCACATCGCCGACGTCAGCCACTACGTCCGGCCGGGCAGCCGGATCGACGAGGAGGCGCGTCTGCGCGGCACCAGCGTCTATTTTCCCGACCGCGCGGTGCCGATGCTCCCCTACGAACTATCCACCAACATCTGTTCCCTGCGCCCGAAGGAGGACCGGCTCGTGCTCTCCGCCCTGATGGAGATCGACCATCAAGGCGACGTGATTGCCACGGAGTTCGTTCGCGGGGTGATCCGCAGCGCGGAGCGCATGACCTACACGGACGTGCACGCGCTGCTCGAGGGGGACGAGACGCTGCGGCAGCGCTATCAGTACCTCACTGGTTCTTTCGAGTTGATGCGCGAACTCGCGCTGATTTTGAATCGCAAACGCGTGAAACGAGGCTCGATCGACTTCGACCTGCCGGAGCCTCTGATCGAATTCGACGAATGGGGCCGCATGACCGGCGTCGCGCGGTCGCCTCGCAACATCGCCCACCGCCTGATCGAGGAGTTCATGCTGGCCGCCAACGAAGCCGTGGCCGGATACCTGGAATCCCGCGGCATCCCGTCGGTGTTCCGCATCCATGAAGTTCCCGATCCCAAGCGCGTGATGGAGTTCGAAGAAGTCGCCGCCCAGTTCGGCTACTCGCTGGGAATCGGCCCTATGCCCGTGCGGCGGATCGGCTACTCGCAGAAGCGCGGCGACGGCCGGCCTGTCCGCAAACAGGTGACTCTGCCGGATGCCTCCACCCACATCTCCTCTCGGCACTACCAGCGGCTGGTGGCCAAACTCGACGGCAAACCGGAGGAGCGCATTCTCGGCTACCTGATGCTTCGGTCGCTCAAGCAGGCGCGGTACAGCACCGATAATTCGGGACACTTTGCTCTCGCCGCGTCCACCTATACCCATTTCACATCGCCCATCCGCCGGTATCCGGACCTGGTGGTTCACCGGTTGCTGAAGGCCGTGCTGGACGGCCGCGAAACCGCGGCCAAGGACGATCTGCAGAGTATCTGCGAAGACTGCTCACTCTCCGAGCGCCGCGCCGCCGATGCCGAGCGAGAACTGGTCGACTGGAAGAAGGCCAAGTTCATGGAAGAGCGCGTCGGCGACGAATTTTCCGCCATGGTAATCAGCACCTCGAAATACGGCCTCTTCGTGGAGCTGGATGATCTGTTCGTTGAGGGATTGGTGCCGGTCGACCTTCTGCCGGGCGATCGCTACTACTATAACGAGAATGTGCGGAAGCTCGTGGGCGCGCGCACCCGGCGTGAATTCGCGATCGGCATGCGGGTCAACGTGTGTCTGGACCGCGTCGATCCAATCGACCGCAAGCTGCAGTTCTCGCTGGTGGAGCCCGAAGTGCGAAAAAAGGAGAAGACAAAAAAGAAGCGGTACTAGTTGGGGAACCGGCGCAGTGCCGGCTTCTGGCCCATGCCCCCGGCCATGCTGCGAGTGGCTTCGCTGGCCTTCAAATATCGTTCGCGCAGGCCGGCGCTCTCGCCGGGCTTGCCCAGGCGGAACAGAACTTGCGCGTGCAACAGCAACGCCGCGGCCGGCGCGTCGCTGGCCGCGGTGAGCGGTCGCAAAGTCTCATCGGCCGCGTCCCATCGCCGCAGCGCAACCTGGGCTTTGGCCACGTCCAGCCGCGCCGAGGCGTTCCCCCTGGCCGACGCTGCCTCCAGCAACGGCAAGGCCCGCTCGGCGTCTCCGGATTTCAAGAGCGCCTGTCCGAGCATTCGGCGCGTCTCCAGCGATTGGGGATCCAACCGGAAGGCGGCTTCGAGTTCCTCCCGCGCGCGGTCGAGATTGCCTGACGTTTGGAGTTCGTAGCCGAACCGCGCGCGCAGTTCGGCGGATTCGGGC